>JBATWU010000026.1:0-62969 GCA_049672825.1 Pusillimonas sp.
TCCAGCCCCTGCTCCAGAAACAGATCCACGGCCGACGCCGAGGTGGGGCCTCGCACGATCCCGGCCTGTTGCAAGGAACGGGACAGGAACAGATCGTATGCCGCGCCCTTGCCCACCGCGATGCGCACGCCCGGGGCGTCGAGCTGGTCGATCGCGGTGTAGCGGCCGTCATCGCGCACCAGATAAGTGCCTTCGATCAACACATAGGGCGTCGTGAACGACACCTGCTCGGCCCGCATGGGATCGATGGCCAGGAAGCCGACGTCCCAGACGCCCTGGGCGGCTGCATCCACAACCTTGCCGGCAGCCTCGAAGGCCACGATTTCCAACTCGACACCAAGCCGCTCGGCCAAGGCCCGGGCCAGGGCGACAGACACCCCTTGCGGCTCCCCCTGGGGGCCGCGCTGCGCCAGCACCGGATTGCCATAATTGATGGCAGCCCTGAGCTTTCCGGTGGAAAGCAACTCCGCCCTGACTTGGTCCAAATCAATGTTCATTGCACGATTTCCTTTTGCGTGGATTCTATGGAATGGGTTTGTGGCCTGTTACGTTCTGCGCGAAGATATCATGGTAACCGGCAACAAGGCTGTCATGATGGTGGCATAAACGCCCGCGCGCCTGCTGCATCAGCGTTTCGCCCTTATTACAAAAAATAATAAGCATGGATAATAAAGGTCGTTTGAATCGATTGGGCCTATGGTTACCATTCGAATTCTTACAAATTGATTAAAAGAAAATCCATGCGTATAGCTTCCAGAATGGCGCGCACAGCCGCCGCGGCATCCGCCCTTGTGGCCGGATTCGCCCTGCTGCCGGCAGCGGCCCAATCCACTTTCGACATTTCTGTTCAGGCCGGCGCCTGTGCCAGCTGCCACGGGACCGACGGCCGTTCGCCCGGTGGCATCCCCTCTATCGCCGGACGGCCGGAAAGCATTCTTGCCGGGCAGCTCATGGCCTTCAAGTCCGACACGCCGCCCCCCAACACCACGATCATGAACCGTCTCGTCAAAGGGTTCAGCGACGACGAGATCACGGCGCTTGCCCGTCATTTCTCGCAAATACCCGCTCAACCCCAATCCGGCAAAGAAGGTCAGAAAAAATGAAGAGTCCCGTGAATGTTTCCCGCCGGCAATGGCTGGGCCGTGTTGGCAAGGCAACCGCCGCCGGCGCCGTATTGCTATCCGTTCCCGCCTATGCCCGGCCTTCGGCCGGCAGCGTAGTGGTCATTGGCGGTGGCTTTGGCGGCGCGACCGCCGCCCGCTATATCAAGCGCCGCAACCCGGCCATAGATGTCACGCTGGTCGAGCCCGCGACCACGTTCTATACCTGCCCCTTCACCAATTTGTATTTTGGCGGGCTGCGCACCTTCGAACAGCAAGGCCACGGCTTCGATGACCTGCGCGCGCTGGGCGTGAAGGTCGTTCACGAATACGCCTCGGCCGTGGACGCCTCGGCCAAAAAGATCAGCCTTGCCGGCGGCCAGACCCTTGCCTACGACAAACTCCTCTTGTCGCCCGGTATCGATTTTCGCTGGAATGCCCTGGAAGGCTACGATGAGGCCGCCTCGCAGTTGGCGCCCCACGCCTGGAAGGCCGGCGAGCAAACCACGCTGCTGAAGAAGCAGCTGGAATCCATGCCCGACGGCGGCACTTTCCTGATGGCTGCGCCCGCCAACCCCTTCCGCTGCCCGCCCGGCCCTTACGAGCGGGTCAGCATGGTGGCGCATTACCTGAAGCACAACAAGCCCAAGTCCAAGATCATTATTCTTGACTCGAAAGACGCATTCTCCAAACAAGGTCTGTTCCAGGACGGCTGGAACCAGTTCTACGGCGACCTGATCGAATGGGTGCCCTTGGCCAAGGACGGCAAGGTCGTCCGCGTCGACGCGAAGAATCTGTCCGTCGAGACGGAGTTCGGCCAAATCCACAAGGCCGATGTGCTGAACGTCATCCCGCCCCAAAAGGCGGGCGCCATTGCCGAACAGGCGGGTGTCACCAACGAAAGCGGCTGGGTGCCGGTCAAGCACCAGACCTTCGAGTCCGAGCTCGTGCCCGACATCTATGTGGTGGGAGATGCCACCATTGCCGCGCCCATGCCCAAGTCGGGATTCTCAGCCAACGCCCAGGCCAAAGTGGCCGCAGCCGCCATCGTCAATGCCCTGGCCGGCAAACCCGCCGCGCAGGCATCGTTCGCGAACACCTGCTACAGCCTGATCGCGCCCGACTACGGGATCTCGGTCGCCCACTTGTACGCGCTCAAGGACGGCAAACTGGCCGAAGCGTCCGGCGGGGTCAGCCCCAAGGAAGCGGATGCCACTTTCCGCAAACTTGAAGCCGAGTACGGCGAGGCATGGTACAACGCCATAGCGCTCGATACATGGGGTACGCGCGCCTGACCTTACATTACGTATGCCACAGCTTGAACTTGTACTCTGGGCCGGCCTGGCCGTTGGTTTTATTTTTGGCGCCAGCGGCCAAATAAGCGGATTCTGTCTGCACCGCGGCCTGAAAGAGTACTGGTCGGGCCGCGAAGGCTACAAGCTGCATGCCTTCGCCCTGGCCCTGGCCGTTGCGCTGGCCGGCACGCATATCGTGGCATCGATAGGCATGGTCGATATCGGCCAGTCCCTGTACATGATGCCTGCGTTCTCGTGGCTGCTGCTTCCCCTGGGCGGCGTACTGTTCGGCTACGGCATGAGCCTGGCGAATGGCTGCGGGGCGCGCGCGCTGGTCTTGCTGGCCCAGGGCAACCTCAGATCCTTTGTCGTGCTGATCTGCCTGGGCATAGCCGCACACATGACGCTGACGGGTATCATCGCGCCCTTGCGCGTCCGCTTGTCGGAATTCACCACCCTGACTCCCGCCTGGACAGCGGTGCCTGACGGCCTCCCACGGTCGCTGGCGGTCTGGGGGCTGGCGGCGGCGCTGACGATCTTCGCCCTTCGGCCGCGCGCCTCCGGACGGCGCGTGCGGGACCTGACCGGCGGCGCCATTATCGGCCTGCTGGTGGTGGCCGGGTGGTTGAGCACCGGATGGCTGGGCGCCGACGACTTCGAGCCGACACCGCTTGCATCGCTGAGCTTCGTCGCGCCTATCGGCGATACCATTCAATATGCCATGATCGCCACCGGCATGAGCCTGCGCTTCGGCATCATGGTGGTACTGGGTGTATTGGCCGGTTCTTTCCTGGCGGCTTTGCTGCGCGGCCAATTCCGGGCCGAAGGATTCGAATCGCCCGGCCAGATGTCCCGCTATATTGCCGGTGGCGCATTGATGGGTGTTGGCGGCGCGCTGGCCCTGGGGTGCTCGATCGGCCAGGGCCTGACAGGCCTGTCCACCCTCGCCTATAGTTCAATGTTATCCGCGTCCGCCATCGTGATTGGCGCGCGCCTTGCATGGAGGCGCGGCAACGCCGCGCCCTGATTGATGGAATATTCACTGAATCGACATGAAACGGGCCGCCGCATCACCCGCCGGCGCGCGCTGCAATTCGCACTTGCCGGCGCGGCCGCGCTCGCGCTTCCGCTACGCGCACACGCGCAGGCCTGGCAAGGCATCGAAACCATACGCGAGCACATCGGCGATGCGAAGCTGTCCGAAGAAAGCCTGTCGATCAACCTCCCCCTGGTCGCCGAAGACGGCTCCGCCGTGCCGCTGACCATTCAATCCGGCCTGAAACAGGGCGGACCGTCCATACGGCGCCTGGCGATCTTTGCCCCTGGGAATCCCACTCCTGAAGTGGCCGAGTTCGAGTTCGGGCCGGACATCGGCTCATTGAATCTGGCTACGCGGATACGCCTGAGCGAATCGCAAACAGTAATCGCCGTGGCGCACACCGACGATGGCCAGGTCATCATCGCCGAGCGCGAAGTGCGAGTCACCACCAGCGGCTGCATCGCGCCGGCACAGTCGGACGGCGCCAGCGAAATGAAGGCACGGGTGCGCCTGCCCAAAACCTGGGCGCCCGGAACGGCGGGCGAAGTGCTGACCATGATCACGCATCCCATGACCACCGGCCTGGCGGCCGACGCCAGCGGCGCCACCCCGCCGCAGCGCATCATCAAAACATTCACGGCAACACTGAACGGAAAGCCTGTCATCACGGCGACCTACCATCGTTCGCTTTCCATCAACCCCTATCTGCGCTTCGACATGACCCCCATGCAGGGCGGCGAAATGCGGTTCGAATGGATCGAAGACACAGGGCGCGCGGCCCAGCATCAAGAAACAGTCCATCTTGGCCGCGCGTGACAGTATGTGGAACGGTGTGGCATGGCGCCAGCGACTGGGCCATGCACTGATCCTCCCTACTCTCGCGGTTTGAGCGGCAGGACCCGGATGCTGCACTGAAGCGCCAGCACTTTCACACCAGTGGCCAGAGCACAATGGCCCGCGTACACGCCGGTCGTATGACGGGCAGTCGCGACCTGACTTTCCTGATCCAACGTCATCGATAGCTTCAGTTCATCATCTGGATATACCGGATGCAAAAAGCGGGACGATACACTGATCAACTGCACCGGGTTGCGCTCAAACTGACGGGTGAATGCCGCCATGGCGCCCCCCATCACATGAATGCCGGCCACGGGTATGGCGGTAAACCCGGCAAGCAATGCCAGTTCCAGCGACGCGTGAACAGGATGCCCGCCCCCCACCGACTGCAAATAACTGCCATGCTGGCTCTCGGAGAGGATAAAGCTACTGTCAAACTGCAGCGGCAACTGCACAAGTTCCACGATCGGCCTCACTTCAGGAAAATCCTGATTGAATAGGGGCGGCGCTTGACAAAATCTTCTCGACGGAATCGTCCCGCCGGCCCACTCGCTAAATAATATTGCGCTCGCTCAAAGCTTCCCGCTCCGCCTGTGTCAGCCCGAGCTCCTTCCCGTACACGTCCTCGTTGTGCTGGCCAACACTCGGCCCGGCCCGCCAGACTTTTCCGGGTGTCCGGGAGAACCGCGGCACGACATTCTGCATCTTCACCTGCCCCAACTCCTCATCCTGAATGGGGATAATCATTTGTCGCTCGATGAAATGCGGATCGGCGACAATGTCCTGGATATCGTAGACGGGACTGAAACTGACTTCATGTGCGGCAAGAATGCTGGACGCATCATGCAGGTCGTGCGCGAGGAACCAGTTTTCCATGATGGTTTCGATTTCCTGCCGATTCGCGATGCGCGCGGCATTCGTCCTGAATGCCGGATCCTCCAGCAAGTCCTGACGGTCGATGGCAATAGCCAGGCGTCGGAATACCGTTGGCGCGCTGACGGCCAGCACAATCCATTTCTCGTCGCGCGTCTTGTAAACGCTGCTTGGCGCCGAATAGGCGTTCAAATTGCCTTGCCGGGCACGTACAACACCAAGCTGGTCATACTCGATGGGCATGAAGTCCAGTACCCGAAACATGGCTTCGGTGGCGGACAGATCGATCTCCTGGCCAACGCCGTATTTTTCGCGATGCAGTAGCGCCGCAGCCACGGAATAGGCGCCGAACACGCCCGTAAGTGCATCCGACACAGGAAAGCCGGGATACAAGGGCGGACCGTTTTCCTCGCCACACAGATTCACGAACCCGGACATCGCCTCAAAAATACGGGCAAAGCCCGGGCGCGAGCGGTAGGGGCCGGTCTGTCCAAAGCCCGTCACCCGCAGGACGATAAGGTCGGGTCTGATGGCAGTCAGCCTATCCATATCCAACCCCCAGCGATCCAGCGTGCCGGGCCGGAAGTTTTCGACCAGCACATCATACTGCGGAAGCAGCCGCTCCAGAATCCGTACCCCCTCGGGCTCACGCAGATTCAGGCTGATGCCGCGCTTATTGCGATTGGCCACTTTCGACCACAACGATATGCCTTCCTTGTGAGGAGGCAACTGACGGATATGGTCTCCTTCGCCAGGAATCTCCACCTTGAGGACCTCCGCCCCCATATCGGCCATGAGCGTGGATGATAATGGACCCGCGATCACCGTTGAGATATCGAGGATCTTCACTCCCAGCAATGGACCGGACGGCTCATCCCCGAGGTTGTGATCGCGCGCGCCATCCCTATCTGACCTGCCGCTCATACGTGGCCCCCTAGTCCAGCGAGACGTTGGCTTTGCGAGCCACTTCGCCCCATGATTTGATTTCGGCATCGACGAAAGTAGAGAAGTCCGCGGGAGACCCGCCTACGGGCACCGAACCCTCAGCGATCAAGCGGTCGCGAATCTCTGGCATTGCCAGCGCGTCATTCACAGCCTTGTTCACTTTATCAATGACTGCGGGTGGCGTGCCTTTTGGCGCAAACAAACCATTCCAGCCGGAGACCACGAAATCCACAACACCCGCTTCCGTCATGGTCGGCACGTCCGGAAGCGTCTTGGAACGCTCTGCACTCGTGACCGCCAAGGGCACGAGCCGTGCGTCCTTGATATACGGCGCGGTAGTCAGGATGACATCAAACGCCGCTGATACCTGGCCCCCCAGAAGGTCAACCATGGCCGGGCCAGCGCCCTTGTAAGGCACCCCAAGCAGCGAAGCACCCGTGTCGGATTGGAACTTTTCAAGAAACATATGCGCGGCAGTTCCCACGCCCGCCGACGCGACCGGAATCTTCCCCGGTTCACGCTTGGCCTGGTCAAGCAGGTCAGCCACAGAGGTGATCTTTGCAGAGGGATGTGTGACCAGCACATAAGGCTGATCGACCACATGGATAAGCGGCTCGAAATCAGTCAAGGCGTTGTAGGTGAGCTTCTTATAAATATTGGGGCCAATCCCGTGCGTGGCGACGGTACCCCAAAGCAGCGTGTAGCCATCGTTCTTGGCGCGCGCCACATGCTGGGTGCCGATCGTACCGCCTGCGCCAACCTTGTTTTCCACCACGACCGGCTGGCCGATGGCTGCCTCGATACGTGGCGCGAATAATCTTGCCATCACATCGGTTGCCCCGCCCGGCGGGAAGGGAACAATAATCGTAACAGGCTTGACTGGCCACGCATTGCTGGCGTGAACCGCCACGGGCAGCATGCCAAGCAATATGACAGCGGTAATTGCGCGTAAGTTCTTCATGGTTTTGTCTCCTTTATGAGTCATGCTCTTTGTGTTGAATGTCCCGAAAGCATACGCACTTTATGGTTAACTCATAACTGAAATATACTCATTAAGTGATAACTTTAGGTTAATCAAATGCAAAACCTCGCAGCAGCAGAAAACCCCAGGCTTATGAGTCGGCTGCGACTGAAACAGTTCGAGCTGATCATCGGTGTGGCGGATGGTCTTTCCTTCAGACAACTGTCGGAAAGAATGGCGCTTTCGCAACCCGCCATCAGCAAGATGGCTCGCGAACTGGAGCAGACACTGGGCGCGCCGGTGTTCAATCGCTTGCGTGAGGGCGTATCGCTGACACCCTTTGGCGGCGCGTTGGTCCACGATGCGCGAATGGTCCTCAACAAGATTGGCCGACTCGAAAACGAAATCGCCGATATGCGTGGCGGCAAAGGACGCACATTGAGAGTGGGCGCGCCGTCCTATACAACGGTGTCACTGCTGTCCGAGCCGGTCGCGCAGCTTGCGGCCCGGCATCCGTCGATGCGGATAGAGATGGTCGATGGAGTCGCGAACAGCCTGTTCACCATGCTGATGGCGGGCGAACTTGACTTTGTCGTAGGCAGCCTGCCGGCCCGGAATCTGACGGATGCTGAAGCGTCCATGCTGCACGTGGACATTCTGTATCCAGATGAGTTGTGCTTCGTGGCGCAGCGGCGCGGGGATGGCGGGGGCCGGGAGCTGGCCCTCGAAGATCTGCTGCATTATGCGTGGGTGACGCCCACAAGCGATTCGCTCGTTCGTAATGCCTTGCGGGTGGCGATGCTGGCGCAGAAGTTACCTGTCCCAGTGCCCGCAATTGAATCCAGCGTCATGCCATCCATCGCGGCGATTGTTGCGGCACACCCAGGATTCATCGGTGTGCTGCGCGCCGATGCCGCCGTCTATATGTCCAGGCGTCTGGGACTTGAGCTGCTGAATGTCCGGCCCAAAATTCCGCTGCCGCCCGTGGCAATCGTCAGGGCCAAAGACGTCGAACCTTCGGCTGCCGCGCAGGAACTTTTCGAGCTGCTGCGGGATCGCGCCCGAGTGCTGTTCGAGAATTCGATTACTGCCGACGCAAAGCCAGGCCCAGCATGATCATCATCAGGCCCTGAAAAACCAGGTCGAGGGCCAGCAGCAAACCCAGCACCCACACGCTGTTGCCCGGCCAGCCCAGCGCGATGACGAAACCGGCCAACAGTGTCACGACTCCGGACAGGGCCAGCCACTGCCAGCCCGGCTGAGCCCGGTTCTGAAACCAAACCCACAGACGGAAGGCCCCTGACCCGATCAGCGTGGCCCCCAGAAGCAGCGTAAGCAGCGCGGCGCCCGCCAAGGGGTTGTAGAAGGCAACAAGCCCCGCGGCCAAATACAGTAAGCCGCTGATCGTCCATAGCAGAAAGCCGGCCCACCCCTGCACACGCCAGGCATTGATCAGCATGCCCACGCCCGCGACCAGCATAAGGGCACCCACGAAAATCACGCTGGCGATGGTTGCCGTCAAGACGTGATAAGAAGCCGCAAAGCCGACAATGAGAAGCAAAGCCCCCAGCGCCACGAACCATTTCCATTTTGCGCGCACCGCGACCAGAGGATTCGTACTGTCCACGGAGGAACGCGTATCGCCAGGTGTAAATTCACTCATCTCGGCCCCTTTCAGTTCAGATTTCACACGTCGTCGACACGTGCGAGAAGCGCCGCCTGCATCCAGAAGCGGGCATGCCTCACGATCATACACGGGAAGCACTGCACAAGAGGAATTTACCCCTCGCGGCAAAATAAACGGGCAAACCAACATCGTCATTGGGCTGGCAAGCAATCCCTTTTTCCGGCACAATGACGAAGCCGGAAAGAATTAATTACATAGCATTACATAACCCTATCAGCGCATGGGCGTTGACCACAGCCTGGCACCTTGTCACGCCACATTGCGCACGGAGGCACTACGCATGTTTCCACGGTTTTACCGGGTTTTATCCACCGCTGCCGTCCTCATGGCGCTCGTCTCCTGTGGCGGCAGCGGTTCGTCGCCGGACGACACCATCCCCTCCTCCAATGTCGAACGCGCCGTGGCGCAACTCGATGAGCTCGCGACCGAGGTCTTCACGCGCTCGGGAATTCCCGGCATGGCCGTTGCCGTCGTCCACCAGGGAAAGACCGTCTATGCCAGAGGCTTTGGTGTGCGCCGGCTCGGGGAAGCCACTCCTATTGACGCCCAGACTGTATTCCAAGTAGCGTCGGTGTCCAAATCCGTCGGCGCCACGGTGGTGGCAGCCCAAGTGGGGAAAGGGGTAGTTTCCTGGGACACGCCGGTAGTGCAGCACCTGCCCTGGTTTTCCCTGCATGACGCCACCGCCACGGCCCAGGTGACCATTGGCGACTTTTTCTCCCATCGGTCGGGCTTGCCTGAGCATGCGGGCGACGATCTGGAAGAGCTGGGCCATGACCGCAGGCAGGCGCTGGAGCGTCTGCATTTTCTGCCAACGGCACCCTTGCGCTCCCGCTACGCTTACACCAATTTCGGACTTACCGCGGGGGCGGAAGCCGTTGCGGTGGCATCGGGCACCGATTGGGCAAGCCTGTCCGATCAGGCACTTTATGGCCCGCTAGGCATGACGGCCACCAGCTCCCGCTTTGCGGATTTCATCGCGCGCTCCAATCGCGCCCATCCCCACATTCGGCTCGATGGCGTGTTCCAGCCCGGCGTTCTGCGACAGCCCGATACCCAATCGCCGGCGGGCGGCGTAAGTTCCAATGTGCTCGACATGGCGGCCTGGATGACAATGGTGCTGCACGATGGCAAGCTTGGAGACCGTGAATTCATTCCACACGACGCGCTGGCACCAGCCCTGAGCCCGCAGATTCTATCGTCTCCCCCGCCCAGGCCAGACGCACCCACCGGCTATTATGGATACGGCTTCAATGTCTCGATCCCAGTATCGGGCAACACCCTGCTCAGCCACTCGGGTGCTTTCCTTATGGGGGCCGGCACCAGTTTCAGCCTGCTTCCCGCCGCCGACACCGGCATCGTGGTCCTGACCAACGCCTTGCCGGTGGGCGCCGCCGAAGCGCTAAACATGATGTACATGGATCTTGTACGGTTCGGACATGTCACGGAAGATTGGCTGGCGCTTTATGCAGCCGCTTTCACGGCCATGACCGCCCCGACCGGAGAGCTGGCGGGCCAGCCTTTTCCCGATCACCCCGCAGCGGCGCTCCCGGCGCACGCCTATATCGGCACTTACGCCAGCGACTACTATGGCGACGCGAAAGTCGAACAGCACGGCGACCAACTCGCGCTGATCATGGGTCCTGCGGCACATGTGTTTCATCTGCAGCACTGGGACGGCAATGTCTTTGTATTCGAACCGGGCGGCGAAATCGCCTCTCCCGGCTCACGCTCTGCCGTGACCTTTGCCGCAGGACCGGGCGGCATGGCGCAAAGCCTGACCATAGAACTGTACGAGAAGACAGGCCTAGGCACCCTGGCCCGCCGCTAAGACGTCAATGCCTGCGCAACTGGCGTTTGAAAGCCCTAGGGCTTCAAGTCGATCTCCATCCGGACCGCATCGCCGCGATAGCTGACTTCGGCGTAATAGACGATGGTGTCATTATCAGATTGAAAGACGCGCACCATATTGGCCAAAGGCGCGCCGACGGGAATGCCAAGCAGTTGGGCGGTTTCAGCGTCGGCGGACGTAATGCTGAGCGTCTGGTGCGCCTGCTTGATGGTCAGGCCCTTCAGAGACAACATAAGGGGAATAACGGGCCGGGTCCTGAACTGTGCCGGCCTGGATTTGAATACATCCTGTGCGATATACAGGGAAATAACACAATACGGCCGGCCGTCGAGCGAATGCAGTCGACGCATATAGACGTAGCAGGGCTTGCCGTCGGAATCAATCGGCAGGATGCGCGGGTTCTCGTCAATTTCAAGAATTCTGGGTTTCAAGCCATGATACGTTTCCGCCAGCGCCTGAAGCGATGTCTCCAGAGGCGTTGTTTTGACGGGCGCCGCCGCCTGTGTCACGAAAGTGCCCTGCCCACGCTGGCTGCTTAGCAGGCCTTCCGCAACCAAAAGCTGCACGGCCTGGCGCGCCGTGGGACGCGCCACCTCGAACTCGTCGGCGAGATCATGCAGTGACGGGAGCATTCTGCCCGCGCGCCATACACCGGACGCAATGCGCTGGCGCAGGCGATCGGCAATGACTACATAGCGCGGGATGTGGCTTGGCGGCCAGGGCGGGATGGAAGACGGCTGTGCGCCGCTCGGGATTTTTTTCTTCATAAATGGCTGAACGAAAACCTGGGTTGGCCCGCAGCTTCGGGATATCCCCAGAGGCGCGGCAACCGCTAGTTTACGCAACTTATTGCCAATCGGAATATGCACATGATAAAGTATATACTTCTATACCTTATATCATGCCGCTCGTCCCCCAACGTCCGGCTTCCAGACAGGCAGACGGAGCATCAATGACAGCAACAAAAGGCGCTGTGCCGGAGAGCGCAAGCGGATTTCGAATCATCAAGGCAGACGCCTTTGTTTTCCGCGCGCCGGCGGACCCGCCTGTGCGAACATCTTTCGGCATCATGCACAGCCGGCCTGCCCTGCTGATACGGCTTACCGATGACGATGGCATCACCGGCTGGGGAGAAGTATGGTGCAATTTTCCTGCGGTGGGTGCAGAACATCGGGCACGACTATTCTTGTCCGTTCTTGCGCCCATGCTGTGCGAACAGCGATGGGCATCGCCGCGCTCGTGTTTCGATGCCCTGACTGCCCGTACGCATATTCTTGCTATTCAGGCGGGCGAGCCGGGCCCTCTGGCTCAGGTCATTGCCGCGATCGACATGGCGGCATGGGACCTGATAGCCAAGCGCGCCGGACAGCCGCTGTGGAAATGGCTTGGGGGGGCGGGGCCAACGGTGGCGGTCTACGCGTCCGGCATCAATCCCGATGCGCCGATGCGCGTGGTGGAGGAAAAGGCCGGCGAAGGCTACACCGCCTTCAAGCTCAAGGTCGGTTTCGACGATGCGCGCGATGAGGATAACGTCCGTACGGTGCGAACAGAGCTTGGCCGGGACGGCGTGCTCATGGTGGACGCCAATCAGGCATGGAGCACCCGTCACGCCATGGAGATGATAGCCCGCCTCGCACCCCATGGATTGACCTGGATAGAAGAGCCGGTGGCCGCCGATACGCCGTGGACGGCATGGAAGCAGCTGTCGGACAGCACGCCGCTGCGTTTGGCGGCGGGCGAAAACCTGCGCGGCGAACAAGCGTTTTCCCGCGCAATTGTGGCGGGTGGCTTGCGCGTGATTCAGCCCGACATGGGCAAATGGGGCGGATTCACCCGCTGTCTGGATGTTGCCCGAATGACTCTTGAACACGGCCAATGGTTTTGCCCGCACTGGCTGGGCGCTGGAATCGGACTGCGTGCCTCGATGCACCTCAAGGCTGCCATCGGCGGCGACGGTTATGTGGAAATCGATGCCAATCACAATCCCCTGCGCGCCATTCTAGCCGACCCCGAATTCAGCGTAAACCATGGCACCGTTACCCTATCCAACGATCCGGGACTCGGGGTGGAGCCGCTGATGGACGCTGCAAAACGCTATCTCATACCCATACAGGCTGGCTGACATCTATGAAAAAAATCATCATCTCGGAATTCATGGACCTGGCGGCTGTGACGTCACTGCGGGATCGCTTTGAGGTCCACTACGATCCACAGCTGCACGCCCGACGCGAGGAACTGATTCTGGCCATACACGACGCCGATGCGCTGATCGTACGCAACCGGACACGTGTCGACATTGATCTGCTGCGCCAGTCGCCTCGGCTGCACGCAGTCGGGCGGTTGGGCGTTGGGCTGGACAATATCGATGTCGCGGCCTGCCGTGAGCGCAAGGTCGCGGTGTTTCCGGCAACGGGCGCGAATGCAAACGCGGTCGCCGAATATGTGACGTGTTGCGCAATGATGCTGCTGCGCCGCGCCTATGCTTCCACCGAGGCGGTGATGGCCGGGCAATGGCCGCGCGATATGCTGGCCAACGGACAGGAAATCAGCGGCAAGACGCTTGGAATCATAGGCCTGGGCTCGGTGGGTCAGCGTACGGCACAGCTGGCGCAGGCAATCGGCATGTCAGTCCTTGCCTATGATCCAAGCCCGGGGGAAATGCCTGAAACCGTGAGTTTCGTGCGACGCTGCGCCAGTGTGGAAGCTGTCTTGAAAGAGGCTGATGTCATATCGCTGCACGTGCCCTTGACGGACGACACGATGAATCTCATCGATGCCAGCAGCATGCTCAGCATGAAACCGGGCGCCATCCTTATAAACGTTGCGCGTGGCGGCGTCGTCGACGAAGCGGCGTTGGCAATAGGGTTAAAGAACGGGCATCTGGGCGGCGCGGCGGTCGATGTCTATACCAGTGAGCCTTTGGCCAATGACTCTGTACTGGCCAATATTCCCAACCTGATCCTTACCCCGCATATAGCCGGCGTTACCCAGGAATCGAACGTGCGCGTCTCGGCGATGATCGCCGAACACGTCGCCAAACATATTCAAAATAACTGATCAAGGAGATAAGCAATGAAATTCAAATACATCGCCACAGCCGGACTGATTGCACTGGGCTTGAACGCCCCCGCATCCTATGCCGCGACGCAATGGCCTACTCAGCCTGTGACCATAGTGGTGCCCTATACTGCGGGCGGCGGCACCGACTCGGTTGCACGCGTGCTGTCGCAGAAGCTGAGTGAACGCTGGAAGCAGACCGTCGTCGTGTCGAACAAGGATGGCGCCAGCGGCACGATCGGCGCTTCCTATGTGGCCCGCTCGCAGCCTGACGGCTATACGATCATGCTATCGGCGACTGCCGAAGTTGTGATCAGCCAGCACATCATGCCCAAGATGCCTTATGACCCTGAAAAGGATCTGCAGCCCGTCACGCTGGCGGTAAAACTGCCTTTCCTGCTGGTTACCAATCCCGACAAGCCATACAAGACGACTGCGGAGCTTATCGAATACGCCAGCAAGCATCCCGGCACGGTCAGCTACGCATCCTCTGGAACCGGCACGCCGCAACACCTGGCCGGCGCCCTGCTTGAGCAGTTGAGCGGCACAAGCATGCTGCATGTTCCATACAAGGGTGTGGCGCCCTCGATCGCCGCGCTGCTGGCAGACCAGATCGATATCGGCTTCGTCGGACTGCCTATCGGCTACTCGCATGTTCAATCAGACAAGCTGCGGCCATTGGCTGTGTCGTCCATCAGCCGCTCGCCAGCCGTGCCGGATGTGCCCGCCGTGCGCGAAACACAAGGCGTCGAAGCCTTTGATCTGACCCAGTGGTTCGGGATTTTTGTGCCGGCTGGCACTCCTGCCGACATTGTGCAAAAAATCCAGCAGGATATCCACGCCGTGCTGCAACTTCCCGACCTGCGCGCCACACTGGAGAAACAGGGAGCCGAGCCCAGCGGCATGCCGACCGCCGAGTTTGAACAATTCGTCAAGAATGAACGTGCAAAGTTCGGCAAGATCGTCAACGGGATGAAGCTCTAGCCTGGCCAAGCCATATCTTGAAGCGGCCTGACGGAAGAATCGACTCGTTCGGCCGCTGATATTTCCATAGCCTGTGTCGGCAATGGCCAATGCTGTCAGCAAGGCATCCACCAATGCCCGCTCAGTCAACGTCACCGCCGCTTCACTCGGTCTGCTAAAGCGTCTTGCTCAGCAGCGTCAGCTCTGTCGCGGCCTCTTGAAGCGCCGGCAAGATTTTTTCCTTCATCTCATTGATAGACACCCGTTGGGCGTGGACCCCTACGCTCATGGCGGCCTTGGGTAGGCCGTCCCGGCCCAACACTGGCAGGGCAATGGAACGGACACCAGCTTCCAGCTCTTGATCAATAATCGAAAAGCCTTGATCTCGAACCCGTTGGAGTTCTTGAGCCAGCGCCTTTGCATCCACCAGCGAATGCGGGGTGTACTGAATGTACTTGGCGCGGGCCAGATATTGCTCTTGTTCCTGCGCCGGCAAGGCGGCTATCAACACTCGTCCCATCGACGTGTAGATGGCAGGCAGCCTGCTGCCCACATCCAGATGCATGGCCATCAGGCGCTTGGTTTGCGCGCGTGCGATATAAAGTATTTCATCACCGTCCAACACGGATACCGAGCTTGATTCATCCAGCGGCTCGCTCAAGCGATTCAAAATAGGTTCGGCCCCCTGGCTGAGCGAAGATGAAGCAAAGTAGCCGTGCCCCAGCAGCAGAACCCGGGGTCGCAGGCTGAATGCACCGCCCTCCCGGCTTTCCACAAAACCCATCTTGCCAAGCGTGTACAGGCAGCGCCGCGCCGCCGCGCGGGGTATGCCTGTTTTTTGGCTGATTTGCGAAACCGTCATGCTTGGCCGCTGGGCTGAAAAAGCCTGAATCACCACCAGACCACGCGCCAAGGACGCCATGAAATTCGGGTCGCCCGCCAGGGCGGCAATTTCTTCGGCTGAATTCACTGAAATCCCCTTCATTTGCACATTTACGATATGTTCGATTATCGCGCACTATTTCGATAATCGGTATTGACCGAATTTTACAGCATCAGTAGGATGGCTCATCCCTCGATCAACACAAGGACAACTGCAGCGCCATGCAAGAAAAGGTCATCATCACCTGTGCCATCACAGGCAACCTCACCACACCGGAGCAGCACCCGGGGCTACCGGTTACGCCGAAACAAATTGCCGACTCGGCCCTTGAGGCCGCCAAAGAAGGCGCCACGGTTGCGCATATCCACGTACGCGATCCCGAAACGGGCAAGCCGTCGATGGAACTCAAGCACTACCGTGAGGTAATGGACCGGATCCGTCAGGGCAACCCCGACATGGTCATCAACCTGACAACCGGTCCCGGCGGACGCTTCGTCCCCAGCGACGAGGATCCAAAAGTAGCGGGTCCGGGCACGACATTGCTGCGCCCGGAATTGCGCGTGGCGCATATCGCCGAGCTGCGCCCGGAAATCTGTACGCTGGATTTGAATACGATGAACTCCGCCGGACAAGTGGTTATCAACACACCAGCCAATGTCCGCAAGATGGCCCGCATCATCAGGCAGGCAGGCGTCAAGCCCGAACTCGAAATCTTCGACTCCGGTGACTTGCGCCTGGCATGCGACCTGATTCGCGAGGGCGAGCTGGAAGGCCCGGGCTTGTTCAGTTTCGTGCTTGGCGTGAACTATGGCTTTGCGGCGAACCCGGAAACCATGGCGTATGCGCGCAGCATGTTGCCGGCGGGCGCCACATGGTCCGCCTTCGGTATTGGCCGGCACGAATTTCCCATGGTCGCCCAGGCCTGCCTATACGGTGGGCACGTGCGCGTGGGCTTTGAAGACAACATCTATATGTCCAAAGGCGTTTTGGCCGAGAGCAATGCGCAACTGGTCGGGCGGGCACGCCGCATCATCGAGTCGATTGGAGGCGAAGTGGCCTCGGCGGGCCAGGCTCGGAAAATACTTGGCTTGTCGTCCTGATCGCTCTGACTGGCGATCTTTTCCATTCATTAGAATATTCGGAGATAACATGAATTTTTCCCGTTTACCCCTCTTCAAATCCCTGCTGCTTGCCACCGCGATTGTCGGCGCATCGGCAACCGCCGCAGCGGCCGACTATCCTTCCAAGCCTATTCGCTTGATCGTGCCATTCTCTGCCGGCGGCACAAGCGACTTTCTGGCACGGACGGTTGCTGAAAAGCTCGGCGCAGACCTGGGCACAACGGTTGTCGTCGATAACCGCCCGGGCGCCGGCGGCAACATAGGCTCAAACATGGTGGCCAACGCCAACCCCGATGGCTACACTCTGGTGCTCGGCACCGTGGGTACGCACGCGATCAATCAAAGTGTGTACAAAGACATGCCCTTCGATGCGGTCCAGGATTTTGCGCCCATTTCACTCATTGCCGCAGTGCCTAACATGCTGGTGGCCAATCCTTCCGTGCAGGCCAATTCCGTGCAAGAGCTGATAGCACTGGCAAAAGACAAACCGGGTGAAATCACCTTCGCCTCGTCGGGCAACGGCAGCTCCATTCACCTATCGGGCGAAATGTTCAAAAGCCTGGCTGGTGTAGACATGCTTCATGTGCCCTATAAAGGAAGCGGACCCGCAGTCATTGACCTGCTTGGCGGTCAAGTCGACATCATGTTCGACAACATGCCTTCGGCGCTGCCCCATGTGCAGGCAGGGAAACTGAAGGCATTGGCCGTCACGACCGGCGAGCGCTCCGAAGCCGCGCCAGAGTTGCCGACTATTGCCGAAGAAGGCGTCAAAGACTATGAAGCCACAGCCTGGTTTGGTCTTCTGGCGCCCGCCGGCACGCCTGCTGACATCATCGACAAACTCAATGCCGAGATCGTCAAGATCCTGGATATGCCTGACGTTAAAAAACGGCTGGCCGAGCAAGGCGCGAAGGCTGTCAGCAACAGCCCCGAAGAATTCGCAAGCTATATCAAGGCCGAGCTCAAGAAATGGGCGGATGTTGTAAAGTCTTCTGGCTTTGAGCCCATCTAATCAAGTTCCGTTTTCCTCCCCCGTCCCGCGCGGGGGAGCTTGAACCTAAAAGGATAGTTGTGAGTAAAGAACGTGTTTTGATTACCGGCGGCGCCAGCGGCATCGGTGCCGCCATCGCCGTCCGTTGCCGCCAGGATGGGTATGAGCCAGTCGTCATCGACCGCATCGGGGACGGCATTCAGGCCGACCTGTCCGACCCGGAGCAGACGGCACGCGCGCTCGAGCTGGCCCTTGAGGGCGGGCCGATCACACGCCTGGTCAACAACGTGGGTATTGTGGTGCCCGCCGATGCCGAAAGCCAAACCATGGACGAGCTGCAATTGGCCTGGGCGCTTAATGTGCGCTGCGCGGTGCAATGCATGCAAGCCTTGCTCCCGGGGATGAAAGAAGCCGAATTTGGCCGCATCGTCAATATGTCTTCGCGTGCATCGCTGGGTAAAGAACTGCGCACCGCATACGCCGCGTCAAAAGCGGGCTTGATCGGCATGACCCGGGTTTGGGCTCTGGAGCTTGGCCTGTACGGCATTACGGCCAACGCCATCGGCCCAGGTCCCATCCGCACGCAATTGTTCGACCAGGCCAACCCGCCAGGCGAGGCGAGAACCCAAAAAATCATCGACGCCGTCCCGGTCAAGCGAGTGGGCACCCCGGAAGACATTGCCCACGCCGCATCATTTCTTCTGGACGGGCGCAGTGGCTTCACGACCGGGCAGATTCTATATGTATGCGGCGGTATGACGGTGGGTGTGGCTCCCGTTTGACACGCGGCGCACAGAATCTTCGCATTTGCGATGTATGCTATGGGTCCGACTACTTTTGGTGAGCAATGTGATCTATAGAAGCAAAACAATGGCCGCGGCGGCAATCGGCATGCTGATGCTGGCTTTGGGCGGTTGCCAGAAAGAAGGCCCGGCCGAAAAAGCCGGAAAAGAAATAGACAAGGCGGTAAGCAGTGCCGGAGACCAGATCCAGGCGGCCGGCGATAAAATTCAAAGTGCGGCAAAATAATAGCCGCTGATCGAGGCCGGCCTCAGGGGTCGGTCTGCCCGCCCTGCTCAAGAAACGCCAGAAAGTTGTCGAAAGCCGATCCAAACAATATTTCGTAGCTGCTTTTCTCCACGAAGCCAATATGAGGCGCGGCGGCAACGTTCAGCCCGCCGTAGAGCGCGTCAACATCGAGAACAGGCTCTTCGTCGTACACATCCAGCGCCGCCGCGCCCGGCCGGCCTGTCTTCAAGGCATCCTGAAGTGCGCCGGGCTCTATCAGCGCCGCGCGGCTGGTATTGACCAGCAGCGCGCTTGGCTTCATCAGGGCAAGATCGCGGCGCGTGACCGAATGGCGGGACGACGCATTCATCCGCATATGCAGCGTCAGCACATCGCTGCGCTTGAAAAGGTCGTCCCGGGATTCAGCCAATTCGACCCCGGTTTCACGCGCGGCGTTCTGTGTGTTTTTGCGGCCCCACACCAGAACATGCATGCCAAAGGCCTGGGCATATTGCCCCAGCAGGCGTCCAATGCGGCCATAGCCCAGTATGCCCAGTGTCTGGCCGCGCACCGACTGCCCGATGGCGGCCGGCCGACTCACGCGGTGCCAATGGCCCCGCGCCATGCTGGCCATGTATTCGGGAATGTTGCGCCGGGCGTTAAGAATCAAGGCCCAAGTGAGCTCAGCCGCGGAATGTCCGTCGCTGGCGCCGCCTTCAATGACAGGGATGCCGCGCGCCGCGCAGGCGGCCAAGTCAATATGCGAAGTCTCGGGCGCCCCCGCCGTGCCTGTCTGCACAATGGCCTTGAGCGCCGGCAGTTTGTCCAGCAGACTGGACGTGATGCGGCTGCGTTCCCGTATCAGCACCAGATACTGAACATCGGCAAGCCGGCCAACATCTTCGTCCCCTAGCGGCATGCTCTCGATCACACGGATATCGGCCTCGGGAAGACGCTGCTCCAGGCGGTTGAACGCCTGAAGTCCTGGAACGAATTTCTGATAATCATCAAGAATCGCAATGACCACACGCGGTTTGTCCATGGATGTCTGCAGCCTCGTTAATTTGCGGTGATCCCGGCCGTCTCGACCACCTTGGTCCATTTTGCCAGATCGTCCTTCACGATCTGGGCCAATTCGTCAGGTGAACGGTAACTGGCGTTCGAGCCTTGCGCATTCATTTGCTCCCTGAACTCATCCGAGGTTATCACTTGTTCCATTGCGGCCGCCAGCTTCTTCACAACGTCATCCGGCATGCCAGGAGGGCCGAACACCGAGAACCAGGCTTCCAACTGGAACTCCGGCAGCCCAGCCTCGGCGGTGGTCGGGATGTCCGGCAATTTGGGATGCCGCTGGCTGCTGGTAATGGCCAGGGCGCGCAACTTGCCCGCCTCGACGTGGGAAATGGCGGTGGGCGGTGTCGTGATGAACATATTGATACGGCCCGCCAGCAAGTCCTGCATGGCCGGCGCCGCGCCGCCATAGGGCACATGCACCATGTCTACCCCGGTCTGTAGCTGGAAGAGCTCACCGCCCAGGTGCTGGATGGACCCTACGCCGGACGAGGCGAAGTTCATGCTGCCCGGGCTCTGCTTGGCGTTGTCAATGAACTCCTGCAGCGTCCTGGCCGGTGAGTCGGCCGGCACCAGGATCAGATGCGGACCCCGGATAACTTCGGCGATGGGCGTGAAGTCCTTTATCGGATCCCAGGTCAGCTCCTTCATGAGCACCGGGTTGCCCGTGTGAAAGCCCTCGTACGAAAGCACCAGGGTGTAGCCATCGGGCTTCGCGCGGGCCACGTATGCATTCGCGATACTGCCGCTTGCGCCGGGGCGGTTCTCTACGACAACTGTCTGGCCAAGCTCGTCCTTCAGTTGTTTGGCCAGCGCCCTGCCGGCAATATCTGTCGTTCCGCCTGCGGCAACCGGAATAATCAGTGTGATAGGCCGATCGGGAAAATTGCCCCCGGCCGCGTGTACATTGAGTGCGGCGGCCAAGGCCAGACCGCCCGCCATTGCGCTCAGCATCCATTTAAACATTGGTGTCTCCCCATATGGATTGTCGGAATAAGGTGCCCTGCGCATTCAACGCCGGCCGTGTCCGGGGGATTATGCCTGCCTACCAAGCCAGTCTTCTATGGCTTTTCTCTTGTATCAGCTATGCCTGCATGGTCTAGCGTGCTGTTTGCTTAATTCGCACACTGGCAGCGTGCGCTAGTAACGTTGAAACTGAAAAGGCAGCGGCGGGACTGGTCTTTTCCGCCTCAATGAATATCCAGATGCAAAGAGACACCGGCCAGGCGCACTGCCTCTTGCAGGACGGGCCGAATCTGAGCCAGCACGGCGCGCCCTTCCCGGGTAAGCGGCCGATTCACGGATGTAGTGATCATCAACCGGGTTTCCAGCTTGGGGGACACAAGATGCGTCGCTATCAAGGTGCCCGCCGTGACTTCATTGGCCACGGCCGGCATGGCGAGCACAGTATGCGCAATACCTGCCAGCACCACTTCCTTCATCAGGGTGAGCGTATCGAGTTCATACTGGACATCGAGCGTACTCTTGACCTTGTTCACACCCTGGTCCAGGGTGCGCCGCAGCCCATGAGACCGGCTGGGCAGCGCCATCGGAAGCCCTTCCAGCTCGGCCAGCGAAACGCTCTCGCGCCCTTGCAGCCCCGCTTCGCCAATCAATCGAGGATGCGAAACCAGAAACAGGCGCGCCGTGGCAAGCGGGTCGACCGCGATATGCTGGGACCTTCTGGCGTCGTGCAAAATGGCAATATCCAATCGGCCATCGACCATCCATTCATGAACATAGCCGCTATAACCGGTCAAGAAATTCAACCGTATCCCGGGAGCGACAAGACGCAGCTTCTGCAAGAGCGGCAGGCCTATGAGCGACATCATCGTGGGCGTGAGCCCCACCGTGATGGAACCCGAAAGCGGGCGCTCGGCGGCCCCCAGGCCATCGGCGGCTTCCGCCAGCTGTTTCAGCAATGGCCGTATTCGCTCCGAGAACAGTTCACCTTCCGGCGTCAACGTCACACCGCGACCGTGCCGGTAAAACAGTTTTGCGCCACAATCCTCTTCAAGCCGCTGTACCTGGCGTCCCAGGGCGGGCTGCGCGACACCGATGATGCTTGACGCCCGTGAAAAACTGCCATGATCGGCCACCAGAAGGAAATACTCAAGACGCTTGATATCCACATGCCACCCTTGAAAAGAATACTTTGCCCACGCAGGCCTGACCGCAAGAATAACGGCAAGAACGGCGGCAAGACACACCAAAAAAGTATAGCTGCTATAACCGCTGCACCCTTGTCGGCATAGCCGGCTTTGCGCACAATGCATCAACCCCAACGAGCTATCGGGCTTTCAACGCTTTCAGACTATGCACAACATGCCTCTTCCCGACAACATTCCCGCCACAAACGCAACGTCCGCCCATGCTTTGCTTGGCATATTCGCCGCCAACGGCATTGATCGCGTTTTTCTGGTGCCTGGTGAAAGCTACCTGGGCGTGCTTGACGCGCTCATCGACTTCCCGACAATTGATCCGGTGGTCTGCCGGCATGAAAGTGGCGCCGGCTACATGGCCGTGGCCGACGGCCGCGTCACAGGCCGGCCGGGCGTAGCCATGGTGAGCCGCGGACCGGGGGCCAGCAATGCCGCGATCGCGGTGCACACAGCGCAGCAGGATGCCGTGCCGATGATACTGCTGGTGGGGCAGATACCCAAAAAGGACTTGCGCAGAGAGGCATTCCAGGAGATCAACTATCACGATATGTTCGGCTCGATTGCAAAGTGGGTCTGCGAACCGACCGATCCGCGGCAATTGGCTGAAGCGGCATTCAAGGCCATTCGGATAGCAAGCTCAGGCACGCCAGGACCCGTGGTGCTGGTGATACCCGAAGATATACAGCAACAAGAAACGCCACAGCCGAAGTGGATATACTCGCCGCATCGCCCCGCTTTGCCGCCGCAGGAAGTCTTGCAGTCGATACGCGATCAGTTGCAGCGGGCCCGGCGCCCGCTCATCATCGCCGGCGGCATGTTCGAAGCTGCTGGCGGACGCGAAGCGCTGCAGGCCTTTGCCGAAGCATGGAATATCCCTGTCGCCGTATCATTCCGCAGGCATGATGTCTATCCGCCAGCGCGGCCGCTTTATGTCGGCGAACTGGGTTTGGCACCGTCGGCGGTCCAAATCGAGGCCTTCCAGCACGGCGATCTTATTCTGGCATTGGGGACGCGCCTGGGGGACATTCCCACGCAGGGCTACACTTTCCCGTCGCTGCCGCGCCCGCAGCAAATTCTGATTCACTGCTATCCTGACAACCACATCGTAGGACTGCACTACACCGCCGACTACGGCCTGGCATGCAGTCCCATCGAACTGATCCAGGCAATCTCCACACCCTTATTGCTGTCCCATCCCCAGGAGCGCCAGCAATGGACAGACAAATTGCTGTCCCTGCATGCCGACCACGCGGCCTGGCCAAACCGCCACGCCGTCGATGGGCTCGACTTCAACCAAGTCGTGCGCAGCCTATCCGACCAGGCTCCCGACAACGCGGCCATATGCCTGGATGCCGGGACATTCGCCGCACCGGTATACCGGCACTTTACATTCCGCGCTCAGCAGCGCCTGCTGTCGCCCCTGTCGGGCGCGATGGGCTATGGCACACCCGCGGCCGTGGCCCATGCGCTGAGAAATCGCGACGCCAAAACCATCTGTCTTGTCGGCGATGGCGGCTTCCTGATGACGGGCAACGAAATGATCGCCGCCGTGCAGCATAAGCTGCCGATACTGTTCATATTGTCCAACAACAACTGCTACGCATCGATCCGGATCAATCAGGAACGCGAGTACCCCGGCCGGGTCATCGGCACTTCGCTGTTCAACCCGGACTTCTGCGGCATGGCTCAGGCCTTCGGCATGCGGGCGTTGCGGCTTGACCGCGCCGACGACATCGACAACATGATCGCGGATGGCCTGACGGCCGACGAGCCGGTGTTCATCGAGGTCATGACAGATCTGGCGGTCGTGCTGCCTGGGTGAGCGCCATTTACCGCTTCCGCCACTTACTGCTTCTGACGAACGACGCTGCCGGCCCACCCTTCGATTACCCGGCAAACCGCCGTGAAATCAGACTCCTCACCCTGAGTAGCCTGAGATACGGCATATAGCTCCCGGACCGCCGCACCCACGAACATCGGCACCCCTAATTGCTCGGCCTCATCCACACATAGCTTCACATCCTTGTAGGCGAGGCCTGTGGTGAATCCAAAATCGAACGTACCGGGCAGGATCGAGCGGGAGAACTTCTCTTGGGTGGCGCTATTGCGGCCAGAACCAGCATTGATGGCATCCAGCATGAGCTGTGGGTCAATTCCTACTTTGGCCCCCATCACCATGGCCTCGGATGACACGGCCAATGCCGTCATCGAGAGCAAATTGTTGGCAAGCTTGACGGTCTGGGCCTGCCCGGCCCGGTCGCCGACATAGAATATTTTTCCCATGATCGACAGCATAGGCTGGAGCATGTCATAGGTTTCCTGCCGACAAGAAACCATGACCGCCAACGTGCCTTTTTGGGCTCCTGATACGCCACCGCTGACGGGCGCATCAATATATTCGATGCCATGCCCAGCCAGTTCTTTTGCCAGCGCTATGGCTGCCTGGGGGCCAATAGTGGAAAAATCAATAACCTGCCTGACCTTGCCGCCCCGCACCACGCCATCGGGTCCAAGCAATGCCTGACGAACGATTGCAGGGGTCGGCAGGCTCAGGCATACCCACTCGGAGTGATCGGCCACTTCTTTGGGAGAGGTTCGGGCAATCGCCCCTTCCGAGGCCGCACGCTCAGACGCCTGCGCGTTGGTGTCGAACACATGTACGGGGTATTTCTCGCGCACCAGGCGAACCGACATGCGCCCCCCCATATTTCCTAAGCCGATGAATCCTACGGCAACTGACATGGACATTCTCCCTTATTCCACCGACAACTTATTATCGGATACGACCTTGCCCCATTTGTCGACTTCCGCCTGAATGAAGTCCGCGGCTTCCTGGGGTTGATTCACAATGACTTCAATGCCATTGCGATCCAGCATTTGCTTGATCGCATCACTTCTCATTGCTGTTGCAACCGCCCCATTTAATTTATCGACAATCGCCTTGGGCGTTTTTGCCGGGGCCGACAAAACAAACCAGTTGGCAGCGTCAAAGCCGGGCAGTGTTTCCGCCACGGTAGGGATATCCGGCGTCACGGCCGTTCGCTTAGTGCCGGTGGTGGCGATCAGTTTAAGGCGGCCGGACTGCACATGCGGCAACGACGACCCAGGATTGTCAAACATGACATCGACTTCTCCGCTGATCAGATCGGGGAAAGCGCCGCCCGCGCCTTTATAAGGAATACTCGTCCATTTCACGCCCGCAATACCGGCCATGAGTTCAGCCGCAAGGTAATGGATGCCGCTGACACCCGGCGCCGCGAAATTAACGGGCTCATTCTCTTTGCCCATGCGGATCATGTCGTCGATGGAATTCGCCTTGAACTTCTGTGCCGCCACCAGCATCAGTGGGTTGGACGCCACAATGGTGATGGGTATGAAATCGTTGATCGTGTCATAAGGCAGATTCGGATAGAACGCAGGTCCGATGGCATAGGCCGCCGAGTTGATCACGAGCGTGTAACCATCAGGAGCCGCTCTGGCCACATCGTTCATCCCCACCTGCCCATTTGCGCTGGCTTTATTTTCGACAACAACGCTTTGCCCAAGCAAGTCGCTCATTTCTTTCGCCAAAGGCCGCGTCAGTGCGTCAACGCCTCCGCCGGCCGCATAGGGCACGACAATACGTATAGGCCTTTCTGGGAACTCGGCGGCCGCCGATGCAGCCGCCGATGCGCATACGAGCGCGACAAGGACTTTCTTAAATTTAATCATGCTGTGTCTCCTGGTGATTGGCTGCGGGCGACGCCCTGATTGATTGCCAAATTTATGAATTGAGCCCATATTGTATTACGGGAGTATAGTATGTCAATAATATTGACTGCCTATATGATTGATTCTATACTTCACTGAACTGACCGACTCACAAGACACCGGAGGAAACATGGAAAATGATCTGTATCAGCAAGGACTAAAGATTCGCCGCGAAGTCGTCGGGGACGCCTATGTGGACAAATCCTTGAATAATGCCGATCCTTTCAGCTTGCCAATGCAGGAACTGGTCACCAAGTACTGTTGGGGGGACGTCTGGGCACGCCCTGGCCTCGGACGCCGCGAGCGCAGTCTCATCAATCTCGGAATGATTGCAGCCTTGAACCGGCCCGACGAATTGCAGACGCACGTACGTGGCGCAATTAACAACGGCGTGACCAAAGACGAAATATGCGAAGTCTTTCTGCAGGTAGCCATTTACTGCGGAATGCCTTCCGGCTTGGGCAGCTTCAAGGCTGCGCGCCAAGCGTTCAAGGAGATGGATATTTAGCAGCCGCCCCATAGTCCATCGGCCCCGCCGCGGGCCAAATCGGATTCCGCAAAGCAGCCCGATGCATTTGATAAAATGCGGGCCAATGAACAAGGATAAGTCCAGATCACAGCAGCGGCACCTTTGGCTGATAAAGGGCAATGCATGTCACAACTAGGTATGGTCACCTCAAACGATGAGGATTTTCGTGCTACGCGAATCGCGGCACCGCTGCGGCAGAGCGTCGTCGAAAACCTTAGAAATGCTATAGCAGTAGGTAGGTTTCGGGCCGGCGAGCGTTTGGTCGAACGTGATTTATGCGAATTGACCGGAGTCAGCCGGACCCTGATCCGGGAGGCTTTGCGCCAGCTGGAATCCGAGGGGCTCATCACCGTCCGGCCCAATCGCGGCCCGGTTGTCACGATTCTGAGCGCTGAGCAGGCCCGGAATATTTATCAGGTGCGCCGCGAGCTCGAAGGCCTGACTGCCCAGCTCTTCGTCATCAACGCAAGCCCCGGCGAAAGAAGCGCCCTGAAGACCGCCTTCAAACAACTGGAGGCGACAAGCGCAAGCGAAGATCGCCGGGCCCGGCTGCTGGCAAAAACTGCCTTCTATGACAGGCTGATAGCTGGCGCCCACAATGATGTGCTTGGTGAGATGTTGACGCTCATGAACTCGCGCGTCACATTATTACGCACAACATCCATGCAGTACAAAGACCGATGGAAAGCCAGCATCAAAGAGCTGAAATCGCTAATTCAAGCCATAGACGACAACGATCATAGCGCCGCGCGGACTGCCGCGGAACAACATGTGTTCAATGCCGGCCAGGCAGCGTTGAGCGTTCTTTCAGAAGAAAACTCAAAGTGAACAACGCAAGCCGATAGCCGCCTGCGCTGCCAGCCGCGGGCAGCGATAGCCTTCCCCGATACCTTCCCCGGCATCGGGGAAGGCGCCAATGGCCAGGGCCCGCGCAGGTACGGACTGCATCAATCCAGATATTTCCCGAACCAGTCCAGTGCCCGTTGCCACCCATCTTTCGCATCATCGGCCCGATAACTGGGCCGATAGTCGGCATGGAAAGCATGGGGGGCGTCGGGATAAACCACGAACGTAGAAGCCTTGGCAGCCTCCGGGCCCGTGGCCAGCGCCTGCTTCATGGCGTCTATGGTATCGAGCGCAATCCCCGTGTCTTTGCCGCCGTACAGACCGAGGACGGGTCCGTTCAGTTTGCCGGCCACGTCTACCGGCTGCGCGGGATGCAGTTCATCGCTGGTGCCGACCAAGCGGCCATACCAGGCCACACCTGCCTTGACGTCTGGGTTATGCGCCGTATACAGCCAGGTAATGCGCCCGCCCCAGCAGAAGCCGGTAATACCCAGGCGCTTGGCGTCGCCCCCGTTCTGGCCGGCCCACGTGACCGCCGCATCGAGGTCGGCCATGACCTGCTGGTCCGGCACCTTGTTGACGATCTCGCTGATCAGTTTGGGAATCTCGGTATAGCCGCTTGGGTCACCCTGCCGGGCGTAAAGCTCCGGCGCGACGGCCAGGTAGCCCTGCTTGGCGAAGCGCCGGCATACGTCTTTGATATATTCATGCACGCCGAAAATTTCCTGGATGACCAGCACAACGGGCAAATCGGTCTTACCTTCAGGCGCCGCCCAGTACGCCGGAATGGTTCCGCCTTCCACGGGTATGTCGGCCGCGCCATCCACCAAACCCTGTGTATCGGTGCTGATGGCGGTTTGCGCCATGACCGGGCCGGCGGCCAGGGCAAACCCACTGGCCAGCGATGTCACCATGAAGCCTCGCCGGTTCAGCCGCAATGGCGGCCGCAAACTGTCGAACTCGGTGTCCTGCATAGAATTATCTTGCGGTGTAGTCATGTGATTCCCCTATTTCAAGTGAACCTTCGGTCTAAAAAACCCCCGCGTCTGCCGCGACGGAAAAGCTGCGCCACCCCATTCCCCACTTTCGAATGTAGCGCGACATTGACTATTTGTGTAAAAAAATCAGCAGGAAATAATATATCTTTCAAGCCATATGGCTTAGGTTGCATATCGCTTTGAAAGCATATAACATAGCGGGCATGAACAGGTAGCTGGATCTTTCCGTTCCAGGCTTGCAACCGCAACGGCCACCCCAAGCAAAGGAATCACCATGCCCAAGAAGCCCAACAAGGCGAAAACGGCACCTGCTGGCAATAAACCAAAGCAAAAAAACGTGAATGGCATAGCCCCCCGAACCAACGCCGCCAAAGTGGCAACGCTTAAAGACCTGCGCAAGGCCACCGAGCATACCCAGGAAGATCTGGCTGTCGCGCTGGGCGTGGGCCAGGGCACGATTTCGCGCATTGAAAAGCAGGACGACATGCTGGTTTCCACTTTGCAGCACTACATTGAAAGCGTCGGAGGCACCATGCAGATTCTGGCCACTTTTCCGAACCGCCCGCCACTGATCATAGAACGGCTGGGCAAGAAACCTGCCAATCAACACAACAACCACGATGTCAAGCCTCCGGGCTCGAACAGCCTGCCGGCCACCTGACCAACGATGCACACCATACCGACACCCTACTACCTGATCGACAAGCCGGCGCTGCTGCGCAATCTCGAAACCATAGACTACATCCGCAAGCATTCCGGCGCGAAAGTCCTGCTGGCACTGAAGTGCTTCGCCACCTGGTCGGTATTCGACCTGATGCGCCAGCACATGGACGGCACCACCTCTTCATCCTTGTACGAAGTCAAGCTGGGCTACCAGAAGTTCGGCGGCGAAACCCATGCCTACAGCGTCGCCTTCGCCGACCACGAAATCGACGAAGTCCTGGCCAATTGCGACAAGATCATTTTCAACTCGATCAACCAGCTCGAGCGATTCTCTCCACTTTCCAACGGCAAGCCCATGGGCTTGCGCCTCAACCCCGGCATCAGTTGCGCCGGCTTCGACCTGGCCGACCCCGCGCGCGCTTACAGCCGGCTGGGCGAAGGCGATCCGGAACGAATTCTGGCGGTGATCGACCAGCTCGACGGCGTAATGATCCACAACAATTGCGAGAATGGCGATTTTGCGCGATTCGACGATTTGCTGACTCAGGTGGAAGAGCGCTATGGCGCCATTTTGCCGCAGCTGAAATGGGTGAGCCTGGGCGGCGGCATCAGCTTCACCGCGCCGGGCTATCCCGTCGATGCCTTTTGCCGGCGCCTGCGCCGCTTCGCGCAGGACTACGACATCCAGCTCTACCTGGAACCCGGCGAGGCAGCCGTGCGCCACAGCACGACGCTTGAGGTCACGGTGCTGGATGTCGGTTTCAATGGCAAGCATCTGGCGGTGGTGGACAGTTCCACCGAGGCGCACATGCTCGACTTGCTCATTTACCGCGAAACCGCGCCAGTGGGCGACGGCGCGGGCGAACACGAATACATGATCTGCGGCAAAACCTGCCTGGCGGGCGACATCTTCGGCGAAGGCCGTTTTGCCGCGCCGCTGCAAGTCGGCGACCGCCTATCAATCGGCGATGCCGCCGCCTACACCATGGTCAAGAAAAACTGGTTCAACGGTATTCACATGCCGTCAATCGCGGTCAAAGAGGCCGATGGCTCCGTGCGCGCAGTGCGCGAATTTTCCTTTGACGACTACGTCAACAGTCTGTCCTGACAGCACTGCTCTTATTTCAGAATTGGGGGGTTATCCACAATGAAACGCAATGTTCTTATTATCGGTGCCGGTGGAGTGGCTCATGTGGCCGCCCACAAATGCGCCCAGAACAATATTTTGCTAGGCGACATCCATATCGCCTCGCGCACACTGGAAAAATGCCAGGCCATTATCAAGTCCGTCAAGGAAAAAGGCAGCCAGCGGGGGCCGGGCCGCCTGCAGGCCCACGCGCTCGATGCACTCGATATTGAAGCCACCAAGGCGCTGATCCGCGCCACGGGCAGCCAGATCGTGATCAATGTGGGCTCCCCTTTCCTGAACATGTCGGTCATGGCCGCCTGCATAGAAACCGGCGCGGCCTATCTGGACACCGCCATCCACGAGGACCCTGCCAAAGTCTGCGAGCCGCCTCCCTGGTATGGCAACTATGAATGGAAACGCCGCGATGACTGCAAGCAGGCCGGCGTAACCGCGATACTGGGCGTGGGCTTCGACCCGGGCGTCGTGAATGCCTATGGGCGTTTTGCCATGGACACCTACTTCGACACCGTCGAATCCATCGATATCATCGATATCAATGCCGGCAGCCATGGCCGCTACTTTGCCACCAACTTCGACCCCGAAATCAATTTCCGCGAATTCACCTCGACGGTATGGTCGTGGGAACAGGGCCAATGGAAAGCCAACAGCATGTTCGAACGCCGCCAGGACTGGGACATGCCGGTGGTGGGCAAGCACACCACCTACCTGACGGGCCACGATGAGTTGCACTCCATGTCCAGGAACCTGGGCGTGCCCAACATCCGCTTCTGGATGGGCTTCGGCGATCACTACATCAATGTCTTTACCGTGCTGAAGAACCTGGGCCTGCTGTCCGAGCAGCCGGTGCGCACCGCGGAAGGCCTGGAAGTCGTGCCCTTGAAAGTGGTCAAGGCCGTGCTGCCCGATCCGGCCTCGCTGGCGCCCGACTATACGGGCAAGACTTGCATTGGCGATCTGGTCAAAGGCAAGAAAAACGGCAAGCCGCAGGAAGTGCTCATCTACAATATTTGCGACCACAAGGAAAACTACGAAGAGGTGGGCAGCCAGGCCATTTCATACACGGCGGGGGTCCCCGTGGTTGCTGCGGCCATGCTGATCGCCGATGGCGCCTGGGATGTCGGCCATATGGCCAACGTGGAAGAACTTGATCCCAAACCGTTCATAGCGCTAATGAATCGAATGGGCCTGGTGACCCGCGTTCGCGACGCCCAGGGCGACCGTGTCGTGAACCCGCAGCGCGAGGCGACCGTGGCGATCAATGCAAAGAAGCGCAACCACGATACGGCGGCCAACTACTACAGTAAAGACGACCGCATCTCCGCCGAACACCGGCCTTATGCCAAACCAGTATTGATGGGCGGGAAATCGGCGGCCAGTCCGCGAAATCTTCCCTGACCTTGCAGCCTCGGGCGCCCGGGACGCCTCAGCCCGACAGTTTCAGCGCCCTGCTTGCGGGCGCTGATTACACAATTCGCATAAAAAATCACTCTAAATAACTTTTAGATATAATAAGCATGCAAAAAGTTCCTTCACTATCGACGATGGCATCGTCTACAATTTCCCGACCTTGATCCATCTACGGCAGCAGCCCCCGTTGTTTGCAAACGGTCTGCTGCTTTTCTTATTCCTGCCCCATGATAGAAATACAAGCAGTTTCCCAGCGTTTCGATGGGCCCTCGGGCTCTGTCGACGCAATACGCAATGTCAGTATTTCAGTCCAGAAAGGCGAAATCTTCGGCATCATAGGCCGCAGCGGCGCCGGCAAAAGCACCCTGGTACGGACGCTGAACCTGCTGAACCGCCCCACGAGCGGCCGCGTCATCCTGGCCGGCCAGGACATGACATCCTTGAACCCGGCCAGCCTGCGAGAAGCGCGGCGCCATATCGGGATGATCTTCCAGCACTTCAATTTACTGTCTTCAAGAACCGTGCGTGGCAATATCGCCCTGCCGCTGGAACTGGCCGGCATCAACAGAACCGAGATCGATCGCAAGGTTCGCGAGCTTCTGGAGCTGGTCGACCTGACCGCCCTGGCCGATCGCTATCCGGCCCAGATCAGCGGCGGGCAAAAGCAGCGCGTGGGCATTGCCCGAGCACTGGCCAACAATCCCAAGGTCTTGCTGTCCGACGAGGCGACGTCCGCGCTGGATCCAGAAACCACCAAGTCGATTCTTGAGCTGCTGAAAAGAATCAACCGGGAACTGGGACTGACCATTGTGCTGATCACGCACCAGATGGAAGTGATCAAGTTGATTTGCGACCGCATGGCCGTCATGGAGGCCGGCGAAGTCATTGAATCGGGAGCTGTGCTGGATATTTTCAGGGCACCGAAGCATCCGGTCACGCGCGCCATGATCGGCGACGTGATCTCGCACGACCTGCCCAAGGGTGTCCTGCAGCGTGTGCGGGCAAGGCTGGCACAGACCAAGGCGGGCGAAGCCCAACTGCACTTGCTGCGGCTGGCCTTTACCGGTACGGGCGTAGAAGAGCCCCTGCTGTCGGAAGCGGTGCGCCGGTTCGGCCTGGACTTCAATATCCTGCACGGCCAGATCGACGAAATCCAGGAACAGTCCTTCGGTTCTCTGGCCATCCTGGCGCGCGGCAGCGACGAGCAAATCGAACAGGCAAAAGCATTCATGCAATCACGAGGCGTAACGGTAGAGGAGCTGAACCATGTCATCACAGCTGATTGATCTATTCATAAAGTCGTTCGTCGAAACGCTGGTCATGGTGGGTATATCCGGGCTGGTCGGTTCGCTGGTCGGCGTGCCGCTGGGCATCCTGCTGCACCTGACGGATCGCAAAGGCGTATTGCCCGTCCTTAGCCTGAACCGCACGCTGGGCATCATCGTCAACGCCATACGCTCCACGCCATTCATTATCCTGCTGGTCGCCATCATTCCGTTCACGCGCCTGATCGTCGGCACCTCCATAGGCACGGCGGCGGCCATTGTGCCGCTGACCATCGCCGCTGCGCCCTTTGTGGCGCGCCTGGTCGAAACTGCCCTGCGCGAGGTCGATCGCGGGCTGATCGAGGCCGCGCAGGCAATGGGCGCCACCACCTGGCAAATCGTCTACAAAGTGCTGGTGCCGGAAGCCTTTCCGGGTATCGTCGCCGGCCTGACCATCACGCTGGTCAGCCTGGTCGGCTACTCGGCCATGGCCGGCGCGGTCGGCGGAGGTGGCCTGGGCGACCTGGGCATACGCTACGGCTATCAGCGCTTCCTGCCTGAAGTCATGTTCATGGTCGTCCTGATCCTGATTGTTTTTGTACAACTGATGCAAACCCTGGGCGACGCCCTGGTGCGCCGCTTAAGCCATCGCTGATCAATCCACGACTCAAGCGAATGGAGTTTTTACTTTTCAAAAGGAAGAAAATGAAACGCCGTCAACTACTGCAACTTGCCGCCAGTCTTGGCGTCATCGCCAGCCTGGCCACGACCCCCGCCCTGGCTCAGGACAAGACCTACAAGGTCGGTGTCACCGCGGGCCCCCACGCCCAGATCATGGAATTCGTCAAAGGCATCGCCGCCAAAGACGGCTTGAAAATTGAGGTCGTCGAATTCAGCGACTACGTGCAGCCGAACGCCGCCCTGGCAGCCGGCGACCTGGATGCCAACAGCTACCAGCACCTGCCTTATCTGGATGCCCAGATCAAGGATCGCGGCTACACGCTGAGCAATGTCGGCTACACCATCACTTTCCCCATGGGCATCTACTCCAAGAAAGTGAAAACGCTGGACGAACTGAAGAGCGGCGCCCGCGTCGGCATCCCCAACGATCCCACCAACGGTGGACGCGCCCTGCTGGTCCTGGAATCTCAAGGCGTCCTGAAGCTGAATGCCGACGCCGGCCTGAAGGCAACACCGCTGGACATCGTGGAAAATCCGAAGAAGCTGAATATTGTCGAACTCGATGCCGCCCAATTGCCGCGCTCGCTGTCCGACCTGGATGCCGCCGCGGTAAACGGCAATTACGCCGCATCGGCGGGCCTGGATCCCATCACGGACGCCATTGCCATCGAAGATGCCAAAGGCCCCTATGCGAACATCATCGCCGTGCGCACCGAGGACAAGGACCAGCCCTGGGTTGCCCAGTTGGTCAAAGCCTATCACTCGCCCGAAACCCGGGATTTCGTGCTCGACACTTTCAAGAAATCGGTGATTGCTTCCTGGTAATGCACCCGCGCTCGTAAGCTGCGGCTTACACAGCAAGGCCAGGCTCAGACAGCCTGGCCTTGTCATTTTGGACCAGGGTGGCGCACCGGCCCGCACAGCACCGCCGCCATCAAGCAATGGCCGCGGCGATGCGGCCGCGAGGCTCAAACCCGTGACGGGCGCCCCCGCCTGGGAACCAATAAAGCACACCAGGGTCTGTCATTGAGTCAGCCTTCTATTGAAGGTCTGTCCTTGAATCAATTTCCCATTGATTGTCTCGCCAATAGAACAGTCTCTCTCATAAAAGACGCTTCCCTGTCACTGATTGAATCAATACAATAGCCTAACTGAATTTATCCTGAATATCGCGTCAAACATGGATTATCGCTATACCCGTACCGCGATGCTGTTGCACTGGCTGGTGGCTGTGGGCCTGATCGGCACTTTCGCGCTGGGCTTCTATATGCACGACCTGCCGCTGTCGCCCAATAAACTGAAGCTGTACTCGTGGCATAAATGGGCAGGCGTGACCTTGTTCGTGTTGATACTGCTGCGGCTGGCATGGCGGCTGACCCATGCGCCTCCTCCCTTGCCGGCCAGCATGCGGCCCGCCATGCGTTTTGCCGCCCATGCCGCGCACTGGATGCTGTACGCGCTAATGGTGGCCATTCCACTGAGCGGATGGACAATGAGTTCAGCCCTGGGCGTTCAGGTCGTGTGGTTTGGCGTGCTGCCATTGCCCGACCTGGTGGCCAAGGATCCCGCCTTGGGCGAAGCGCTGAAACAAACTCATCAGATACTGAACTACACCTTGCTTGCCCTGGTCATTGCCCACGCCGCGGCGGCCCTGAAGCACCATTTCATCGATCGCGATACCGTCCTTGCGCGCATGCTGCCCGGCGGCAAGCGCAAGTCCCCGGCCCAACACCACTGAAGAACCCCATCATGCCTATATCAAAGAACCCTAAACACACTCACCTGTTGCGCCAGCTATCAATCTCCGCCGCGCTTGTTCTTGCCGCCTCCGGCAGCGCCCACGCCATTGAATACACCGCCGTGGACACCGCCAACAGCAGCGTTACGTTCAGCTACCAGCAAATGGGCGTCAATATGGACGGCAGCTTCAGCACCCTCGAAGCTCCGCAATTCAGCTTCGACCCGGCCAACCCCGCCAATGCAAGTGTCGTCCTTCAGATTCCCCTGGCCGGCATAGACGTGGGCACCGCGGAAGCCAACGCCGAAGTTGAGAAAGGCGAATGGCTGAATACTCCGGCTCATCCGCTGGCCAGCTTCAAGTCCAGCAAAGTCGAGGCGCTGGGCGACAACCGCTATCAAGTCACCGGTAAATTGGCCATCAAGGGCAAGACGCAAACCGTCGCCACGCCTTTCACGCTTGAAGAAAAGGACGGCGCGGCATTCTTCATGGGCACCTTCACCCTCAAGCGCGCCGACTTCGACGTCGGTGAAGGCGACTGGAGCGACTTCAGCATCGTCGCCAACGATATCAAAATCGCGTTCAAACTGTCGGCCAGGCCCTGACACGGGCCTGCCGCCAGGCACATTCAATCAACCCTTACCTTTCCAAGGACGACCCATGAAAAAAAGCTTCGCCGCAATAGCGCTTGCCGCCCTGTTTGCCACGCCCGCCCTGGCGGCGCCAGAAACCTACACGGTGGATCCCAGCCATACCTTTCCACGGTTTTCCTACGACCACATGGGCATGTCCAAGCAAATTTCCCGCTTCGACAACACCACGGGCACGGTAACCCTGGACAAGGAAGCTAATTCGGGCTCGGTCGACATCAGCATAGACCTGACCTCGGTCAGCACGGGTTCCAAGGCGTTTGACGGCCACATTCAGGGCGCCGACTTCCTGGATACCGCCAACCACCCCACCGCCACCTTCAAGTCGACCCAGGTCGCATTCAAGGATGGCCAGCCGGTCAGCATTGATGGCGACCTGACCATCAAGGGCGTTACCAAGCCCATTACCCTGACGGTGACGTCTTTTGTGAACCAGCCGCACCCCATGCTCAAGAAAGATGCCATCGGCGCCAACGCCACCGCGGTCATCAAGCGCAGCGATTTCAACGCCGGCAAGTTCGCGCCGGCCGTCGGCGACGAAGTGACCCTGGACATTGCCCTGGAAGCCGTCAAGCAATAGGCCGCGACAAACCCAGGTGTCCGCGCAAGGTATCACTGACGTACTCCTTGCGAAACAAGCCGCGCCTTTGCAGCACCGGCACCACCTGGTCGACGAAATCGTCAATGCCGCCGGGCAGCGACGGCGGCATCAAATTGAAGCCGTCGGCGCCTTCGTTCAGCAGCCAGTGTGACATGTGGTCGGCGATCTGTTCCGGCGTACCCACTACCGTGCAATGTCCGCCGCCCGCCGCCAGGCGGCCCAGCAATTGGCGTACCGTGGGGTTTTCGGTTTCGATGATGCGCAGCACGGTGGCATAGCGGCCTTTGGGACCCGTGAACCGCTCCAGCGGCGGCAGGGCGGGCACCGGCGCATCCAGTTCCCATTGTGTGCAGTCTTGCCCCACATACATGCCCAGCTGCCGCAGGGCATCCTGGGCAGGCAGCAACTCGTCCAGCTCTCTTTGCTTGATGCGCGCTTCCGCCTCGGTCGAACCCACATAGGTGACGAGGCCGGGCATGATGGGCACGGGGCCGGGACGGCCCGCTTCACGCACGCGCCGCTTGATATCGCGATAATATTCCTGCGCCGCCGCCAGGTCGTAGGCCACCGCGTAAATGGCTTCGGCACGGCGCGCTGCCAGATCCCTGCCCTGTTCCGATGCACCCGCCTGGAACAACACGGGATGGCCCTGAGGCGGACGGGGGACGGTCAACGGCCCGTCAACACGAAAATGCTCACCCTGGTGGTCGATGGCGTGCACCGATTCGGGCGCCACATAAGCGCCCTGCCGATCGATCTGCGGCGCATCGTCGCTCCAGGAATCCCACAGGCGCAGCGCCACATCCACGAACTCCTCGGCCCGCGCATAGCGCCAGTCGTGTCCCGGCATGGCATCGAAGCCATGATTGCGCGCCTCGGTATCGAACATGGACGTCACCACGTTCCAACCCATTCTCCCCTTGGATATATGGTCCAGCGAAGCCACCATGCGGGCGGCATGGAAAGGCGTGGAAAAGGTGCTGGAAACAGTGCTGATCAAGCCTATGCGCTGTGTGGCTCGACTGATGGCGGACAAGGCGGTCAAGGGCTCCAGGAACCAGCGCGGGCCATCCGGCAAATTATCCGTCGCATGTCCATCGGCAAAGAAGATCGCATCCAGCTTGCCACGCTCGGCGGTTTGGGCCAGTTGCTCGTAATAACTGATGTCGCCCAGCCGCTCGGCCGCCGAATCGGGATGGCGCCATGCGGCACGATGGTGCCCGCAGCCAAAAATAAACAGATTGATGTGCATCATGCGCTTTGCCATATCGGCGCCCTAATTCTTGACCAGTCCACCGTCCACGACCAGATTCTGTCCGGTGACGGATCGGGACCAGGGCGAAGCGAAAAACAGGCTTGCGTCGGCGAACTCCGCCGGCGTGGTCACGCGCCGCAGCGGCGTGCTCGACGCGATCAAGTCGAACACCGCCTCGGGCGTGCCGGACGAGGCATCGGTGGTGCGCAGCAAGCCGCCCGATACCATATTGACGGTGATGCCATCGGGACCGAGATCGTGCGACAGCGTACGGGTCAGCGACAGCAAGGCGGCCTTGGCGGCCGTGTAATCGTGATAAGGCACGACCGGATTCTGAAATAGATTGGTGCCCACATTGATGATGCGGCCAAAACCCGTTGCGCGCATGCCCGGCAGCGCTGCCTGCGTCGTATTCAGGGCGCCGCGAACAATACCTTCGAGCTGCTGACTCAGATTACCCCAGGTCAGCGCATCGGCATGCGGCCTCGCGTCGCCGTTGAACGAGAAAGCCGGCAAGGCGTTGTTGACAACGGTCGTGACGGGCGCGCCGAAATGCTCGCGCGCCCGCACCAGCATGGCCTGCACGGCATCGGCGTCGGTCACGTCGGCCTGCAAGGCAAGCGCCTTTTCCGCCGCGTCGGCGGCCAGTTGGCGGGCGCTGTCGGCGCTGTTCAGATAGTTGACGATAACCCGGGCGCCTTCGCGCAAAAAAGCACGCGCAATATGCTGGCCCAGTCCCCGGCCGGCGCCGGTGACCAGGACAATTTGCTGATTGATGGGAAATGCGGCTGGGCTGTTCTTCATGGCACACCTTTGTAAAAAAATAACGAAGGTATGCGCACGGCGATGCCGCCGCTGGCCCCAAGGCCGACATCCCTTCGCCAGTGCTAACTGTTTCAGGTTCGACGGGTGTTGATCTCAGCCGGCCATTTCAGGCCTGGCACCCCGTGTCGCTACGCCATGATAGCGCAAAGCGCGCCGATCAACGCAAAGCGTCGCGTCCCCCGCATCAGTGCATTGACAAAGCCGCCCCGGCACATTAACCTTGCCGCCAGTTCCTGGGGGAGCCCTGTACTGGGCTGAGACTCCGCAAATCCTTGCGGTAACCCTTTGAACCTGATCCGGGTAATGCCGGCGAAGGGAAGGAAATCCAGCACGCCATGCCCTCTTCCCGTCATCGCCCTTTTTGCTTCATCCTCTGCCGATGAAGCCTGGCTTGTTTGTTCCGGCGCGCCGGACATGTGAGGGAAAAAAATGCTTGCAAGCTCTTCGGCCATCCTCTGGCTGCTGCTGTTCTCGGCGGGCTTTGCCGTATCGGGCATGCTTTACTCGCGGCGCAAGCGCCATAGCCTTGAAGACTATGTAGTGGCCCGCAACAGCCAAAGCACGGCGGCCACCATCATGACCCTGCTGGCCAGTTCGCTGGGCGCCTGGATTCTGTTCGCCCCGCCCCAGGCCGCCACGTGGGGCGGCCTGGCGGCAATCATAGGCTACGGCCTGGGCGCCGCTTCGCCGCGCTGGCTGATGATCCCGCTGGGACGGCGTATGCGCGAACTGATCCCCCGGGGGCATACCCTGACCGAATTCGTGATCATGCGTTACGGCAAGGCCATGTATGGCCTGGTGCTGATCATCATGATGTTCTACATGTTCATTACGATGGCCGCCGAAATCACCGCCATTGCCAAACTGGTCGCGCTGCTGGCGCCGGTGCCTTTATGGGTGACCGCCGCCATCGTCATGGGCGCCACCTTGCTCTATACATCCTATGGCGGCTTGCCCGCCTCGATTTTCACCGACAAAGTGCAGATCGTGCTCATCGTGCCCCTGCTGCTGGTGCTGCTGGCATTGGGCTGGCAGGCCACGGGCGGTCTGGCGCCTGCTTTCGCCGGCCTGCAGGACAAGGCGCCGCAACTGCTCGACCTGACCGATCCCGTCGGCGTGAAGGCGGGACTGACTTTTTTCGTGGCCATCCTGTTGACGGGCCTGTTTCACCAAGGCAACTGGCAACGCGTCTACTCGGCGCGCGACACGCGCACCATGCGGCGCGGCTTCCTGCTGGGCGGCCTGTTCGCCGGTCCTTTCATCTTTGTCATGGGCCTGTTCGGGCTCGCCTTCGTCGGCCTGGGGCATACTGGCGACAGTTCGGTGGCTTTGTTCAGCGTCTTGCTGTCGCACATCCCCGCCTGGTTTGCCGTTGCCCTGATCCCGCTCGGGCTGGCGCTGGTGATGAGCACGGCCGACACCACCATCAGTGCCGTTTCCAGCCTGATCGCCGTCGATGTGCGCCGCCTGACACCGGGCATCAGCAAGACGACACTGATGGCGCTATCGCGCTGGCTGATATTTCTGCTGGCGATACCGGTCATGATCGTGGCCGCCCAGGGCTATAGCGTGCTGTACTTGTTCCTGCTGGCCGACCTGTTCTGCTCCGCGGCGGCGTTTCCGGTCTTTTTCGGCCTGTTCAGCCGCCGCCATGACGGCGCTACAGCCGTCGTCAGCACACTGTGCGGCCTGATTGCGGGAATTCTGCTGTTTCCCGGACCAGGTGAAAAACCCGATTACCTGCTTGAATCCTTCCTGCTGGCGGCTCTGGTTCCAGTCGTGGTGTCCCTACTCATGCTGCGCTTGAAAACACCGCGCCCGCATTTCGATTTCAGCTCCATGAACGCCGCCGTGCGAGGCCTGGATGACTGAGTCGTCCAGACTCCCTCCGCAGAGGCTGTCCTTCCTGGATCAACCCGGCTACAAAAAATGCCCCCATGCTGCGCCTTTGGCTTGCTGCCCCCAAGGGGGCGCTTTTTGCCTTGGGAGCGGCCCGGCTACAAAAAAACCCACCGGCAAGGAAAGCCGGTGGGTGAAACAACCTGATTGTTGTTCAATCAGGCAGCACTGGCCTTATCGTCGCCTGATCAGACCCTAACGATTGTCGTCAAAAAACCTTTTAACTTCCCGTTCAGCCTCTTCGCGGGTTTTGCCGTATTTTTCCTGGACCAGCCCCGTCAGGCGCTCGGCGTTCCCTTCGACTTTCGCCAAGTCGTCGTCAGTCAAATCGCCCCAGGCCACCTTGGCCTTGCCTGCGAGCTGTTTCCATTGGCCTTCCAAAGTATCTTTATTCATGATTTGGCTCCTTGAAAAATCACCTTCACCCTAACGCGTTCCAGCCTGGGGCGCCGTAACAAGCGCCAGAAGATGTAACAAACCGGAGGCAAAGCCCCAAAGCGAACGGACTTGGCCGCAACATTCGCTTATCAAATCGGACAGCTGTGTAACAGAGGCCGGCGCCTGCTATGATCAATCCAACATAGAAGACGCAACAGCAAAAAGGCGGTGGCGCATCGATGAGACCGGCGTTGATACCTTGGGCGCTTTCGGGCGGAGCCGCCGTATCGGTGGGTTTCGCGCGATTTGGCTACGCATTGATTCTGCCCGCCATGCAAACCGACCTGAATCTGAACTACGCGCAGGCGGGCTGGCTCAACACCGCCAACGCGCTGGGCTATCTGCTGGGCGCACTGCTCACGCTGCTGTGCGTGTCGCGGCTGGGCAATCGCCAACTGTTTGTCGCCGGCTTGGCGCTGACCACCGCCGCCCTGCTCGCCAACGGTCTTACCCATCACTTTCATCTGATCACCCTTTTTCGTTTTCTGGCCGGCTTCGGCGCGGCCGGCGCGTTTATCTGCGGCGGCGTCCTGTCGGGCGTCCTGGGCACGCGCGCCATCGTTGTTTTCTTCAGCGGCGGCGGTTTCGGCATGCTGGCCACAGGCGCGCTGCTGCCCTGGCTGTTCGATGCGGCGGGGCCGGCGGCCTGGCCATGGGCCTGGATAGCCTGCGGCGCCCTCTGCATCCCGCTATCGTGCGCGGCTTTGGCCGCCATGCGCGATATACCCGAGCCATCCGCAGCGGGGGCACAGGCGCAGTGGCCCTGGCGGCCTTGCTTGCCCGCCTTCACCGCCTATTTCCTGTTTGGCCTGGGCTACATTGCCTACATGACCTTCATCGTCGCCTGGCTGCGCCAGGCGCTGCCGCCCACCATGCCGCTGGCGGCCATGACCTCGATCATGTGGAGTCTGCTGGGCGTGATGACATTGCTCGCGCCGCTGATCTGGGCGCCGGTTTTCAATGGGCGCCGCGATGGGCTGCCCATGGCGGCCTCGATGATGGTGCTCGCCGTCGGCGCAACCCTCCCTCTGCTCCTTCCAAGCGTAAGCGGTCTGTGGCTGTCGGCCGCGCTGGTGGGCTCCAGTGTGTTCATGGTGCCGTCCGCAACGACCGGTTTCGTCAAGACCAATCTGCCCAGGGCGGCCTGGGGCAGCGCCCTGGCGGTGGCAACCAGCCTGTTCGCCCTGGGGCAAACCATAGGGCCAGTGGCTGCCGGCTGGGTCAGCGATGTGTTCGATTCCTTATCGATGGGACTGGCCGCATCCGCCGCCATCCTGGTCGTGGGCGCGCTGATCGCGATCGCGCAGAAACCCCTGGAAAACGCATAGCGGGTTATCGACGCGTCTCGATTTCAACCTTGTTGGCAATGTGGTTCCGCGTCTTTTCCCGCCTGTCGATTCCTATAATCAAGCCACGATTCTTTCACCCCATTACAAAGGATACGATCGTGTCTGATACCGCTTCCATACCCATGTTTTCCGATGCCGTTTACCCCTTTGATGCGCGCGGTGTCGCCAAGCGCTTCCGGCATGCCGCCATCTTTGGCGCGCTGTCGGCCCTGCACCCCGGCGAAACCATGCGTTTCTGCAACGATCACGACCCTCTGCCTTTGCTGCAACAGTTGCAAGGGCATTTTGGTGACCAGATCAAAATCGAATACATTGCGCGTCAACCCGGCGAGATCGTGATCGACTTTCAGATCTTGGGATGAGCCCGGACACAGGACAGTCCCTGCGGACTGTCCTGTGCCTGGCGAATCCGAGCGGCATGCAGGCCGCGAGGTGGGGCGGCAAGACCGGACGCGGCATACTCCTGAAGGCCTGTCCCGCGCCTGGCGAATCCGAGCAACATGCAGGCTGGGGCGAGCATAGAGTTAGCATATATCAAGCTTATGCCAAATACTCCGGCCAATCGCTTGACCACACCATATATAGTAAATATTCTTCGTATCACCACAACATATAGTGATACGGAGTTTTCATGGCACACATCGACGTTGCCTCCTCGATTAACGAATATCTTGACCGGGTCGACTGGCGCGTAAACGCCAACGCCAATCAGGGATATTCGCTCGGCGGCTTGATATTGAACGTTTCGGGCAAGGTCATTGCCAACTATTGGCTAGACGAAGTGTATCCAGAAGCCATTGGAAAAGCCCACCGCGACGCCGACTTTCACATTCACGATCTGGACATGCTGTCAGGCTACTGCGCCGGCTGGTCGCTGCGCACGCTGCTGAATGAAGGCCTGAACGGCGTTCCCGGCAAGGTCGAATCGTCCCCACCCAAGCACATGTCCAGCGCCGTGGGGCAGATCGTGAATTTTCTGGGCACACTGCAGAATGAATGGGCCGGCGCGCAGGCATTCAGCTCGTTCGATACCTATATGGCGCCATTCGTCCGCAAAGACGCCCTGAGCTATACCGAGGTCAAGCAGTACATCCAGGAATTGATCTACAACCTGAACGTGCCTTCGCGCTGGGGCACGCAGACGCCATTCACCAACCTGACGTTCGATTGGGTCTGCCCCGAAGACCTGCGCGGGCAGGTGCCTGTGATCGGCGGGCAGGAAATGCCTTTCACCTATGGCGACCTGCAAGTCGAAATGGACATGATCAACCGCGCCTATATCGAGATCATGATGGCGGGCGATGCAAAGGGACGCGTGTTCACCTTTCCCATTCCCACCTACAACATCACCGAGGATTTCGACTGGCACAGCCCGAACGCCGAGCTGCTGTTCGAAATGACGGCGCGCTACGGCTTGCCCTATTTCCAGAACTTCATCAATTCCGAACTCAAGCCCAACATGATCAGGTCCATGTGCTGCCGGTTGCAACTGGATCTGCGCGAACTGCTCAAGCGCGGCAACGGCCTGTTCGGTTCCGCCGAACAAACCGGATCGCTGGGCGTCGTAACGATCAACTGCGCCAGACTGGGCTATCTGCACGCCGGCGACGAAGCCGCACTGTTCAAGCGCCTGGACGAATTGCTGGAGTTGGGAAAAACCAGCCTGGAACTGAAGCGCGAAGTCATCCAGCGCCTGATGGACAATGGCCTGTTTCCCTACACCCGGCGCTATCTGGGCACGCTGCGCAACCATTTCTCGACGCTGGGCGTGAACGGCGTCAACGAAATGCTGCGCAACTTCTCGCGCGGCCGGCATGACATCACCACAAAAGAAGGCTACGGCCTGGCCATTCGCCTGCTGGACCACGTTCGCGCCCGCATGCTGGAATTCCAGGAAGAAACCGGACACATGTACAACCTCGAGGCCACGCCCGCCGAGGGCACCACCTATCGCTTCGCCAAGGAAGACCGTAAACGCTATCCGAACATCCTGCAGGCCGGAACAGCCCAGATGCCCTACTACACCAATTCGTCGCAACTGCCCGTGGGCTTTACCGACGACCCCTTCGAGGCGCTGGAGCGCCAGGACGAACTGCAACGCAAATACACCGGCGGCACCGTCCTGCACCTGTACATGACCGAACCGCTATCCAGCGCGCAGGCGTGCCGCACGCTGGTACAAAGGGCGCTAAGCCGCTTTCACCTGCCCTACATCACAGTGACTCCCACTTTTTCCATCTGCCCCGTTCACGGCTACCTGGGGGGCAGCCACAAATTCTGCCCGAAGTGCGATGAAGAGATCATCGCGCACAAGCAGCGCGAGGCGGCCCACGCCGTCACCTGCGCGGCCTGAGCCCAGGCGATTCGCAAGCAGGCATTCCATTTTTTCCACACCATGCAAGGAGCATCATCATGACTACCGCCACATTCCAGACTCAGCACGCCGCCTCGCCCATCACCCTCGGCGACGATGAACGCCAGCCATGCGAAATCTGGACGCGTGTCATGGGCTATCACCGCCCCATGTCATCATTCAATATCGGCAAGAAGGGCGAGTTCCACGAGCGCAAGTATTTCAGCGAACAAGGAGCCCGGCTTGCCGCCTGACGCACCCGCAGCGCAAGACGTGGTTCGCCCCATCGAAGGGCGACCGCGCCGCCTGAAGGTGGGCGGTATCACGCCGTTCACCGCCACCGACTACCCCGGCCATCTGTCCACCGTGATCTTCGTGCAGGGCTGTCCGTGGCGCTGCGGTTATTGCCATAATCCGCATCTGCAGGAACGCACGCCGCATAGCCCGATTCCCTGGGTCGATGTGCTGGCCTTGCTGGAGCGCAGACGCGGGCTGGTCGATGCCGTGGTGTTCAGCGGCGGCGAACCCACCATGGATCCAGGCCTGGCCGACGCCATGCGCGAAGCGCGCGCACTGAAATTCAAAATAGGACTGCACAGCGGCGGCACGCATCCCGAGCGCTTGAAAAGCGTATTGCCGCTGATCGACTGGGTGGGCTTCGATGTCAAGGCCTTGTTCGCCGATTACGTGCGTGTCACCAAAGTGGCGGGCAGCGGCGAGCCCGCCCTGGCCGGACTCAGGGCCATACTTGACAGCGGGGTCGATTATGAATGCCGCACGACCTTGCACCCGGCCTTGCTGCCCGAGCCTGAAGTCCTGCAACTGGCGCAGACCCTGGCCGATCTGGATGTAAAGCGCTATGCCCTGCAAGTCTTTCGCGAACAGGGCTGTAGCGACGCGTCCTTGAACTCGTCGATGACGCAGGGCTATCCAAGCCGCGCGCTGGTCGAACGCGTAGCCGGCATGTTTCCCGAGTTCACCCTGCGGCGCGGCTAGCGCACGCCCTGGCTACGCCTTCAATATGCCCCGGATCGCGGCTTGCGCAGCCGGGACAAGCGCCCGAACAGTTTCCCAGGCCCCCAATGCTGGGGCGAGAACAGCGACATATCGAGCGCGTCGAGCGTGTTCTTGACCATCAGGCCCAGTTCGGTATCGCCCTCCATGGCCAGCCTGCGGCTGAAGAACAGCGTATCGGGATCTTCCTTGCGCTGTACCAGCAAATAAAAATCATGCAGGTCGGCGGCAATGGTCAGTGCAATATCGCCGCCCGGCGCCACCGCGGAAAACTTTCCCTGGCGCCAGGCAAAGTCAAAGGCAATGCCGACGTCGCGCGCCTGAATGCGCAGTATCCTGCCTTCCAGCATGTGCAGGGTATCGACCGGCAGATGCTGCGCCAGCGCCAGATTCAGCCCGGCCGCGAACAGTACCGAGCCGGGATACGGTGGCAGGCGCGACAGTAGCTTGCCCAGCGGAACGGGAATGGAATGACTGCCTGAATTCAAGATAGACTCCTGGTGATTCGATTTCTGGGTCAGGCCACATAGAACATCACTGTGAAATAGTGGCAAGCGCTGCCGCCCATGACAAACAAATGCCACACGCCGTGGCTATAACGCCATTTTTCATCGGTGGCATAGAAGACGATGCCCACGGTATAGAGCACGCCGCCGGCAACCAGCCAGCGAAAGCCGTCCCAACCCAAGGCGTCGATCAATGGAACCGCAGCAATGACGGCCAGCCAGCCCATGGCGACGTAGATAAGCAACGATAATAGGCGGCGGCCTTTGGCCAGCCAGATCTCCTGGATGATGCCGAACAACGTCAGCCCCCAGACGATGCCAAACAGGGACCAGCCCCAGGCGCCCCGCAGGCTGACGAGCGCGAACGGCGTATAGCTGCCCGCGATAAGCAGATAAATCGCGCAGTGGTCGAACTTGCACCAGATGCGCTTGGCGCGTCCGCGCAGGCTGTGATAGAGCGTCGAGGCCAGGTACAGCCCAAGCAGCACGACCCCATACACACTGAAGCTGACGATCTTCCATGGGTCGCCCAGGCGCGCGGCGAACACGACCAGCAAGACCGCGCCCGCGGCGGCCAGCGCGGCGCCCACCAGATGCGAAATACTGTTGAACCGTTCGCCGTAATACATCGTATGCTTGCCCTTTTTTATGCCACCATCTGCTCCAGGCCGGGGCGGCCATGCCAGTAGCCATTACAGGGACCGGCCGGCATCAGCGGCAGCATCTGTTCGAATGCGGCACCGCCATCAAGCTTTCCATCCAGCACCTGGCGAAATCCCTGCACGATATCGCCCGTGTACTGTGATTGCGGACTGATGCGCAGTACGTCGACCCCCAGACCGCGCATGGCTTCCAGTTCGGTCACCAGGTTGTAGACTAGCGCCGATTGGGTTTGAATACCATTCAAAACCAGAAACGGCTGGCGCTCGCGCGTTTCCAGCAACAGGCCATCGGGATGATCCATGCACACATACTGACAGTTGTCCTTGGGGATGTTCCGGTGGCGGGCCGTGAAGCAGCGCGCCGAAAAAGCCAGCGGCATGCGTCCATAGGCAAACACCTCGGTGTGCATGCCGCGCGGTCGTTCGGCCTGCAATTGCGCCAACCCTTCGTGCCCCATTTCCAGCGGCATCACCCAGCGTTGCGCGCCCAGTCCCGCCAACAGTTCCAGCGTTGGGCCGCTGTACACGTTGAGCCAGGGGCCAGCCACGAAAGGCCTGCCGTCCAGGCAATGCACCGCCCCCATATCGTTGGCTTCGACCATGAAAGCATCGTTGTCCACGATCTTGCGCATGGCGGCCAGATCCTGGCCCGATTCCAGCAGAACCTGGGTGGACAGCACCACGTCCTTGCCTGCTCCGGCCAGCATCCCGGCAATTTCCAGCCAGTCGGGCAGCCGCAGCTCGTGCCGCCGCGAGCACACGGTTTCACCCACATACACGATGTCAACCGGGGCGTCTGTCATAGCTTCGTAGAACTGCATCATCGCGATGCGCGACCAATAGTACTGGACGGGCCCCAAGGCAATCTTCATACGTCTTCCTTCTGCCGGTTCCGACCTGGCGTCATGGGCGGGCCGGATTTGAATCTGCTTATTTCCACGGACGGTGATAGGCGCCCAGCGTGTGCTGCTGGCCTTCGGCCACCTTGTTCAGTTCGGACATCCATGCCGGTCTGACGGAGTAGCGCTGCTGGCTGGCCAGGCACTGGTCTATGGCGTCGCGCCACACGCGCGTAACCTGCGCCACATAGGCGGGACTGCGCTGGCGGCCTTCTATCTTGATGGCGCGCACGCCCATCTGCATCAGCTTGGGCAGGAGCTCGAGCGTATTCAGGCTGGTGGGCTCTTCGAGCGCGTAATAGTTTTCGTCGGCCACATCGAAGCGCCCCTTGCACAGCGTGGGGTAGCCGGCATTTTCGCCGTCGGCATAGCGGTCGATGAGCACGCCGTTCAGGCGCGACTCCAGCCCCTTGCCGGTTTGCTGCCAGCGCACCGCCTTGGCCGGCGAACATACGCCATGCGTATTGGGCGACTCGCCCGTCACGTATGACGACAGCGCGCAACGCCCTTCCACCATCACGCACAGGCTGCCAAAGCCGAACACCTCGATCTCGACCGACGTGTTTTCCGTGACCTGTTCCACCTGCGCCAAAGACAGCACACGCGGCAGCACGGCGCGCACAACGCCGAAATGCTTGCGATAGAAATTGATGGCCTCGTAGTTGGTGGCCGAACCCTGCACCGACAGATGCAGGCGCAATTGCGGGTAGTACTGGCGGGCGTACTGCATCAGGCCGGGATCGGCCACGATCATGGCATCGACACCCGACCCGGCGGCGCGATCGACAGCCTGGCGCCACGCCTGCCAGCCGCCGGGCTGCGAATAGGTGTTGAGCGCCAGGAATACCTTGCGCCCGTTTGCATGCGCATAGCGTATGCCTTCGTTGATCGCCGCCTCGTCGAAATTCAGGCCGGCGAAGTTGCGCGCATTGGTCGCATCGCGAAAACCCAGGTAGACACAGTCGGCACCGTGATCAACGGCGGCTTTCAGGGCCGGCAGGCTGCCCGCCGGGCAAACCAGCTCGACGACGGGCCCGGCGCCGTCCTCCGCGGCATGCATTACAGTCGTTACGTGAGTCATTCTACCGACCGCGCTCCTAAGCCAGGGCCAGGGCCTGGTCGGCCGGGCGCACTGTTGGCACGCGCACCGCGTCGATGGCGGGCCTGACGCCCGACAGCAACAGTTCGATCAGTTCGCGCACCGGTCGAATGGCATTGCCGAATGGCAGTTTTTCGGAGCCCCGGAAAAACAGGCCGCGCTTGATATCGCCGGCCAATGCAAATGCCAGCTGGGTATCAATGCAGAACTGCCCGTGCTTGCTGATGCCGTCGCGCAGTCCGCAGGACGCCAGACAGTCGAAGCCGACCGTGCAGGGACGCTTCTTGGCGATACGCTGGAGCTTGGCTTCTTTTTCCAGGTAGTTGGCCAGCCAGGGCGTGCGCACCGCGCGGGCGGGCAGGCCAGCCACGCTCATGAAGGTGACGATATCGTCGGGCTCGGCCTCCACCAGCACCTTCTTGAAGTTGGGATGTGCATCGCCCTCTTCGGTGACCGCGAACGCCGACCCCACCTGAATGGCGCTGGCGCCCATGCCCATCAGCTTGAGCACCTGTTCGTGGCTGTGTATGCCGCCAGCGGTGATCAAGGGAATGCTTTCCTTTTCGATGCCCATGTCCTTGAACAATTGCAATGCGCCTTCGAGCACATTGGAAAAGGCAAAATTGGGATTGTTCAGCGCCTCGGCGGTGGGCGCGCCCAAGTGGCCGGCGGCATAACGGGGGTTCTCGATGACAATGGCATCGGGCAGACGATTCTTGCGCATCCATTTTTTGAGAATCAGGCCGATGCCGCGCACATCCGACAGGATGGGAATGATGGCCGTCTTGAAGCCTTCGGTGAGTTCAGGCAGGTCGAGCGGCAGGCCCGCGCCCACCACAACGGCGTCGGCCCCGCTTTCGCAGGCCTGGCGCACGTAGGCAGCGTATTCGGACACGGCCCGCATGACGTTGACGGCGATCAGGCCCTTGCCCGCCGAGAGCTTCCTGGCCGCCGTGATTTCGCGATCGAGCGCCACCAGGTTGGCCGAATCAATCAGTGCCTTGTTGCGCGACCGTCCGGTCTGCAGCATGAGGTCGGGATGGTGGCGCCGCAAATCGACGCTGGATATTGTGCCCACGGCCCCATAAGACGCGACCGTTCCGGCCAGCCGGTGGGCGGACACGCCCACGCCCATGCCCCCCTGCACAATAGGCAAAAGCGACTTGCCCTTCAACTTGAGTCGGTCTAAAACGGTTTGCAACGCCATGTTCATCCTTGCTGAAAATAATCGCGCTTAAACGCAGTCATCACTATGCAGGCTTAGGACAAGACATTCCTTAATAAATATCAATGTTATGGCGTATAGGGCCTGTACTATTGCCCCATTCGCAATGGGGCTTTCCCGTCCATGAACACCCGCCTCATGTAGGGTTATGACACATGAACACCTCTGATCAAGACCTCCTTCTCGACGTGCGCGGCCTGGAACCGCCCGAGCCCCTGGAACGGGTGCTGGACGTGCTGGCCGGGCTGGCGCCCGACCGCCGGGTGCGCATGCTGATCGATCGCGAACCACACCCGCTGTACCGCATCCTGGACAACAACAACTTCCAGTACCAGGTCGCCGACTTGCCCGACTACCGCTACGAAATCCTTATCTGGCATAAAAACTGATGCAGCGCGCCCTGTCGTTCAATCGTTCGCCCGGCATGGGCGTGCCCTTGCCTCTGCTGCTCAGCGCCCCTCTGTTCGTCCTGCTGGCCGCCCTGCTGCTGTTGTGGGCGGGACCCGCCGCATTGGTCTCGCGCTGGACGGCGTCCACGCTGGCGCTCACCCATTTGTTTACACTGGGCGCGCTGGCCAGCGCCATGGCTGGCGCCCTGATGCAGATACTGCCGGTGGCGACCGGCATCAACGTACTGGCGCCGCGCGCAAGCTCGACAGGCGTACATGCCCTGCTGAGCCTGGGCACGCTGACGCTGGCGGCGGGCTTTCTTGCCGGCCGGGCGTGGCTGTTTGTGCTGGCCGCCGTGCTGCTGGGCGGCGCCCTGCTGTGGCTGGTGCTGGCCTGCACCGGCGGTTTGTGGAGGTACCGCAGGCAAACCACCAAGGGCGCCGGCGAAATCCTGGCCGCCACCCGCTACGCCATGGCGGCGCTGGCGGCAACCGCCGCCATAGGTGTGGCGCTGGCGGCCGGCTGGGCCGGGTGGCTGCCGCTTTCCAGACAAATGACCAACCTGCACGCAATGTGGGGGCTGCTGGGCTGGGTGGGGCTGCTGTTAATAGGCATGGCCTACCAGGTGATTCCCATTTTCCAGGTGACCGAACTGTATCCCAGGCATCTCACCCGCTGGCTGACGCCGGCCATTTTCGTGCTGTTGGCGGCGTTCAGCGTGAATCTGTACGCCAGAAGCCCTATACAGTGGGAAACGGGCCGCGCCATTGCCGTGCTGGTGATGGCGGCCTATCTGTTGTTTGCCGCCATCACCTTTCAGTTGCTCTGGACACGCAAGCGCCCCCAGGCCGACACCACCACGCTGTTCTGGCGCACGGCCATGATCAGTCTGGCCGCCTGCGCGCCAGCATGGTTGCTGCACATCTCTGGCCGGGGCGATTTTTCCATCACGCTGGGTGTGCTGTTCATCGTGGGTTTTTCCTGGTCCGCCATCAACGGCATGCTGTACAAGATCATTCCCTTCCTGCTGTGGTACCACCTGCATAAGGACCTGGACATCGCGCTGCGGGCGGTGCCCAAAGCCAGGGACATCATTCCCGACCACGTCGCGTCACGACAGTTCTGGCCGCATCTGCTGGCCCTGCTGCTGCTCGTGGCGGCCAGCCTGCGGCCCATGCCCTTCACGCATGCGGCGGGCCTGGCCCTGGCGGCGTCGGCCGCCTGGCTGATCTGGAATATGGCGCAGGCACTCAGGCTGTTCCGGCGCGCCCGGCGGGACATCGCCCGGGCGCTGGCTAGCCCCGATACTCGCTGAGCCTGGCCACGTCAAGAATGGTGACTTCGCGCCCCTTGACCGCGATGAATTCATGCGCGCACAAGTCGTGCAATATGCGCGAGAAATGCTCGGGCGTCAGATTCAGGCGCGAGGCGATGACGGTCTTGCTGGTCTCCAGACGGAACTGCCGGCCATCCTGGCAGTGTCCGTCTTTCAGCAGGTAGCCAATGACGCGCTGCGTGCCGGATCGCAGCGAATACGCCTCGACGTCGCTCATCAGGCTGTGCAGGCGCTGACTCAGGCCGGCCAGCATCTTGCGCGCAAACTCGGGCTGACGGGCAAGTTCGGCCAACAGCACCGATTTGTCCACATGCAGCAGCATGGTATCGGCCAGGGCCTGGGCCGACACGATATAGGCCTTGTCCAGAAACATCAGCGCTTCGCCGAAGCTATCGCCCGGCCCGATCAGCCGCACCACTTTCTCGCCCCCCATGGGCGACACGAACATCAGCTTGATCTGCCCGTAGACCACCGTATGGAAACCCACGCAGGGATCGCCTCGATGAAAGACCATTTCTCCGCGGGCAAGCTGTACCTCGGTGGTCCCGGTGGCCAGGATGTCGAGCTCGTGCGCCGATAGTTCATTGAACAAGGGCAGCTTCGCCAGAAAGTCCTGCATGCGTGTCTTGCTAGTTGCCATATTGCTAGAATCCTGTAACGATACCCCTGCCGGGCAAATTGCCTTCAGGCAGCGCCAACCCCACACCCTAACGACCCAGTGATCAAAATCCTGTTCAACATCGCCGGGACACTGGCCCTGATTCTGGCCATTCTGGGCATATTCCTGCCACTGCTGCCCACTACACCGTTCCTGCTGCTGGCCTCGGCCTGCTATTTGCGCGGATCCAAACGCCTGCACCGCTGGCTGCTGGCCAACCGCGTACTGGGGCCCTACCTGGCGGATCTGCAGGCGGGGCGGGGCATTCCGCTGCGCACCAAGATCGTGGCCCTGACCATCATGTGGGCGTCCCTGGCTTTTTCCGCCTGGTACGTCCCCCTGCCCTGGGTGCGCCCGCTGCTGCTGATTCCGGGCATAGGCGTCACCATATACTTACTCAGGATGAAAACACTGCCCGCGCAACAAGGCCTGAACGACACCCGGCAATAAGGCTTATCGACGGCGTTCGCGCCGGCCTTCGATCCTGGCCCAAGCTAGATCAGCTTGGAATAGGTCGATACCGTAGGCAGGCCCAGATACTTGTCGAACACCATACCAATGGCGCGCACAAACAAGCGCCCTTTTGGCGTGATGCGCAGGCTGTTCTCATCCTTGATCAGCAGGCCCGCCTCTTCGAATTGCGCCAGGCGATCGAGCTCGGCCTTGAAATAACAGGAAAAATCAATGCCGTGCGCCTGTTTGATACTTTGGTAATCGAGCGGCATGCTGCACATCAAGGTCATGATGATCTGGCGGCGCAGCACGTCGTCGTCTGTTAGCTCGAAGCCTCTTTCTATGGGCAGCCGGCCTTCGTCCAGATGCCGATAGTAGGCATTGACCGACCGGACCGACTGGCTGTACGACCGCCCCACTTTGCCGATGGCCGACACGCCAAAGCCGATCAGGTCGTAGTCGGCCCGGGTGGTATAGCCCTGAAAGTTGCGATGCAGGCTTTTATCGAGCCGAGCTCTGTTCAGTTCATCGTCCGGCTTGGCAAAGTGATCCAGCCCGATGTACACATAGCCGGCCCCGAGCAGCCTGCGCATGGACATCAGAAATATCTGCAAACGCGCTTCGGCTGTGGGCAGGTCTTCGGCCTTGATCAGCCGCTGCGCCTTGAAGCGGGCGGGCAGGTGCGCGTAGTTGTACAGGGCGATGCGGTCGGGCGCCAGGCGCAGCACTTCGTCGAGCGTGCGATCGAAGCTGGCCAGCGTCTGTTTGGGCAGGCCGTAGATGAGATCGATATTCACGGACTGGAAGCCCGCCTTGCGGCTGGCGTTCAGGGCGGTTTCCACCATATCGAGCGGCTGGATGCGATTGACCGCGGCCTGGACGGCCGGATCGAAATCCTGTACGCCAAAGCTGGTGCGATTGAAGCCCAGCCCCGCCAGCATGCCCAAGGTATCATCGTTGACCGTACGCGGATCGATCTCGACCCCCAGCTCGGCATCGGGCGTGAATTCGAAATGGCGCCGCAGAGTCGCCATGAGCTGGGCCAGCTCGGCCGCGCTCAGGAAAGTGGGCGTGCCGCCGCCCAGGTGCAGTTGCCCGGTTTTTCTGTCTTTGCCCAAATGGCTGGCGGCAAGCGCCATTTCCTTGTCCAGGTAGCGCAGATACTCGGCCGAACGGCCATGATCCTGCGTAATGATCTTGTTGCAGGCACAGAAGTAACAGAGCGATTCGCAAAATGGCAGATGAGCATAAACCGACAGCAGCGGGTTGCTGGCGGCCGTGACGCGCTGCCCCAGATAGGCAAGGTAGTCAACTTCAGTGAACTGGGCATTGAAGCGGTCGGCGGTGGGGTACGATGTGTAACGCGGCCCCGAACTATCGAATCGCCGGACCAGGTCTTCGGAAATTTCGATATCGGGAAAAAAAACCGTACTGTCGCTGACTGCGGGATGCTGGGCGCCCATGAATGTTCTCCGATTGATGCTGCTGCAGGCGCCCTTGAGCGCATACGGCGCAACACTGTGCCGTATACGCTATTGTCCGGGTTAACATGAATTTTTTTTTGACTTAGGTCAAGCAAGAACACAATTGCTTTTGCCCGGCTTTCCCAAAGCTGAACGAAACATATCGTATTATTAGGCCTAGATTCATACAAACTCAACTCCACCCGCATCAGATGTCGCTTGTATTCATCCTAGTCCTGCCTTTTGCAGGCAGCATTATTGCTGCGCTGCTGCCTTCAAATGCGCGAAAGCTAGAGGCCTGGCTGGCGGGATTCGTCGCCGTCACGTGCAGCATCCTGGTCTTCGTTCAGTTTCCCAGCATCTTCGACGGCCATGTCGTCAAAACCGTCATCCCCTGGATGCCCAGCCTGGGGGTGGATTTCACCCTGCGCATGGACGGCTACTCGTGGCTGTTTTCCATGATCATCGCGACCATGGGCGCGCTGATCGTGCTGTACGCGCGCTATTACCTGTCGCCGCAAGACCCGGTGCCGCGCTTCTTTTCCTTCTTCCTGGCCTTCATGGGCTCCATGCTGGGTGTCGTGCTCTCGGGCAATCTGATCCAGCTGGTCGTGTTCTGGGAGCTGACCAGTCTTTCATCCTTCATGCTGATTGCCTATTGGCACCACCGACTGGACGCGCGCCGCGGCGCGCGGATGTCGCTGACCATTACCGGCGCCGGCGGCCTTTGTTTGCTGGGCGGCATGCTCATGCTGGGCCACGTGGTCGGCAGCTACGATCTTGACGTCGTCCTGGCCTCGGGCGATCTCATTCGCACCCATCCCTGGTACACCGCCATCCTGGTGCTCATCGCACTGGGCGCACTGACCAAAAGCGCCCAATTTCCCTTCCATGTATGGCTGCCCAACGCCATGGCGGCCCCCACGCCGGTGTCCGCCTATCTGCACTCGGCCACCATGGTCAAGGCGGGTGTCTTCCTGCTGGCACGCTTCTGGCCCATCATGGCGGGCACCGACGAATGGGCCTACATTATCGGCGGGGCCGGCCTGTGCTCTCTGGTGCTGGGCGCCTATGCGGCCACCTTCCAGATGGACATGAAAGGAGTGCTTGCCTATTCCACCATCAGCCACCTGGGCCTGATCACGCTGCTGCTGGGCATGAACAGCAAGCTGGCGCTGGTTGCCGCGCTGTTCCATATGGTCAACCACGCCACCTTCAAGGCCTCGCTGTTCATGGCCGCCGGCATCGTCGACCACGAAACCGGCACACGCGACCTGAGCCGCCTGTCGGGCCTGTATCGAAGCATGCCGATCACCGCCGCGCTGGCGGTGGTGGCCGCCGCATCCATGGCCGGCGTGCCGCTGCTGAACGGTTTCATTTCCAAGGAAATGTTCTTTGCCGAAACCGTATTCGCCAGCGGCAACAGCTTCAGCCGCTATGGGCTGCCCATTGCGGCCGTGATTGCCAGCGCCTTCAGCGTAGCCTATTCGCTGCGCTTCGTCATCCAAGTATTTTTCGGCCCCCCGCCGCGCGACTTGCCGCGCGCGCCCCACGAACCGCCACTGCGCATGCTGATACCCAGCGCCATCCTGGTACTGACCTGCCTGGTCGTCGGCACCCTGCCCGGCCTCACGGTAGGCCCCTTCCTGCATACAGCGGCAGTCTCCATCCTGGGAACGGAAACTCCCGCATACGATTTGCGCGTATGGCACGGCTTCAACCTGCCCCTGGCCATGAGCTTTCTGGCGCTGGGCGGCGGCATTTTCCTGCTGTGGCTATTGCGTCACCGGCACCGCAGCAGGCCGGGCAAGGCACCACTCATCTATCGCTTCGATGGCCGGCGGACCTTCGACCTGGTACTTGAAGGCCTGGACGCATTGGCCGACTTTCTGCTTGCCTGGGCCCGCTCGCCCAGGCTGCAGCCCCAGTTGTTGCTGATCGTCCTGTGCACCTTCTTCGTGGCCATGCTGCCGCTGCTGCGGGGCGGTTGGCTGTTGCCTGAAATATCCACGCCCATCAACCCCTTCTTCGCCCTGATGTGGGTGGCGGGCGCGGCCTGCGCCATAGGCGCCGCGCGGCAGGCCAAATACCACCGGGCGGTTTCCCTGCTGCTTTCGGGCGGTGCGGGGCTGGTCACCGCCCTGACCTTCGCCTGGCTGTCGGCGCCCGACCTGGCGCTGACCCAGCTGGCGGTAGAGGTGGTTACTATTGTGCTGATACTGCTGGGCCTGCGCTGGCTGCCGCCTCGCGTCGAAGGCGACGACGAACAGCCCGTGCTGCAAAACAAGCTGCAGGCCTTCGTGCGGCGCTTTCGCGACCTGATCATCGCCATCATCAGCGGCGCCGGGCTGTCGGTCATTGCCTACGCCGTGCTCACGCGCCCGCATCCGGCCGGCATTTCATCCTTCTTTGTCGAACAATCCCTGCCGCTGGGCGGAGGGGCCAATGTGGTCAACGTCATCCTGGTCGACTTCCGCGGTTTTGATACCTTTGGCGAAATTACCGTGCTGGGCATCGTGGCGCTGACCGTCTACGCCCTGCTGCGGCGTTTCCGTCCGCCACCCGAAAGCATGACCCTGCCCAAGGCGCGCCGAAAACCGCCCACCCACGGCAGGCTGCTCGACAAGTTCGCGGAACCGGATCCCAAGGCACTGATTCCGGACGGCGTAATGAAGGTTCCTGCCGTGCTGGTGCGCCTGCTGCTGCCCGTGGCTGCGCTGATCTCGCTGTACTTCCTGATACGCGGCCATAACCTGCCGGGCGGCGGATTCGTGGGCGGCTTGATCATGGCCACCTCCATCATCCTGCAGTACATGGTGGGCGGCGTCATCTGGGTCGAGGCGCGGCCGCGTATTCATCCTCAGTACTGGATCGCCTTTGGCCTGCTGGCCGCCGGTACCGCCGCCATGTCGGTATGGTGGGCCGCCAAGCCATTCCTCGCGGCCATCAGCTGGGACCTCGCACTGCCGATGGTTGGCCACATTCATGTTTCCAGCGTGCTGCTGTTCGACATAGGCGTATATATGCTGGTCGTGGGCGCCACCGTCCTCATGCTTGTCGCGCTGGCCCACCAGTCGCTCAGGCTGTATCGCAAACCGGCTGCGGGCGCCGCTGCGCCCGCAGCCCATCCCCAAGGAAACACCCCCTGATGGAAATCGTTCTAGCCATTGCCATAGGTGTACTCGCCGGATCGGGTATATGGCTGCTGCTGCGGCCTCGAACCTTTCAAGTCATTATGGGCCTGACGCTGATCTCGTACGCGGTCAATCTGTTCATCTTCGGCATGGGCCGGATCACGCTGGGCGCGCCGCCCGTCATCAACACTGACTGGGCCGCCAACGCCGCCCAATACGCCGACCCGCTGCCCCAAGCGCTGGTCCTGACCGCCATCGTGATCGGTTTCGCCACCACCGCCCTGTTCCTTGTGGTCTTGCTGGCCTCGCGCGGCCTGTCCGACACCGACCACGTCGACGGAAGGGAGCGCCATAAATGAACGAATGGCTGCAGCATCTACCCATTCTTCCCGTTGCCGTGCCCCTGGTGGCGGGGGCGCTCATGCTGTTGCTGAGCGACTCGCACCGCCGCGCCCGGCTGACACTCAGCTTTATTTCGATTGCCGCCCAGATCTACTGCGCCATTACGCTGTTCTGTCTGTCGGCCGGATATATACCCAGCAACTGGCCCGACGGCGTAGGCGTTTATCTGCTGGGCGACTGGCCGGCTCCGTTTGGCATTGTCGCCGTGGTCGACCGCCTCTCGACCATCATGCTGGTATTGACGGCGGTACTGGGCGCCGCGACCTGGGTCTTCGCCACCGCCCGCTGGGATCGCGCGGGCGCGCACTTCCACCCGCTGTTTCAGTTTTTGCTCATGGGCCTGAATGGCGCCTTCCTGACCGGCGACCTGTTCAATTTGTTCGTCTTCTTCGAAGTGCTGCTGGCGGCCTCCTATGGCTTGATGCTGCACGGTTCGGGCCGCGCCCGCGTCGCGGCGGGCCTGCACTATATTGTCGTGAACCTGCTGGCGTCCTTTCTGCTGCTGATCGCCATGGCGCTGATCTACGGCGTTACCGGTACCCTGAACATGGCCGACCTGGCCTTGCGGGCGGGACAACTGGCGGGCGCCGAAAGGCGGCTGTTTGAATCGGGCGCGGCCATCCTGGGCATCGCCTTCCTGATCAAGGCTGCCGCCTGGCCGCTCAATTTCTGGCTTCCGTCGGCCTACGCCAACGCCTGCGCGCCGGTCGCCGGCATTTTCGCCATCATGACCAAAGTGGGCATCTATTCCCTGCTGCGCATCGGATCCCTGCTTCTGCCCACCGGCGCCCCGGCCGCCTTTGGCGGCGAATGGATGTTCCCCGCCGGCATGGCCACACTCGTTTTCGGCACGATAGGCCTGCTGGCCGCCCCGCAGGCCGAGCGCCAGGCCGGATACTGCATCATCATGTCGTCGGGAACTCTGTTCGCCGCGCTGGGCATGCCCGGCGTGACACTGACCGGGCCGGCCCTGTTCTATCTGGTCAGTTCGGTGCTGGCCCTGGGCGCCCTGTTCATGCTGCTGGAGCTGGTCGAGCGCACCCAGTCCTTCGGCGCCGACGTGCTGGCCGTCAGCCTGGAAGCCTTCGACCTGGAAGATCCCGAACCGGCTGACCGCTCCGACGATGTCGTGGGCGTGGCCATCCCCGCCGCCATGGCCTTTCTGGGCATGTCTTTCGGCGCCTGCGCGCTGCTGATCATCGGCCTGCCGCCGCTTTCCGGCTTCATCGCCAAGTTCTCGCTGCTATCGGCCGCCCTGCAGACTTCGGCCACCGACTCGCCCTCTTTTGCCGCATGGTCCCTGGTCGTGGGCATGCTGGCGTCCGGGCTGGCCGGCATCATCGCCCTTAGCCGCACCGGCATACGCCTGTTCTGGAGCGCCGAAGAAAGCATCACGCCGCGCCTGCGCATCAGCGAAGCCGCGCCCGTGGGCCTGCTGATACTGGCCACCGTCGCGCTGGCCTTCTGGGCCGGGCCCGTCATGCATCACATGGAGCAAACCGCCAGCTACCTGGACCGCCCCTCGTCCTACGTCAATGCCGTACTGACGCAAAGCCCCGAGCGGGCAGTGACGCCGGGAGTCATTCCATGAAACGCTATCTGAACTTGCTGATCCTGCCCGCAGCGCTGCTGGCCGTATGGCTGCTGTTGAACGACTCGCTATCGCCCGGGCAAATCGTTCTGGGCGCCATCCTGGCCGCCCTGCTGGCCTGGGCCGCCTCTGCACTGCGTCCGCTACGTTCATCTCCCAAGCATCTGCCCACCGTGCTGCGGCTGTGCGCACACGTCGCCATCGACATCACCAAGTCGAACATCGCCGTGGCACGCATCATCTGGCTGGGAGCACGCGCCAATGCCGCGCCCGGCTTCATTAAAATTCCCTTGCGCATACGCGATGCACACGGGCTGGCGGCGCTGGCCTGCATCGTCACCTACACGCCGGGCACAGTCTGGTCGGACTATTCCGAAGAAGACGGCCTGCTGACCCTGCACGTGCTGGATCTGCAAGACGAAGCGGAATGGTTTGAAACCATACAGCAGCGCTACGAGAGCCCCCTGATGGAGATTTTCGAATGAACTACCTTGTATATTGGTCAGCCACCTTTGCGCTGGGTTGTTTTGTACTGAGCCTGTCCTTCGCCGCGCTGCGCATGCTGCGTGGACCGGCGGCGGCCGACCGGGTGCTTGCACTGGACACGATGTACATCAACGGCATGCTGATACTCCTGGTGCTGGGGCTGCAGTTCAATTCCAGCCTGTACTTCGACATCGCCCTGCTGATCAGCCTGTTTGGTTTCGTGGGTTCGGTGGCCATGGCCAAATTCCTCCTGCGCGGCGAGGTCATAGAACCATGATCGACACCCTGCCCGTCTGGATATCGATTCCGGTGGCCCTGCTGCTGGTCATCAGCGGCGTATTGACGCTTACCGGCTCGCTGGGCCTGCTGCGCCTGCCCAGCTTCTACTCCCGTATACACGCACCCACGCTGGGCAATACCCTGGGCGTATTCTGCGTGCTGGTGGCCTCCATCCTGATTTCCTCCACGCTGGAGCAGCGCGTGGTCGTCCATCAAATACTGATCACGGTATTTCTGGTCATCACCTCGCCCGTGACAGCCACGCTGCTGATGCGCGCGGCCATCAAGCGCCAGGCGCGCGAAGAAGAAAGGCTGGCGCAACAAGGCCCCATTGCCGATCTTCCCCACGATCAAGAGGCAAGGGCGGAAAAGGAAGCGATCTGATCCGGCTCGTGACGCACCGCAGCCTGAAATACTCCCTTACAACGGCTGCCCGTCAGCCTTATATACTGGTCTTCAACCCTTCTTGCAAACGGGAAGGTTCGAGCACCAAGTAAAAAAGGAGTACGTATATGATGCATACTCGATCGACCACCACAACCCACCGCCTGCTGGCCGCCTGCGCACTGGGCGCCTTGCTTGCCGCACCGGCGGCCTACGCGGCGGGCAGCGGCGCCTCCGAGGCCGATATCTCGGCCCGCTACAATCTGGATGTGCAGCGCTGCAATACCGGCCAAACCAACCAGGACAAGGCCACCTGCCTGCAGGAAGCAGGCGCCGCGCGCGACGAAGCCCGTCGCAACCGCCTGGCAAGCGGCAACCAGGCCTATGATCAGAATCAGACCAAGCGTTGCGATTCCCTGCCAGCCGGCGAACGCGACGACTGCCTGCTGCAAATGTCGGGGCAAAACAGCGCCACGCAAAGCACCACGACCCAGGGCAGCATAGGCGGCGGCGGGGTGCTGCGCGAAACCACCATCACCATTCCCGGCGGCCCCACTCCGGCGCCCGAGTCAAGCCTGCCGCCAGTGACGCCCACGCCCTTGCCCAGCACGCTTCCCGCCCCCTTGCCCGGCACCGGCACAACGCAATAAGCAAGAGGTAGCGGCAAGCGTCAGTCTTGCCTGGTCAACCTGGCCCCAATACGCGGCCCCGGAAACACAACAGTAATCCGGGTGCCGGCGAATGCCGGCCGGCTGACCAGGTTCCACCAGGCGCCATGCGCGCGCGCGATTTCGCGCACAATCGCCAGGCCCAGCCCCGAGCCGCCCGCATCCGCGCGCGGCGAACGGTAAAATGCCTCGAACACCCGTTCGGCATCCTTGTCGTCAATGCCGGGACCGTTGTCCTCCACGGACAGCGAGGGCGGATTGGCCGCCACCCTGAGCGTGATGGCTGTGGCGCCGACGCCATAGCGCAAGGCGTTGTCTATCAGATTGCTGAGCAGTTCTTCCAGCAGCAGCGCATCCACGTCGACCCAGACCGGCTCGTCGGGTGCGACCAATGCCAGCTCGATATGCTTGGCCCGGGCGGTAGGGATCCATTCCGCGCCGCTGACCCGCACCCATTCACACAAGTCCATACGTGCGAAACTGTCTTGCGGCCGGGTACTGGAATCGGCCTTGGCCAACACCAGCAACTGCTGTCCCAGCCGTATCATGCGGTCGCTGACCATTTTGATGCGCTCGGCCCGCTCCCGGACATCGTCGGGCAAGTTGCGGGTCAGCATCAGTTCAGACTCAAGCTTCAGCCCCGTGAGCGGCGTGCGCAACTGGTGGGCGGCGTGCCCAATAAAGCGTTTCTGCGCCTGCACGGAGTCATCCAGCCGCAGCAACAAATCATTAAAATGCGCAACCAATGGCGCCACCTCTGTGGGCAGGCCCGCCATGTCAAGCGGCTGCAAGTCGTCCACCGAACGCTGGCTGATTTCGTGCGACAGCCGATTGATGGAAGCCAGGCCCGAGCGAACGCCGGAAATCAGCACCCAGGCAAAAATCGACACCAGCACTACCTGACTGAAGATCATCGTCCAGAAAATATCGCGCAGCAGCCAGGCGTCGAAACTGATCTTGCGTGTCATGACCCAGGTGGCGCTTAAATCAAGCACCACCAGCACGATGACGGCGGGAAAAAGACGGAGCACCAAGTGTCGGGCCAGGGAGCCCCGCGGCGGAAAAGCCGCGCGAAGTTTATGCAGCACTTTCCACATCGAGAAGGTAGCCGAAGCCGCGGACCGTTTGTATGCTGGCGCCGGTGCCCTCGAGCCGCTTGCGCAAGCGATACACATATACTTCGACCGCATTCTCGCTGAAATCGGCATCCCAGGCTGACAGTGAATTGACGATCTGGCGCTTGGTCACGACACGGCCCGCCCGCCCCATCAGCATTTCGAGCACCGAAAGTTCGCGCACCGACAGCGACAGCCTTTCGCCATTGACACGAACCTCGCGCCCGACGGAATCGAACAGCAAGGGGCCGGCCTCGATGAATGGCTGGGCCTGGCCGGCGCGGCGGCGGCCAAAGGCACGAACGCGAGCGGCCAGCTCGGCCAGCTCGAAAGGCTTGGTAACGTAGTCGTCGGCCCCCGCATCGAGCCCGGCCACGCGGTCTTCAAGACCGTCGCGCGCTGTCAGGATCAGCACGGGAACCTGTTCGCCCGCGGCGCGCAGCTTGCGCAGGATGTCCAGGCCGCTTGCGCCCGGCAGATTGAGATCAAGCAAGAGGAGATCGTAGCTTTGGCCCGAGACGGCGCCCGGTACCTGATCGCCGTCGGCCAGCCAATCAACCGCATAGCCTTGCTCGGCCAGGAATTCCTGCAGGGCATGGCCCAGCGTGGTGTCGTCTTCGATAACTAGAACTCGCATTCTGTGATTCTATATCGAAGTGCGCCGCACTGCGCCCGCCTGATGCAATTTGCACCCACGTCGTTACAACCCTGACAAGTCGCTGAGCCTCAACCGGCGCCCGCGGCCGGCAAGAACAAGCAGTCCTTGTAATATCTTTCGCCTGCCGTCCACCTCACGGCTTGCATGACATCCGGACTCGCCAGACAAAAAAAACCGGCCCAAAAGAACCGGATTCGACGAGGGATCAGGGCTGGCTTGTGCCGGCCTGCGGCGGCTGCCCCGTGGCGGACGCCTCGGTACCTGCTGTTGCCGGCGCTCCGGGGCTGGCGGCGGCAGACCCGGAA
>JBATWU010000027.1:0-26623 GCA_049672825.1 Pusillimonas sp.
GCTGGGCGACGTCGCCGTCATGGTGCATCCCGAAGATGAACGCTATGCGCAGCTGATCGGCGCCACTGTCGAGCTGCCCCTGGTAGGGCGGCAGATCCCCATCATCGCCGACGACTACGTCGACCGCGAATTCGGCACCGGGGTCGTCAAAGTCACGCCCGCGCACGATTTCAATGACTATGCGGTCGGGCAGCGTCATGGCCTGGACATGATCAGCATCCTGACTCTGGACGCCAAAATCTCCGACGACGCGCCCGCGCCCTATCGCGGCCTCGACCGCTTCGAAGCCCGCAAGAAAATCGTCGACGACCTGACCGCGCTGGACGTGCTGCACGGCGTCAAGCCGCACAAACTCATGGTTCCGCGCGGTGATCGCACCAGTACCGTCATCGAACCCATGCTGACCAGCCAATGGTTTGTCGCCATGAGCAAACCCGCGCCGGCCGATACGCTGCATCCGGGCAAAAGCATTACCGATGTCGCCCTGGAAGTCGTGGCCGATGGCCGCATCAAGTTCTATCCGGAAAACTGGACCACCACCTACAATCAGTGGCTGGAAAAAATCCAGGATTGGTGCATTTCACGTCAGCTCTGGTGGGGCCACCAGATTCCCGCCTGGTATTCCGATGATGGGCAGATCTTCGTCGCCCGCAGCGAGGCCGACGCCCGCCGGCAAGCCGAGGCGGCCGGTGTCAGCGGTCCGCTCACGCGCGACCCCGACGTGCTCGACACCTGGTTTTCTTCCGCCCTGGTGCCCTTCACCGACCTCGGGTGGCCCGAGCAAACTCCCGACCTCGATCGCTATCTGCCTTCCAGCGTGTTGGTCACCGGTTTCGACATCATCTTTTTCTGGGTTGCCCGCATGGTGATGATGAGCATGCACATGACGGGCAAGGTTCCCTTCGAAACCGTTTATGTGCACGGCCTGGTCTGTGACATGGACGGCAAGAAGATGAGCAAGTCCAAAGGCAACACCATCGACCCCGTGGACCTGATCGACGGCATTGCCCTTGACGCCCTGCTTGAAAAGCGCAGCAGCGGCCTGATGAATCCCAAACAGGCCGCCAGCATCCGCAAGAAAACCAGCAAGGATTATCCCGACGGCTTTCCCGCCTATGGCACGGATGCCCTGCGCTTCACCATGGCCGCGTACGCCACGCTTGGGCGCAACATCAATTTCGATTTGAAGCGCTGCGAAGGCTATCGTAATTTCTGCAACAAGTTGTGGAATGCCTCGCGCTTCGTCCTGATGAATACCGAGGGCCATGCGCTGCATGGCAGCACCATCACGCCCGAACTGTCGTTTGCCGATCACTGGATCATCAGCCAGTTGCAACGCCTGGAAGGCGACGTCGAACGCGGCTTTGCCGATTACCGTTTCGACAATATCGCCAATGCGATCTACCACTTTGTGTGGAACGAGTACTGCGACTGGTATGTCGAGCTGGCCAAGGTTCAAATCCAGCACGGCGCGCCGGCTGCCCAATTGGGCACGCGCCGCACTCTCATCCGGGTGCTGGAAGCCATTTTGCGCCTGGCACACCCCATCATTCCTTTCATCACTGAAGAACTCTGGCAGAAAGTTTCGGTGGTGGCGGGCAAGCGCCAGGCTGGCGACACAAGCAGCCTGTGCATACAGCCCTACCCCCGGATGGACCGCGGTCTGCTCAACGAGCAGGCCGAGGCCCAAGTGGCCGAGCTCAAGGCGCAGGTGGAGGCCGTGCGCGCACTACGCGGTGAGATGGGCCTATCGCCCGCGCAGCGGGTTCCGCTCATTGCCCAGGGCGATCGCAAGGTCCTGGAGGCCAACAGCCTGTACTTGAGCGCGCTGGCCAAGCTGGAAGGTGTGGATATTGTGGATCGGTTGCCCGATGTAGGTGCGCCGGTACAGATTGTCGGCGCTACTCAGTTGATGCTGCATGTGGAAGTCGATGTCGAGGCGGAGCGGCTTCGCCTGGGTAAAGAGGTCGAACGGCTGCAGAATGAAATTGCCAAGGCGAACGGCAAGTTGTCGAATGCCAGCTTCGTCGAGCGCGCGCCCGCAGCCGTGGTCGAACAAGAAAGAAGCCGCGTGGCGCAGTTTGGCGAAACGCTGGCCAAGGTGAAGGATCAGTTGGCCAGGCTGGGCTGATTTCGTTCTTGACCGGCGCCGTGGGTCGTGGCCCATGTTCGGGTTTTCGTTCTTGACCGACGCCGTGCCTGGCGCTGGATGCCGCTCAGATCGCACGATCCCGGCTGCGCCGGGATTGCCCGCCGTTCCTGGCTTTATCGGGGCGGCCACAAAACTCGCGCGGTGGACAATCCCCCGGATTGTCCACAAGCGTCGCGCTCAAGCAGTTGTGGCCTTGCCTCCCCGATAAAGCCAGGAATGGCGGCGTGCTCAACCTTCGCTCTATCCAGCGCCAGGCACGGCGTCTTGAAAGCGTGAGAATGCGGTCAGGCTGTGTTTTTTTGCATGCGGCTCGTCGACTACCCCGAGCCACTCTCCCTCACAAGTCGCGGGTAAACCCTTAATGTTCATTCCTTAGCATCTGCCCTAAAATAATTGAAATGATGTTTCATTAGATGAAATGACTATATTCTGGAAGACCCCGTAAATCATGTCGATCGAACTCAGAGGTTGCAGCCCGCACAAAATCGAGGGGGCTGAATCCTCGCCCGGCGGCCCCTTGGCCGGCGTACGCGTCATTGATCTGACCTCTATTGCCATGGGCCCTTTGGCAACCCAGACACTGGGCGACATGGGCGCCGATGTCATCAAGGTGGAGTCCCCTCAGGGCGACGCATTCCGATACTCGGCGGCGGGCCGCAGCCCCGGCATGAGCAGCACTTTCTTGAACTTCAACCGGAACAAGCGCAGTGTCGCGCTCAATTTGAAAGACCCAGACGGCGTAGCCGAGCTGCTAAGCATGGTCGAGCATGCCGATGTATTGGTGCATAGCCTGCGGCCCAAAGCCATGAAAAAACTGGGTCTGGACTATGACCGTCTGCAATTACTCAACAGCAGGCTGATTTACTGCGGCGCCTATGGATTCTCCGAGAACGGCCCCTACGCGGGCAGGCCCGCATACGACGACATCATCCAGGCCATGAGCGGCATGGCGTCGATTCAGGCCGACCCGGTTAGCGGCGAGCCAGCCTACGTCAAGTCCATCATCGCGGACAAGATCGCCGGCCTGACTGTCGTCAACGCTATCGCGATGGCGCTGTTCGAGCGGGAACGTTCGGGAAAAGGGCAAGCCATTGAGGTCCCGATGTTCGAGACGATGGCTGCGTTCAATTTGCTCGAACACATGACCGGAGAAGTGTTCTCGCCCCCGTCGGGCGCCATGGGCTATGCGCGCCTGCTGTCCAGCCACCGCCGCCCGTACAGGACGAGCAATGGCTATATCGCGCTGCTGCCCTATACGACCGGCCAATGGCAGCGCTTCTTCATCGTCGCCGGCCGCCCGGAAATCGCGCAGCAGGAACGGGTTGGCGAGCCTGCCCTCCGCAGCCAGGAAATCGATGCCCTGTATCAGATCCTTGCGCAGATCGTTGCCGGCAAAACCACGGAGCAATGGCTCGCGCTGTTGGCGGACGAGGACATTCCTCACGCTTCAGTGAATACCCTGGACGATTTGCTTGACGACGAACACTTGCGGGCGATCGGGCTGTTCCAGGCTGTGAAGCATGAAACGGAAGGCGGCATGAAAACCTTGGGCATCCCCGTCGCCTTTTCCCGCACCCCCGGAAGTATACGAAGGCTGGCGCCGACCCTGGGCGGACATTCCAGCACTGAAATACTGGCATCCTGGAACCAGCATGAATAGCCCGGGAAACCATCGAATGGCGCCGCCCCGCGGAGGCATCCTTCGGAATCGCGATACGCTAGAGGACCTGCTCAATCTCCCGCGCAATAGTCCGAATCGGCTCGCCAAACTTCCTTTCAAATTCGTCCAGCGACATCGCCGAGACATGGACGACAATATTGACGCTCGCCACCGGGACGCCATCGTGCTTTATGGCGCATGCCAGCGCGCGCCCATTGCTGAGCGTCTCGGTATTCGCGACAGCGTATCCCCGTTTACGGGTATCCGACAGGATGACGCGCATCTGTGCCGGCTGCCTGGCAAGATCGAAGTCCGAATCAGGCCGGGCTTTCAGGCGCTGCAATATCGCGTCCAGTATTTCCGGGGCCAGCGCAGCCAGGTATGCCCTGCCCAGCGCGGTGCGCAATACCGGAACACGGGAACCCGGCTTGCGGTTGATGGACAAAAACCCCGGCTCGCGGCTGGTATTCAGGATAACCATGGTATCGGTATCGAATACACCGAGTTCAATTGGCCATCCCAACGCTTGCCGGTAGGTGTCCAGGATGGGACATGCGACATCGAGAAGACGCGTCTGGGCGTCGTATCCGTTCGACAAAGCAAGCACGCCCGCGGTGACGGCGTACTTGCGCTCCGCCCCCAATGCCTGGACATATCCGGAGTGGATCAGGGTTTCCAGAATACGCACGATAGTGGGCTTGGCAATGCCCGTCTTGGCATGAAGCTGCCCAACCGTGGCGGCTCCTTCTTCATTCAGGCATCGCAAGATCTCAAGGCCGCGCATCAGTGCCACCACCGGCTCGTACGATCCCATGCCTGTCCCCTTCTTTTTGAATTCATGGCTCCGACACCCGTCGGCAATCATTCTTAAACGTCAAATATCCAACGCAGGAGATACGCATGATACCTTACAGAAAATGGCTGATTGGCCTGATTACCATCCTGAGTTTCACTTTCACGGGCGCCGCCGTCGCGGAAAACGCCTCGTACCCAGATAAGCCCGTGCGTTTGATCGTGCCTTACGCCCCCGGCGGAGGGACGGACAGCATGGCAAGGGCACTGGCACAAAAGCTTTCCGGAATATGGAATCAGAAAGTCATCGTCGATAATCGCCCTGGCGCCAGCGAGTCTATTGCCGCATCGCTCGTAGCCCGGTCCCCCTCGGACGGCTACACCCTGCTCTTCGCCTCCGATTCGACCTTTCAGTTGAATCCCTTGCTGTACAACCGTCTTTCGTATGATCCCGACAAGGACTTGGTGCCTATTACGCGTTTTGCGATGAGCCCGTTCGCATTGTTCGTCAACGCGAAGACGCCTGTCAACTCTTTCCAGGAGTTCATCGAATATGCCAAAAAGAATCGGGGCAATACGTTCTACGGCTCTTATGGCGTAGCCAACTCGACAAACCTGGGCCTTTCCTGGATATCCAAACAGTTCGATCTGGACATGGTTCATGTTCCCTTCGCGGGACAAGGGCCGGCCATGCTGGGCCTGCTGGGCGGCGAGATACAGATTCTCTTCGGTAATATCATTCCGTCCAGCATCGGATTCATTGACAAGGGCCAGGTAAAGGTTCTCGTCGTATCGGGCGAAAAGCGTTTGTCCAATGCGCCGGATGTGCCGACTTTCCGCGAGCTCGGATACGACAATCTGGACACCGGTTACACGCTGGGCATTGCCGCGCCAGCCGGCGTATCGCAGGAGGTTCAGAAAGAGATCTTTGAAGCGGTCAAGACAGCGGCCAAAGATCCCGATCTTATCAAGTACGCCGCTGAATCACTGTCCATACATCTGTTCAGCGAAACGTCGGAGCAATACCGGGACTTCATCATGGAGAGCCGCAAGGTTCTGCAGCAGCGCATTGACGCCGCCGGACTGGATAAGCTGGATGCCGAAGGCTAGCTGACGGAAGGCCAGTGCGCTGTTTTAACTAAACACCGAGTTTTATGACATGAAAGAACCTGATAAAAGAGCCAATCCGGCCAGCGACGCCCAGCTTGTGGGCAAGCCAAGCCATGTATCCGAAGCGTCCGCGCAACTCGCGGCTCAACCCCAGGACCTGCTTTTCGATCCCGCCTCCACGGCCTTGATCGTCGTCGACATGCAGAACGCCTATGTATCGAAAGGCGGCTATATGGAAACCGCCGGATTCGACGTTTCGCTTGCGCAAGACGCCGTGGCCGGGACTAGGCGGGCGCTCGAGGTAGCGCGGGCGGCGGGCGTCCAAGTTGTTTATCTGCAGAACGGATGGGACGCCGGCTATGTGGAAGCGGGTGGCGCGGGCTCGCCAAACTGGCACAAATCCAATGCCCTGCGCGTGATGCGCCAGCGTGCCGAGATCGACGGAACCTTATTGGCCAAGGGGGGATGGGATTACGCGCTGGTGGACGAGCTGCAGCCCCAGCCCGATGACATCGTGGTGGCAAAAACCCGTTACAGCGGATTCTTCAATTCCACACTGGACAGCACCCTGAGGGCGCGGGGAATCCGCACGCTGATTTTCGCGGGGATTGCAAGCAATGTCTGCGTCGAATCCACGCTGCGCGATGCTTACCATCTGGAGTACTTTTGTGTCCTGCTGCAAGACGCCACCACCCATGCGGGGCCGGCCTTCACATTCCAGGCAACCCTCTACAACATCGAAACTTTCTTTGGCTGGACCAGCAATGTCCAGAATTGGGAAATGGCGTTGAGCGATGTGAAGTCATAAAAGGGCATGTCTGCAGGATCCCGGCCTGGGCCGGGATCCTTACCTTTGCACTGCAGACCGGCTCCGCAGCCTGGGCCTCGAGCCGCGGGAGCGGGCGCCATGCCAATGCACTAGTTCGCCCACCACGCCCCGCCGGAACGCCAGGACGCAAAGCACGAAGATCAGGCCGATCACAATCGTCACGGATTCTCCCAGCCCTTGAAACCAGCTCAATCCGGTCAGTCTGTAAAGAAATTGGCCAAACTCTCCAACCTTGCCTTCAAGCAGGACAACGATGACAGCCCCCACCACGGGGCCGATGAATGTGCCCAACCCGCCGACCAGGGTCATGAGTACTACCAGGCCCGACATGTGCCAAGCTGCATCGGACAAAGTCGCGGAGTCGAAGACGACAGTTTTCGTGGCCCCGGCCAGGCCCGCCAGTGCCGCGGACAAAACAAATGCAATGAGTTTGAAGCGATGCACGCTATAACCCAATGAGATTGCGCGGGGCTCGTTCTCGCGAATCGCCTTCAGCACCTGGCCGAATGGGGAATGCACAACGCGCAGGATGAATGCATACCCCAGCACGAAGATTGCAAGCACCAGGTAATAGAGCTTCGTATCATCGGCCAGATCCATCCCCAGAAAACTGCCTCGTGGAATCCCCTGCAGGCCATCCTCGCCTCCAGTAAAAGGGGCTTGCAGAAAGTAAAAAAACGCCATCTGCGCCATAGCCAGAGTAATCATGGCGAAGTAGATGCCACTGCGGCGGATCGCCATGGCGCCCATGACCAAACCCATCAGACCCGCTACGAACGTGCCCAATAGTATGCCGGGCACTGTAGAAAAACCCCACATAGTCAGTGCCACGCCGGCCGCATAGGCGGCGCCACCCAGAAAAGCCGCGTGCCCGAAAGACAACAGGCCGGTATAGCCGAGCAATAGGTTGAAAGCGCAAGCGAACAAGGCATAACACATTACCTTCATGGCAAAGACCGGATAGACGCCCAAGGCGGGCAGCCAGGGCAGAAGCAGCAGGACTGCAAGATACGCCATACTTTTTTGTTTCATCTGTCTTTCCCGAACAGTCCCGCCGGACGCACCAGCAGCACCACTATCATGATGAGGAAGACCACCGTATTGGAGGCCTCCGGCCAAAACACCTTGGTCAGTCCTTCGATGACACCCAGGCCCAAGCCTGTGGCAATAGAACCCAGAATGGAACCCATCCCGCCGATCACCACCACCGCAAACACAACAATGATCAGATTCTGTCCCATCAATGGAGAAACCTGCAGAATGGGGGCGGCCAGTACACCCGCAAACGCGGCGAGCGCTACACCAAAGCCAAAGGTCAGCGTGACCATCAACGGCACATTCACGCCAAAAGCCGCAACCAGGCTGGGGTTCTCGGTGCCCGCCCGGAGCAATGCCCCCAGGCGGGTTCTTTCGATAATGACCCAGGTGGCCAGGCACATCGCCAATGAGGCCAGCACGACCCAGCCGCGATACAGCGGCAAGTACATGAAACCCAGGTTGACCCCCCCCTGCAACAGCGCCGGCGTGGCGTATGGCTGCCCCGAAACCCCGTACAGACTGCGGAACAGGCCTTCGATAAGCAGCGTAATTCCGAAAGTCAACAACAAGCCATACAAGTGATCGAGCTTATACAGGCGCCGCAACAGCGTACGCTCGAGCAGCATGCCCAGTGCGCCAACGATCAGCGGCGCCACAAACAGCATTACCCAATATCCGATTCCCAGATAGCGCAAACCCATCCATGCCACAAAGGCGCCCATCATGTACACGGCGCCATGCGCAAAGTTGACGATGTTGAGCAGGCCGAATATAACGGCCAGCCCCAGCGAAAGGACGGCATAGAAAGATCCATTCACCAAGCCCAGCAGCAATTGCCCAAGCAGCGCCTGTACGGGTATTCCCAGTAATTCAGTCATGGCGTTCACACTCCAAGCAGGCTGTTGAGCTCGTCCCGCATGCCAGGCAACTCCACGGCGCTGAAACGCCTGACGATCTGTCCATGCTCCATGACGTAGAAACTGTCGGCCAAAGGCGCGGCAAAGCGAAAATTCTGCTCCACCATGATGATGGTGTACCCCTTGGTCTTCAGCGTGGTAATCATGCGTGCCAACGCCTGGACGATGACAGGTGCCAATCCCTCTGAAATCTCGTCGAGTAGCAGTAGGCTCGCACCGCTGCGCAGAATACGGGCTACGGCCAGCATCTGCTGCTCGCCTCCCGACAGCCGTGTGCCGGGTGACCGACGCCGTTCATACAGATTGGGAAACATCTCGTAGATCGCATCCAGCGGCATACCCGCGCCTGCAGGCCCGACGGGCGGTGGCAGCAGCAGGTTCTCCTCGCAAGAAAGCCCGGCGAATATGCCGCGTTCCTCGGGGCAATATCCAATCCCCAGGTGGGCGATGCGATGCGTCGGCATGTCTATCGTCTCTTGACCATTGATCCGCAGCGACCCCTTGCGCGTGCCCGTCAAGCCCAGCATCGCGCGCAAGGTCGTGGTGCGCCCCGCGCCGTTGCGGCCCAGCAATGTCGCAATCTCGCCCCGCTTCACGTTCAGTTCAACGCCGTGCAGAACATGCGATTCGCCATACCAGGCGTGCAGGCCCGATATTTCAACCACGTTCGTCATGGCTGCGCCTCTTCGAGTTGGTCCGACCCGGTGCCCATGTAGGCTTGCATGACCGCCGCGTCGCGGGATACCGTCGTGTAATCTCCCTCGGCCAATACGGCGCCGCGCGCCAGCACCGTGATTCGATCGGCTATCGACGACACGACCTTCATGTTGTGCTCAACCATCAGAACAGTGCGACCTTTGCTGGCGGTCTTGATAAGTGCCGTGACACGGCCTACATCCTCATGGCCCATGCCCTGTGTAGGCTCGTCCAGCAGCAGAAGCTCAGGGTCCATGGCCAACGTTGTCGCGATCTCCAGCGCGCGTTTGCGGCCGTAGGGCAGATTCACGGCCTGCTCTTGCGCACAATCGGCCAGATCAACCTGGTCCAGCAATTGCATGCCAGTTTCGTTCAATTCATTCAGGCGCTTATCGCTGCGCCAGAAATGATACGATCGGCCCGTGGCCCGCTGCAGCCCTATCCGGACATTCTCCAGCACGGTCAAGGCTGGAAATATCGCCGAAATCTGGAATGATCGGATGATGCCCCGACGCGCAATCTGGGCCGGCTCTTCCCGCGTAATGTCATGACCGGCGAACACGATACTGCCGCGAGTCGGAGTCAGGAATTTCGTCAACAAATTGAAGAATGTCGTTTTGCCTGCTCCATTCGGCCCGATCAGTGCATGGATATGACCGTGCGACACCGTGAGGTCAATGCCATTCACCGCCACAAAACCATTGAACTCCTTGGTAAGGCGACGCACTTCCAAGATTGGTGCCGACGGCTCTTGCGCTCCGTCATAACGTTTTGTCATCGCCCGCCCCACTGAACGACCCGCTGAGATTGCTCACCCAATCCCTGTATACCTAGCGTGACCGAGTCCCCGACTTGCAGCCAGACGGGATGGGGCCGCATGCCCATGCCCACTCCCGGCGGCGTGCCAGTCGCGATAATATCGCCGGGCAGTAGAGTCATGTATCTGCTGCAATAAGACACCAGCTTGCTCACATCGAAAATCATCGTCTTCGTGTTTCCGCGCTGCATGGGCTGACCATTGACGTCCAGCCACATATTCAGATTCTGCACGTCCCCCAGTTCGTCGGGCGTCACCAGCCACGGGCCGACGGGCGCGAAAGTATCGCACCCTTTACCCTTGTCCCACTGGGAAGACTGCATCTGAAAGCGACGTTCGGATACGTCGTTGATCACGCAATATCCCGCCACATGGGCCTTTGCGTCCTCTTCGGCAACATACTGCGCCTTTCGTCCTATGACGACGCCCAGCTCGACTTCCCAATCCAGACGGTCCGCATGCGGGGGCTTGATCGTGTCGTCGTCCGGCCCGCACAGCGCCGTCGTCGGCTTCATGAAAATAATGGGCTCCGATGGCACCGCCAAACCGGCTTCTTTAGCATGATCGGAATAGTTCAGGCCGATACAAATGATTTTGGAAATGCCTTCGACGGGGACTCCGTAGCGAACGTCTTCCATGACAAGCGGCAGCGTCGAAGCGTCCACCTTTGCCAGCCTGGCCAGACTGTCCGGCGAGAGCGCGCCCGCGTCAATCGTGCCCACCACTGAAGACAAGTCGCGCAGCCGTCCGTCGATGTCGATCAGCCCGGGCTTCTCCCGTCCGGGATTTCCATACCTGCAAAGCTTCATAGTTGACTCACATATTCCTTGAAGTAAAAACCTTGGCCCTCAACATGCCGTGACGCCGCCGTCCACCACCCACGCCGCGCCGTTCACGTGCGATGCCTGCGCCGACAACAGAAAGACCACCACATCGGCCACCTGCTGAGGCGTCGCATACAGCGCCTCGTCTGCCCGCTGTATGCCGCCCGCGCTTCGGGCCTGCTCGTCTAAAGACTGGATCATCCTCGTGTCAACCGGACCGGGCAGGACTGCATTGACACGGACCCCGCTAGGCGCCACATCGAGTGCCGCCACTCGGGTGAGCCCCAGGACCGCATGCTTGGTCGCCACATAGCCGGCAAGGCCGGCGCGCCCTCTTATCGATGAGGTCGATGCCGTATTGACCACTGCCCCGCGCCCCCGCTGCATCATCCGGGCAAGGACATATTTCAGTCCCAGGAAGACTCCCATTGCGTTGACCTGAAGCAGGCGGTCGAACACATCGTCCGGATACTGGTGAATGGGGGCAACGACCCCTTCGATACCGGCATTGTTCGCAAAAACCTCGATGGGGCCAAGCCTGTGTTCCACCTCCTGGACGCAGGTCTGGACCCGGGCTCCTTCGGCCATATCGGCCTCGAAAAAAACTGCCTGGCCGCCTTCGGATTCAATGAGCTTCGCGGTCTCCCTGCCCTGTACGGCATCGATGTCCAGCACGGCGAGGTCGGCGCCCTGCCGCGCCAGTGTCAGCGCAATGGCGCGGCCAATGCCGCCGCCAGCTCCGGTAACAAGCGCGACACTCATCTCAGGTCGCCTTGATGAATTCGCAGCCGCCTTCGCTCAATGGCCGCCAGACCTGGTCGGCGGGAATTGCTTCGAGCACACGGTAGTAATCCCAGGGATACTTGGATTCCTCGGGCTTCTTCACTTCGAACAGGTACATATCATGGAGCTTTCGGCCGTCCTCGCGTATAGAGCCCTTCCCAAATAAAGGATCGTCCGTAGCCATGGCTTTCATCTTCGCGACCAGCGCCCGCCCATCGCTGGAATCACCCAACTCTGCTTCGGCACGCAGGCAATGCAGGACTGAAGCGTACACGCCAGCCTGAAGCGCGCTGGGACGCTTACCGCCCATTCGGCCGGCGAACCGCTCGCTCCAACCGCGTGTATCCGTATTCAAGTCCCAATAGAACGATTCGGTAAACTGCAAGCCCTGTGCCACTTGCAGGCCCAGGGAATGCACATCGTCCACATACAGCACAGTCGCCACCAAGCGCTGGCCGCCCTGGGGAATACCAAACTCGACAGCCTGTTTGATGGAGTTGATGGTATCGCCGCCCGCATTGATCAGCCCCACGACCTGCGCGCCGGAGGCCTGAGCCTGCAGCAGGAATGAAGAAAAATCCAGAGTGTTCAGCGGCGTCAACACATTGCCCACAATCTTGCCGCCGTTCCTGGCGATGGCATCGCCCAGGTCCCGCGCCATGGCGTGTCCGAACGCGTAATCAACGGTCAGCGTGTACCATGTCTTGCCGCCAGCCTGTGTCACGCCTGTTGCCGCGCCCACGGCCAGAGCATAAGTGTCATAAGTCCATTGCACCGTCGTCGGGGAGCAATGCTTTCCGGTCAGGTCGGAGGACGACGAGCCTGAGACCAGCAGCGCCTTGTTCTTGTTGCGCACTACATTGTTAACGGCCAATGCCACCGATGAAGTCGGCACATCGGCGATCACATCCACGCCATCCCGGTCTATCCACTCGCGCGCGACCGCCGCGCCGATATCGGCCTTGTTCTGGTGATCGGCGCTTATGATCTCGATGGGTCGGCGTGTCTTGCCTCCGCTTTCCTTGACAAAGTCCTCGACCGCCATCTTGGCTGCTTCGACCGAGCCTTTTCCAGTTACGTCCTGATAGAGGCTGGACATGTCGGTCAATACCCCGATCTTGAACGGCCGGGCGGACTGGGCGCGCGCATTCGTCGCCCCCAACACAAGCAGGTTTGCCCCGGCCAATAATACGCTGCGCCTGCGCGAGCGGAAATCGACATTAGTCATCTTATATCTCCTCGTTTTTATGTCTGTCATTTGTTGAAGGCTGGGCTTATCGATACCGCCGCCCGGCCATGCGCTTAGGGGATCAATCGTTTCAGCAAGCGCCTATCCTCAACTTCGAAACCTCCGCCATAGACGTCCGAAACCATGAACTGCGCACTAAGTACTTCAGGCGCCAGCCGGGCGATTGGGTCGAACTCCGAGTCGTGCAGCGCCATGGAAATCCGGCCCCCGGCCGGCCTGGAGTACTCCAGGGGCGTGCGGCGGTAGACGACATCGGCGTACACAGTCTCGGGCCGCTCCGGATGGGGAACACGTCGCACGTGAATCTCACCCGCGGGCTGCTCTTCTCCATCGACCAGTCCGATCACCGGCGCCGATGCATCCGGCGTAAAGGTGAACTCGGCCAACGGCACCCCGCGCCGCGTGACTGAACCGTCGATCGTGCCGTCCGGCGCTTCGTTGAACTGGTAATCCGTATCTTTCTTGGTGTAGCCGAAGATCTCCCTGCCCGCCGCAATGCCCATCGGGTCGCTGCAATACATAAAAATATGGGTTTGCGTGAGCAGGTTTTCGTAGCGGACGGCCGTAGTCACCATCAAATCGAACATCTGTCCTTTATGAACCGAAAGGGTATGCCCGGGCGAGAGCATGAATCGAAACGCGACCCTGTCGTTAACCAGTTCAAAAGGCGTGTCGGCCAGCATGGCTTCCAGCTTAGCCTTGTCCACTCGCGTCATCACCTCCACCGTGCGCAACGCACACTCCCATTCCAGGGGATACGCGGGCGCGTAGGGCGGATTGACGCCGCTGTTTTCGTGCATTTTGTACTTTCCAAACATCTCAACTCCTTCCAATTTCAAGAATGCTGCTATCGACTTCAGTAATTTGATTGACGCCGCAAAGTGCCATGCTCAGTTCCATCTCTTTATGGATGATTTCCAGACATCGCGTTACTCCCGCTTCCCCCAAGGCGCCCAGCCCGTACAGGAAAGAACGACCTATCATCGTGCCTTTAGCCCCCAGGGCGACGGCTTTCAGGACGTCCTGGCCGGACTGAATTCCCCCATCGAACAATATCTCGGTCTGCCCACCCACGGCTTCGACAATGCGAGGCAGCGCGGTGATGCTGGACGCCACGCCATCGAGCTGCCTGCCCCCATGGTTGGACACCACCAGGGCATCCGCGCCAAACTCGACAGCCATGCGCGCATCGTCGGCGTCCATAATGCCTTTCAGGATGAGCTTTCCATCCCAGGCCTTGCGTATCCAGCGGATCTCGTCCCAGGACATTCTTTGATTGAATTGCTCTTCCACCCAGCGAGCCATCGATGAAACATCGGACACACCTTCAGCATGACCCACGATGTTGCGGAACGAGTGGCGATGGGTGCGCAGCATGCCCAGGCACCAACGGGGTTTGGCCGCCAGGCTGGCAATGCTTTGCAAAGTCAGTCTGGGCGGAGCCGATAGGCCATTCTTGATATCTTTATGGCGCTGGCCTTGCACCGGCAGATCCAGTGTCAACATCAAGGCAGCGCACTTGGCATCGCGCGCCCGTGCAATCAACCTTTCCACAAAGGCCCTGTCCCTCATGACATAAAGCTGGAACCAGAAGGGCTTATCCGTGTGCTCCGCCACATCCTCGATCGAGCACACGCTCATGGTGGACAGCACAAAAGGCACGCCAAAATTCTGTGCCGCGCGAGCGGCCAGAATTTCGCCGTCCGCATGCTGCATACCCGCTAGGCCTGTGGGCGCCAGGATGACCGGCATGGCGGCCGGCTCTCCGACCAGCACCGTGCACTGAGTCTGGACGTCCACATTCCTGCCGATCCGCTGGCGGAACCGGATCTCGGCCAGATCTTGAGCATTGGCGCGATAGGTGGAACCAGTCCATGACCCGCTGTCGACATAGTCGTAAAACATGCGCGGAACACGTTTTCTGGCGAGTTCTTTCAGATCTTCGATACACGTGATATTTCTTTGCCACCGCCCCACTCTGTTTTCCTTTTAATAATCCGTCTCCAACACCAGACGTATATTGCATCCAATGTCCATTCTATGTCAAGAGTATTTTGCATCCGATATACATCTATGAGAAGATGGCTGCTACAGTGACTTGGTGCAAGAGAGGAATAAATGCCGCAATCCAAGACCAACAATCTGGTCGCCGACACATCCAACATTGCCCAGGAAGGGCAGACGTCCTTGCAGCAGCAGGCTTACATGATCTTGAAGGAGCAAATCCAGGAAGGCGAGATTCAGGCGGGGGAGCGGCTGATGGAGGTGCATGTGGCCAATGCTTTTGGCATCAGCCGCTCACCGGCGCGCCATGCGTTGGCGATGCTGCATAAGGAAAAGCTGCTTGAGGAGAATGGCAAGCGGGGCTATTACGTTGCGGGCAATAGTGTCAAATCCCCCTGTGAGCAACTTGCCTCCATCAGACAGCAGAAGCTCACAGTTCCGCGCCAGTGGGAGCTGATATACAAGCAGGTGGAGCAGGACTTGTTCGTCTTCATGTTGGTCGGCTCCGTGCGCATCAATGACGTGCGGCTGGCCGAGCACTACGACGTCAGCAGAACAGTTACACGCGACCTGCTTGCCCATATGCATGGCTTGGGAATGATCACGAAAGATCCATCCGGCCACTGGATCGCCCACCGCATCACCCCGGAACGTATCCGCGACTTATATGAACTGCGCGCTATTCTGGAGCCCAAGGCGTTAGCGGGCGCCGCGGCCCATATCCCCGCGCCGCTGCTTATGGAGTTCAGACGCAATATCGAACGGGCCCGCCTGAGCGCTCCTTTGGACAGCAGCCGGTTCGACCAGATTGAAAGCGATCTGCATATCCGGGCACTGAACTTTTGCCCCAACAGGGAAATCCTGACAGCCTTGAGGCGGACCCATATCCTGTTTGGCCCTACACGCTATCTGTACAACCAACTGCTCGGCATACCCACAGACTTAATACAAGCGGCAATCGAGGAACACCAGACAATCATCGAACACCTGATGGCTGGCAGGGTGGGCGATGCCTCGCGCGGTCTGCAAGAGCACCTTGAAGCAGCCGTCAGCCGCTGGCTGCTAAGGTTTAACATCACGGCACAAAAGACGGTGATAGAACTGCCCCCTTATCTGAGTTGGGCGATAGAGTAAAAATCGACTGTGACGGGAAACCCTGACAACGCTGGGGTCGTAGCATGGAAAACCGAAAATCGCGTGACCGCTATTCCAGCTCGTCCAGAAACTTCTCGTCCGCCTTCGACAACAGCCCGGCACGCCGCGCGGTATCGATAAGATCAGGCCGCCGCAGCGCCGTCAGCGCCAGCGACTGGCGACGCCGCCAGGCTGAAATATTCAAATGATGGCCCGACAGCAACTCCGGCGGCACCGCCATGCCCCGATACTGCTCCGGCCGCGTGTAATGCGGGCTATCGAGCAAACCCGTCAAGGCTTCATTGAAGGAGTCCTGCCGGGCCGACTCGGCATCGTTCAACACGCCCGGCAACAAACGCAGCACGCTGTCCATGATCGCCAGGGCCGCAATCTCACCGCCCGACATCACAAAGTCTCCAATAGAGACCTCGTGCGTGACACAGCGCTCGATAAAGCGCTGGTCTACTCCCTCGTAGCGTCCGCAGACAAGAACAGCGCCCTGCCCTTCAGCCAGATTCTGCGCCATGGCTTGATCAAAACGCCGGCCAGTGGGACTCATCAGTATCACCGGCAACGCTGCGGCATCAGCCGCTCTATTGGCTTGCGCCGCCTGGGCGGCTTCCGCCCTATCGGCTCTGGCCGCCTGCACGGCCTGCTCCAGAGGCTCGGCCATCATCACCATGCCGGGCCCGCCGCCATAAGGACGATCATCCACCGTGCGGTGAACGTCATGCGTGTAGTCACGCGGATTCCACAGACCCAGCGACCATATTCCCTGCTTGTGGGCGCGTCCGGTCACACCCAGGTCGCGGACCACGGAAAACATATCGGGGAACAGCGAAATCACATCAAAACGCATGCTTGCGCCTTCCTTTCAGCATTGAGGCCCTGAAATGGCATCGAGAATACGAAACATGGGCCTGGCCGGACGGCCTAGAGCGCTATCGGCCAGTTGCTTTCCAGCCGCTTCGCGGCGATATCCACCGTATGCACATGCGCGGCAACGAAAGGCACCAGAACCTCCAGCGCCTTGCCTTTATCGGTTTGCAGAAAAACCAGCCCGCCGTCGGGATCGGTGCTAGCCCTGGCGACACGCAGCACGGCATGGGCGCCGTTGTCGATCACATCGAGCACCTGGCCGATCAGTACCGAACGGCCATCATCGTCGCCGAACAACTGGCAGCCGATAAGATCGACCCAATAATATTCATCGTCGTCCGCGGCGGGAAAATCGGCGCGCGGTATCCACACCGTATGCCCCTTCATGGCTTCGGCGCGATCGCGGTCGGGGACGGCATCAAGCTGTGCCACCACAGTGGCACCCTGCGGCCGGCTGGCTTCGACTCGGGTCGGAAATGCCAACGGCAAAGCGCCCATGCCTTCTTTGGGCGTGGGCGCTTTCAGCCACCAGGTTTTTGCCGCCAGCAACACCTGGCCGTTTGAAGAGTGAGGCTGGACCTTGACCCAGCCCCGCACGCCATAGGCGGATACGATGCGACCTAGTTCGACGAGGTCTGCAGGAGCCTCGGATGGCAGCGTCGCGGGCGTGCTCACGGTCTGTTCAAGAATAGATGGCAAGCGTGGCGGCCCGTCGCAGTGCGTGGGCTCGCAACGGCAAGCGCACTATCAGGCAGCGGCTTTGGCCGAGTATTCTTTGACCAGTCGGCTTACGGCAGGCGACAACTGCGCACCGTTGTCCGTCCAGTACTGGACGCGATCAAGGGCAAGACGCAGGTTTTCCTGGCCTTCGTTGGCAACGGGGTTGTAAAAGCCTACGCGCTCAATAAAACGGCCGTCGCGACGATTACGCGAGTCGGCTGCAACAACGTTGTAAAACGGACGCTTCTTCGAGCCGCCGCGGGCTAGACGAATCACAACCATGGTAATCCTTTGAAAATACTGTGAAAAACAAAAGATTCTAGCACTTTTTTCGCGACATTCGCAAACCAAAGCGCCCTGAACCCTTAAATAAACAATCAAAAAGCAACAAATCAAATATAGCCCTGGAAAGCGCCTGGCGCCACCGCCTTGCGGCGTGGATCCCCGAGCTTGCGGCGGGCGGCATGGCGTGGCCTGCGGCCTCGCTCCTAAGCAGTCCGCCGCCGCAGAAAATGCACCGCGCCCGTTGCGGTTTCGATTTGCGCCTCGAGGGTGTTGCCCGTTTGCCTGGCAAACGCCTGGAAGTCCTTGATCGCATGCTTATCAGTGGTAATCACTTTAAGGACTTGCCCGCTTTCGAGCTGTGCCAGCGCCTTCTTGGCGCGCAAGATGGGCAAGGGGCATTTCAGGCCCGATGCATCCACTTCAAGATGGGCATCAGGCAAAGAATCAGGGGCGTCGGTCATGACAGGCTTCCGTAACCGCCGGCCCGCGTGAGCCGGCTACCAAGAATCAACCCAGGCGCTCGCGCACCCATGCTTCCACGCTGGCTGTGGCGCCAGCCAGCGCGCCCACGTCGGTGCCGCCGCCCATGGCCATGTCGGGCCGGCCGCCGCCTTTGCCCCCCACCTGGGCTGCCACCATGGCCACCAGATCGCCCGCCTTCACGCTGCCGGCCAAATCACCGGTAACGCCGGCGGCCAGGCTGATCTTGTCGTCAGCCACCGCGGCCAGCAATACGACGGCCGATTTGAGCCTGTCTTTGAGCTGGTCGATCATGCCGCGCAGCGCCTTGGGGTCGACGCCCGAAAGATTGGCCACCAAAAGCTTGGCGTCGCCGGGCAGGGTAATGGCCTGGCTGGCCAAATCGTTGCCGGCCGACGCCGCCAGCTTGCTTTTCAGGCGATCCAGGTCGCGCTCCAGGGTTTTGGCCTGGTTCTGCATCAGCGCTATGCGTTCGACCAATTCGGCCGGCTGCGTCTTGAGCAGGCCCGCGGCGCGAACCAGGGTGTCATTGGTTTGCTGCACCCATTCCAGGGCGTTGTCGCCGGTAATGGCCTCGACCCGCCGCACACCCGCCGCCACGCCACCTTCAGAAATAATCTTGAACAGGCCGATATCGCCAGTGCGCGCCACGTGGGTGCCACCGCACAGTTCGCGCGAGAAGCCGATATCCAGCACACGCACCGTGTCGCCGTACTTTTCGCCGAACAATGCCATCGCGCCGCCCTGCACGGCATCGTCGTAGGCCATCACTTGCGCCTGCGTCGCATGATTGGCCAGCACTTCGGCATTGACGATGCGTTCGACCTGGACGATCTGCTGCGCCGTCATTGGTGCGTCGTGCGCAAAATCGAAACGGGTTTTATCTGGATCGACCAGCGAGCCGCGCTGCTGGACGTGGCTGCCCAGTACTTCGCGCAGCGCCTTGTGCATCAGATGGGTGGCCGAGTGGTTGCGCACCGTGCGCGCGCGCCTGGCCGTATCGACCTGCGCATCGACCGCATCGCCAACGGCCAGCACGCCCTCGAGCATCTGGCCGTGGTGGCCAAAAACACCATTCTGGATTTTCTGGGTGTCGGCCACAGCGAACCGGGTGGCGCCTGCCTGCAGCAGGCCGGCATCGCCGACCTGGCCGCCAGACTCGGCGTAGAAAGGCGTGGCGTCCAGAACCACAATGCCCTGCTGCCCGGCCGCCATGGATTCAACCAGCGTCCCGTCGACATACAGCGCCGTGACCTTGCCCTGGCCCTGCAAATGATCATAGCCATCGAAGCGGGTTTCGACACCGCTGTAGCTCAGCCCCTCGGCCGCCTTGAACTTGCCCGCCGCTCGAGCCTGTTCGCGCTGATGATTCATGGCCACCTCGAAGCCCGCCATATCGACCTGCACCTCGCGCTCGCGGCAAATATCCGCTGTCAGATCGACCGGAAAACCATAAGTGTCGTACAGCGTGAACAAGGTCTGGCCGTCAAGCATGCCTTTTTCGGGCACGGCGGATAACGCGGCGTCCAGAATCTTCATGCCGTTCTCCAGCGTTTCGCTGAAGCGTTCTTCTTCTTGCCTGAGCACCTGCTCGACCCGGGACTGCTGGGCGGCGAGTTCGGGGTAGGCCTGCCCCATTTCGGCGACCAGGTCCCCCACCAGCTTGTGGAAGAAGGGGCCCGACTGGCCCAGCTTGTGCCCGTGCCGCAAGGCCCGGCGCACGATGCGGCGCAGTACGTATCCACGGCCTTCGTTGCTGGGAATGACGCCGTCGACGATGAGGAAGCTGCAAGCCCGAATGTGATCGGCAATGACTTTGAGCGAGTTATTCGCGAGATCGCTCTCGCCGGTTACGCGGGCAGCCGCCTTGATCAGCGACTGGAAAAGATCGATTTCGTAGTTGGAATGCGCATGCTGCAGCACTGCCGCGATGCGCTCAAGCCCCATGCCGGTGTCCACGCAAGGCTTGGGCAGCAGCGGCATGTTGCCCGCGGCGTCGCGCTCGAACTGCATGAACACCAGATTCCAGATCTCGATATAGCGATCGCCATCTTCTTCGGGCGAACCGGGAGGGCCGCCCCAGATGTCGGGACCATGGTCATAGAAAATTTCGGAACAGGGACCGCAAGGACCGGTGTCGGCCATCTGCCAGAAATTGTCGGAGGCATAGCGGGCGCCTTTGTTGTCGCCAATGCGGATGATGCGCTCGGCCGGCACGCCGATTTCCTGGGCCCAGATATCGTAGGCCTCGTCGTCTTCCTGGTAGACCGTGACCCAGAGCTTTTCCGCCGGCAGCTTGTAGACCGTGGTGAGCAGTTCCCAGGCGTTCTTGATGGCTTCGCGCTTGAAATAATCGCCAAAGCTGAAGTTGCCCAGCATTTCGAAGAAGGTGTGGTGTCGCGCGGTGTAGCCCACATTTTCAAGATCGTTGTGCTTGCCGCCGGCGCGCACGCAACGCTGGGACGACGTGGCCCGGCTGTAGGGCCGGGTGTCCTTGCCGGTGAATACGTCTTTGAACTGGACCATGCCCGAATTGGTGAACAGCAGGGTCGGGTCGTTGCCGGGCACCAGCGACGATGACGGCACGACCTGATGCCCCTTCGATTCGAAGAAAGACAGGAATTTTTGACGTATTTCGGAGGTTTTCATTGCAGAAAAGCACGTGTGAATAGGTAACCAAGCATTATAAACACTAATCCACGCACAGAAACCCCAGCGTTCGGCCCTCGGGATAGGTTTGAGGGCCGCTGTCGGAAATCTGCACCATGGCTGAATGCAAGGGGCAACTGCATGCGCCAGTGACCGGATTGGCGGTCGAGGCGCCATTGGTGTTTTGGCATCCGCGCCACTGATGGGTTGAAAAGCCTCCGCTGCCGCGCTGCATTGGACGCCAGCGCTGATCGCGGCAGACCAGCATGCCGCCGTCGCTGGAGCGGCTTATGGCCCCGGTTTCAACACAAGAGGCCAGCGCCTGCTCGGGCGTACCCAGGTAAAGATATCTCTGCACACGCAAGTCGGCGCCGGTTTCTATCGAACCCTGTACGGTGGCTCCACCCTGGAAATCAGGGTCGCGCGCATCGCCCACGCGCAGAAAATCAAGGTGGCGCAATTGATCGCCGGTAACAGCCAGTGCAACCGTGCCCGGCGGCAACGGAGCGCCGGGCCAGGACGGATTCGCATACTCGAACGCCGCACCGCCTATGACTGCCGGACGCGTCGCGGCAACCCATCCGCCCCAGCCCTGGCTGGCCATGAGCCACTGCGCAACCTTCTGTTCATCCACATGGCCCGTGGTTTTATGCAGAAATGGCGCATTGCCATGAATCAAGGCTTCGATACGGCAGTCATTCCCGGGACACGCCCCGTGGCGCAGCAGGCGCACCGTCGCGCCGCCGCCAGCGGGCGCGCTTTCGGGAAAACCGGAAGCAAGCAAAGCACCGGCCTTGAGTTCCGCGATCTCGGGCCGCTCCCAGTCGGCGTACCCCGCCGCAGCCAAAGCGGACTGATGGTCGGCACGCGCCAGCGCGTCCGCATGACGCTCTATATAGCCCTGAACGGCTTGCCTGAGAGACAGCATCCAGGCGGCATGCGCCTGGGCACTGGCGTCGTTCAGCCGGTTCACCAGGGACTGTGCGCCCCACACGGCCAGCAGGGTTGCCAACAGGACCGCCACGATGAGTTCCAGCAAGACAAAGCCCCGCTGGCTGTGCACCGCCATGCCCTAGCCGGCCGTAAACACAAAGGTGTTGACCGCTCCCTGGGCGCAGCGGGACTCCGCGGCCAGCGCGCTATAGTGGGTGCCGCCGTCTTTTATTGTTGTCGCGGCTTGACCATCGGACGCCACGGTAATCGTGTCCGACACCCTTTGCATGACCGAAGCGATGGACGGGCATGCCGCGTTATGCACCTTGGTCAGCGTGATCGAGAACGCCGCGCCCGACTCGGCTTCCGCGACGCTGACTTCACCGTCCGTTCCCAGGCCATGCAGCACTTTGGTGGTGGCATCGGCGCCTGACACCGAAAAAATACTCGAATCACGCACCAGGCTTGCAAAATTTGATGTGGCGATGCCGGCATAAGGTGTGCTGGATCCGTTCGGCGCATTGACTTTGGTTTGCAGAATGAATCGGGCCAACTCTTCGCCCACTTTGGGCACTTTGTTTTCGACCACATACCCGCCAATGGCGGGCACCCCTATGATGGCCAGAAGCAGCACGATGGCGGTGACAATGGACACTTCGATCAGCGAAAATCCCTGCTGGACGGATTTGATTGCAGACATGAGGGCTCCTTGAAGAATAGGCCGGCCTTATTGGCTGGCATGAAAAAGCATGAGGGCGCGGCGTAGTTCGTCGATCACGGCGTAGTGCCACAGTGCCAGGCCGAGCAAGCCGGCCAGGCAGCCCAATAACAGACACCAGCGCAGCACGGCAGCCTGCCGGGCGGTCGAACCCAGGACATGGCCGCGCAGGCGCTCGGTGCCAAGCAAGAGACCGGCGTGCAGACCGCGGGCCGCCACCATGTCTGCGAAAAACCAGAAGTGCCCGCGATCGAACAGGCCCACGTCGAAGCTGCCGGCGCCAGCGATGCCGGCATCGATACGGGCAAGCATCGCGTCTATATAGCCATCCAGCCACAGGCTGGCGCCGGTCCGCTGCAGCGACAGCGCGGCGCGCAGCTGCGTGGACCCGGCGGCGTCGCGAGCCAGCAATATGGTCAGCATGGCAAGAAAGCGCAAAGCATGGATATAGCGGTAAAGGCGCCAGAAGGCATGGCGGTCGAGCCGGCGGCGCAATGGGCCGCCCGTGTTCGGCAGGGACCAGAGCGTCAGGATGACCCCGCCCAGCGCCAGCACTGCCATGAACGGCCAGTGCGCCTGGATGCCGGCCGCGAAATGCACCAGCGCGGCGGTCAGTCGGCCGTGGTATTCGACCGGCACGGCCGCAAAGGTGTCCAGCAAGCGTGGCAGCGTGAATCCGGGCACGGCCAGCAGCATGGCAAAAAAAAGGGCCAAAGCCGTGCAGGCAGTCCATAGCGTGGAGGTCAGAATATGCCTGGCCTGATCGGCCAGCCTCAGCGCGCTGGACAGTTCGCCCAGCGCGCGCAGGAGCGCCGCATTGCCGAATTCCTGCGCGGCCCGCAGCAGGGCCAGCTCGCTCTGTGGAAAGCTGCCCAGCCAAGTGGCGTACAGATCGCCGCCGGCGGTCTGATAGGCTTGCGCCCAGCGGCGGGACAAACGGCCCCGCACCGAATGCGGCCCATATCGACGCGCATCCAGCGCAAAGACATCCTTGAGCGTGCGCGCACCCTGCATGCCTTGCAGCAACGCCGACAGATAGTCGTAGTAATCGGCCCGGGCTGACGAAAAACGCAGGCAATCAGAACGATGCGCCAGCCATTGCAACTGCTGTGCGCGGACTGACCACGAACCAAGGCGCTGTCTCATGGCACCGCCCTGAGACGGGCCGCGGACACGATGGCATTGCCCTGCGCCGCGCGCCGGGCCTGCTGCGTTTCAAAAGCATGGAAACGAACCTCGATATCGCGCAGGTCTATCAGCCCTTCGCAGGCTTTCCGCACGGCGCACTCCATGGCCGGGCGGGACTGATGCAGGCCGGCCGGGGGCTCGATGATTTCAGCCACCACCGTGCGTCCCGCATATCCGTTGAGCTCGGGCAGGCGCGCCTTGCGGCAGGCGGCGCATCCGTCCGGATTGCGTATGCGCCAGGATTCGCCCGAGCAGGTATACAGTTGCCGAATCAGGTCGAGCCAATCCGCCCACTGCCGCCCGCTGCGATACCGGCTGTCACGGTGGCTGCCGCCTTCCAGCAAATGCCTCGCGGGCAGCGCGCACTGCGGACACAGCGTCGGCAGCAAGGCCTGAAAAACCATCAGCTTGAACATGCCGGGCGCCGCCAGGAAGTCTGGCGATACGCCTATGAAATCGGAGCCCAGCCGCAAGGGGATATGCGTCGCCGACGGCGCATGCACCGTGGTATATACGTTGACGCCGGAGGCGGCCAGATCCATGAAAGCCTTGCCCGTTTCCGCGTCACGTATTTCGCCCAGTAGGACATCGGTCATGGCCGACCGCTTCAGCGCCCTGAGCTTGGCGGCAAAACTGTCGTGCGCGTCAGTATGCAGGTGCCGTGCCACAGAGTTCTGTATGGCGGCGGGAATCAGATACTCGACCGGGTCTTCCAGGGTAATGACCTTGCGATGCGCCGGCAGGCCGGCAATCAGCGAGGCCAGGCTGGTGGACTTGCCCGACCCCACGGTTCCGGCGAATACCACCGCACCGCCTTCGGAAAGCATGACCCTGTCGATAAGCGCGATCTGGTCGGCCAGGTAGCCCAGTTGTTCCAGGCTGGGCAGGCGCGCCGAGGCGTCGCGCCGCAACAGACGCAGGCAAACGCTGGGCCCGCCATCGGCCGCCAGCGACGACCAGCGCAGCATGATGCTTTGGCCGTCGACCCGCTTGACCAAGCTGCCCTGCTGTTCGATGCAGGGGTCGAACACCGCGCCATTGCCCCCGCGAATATCCATCCAGGCGACCGACAGCATATCGACCAGCGTACTGGTCGGCATGCGCCGGAAACGCTCTGGCGCAAGATAGCATCCGGAGACGGTGTATTTCACTTCGGACTCAGGCTCGTGCAGGCGAACATTCAGATGGATATCGCTGGCATCATGGCGCACCCCCCACTCCAGCAAATCTTGAAACGCTTCGGCCAGCGCCGTCCTGGCATGCTCGAGACTGCCGCGCGGCTGGCTGGCGAGCGACTGCGGCGTGATCTGGCTGCGTGCAACGGCCAGCAACAGGGGAGCCGCCAGGATGTAGCGGGCCGGGCTGGCCAGCCGGTATCCCGACTGGACGATGCGGCGCGACAGTTCATCGGCCTGATCGCTGCCTACGTGCTCGGCCAGCGAAAAAATCGCCACGGTCTGGTCGGCGAGCAATACCGGGCCAAGGCGGCCGGCAAGCAGCTCCACGTCGAACTCGATGCTTAATGACCGGACAAAAGCCGGCGTCATGGCGCCCAGCTCATCGGCGCTGGAAAGGGCTACCGCCGCGGCGGAATTGAACCTGGCCGGCGGTTTTCTGGCTGCCGCAAACCGCCGGCCATACCACCGCCAATGGGGTAACAGGGCCTTCATTTCGCACCCAACGGGACGGGGTGCAGACACAAGGTATGTTCTTCTCCGGCGCGCTCAAGGTGGACGCAGGAGCCGGAAATGCCCAGCAGGCGGTAGGCGGAAGGGCCCGCCTTTACACCTACCGCCCAGGCCTGCCCCCGCATATAGACATGCGTCCGCTCGTCTATCATCACTTCGGCAAGCAGTTTTTTCCCCACCCCATATATCGCCAGCAGCCTGAGCGCGCCGCTCTGCGCAAGAAGGCTGCGGGTTTCAGGCCGCCCGTGTTCCGCGCCTTGCCGATGCAGGCGCGACCTGGCTTGCTCGAGCGCCAGGGCGGTATCCAGCCGCATCAGCTCCCGCACGGACATCTGCTGGCTGGCCAGGTCCTCATGGGCCGGTGCAGTCGCTTGTATCAGACCGGGCGCAAATGCCAGCAACAGGCATGCCGGCCGCAACATCATCGGTTTCATAGAAAACCCCTTGAAGTGACAAGTTCAATTTGCTGCTTTTCAAGCCAGGTTCTTCGGCCTGGCCCAGTGTCATGGCAGCCTTTTCCCATGCGGCCGGTGCCAGGATGGGCAGCAACAGGCTGGCCGAGCGCAAGGGGCCGCTGATGTGCACAGGCCTGGATACGTAGACAGTCTGCCCGGCAGGCCGCGCAAGAGGCCGACCCTGCCGGTCGGTGGGAGTGGACAAAGGAATGGCTGCGGGCCTGCCTATCTGGATTTGCGTAAAACCAGGCTTGATGTCCTGCAGGGCGCTGAGCAAATCACGCTCATTTTCGGTGGTGGACGACAACGCCAGGTGCGACAGGGCCTGGCCATGGGCGTCGGCATGCCATCGCACTGCGACGTGTTCCAGCGGCGAGAACTCAGCTGTCCAGGACGGCGGCACCGCCGCCAGGAAGGAACTATTGCTGGCCTTGGCGTCGTGCCGCTCGTATCGCGCCTGGCACTGCCAGCGCGGGCCGTCGTCCCGGCAATCGGCCCGCAGCAGCGACCAGCCGCCCAGGCGCACCGGCAAAGCATAAAAAACATCGAGCAAAGCCCGCGTCCCATTGATGCCATGCACCAGGCGCCCGCGAGCGGAATCGGCGATGGCCTGGCGCCAGGCC
>JBATWU010000028.1:0-11532 GCA_049672825.1 Pusillimonas sp.
CACTGGAGGCCCGCATCGCCGAAGCCGTCGCCGCCGTGCTGGCCGCCACGGCAGGCACCGGCGCCGCAGGCAGCGCCGACCTCGACACCGACTTCTGGCAATTGGGCCTGACTTCGCTGGGACTCACCCAGTTGGCCCTGCGGCTGCAGCAAAGCCTGGACTGCGCGGTGCCGATCTCCCTGCTTCTGGAACACCGCTCCGTCTGCACGCTGGCCCAGGCCCTGTCATCGGGCCAGCGCTGGAGCCCGATCGTGCCCATGAATCAGGCCGGCGCCGCCATCGAGTCAGGACAGACCGACCCGCTTGTCTGCGTCCATCCCGTGGCGGGAGATGTCAGTGTATTCCTGGACCTGGCCCACGCCATGCGGCCCTTCCTGCCTTTCTGGGCCATCCAGGCAGCCGGCCTGGAACAAGGGCAGGAAACGCTCAGAACCATTCCCGACATGGCCCTGGCCAACCTGGAAGCACTGGCCGAGCGCGGCCAGGCTTCGCCGCGCTGGGTCGGGGGCTATTCATTCGGCGGCCTGGTCGCATTCGAAATGGCCAGGCAGCTGGCCGGACAGGGCCGCCCTCCCGAGCGTGTCGTGCTGATCGACACACCGGCACCTCTTGCACGCACATCCATACTGGACCCCGATCCCGATCGCGCCCATGCCCAGTGGCTGGCCCGCATGGCCGATGTCCGTGCCCGCTTCCAGGGACTGGAACCGGTCCTGACACAGGCCGACTTATTGGCCTTGCCCATGACAGACCGTTTCGAATTCGCGGCGCAAGAGCTGCATCGCGCCAGGTTGTTGCCGCCGGCGGCCGATGCGCATTGGCTTGAACGCGCACACCGCACCAGTCTGGCCCAATACGAGGCCTACCTGGCTTATGCGCCCACCGCCACTGCCGACCCCGCGCTTTCGCTGGCCGTGATCCGGGCGTCCGCGCCCCGCGCCTCCGACCTGGGCGATCGCGAAAATGAACTGCTGGCGATACCCGACATGGGGTGGCAGGCCTTCTCGGCGCAGCCTGTGGAAATACGCCACGTTGCGGGGGACCACGTCACCATGTTGTCCGGCACCGGCGCCGGCAAGGTCGCCTGCGCGATTGCCGACGCACTGGGCATCAAGACGACGCAAGCTTGATGTTGGCGGCCGAGCGCTGTGCTTTATGCCGGATCATGCAGGGCCAGCGCGGCGGCGTAGCCGGCGGGTACAGTCAACGGCGTCAATCGGCAGGAACCGAACTCGCCGGCGTCCACTCGATGGCCGCCTTCCGGCGCGGCCTGCGACCCGAGATCGAGCGATGGCAGCCCCAGCCCCAGGCCGCGTCCCACAGCCTTGACGATTGCCTCTTTGGCCGTCCAGGCCGAGAAGAACGCCGGCGCGCGTTCCGCGTCAGGCAGAGCCGCCCAGGCGCGCGCCTCGCTGGCCGACAACACCATGCGGGCCAATGCCCGCAGGTCGGACGTCTCACGCTGCTGCTCGATGTCCACGCCAACCTGGAGTCCGTCCTCCGCCATGGCCAGCAGCGCATATCCGCCCGAATGCGCAACATTGAAACCACAGCCGCCGCCATCGCGCAGCGACGGCTTGCCGTAGGGGCCATACTCAAAGACCAGCGTTTCGGCGGGAACGCCCAGCCGATACCCCAGGAGCAGGCGCAAAACCGCCCGTGTTTGAACATAATGGTTTCTGGCCGACGACACGACAAAGGCGCTCGCGCGCGCCTGTTCATCATCGGCCAGAAGCGCCAGCAACCCCTCCTGCAGGCGTGCATCGTCGACAAAGCCAAACAGCCAGGCCCGTCCGCCGCCCCGCGCAATGCGGATATCCGTGGGAGACAGCGCCGGTTTTCCGTTCGCAATGCGCAAGTTCAGGCGATCAGGTGTCATGGAGCACGCTTTGCTTGTACCAAAATGATTTTTTGGGGTGTAATCGAACCCGGTCAAGAGCTTGGCTGTTTGCTTGGATCATGCATGCAAATCAGTCAAACAGCCAGCCAGCTACCGCATATTAGCAAGACGCAACCAGGAAACAACGGGCAAGACACGCTTCCTGTACCACTTCCCGTCCTTCTTTCGGCACATATCCATGGCATTTTTACGCAGTCTTTCGCTCCCCCCGTCACCTCCCGCCAAGCGTCCCGCCGACCTGCTCTACGCCTCCGACGAAAGGTTGCCGGGCTTTGCCCTGGGCGGCCTGGCTTTCCAGCACATGGCCACGGCGCTGGCGCTGCTCGCCTACGTGCTTGCCTCGGCAAAGATAGGCGGCCTGGATGCGCAAGCCACGCAAAGCCTGGTAACGGCAAGCATTCTCGGCATGGCAATCTCGACCTTCCTGCAGTCCTGGGGCGGGCGCTTCGGCTCGGGCACCTTGCTCGTCCACATTCCCGATCCCTTGCTGGTGGTGGTCATCGGGCTGGTGGCCGCCGAGTACGGGCTGGGCGGCCTGGTCATCCTCGGCATCGTCAACGGCCTGGTCGCGATCGGGGCGGGCTATATCATTCCCCGCCTGCGGGCCGTATTCCCGCCGGCTGTCGCGGGGATTGTCATCTGTGTGGCCGGACTGTCCCTGGTTGCGCCGGCGCTCAGCCACATCACCGACATGGGCCCCGGCGGCGCCATCGATTTCACGCACACACTGGTCGGCCTGGCCACGCTGAGCATCATCATGGTGATGTCCATCTGGGGCAGCCAGCGCACCAAGCTGTTCGCGCTGCTGGCCGGACTGGCGATCGGCATCATCCTGACCGTCTTGCTGGGCGAGTTCACAGGACTGGAGCAACTGGGGCAAGCGCCTGTCTTCGGCCTGCCCGCCCCGCCCATGCCGGTGTTCGACGTCAACCCCGGTGTGCTGTTCGCGGTGGCTCTGCTCTCGCTGATGACGCAACTCGATACCTTTGGCAGCGTCGTCCTGCTGCAGAAAATGAACGACGCCGACTGGCGCCGGGCCGACATGAACATGGCCGGCAGCGGCATACGCGCCAATGGCCTGGGCTCCCTGCTTTCGTCCTGGCTGGGCGCCTATCCCAATGCCGTCTCGTCGGCGAATATCGCCCTGACGCATATCAGCCGCTCCACATCGCGCTGGATAGGACTGCTCACCGCCATCCTGCTGGCGGTGGCCGCCTTCCTGCCGCAAGTGTCCATGGCCCTGACCCTGATTCCCACGCCGGTCATCGGTGCCGTCGAACTTTACGCATCCGCCTTTCTGATCGTCTCGGGCATCGAGCTCATTGCATCGAGGGCCATGGACTCCCGCGGCATATTCCTGGTGGGCCTGTCCTTCGCCGCGGGCCTGGGCACCATGCTCCTGCCCGGTCTGGCGGAGCAGGCCCCCGAGGCCATCAAGTTCATGCTCAAGAACGGCATCATCGTCGCGGGCCTGACCGCGATTGTCCTGAACATGCTGTTTCAGTTGGGCACGTCCCTGCGCGCGCGCCTGGAACTCGATGCGGGGGCCGGAAACGGCGCGGCCGTGCGGCAGGCTGTCGATTTCGTGGAGCAGCACGGCGCCATGTGGAGCGCACGGCGCGACGTGGTGCGCAGGGCCGCCATGGCAACCCTGGAAGCCGCCGAAGCCCTGCAGGAGGACAAAAGCCGGCAACTCCTGGCCATCCAGGGAAGCTTCGACGAATTCAACCTCGACCTGGAACTCATCTACAGCGGACCGCCGCTGGCTCTGGCGGCAAAGGCAGCTCCCCAAGCCGGCAATCTGCTGGATATCGACGGACCGGCCTTCGAAGAGGCGCTGAATCAAGCCTTGTCCGGCCTGCCCCAAGTTCTGCTCAAGCGCATGGCCGACCGCGTCAGCAGTGGAATTCATGGTAAAAATTCTTACCTTAGATTACATTTTGACCATTAGCTTCCCAACAATCAAGAGTGCCCATGCAGACTATCGCCTCGCTGTCACTAGTAAACGGCCCAGATACCGTCACGCGTGCGCTGGCGTGGCTGGAATCCCTGGCCGGGCAACAGCAGTGGCCATCGCATATGGGCTTCAAACTCGGGCTGTGCCTGGACGAAGCGCTGACCAATATTGTGCTGTACGGATTCCAGGGCAAAGACAAGGACGCCGCCGACAACCGCATTGATATTGCCGTCCTGCAAGAGGGCAGCACTCTGGTGCTGGATATCAGCGACAATGGCCTGCCGTTCGATCCCACCCGGAAACAGGTATCTTCGCTGGCCACATCGCTGGAAGACGCCGAGATAGGCGGCCATGGCTTGCGCCTCATGCGACATTACCTGCAAGACATCCAGTACCGCCGGACCGCGCAACACAATCACTTGCGCCTGGTCGCCGCGCTCGACTCCAACGACCGCTAACCAGGACACGACGACCGCCATGCATGCCAACCCGCCTGATCACGCCTGCGACTCAGACAAGCGCTCGTGCCACGACGCGCCCGTTGCGCTGATCGATCATCATGCGATTGCGCATAATCTGCGGCAGTTGCGCCGGCTGCTGGCTCAGGCCGAGCCGCAGCGCAGGCCGCGCATCTGGGCCGTTGCCAAGGCCGACGCCTACGGCCACACTCTGGAACAGGTCTACGCCGGCCTGAGCCAGGCCGACGGCCTGGCCATACTGACACTCGACGAGGCGCGGCGCTGTCGCGCGCTGGGCTGGACCGGCCCCATCCTGGCCATGAGCGCGCAGTTCACACGGGCCGAGCTGGAAGATCCCGGCCTGTATCCCTTGCACCTGATCATCGATCACGAAGAACAGCTGGCACAAATCGCATCCCTGCGGCCCCCCTTTACGCCCCATGTCTGGCTGCGCCATCGGGGCAAGTTGAACCACGCGGGCTTCGACAACACCGCCTATTGCGCCGCCTTTGCGACCTTGCACGCGGCATGGCTGGAAGGCCGGCTGGCGGGGCTGGGGCATTTGCAGCACTATGCCAGCGCCGAACACGCCGAGTCGCTGCGCGACGAACGCCAGGCGTTCAAGAGGCTGATCGCGGGCATGGCCGGCCCCGTCTGCACCGAGAACTCCGCGGCCCTGCTCCTGGACAAGACCGCGGCGGCCGCCACCGACTGGGTGCGCAGTGGCATCGCCCTATACGGCATCAGCCCATTGCACGGTGTCGATGGCCACGACCTGGGGCTACGTCCCGCCATGATTCTGCAAGCCCCGCTCTACGGCATCCAAATTCTGCAGCCAGGCGAATGCCTGGGCTATAACAGCATCTTCCGGGCCGCCCGCGAAATACGCGTGGGGCTGCTGCGCTGCGGCTATGCCCATGGCTACCCGCGCGCGCTGCCCGAAGGCTGCGAAGTTCTGGTCGCCGGCCGCAAGGCCACGATTATCGGCAGGGTATCAATGGACACGCTCACCATAGACCTGAGCAATCACCCCGACATCGGCTGCAACGCCATCGCGACACTCTGGGGGGCTCGCGAACTGCCCATAGAAGCCGTGGCGCGGCAGGCCAATACCATTCCCGCCCAACTCTGCACGGCGCTTACCGGACACGTGCCCCGTCGGGCTCTGGCCTGACCAGCCGGGGCGCCACCAGCAGGAAAGCCAGCGTAGCCAGAAAATAAAACGCGCCCGTCACGGCCAGGCCGCCGGATATCCCCATGGAGGCAAACAGGCCGCCCACCGTCAGCGGCCCCAGCATCTGACCGAACTTGTCGGCCGCGCGCATCACGCTGGTGGCGCCCCCCGCGCCATAGCGGTGCACATCGTCCAGCGACAGCATATATGCCGTCTGCGCGCCGCCCGCCAGGCAACTGGCCATGGCCAGCAGGACGACAGCAATGGCAGCCGCGGTCACGCCGCTGGCGAAGTACATGCTGAGCAACCCCGTGCTGCCCACCAGCCCGCCCAGCACGATCCAGTATTTTTTGTTGGCGCTGCGATCAGCCATTCTGCCCATCCAGGGCCCAATGTAGATCACGCAAAAGCCATAAAGCATCAGTATGCGCCCGACGCTTGCCGATGTGGCGCCCTGTGCTTCCATGTACAAGGGCAGCGCATAAGTCAGCAAGCCCACCTGGGCAATGGAAAAGGGAATGACGCAAGCCGCCAGCAGCATGCCGAAGTCTCGCGTGGCCAGCAAGCCACCCACCGCCCGCCATGAACGCACGGCGGGCTGAACCACAAAGCCCACCGTTTTTTGCGCCGCCAGATGCCGGTAGGGCCACATGAGGGTGAAAACGCCCAGCGCCGGCAGTGCCAGCAAAAGCGCGCCTATGGCAAATACCGCTGATGCGCCCACCTGCTGCGCCAGCATGGCACCGACCGCCGCGCCGGACAAGTGGCCGGCGAACAGGCCGGCGATTACCGTGGCCATATTCCTGCCCCGGTACGCCGCCGGACTTTGTATCACGATAAAACCTTGCAGCCCCATCCAGGTCAGCCCATAGCCCAGGCCGACCAGGCCCCGGGCCAGTGTGAAGGACGCCAACGAACCCGACTGCGCGCAAAACAGATTGCCCAGCACCGCAACCAGCAGACCGGCGAGCACCGGCCATTGCCAGCCCCGCTTGTCGGTCAGGCGCCCCGCCAGCAAGGCGGTAAGCAGGCCGCAACCCATTTCGACCGCAATCGGCAGCGCCATCAGCAGGGCCGCCCCCTGGCCCGGTTCGGCGGCCGACAGCAGCGATCTTGCGTAAATTGGAAGGAAGCTGAGCGGCAAGGCCATGGCGAACAGGAAGCCAAACATGACGGGCCGCACGATGGCACCCACGTTGGTCCGGTCATCCAGCCCCATGGGTTCGCCGGCAATGTTGCGCACACGCGCGGAAAAGGCACGGTCCATCAGGAGCGTCAGCAAAAGCAGCAGCTCTATGGCGGCGACCATGGCCACCGCAACCACGGTTGCCGCATCCAGGATTCGCGCCCGCACTCCGGCCGATATCTGCCTGGCATCGAGCCCGATTTGCAGCGTGGCCAGCGTGGGTCCCCGGGAATCGGCGCTGAGCGGAAAACCCAGGGGCTCTTCAAGGCCCGGAGCGCCACGCAGCGGCAAGGCGCCCCGCGCATCGGCGCGATTCAGCAGCCGGCCCTGCCCATCGAGCAGGCGCAGCTCAGAGATGACGGGGAAGGAAGCCGCCAGGCGCGCCATCGGCTGCTCCACGCCGCGCAAGGACTCGGGCGCCACACCGTAGCCCAGCACCCGGTCCAGGTCGTGCTGCAAGCCTTTTCCGAGGACCATGGTGTTGTCCTGTGTAACCTGTATCCAGACATCGCGGAACGTGTTGATGGTATAGGCGGCGTAAACCCCCTGCGCCAGCATCAGAATCGCCAGCGGAATCAGCAGGCGGGTCTTGCTTGCAGCCGCCAGTTCGTGCAGCGGCATGGCGTAGCGAAAGGTCAGTGCCAGCATCAGGGCCGCCACCAGCGTCGACAAGCCCAGGACCTGTATATTTTCAAGCATCAGGCTGCCCTGCTGCATGTCCCGGGGCATGACCAGCAGCACCACCGCCCCGCCCAGCGTGCCGTCAGGCAATATCAGCGGAACCGCAACCTGTATGCCCTGTGCGTTCGCCACGCTGACCGCGCCCGAAGCCAGCCGCGACACTCCCGCCTTGTCGGCCTGGCTCGACGACATCGCCCGCATCAGGCCGGCGGCGTCCGGCAAGGGGCCCTCGGATGCCAGTTCCTGACCGTTGATCAACACGACGCCGGCCGCCACGAAATCAGGAACCTGCAGCCGCAGATCGTCGAGCAGCGATGATAATCCGAAAAATTGAGCCAGGGGCTTGCCCAGGGCCATGCCGGTCTGGATCTGGGACGACGTGCGCCGGGCCAGCAGCTCTATGCGCTCAGCGGTGTTGTCGGACGCCAGGCGATTCAAGGCTGAAAGACTGAGCGAACCAATCAGCCCCTGCGCCAGCAGGAGCACCACCATGCACGCCAGCAGCACATCACGCAACGGCCTGCGGCGGCGCTTTGGTTCCGCTTGTTCCTGAATGGCTGTCATGTTTATTTGCGCTATGCCTCGTCAGACTGCTTCTTCCCCACTTACCGTGCCGCCGGATTTGGCGCACACGCCGCCGCCTTTCGTAAAAAGTATCGGCCTGCCAGCGCAATAGTAATTTACAATCAAATGCAAAAACATACCTCACGGCGCCTTTATCGCCATAAATTTATTCATTAAGCGGCTATTTATGCGATTGACCTCGCTGCGCAGCAAAATCTTCCTGCTGGTCGGCATGACCCTGCTTCTGGGCGCGGTCACCGTCATGCTGGTCACGCAGCGCAACGTCACCCGCAGCGTCGTGGCCAGCGAGCAGCAGGCGGTCACGAATGTGCTGAACCTGCTGATACGCGATAGCGAAGCGCGCTGGGGCGCGCTGCTCACCGACAAGATCACCACGGTGCGCAACGGCCGCGGCCATCTCGTGCAATTGGGCACCACCATACGTTCCGTTTTGGCCATGTACGCCGAACAGGTCGACAAAGGACAAATCAATGCGCAGCAGGCCCAGGAACTGGCCAAGACATGGATCAACGGGCTTGTCTTCAACAACCAGCGTTTCAGTTTCGTCTTCGATCATCGCTTCGCCGTCGTCGCCAGCGGCAAACCCGAACTTCTGGGCACCGACTTGTCCAGCCTGCAGGATTTCAAAGGGCACAAGCTTGCCGCCTCGGCCTACCAGGAAGCCCGCACCACAGGCCAGAGCTTCGCGATCTATCGCTGGCCGGCGGCCAGCACCGACGACAAAGGCGAGCTGCGTTACGCCTATTTTTCCTACTTCGAGCCCTGGGACTGGACTTTCGCCATTACCGACAACGCGCTCGACATCTCCAACCAGTTCGACCGGCGGCGCGACGAAATGGAAACCGCCGTCCGCGAGGCCCTGGTCTCGTTGCGGCTGGCCGATTCAGGCTTTGCCTTCATCGTCCAGGACGACGGCCAGCTGGTTTCCCCGCTTCCGGCACAACATGCCGGCCTGCTGTCCGAACAGGATCCCGGCAACAGCCTGACGCTGCTCGACATGCTGCGCAACATCCCCGCCAGCGGCGAAATCGCCACATTTTCATTCGACAGTCAGGCGGAACACGGCCGTTGGGAAATCAGCGCGGCCCATTTCAAGCCGCTGGGCTGGACCATTGCCGCGGCCGTCCCCCACGATGACCTGACCCGTCCCGCCACCGAGCTGCGCAACAGGCTGGGCGCGATCTTTCTGGGCATACTGCTGATTTCTCTGCTCGTTGCCTGGGCCCTGTCCGTGCGCATCACGCGGCCGCTGCAACAACTCAGCGTATTCGCGCGCAAGCTGCCCGAACAAGACCTGAGCGCCGAGGCGGATATCCCCGCCCATATTGCCGAACTGCCGGTCAGGCAGCCAGACGAAGTGGGCCGGCTGGCCTCGACCTTCATTTTCATGGACAAGCAACTGCGCGAGAACATCGCCCGCCTCGTCCAGGAAACCTCCAGCCGCGAGCGGCTGCAAAGCGAATTGAGCATCGCGCACGACATCCAGATGGGCCTGCTGCCCGTGCCGCTGGATCCCGGCATCCTGCAAAGAGTCGATCTGTACGCCACCATGCTGCCGGCCAAAGAGGTCGGCGGCGATCTTTACGATTACTTCCTGCTCAATAATGGGAAACTGTGCTTCGTCATTGGCGATGTCTCCGACAAGGGCGTGCCGGCGGCCCTGTTCATGGCGGTCACCCGCACGCTGATCAGGGCCTGCGCCGAAGACGAAACCGATCCGGCCCTGTTGATGGAGCGCGTCAACAATCGCCTGTCGGAAAACAATCCCAACCTGATGTTCGTCACACTGGTGCTGGCCGTCATCGACCTGGACACCGGCGAGCTTTCCTGGGCCAACGGGGGACATCCGCCGTTGTGCGTCCTGCAGGCCAACGGCGAGCTGCGCATCCTCGAAGGACGCAGCGGCCCCGCCTGCGGCGTCCAGGACGGCATCGCCTACCGTCTTTTCTCCACCGTGCTCCAGCCAGACGAAACGGTGCTGGGCTATACCGACGGCGTCACCGAAGCGTTAAGCCCGACGGGCCAGCTGTACGGCGAGCCCAAGCTGTTCAGCTTCCTATCGCACAAAGAGGCGGCCAGCGCGCACGGCATCACCCAGGCCCTGGTCGACGATGTGCGCCAGTTTGCCCACGACACCGAACAATCGGACGACATCACTGTTATTGCAGCAAAAAGGGCCGCGCCATGATTTCACGCCTCATCGCCTCCGCGCTCATCGTCATCGGCCTGTACGCGGCGCCCTTGGCGGCATCGGCAGTCACCGGGGCCGCACCCGGCGAAGCGCAGCAGGTATTCAAGACCACGCCCATAAACAAATCCGATGGCGCGCGCTGGCGTATCGGCTACGTCGAGAGCGGCGAATATGCCGAATACCCCGCCACGCTGGCGGCGGTCATCCAGGGCTTGCAGCGCCTGGGCTGGCTCACGCTCGACGCCGATATGCCCGAAGGCCTGAGCGGGCACGAGTTATGGATATGGCTGTGCAAACATGCACAAAGCCAGCACCTGGAACTGGTCGAAGACGCCTGGTGGCAGCCGGGCAATTTCGACGCGGAACAACGCGCGCCCATGCGGCAGGCCATCCGCCAGCGTATCGAACAGCACCACGATATCGACCTGATCATCGCCATGGGCACCTGGGCGGGACAGGACATGCGCCAGATCGGCCCGCCGGTGCCCACTATCGTCGGATCGACCAGCGATCCGCTGGCGGCCCATATCTCCGACAGCGCCGCCGACAGCGGCCGCGACAACCTCCACACACGCATAGAGCCCGAACGCTACCAGCGCCAGATCAGGCTCTTCCACGAAATCGTGCCATTCAAAGACCTGGGCATCGTCTACGAAGACAGCGAGGCCGGCCGCACTTATGCCGCGGTCGGCGCGGTGGAGCAGGTAGGGCGTGAACTGGGTTTCACCGTCCGCCACTGCCATGCGCAGTCCAGCAGCATCTCCACCGAAGAAGCCACCGACAACGCCTTGAAGTGCTATCAGCAGCTCGCCGATCAGAATGTGGGCGCGGTCTATGTCACCTCGCACCGGGGCATTACCCTGACTTCCGTCAGGACGCTCGCCCAGATGCTTGAAAAGGCCAAAATCCCCAGCTTTTCAATGGCCGGCTCCAAAGAAGTGGAGCAAGGCATATTGCTCAGCCTGGCACAGGCGGATGTCTCGTACGTAGGCCTGTTCCATGCGGAAACCATTGCCCGCGTACTCAATGGCGCCAAGCCCAGACAGCTCAGCCAGCTATGGGTGGATCCGCCCAAGATCGCGCTCAATCTGGGCACCGCCCGCATCATCGGCTTCGATCCGCCCGTCGATATCCTGCTGGCCGCCGACGAAGTCTACGAAACCGCGCGCTAACGCATTTTCGGTTCAAGTAGTTACGGCTGCTTGAGGCTGCGTTTGGGCAGAGCGCCTGGGCAATGGCAATGCCATCGATGGGGTGGGGTGTTGTTGCGGTGAAATTGGGCGGCATTGACCTCAGCGTTGTTCTTGCGACGTTGCCCGGGTGCTGGGCCGGTGCCGGGCTCCATCGCTGCGCCCCCTGCGGGGGTACCCTTGCACGGGCTGCCAGGCGCGGTCGGCCGC
>JBATWU010000029.1:0-33773 GCA_049672825.1 Pusillimonas sp.
TGTGTGAGCCCGTCGGGTGTCGGGCCACTGGCCCGACCGGGCGAGTTCCGCGGACGCCCCGGCAGGCTGGCCTGAACCGGGTAGCCCAGGCAGAGCCTGGGCCGTAGCGCGCGAAGCCGGAACAGCCCGCGCCACACCCGACTTTCTCAAGAACGATATCCAGTTCAAGCGCCAATTCGGCCAGAAATTCCCTATCGCAATTTCCGCGCAAATACGCTAGGCCAGAACCCTGCGCAAGAACGCCGCGATGTCTTCGATTTCTTCCAGGCACACCGAATGCGGCATGCTGTAGGTTTTCCAGGTCACGGGGTAGCCCATGTCCAGCAGGGCCTGGTGCGAGGCCTCGGCGCGCGGCAGTGTCACGACCGGATCCATGACGCCATGCGCCAGGAAAATGGGCGTGTCCTGATTGGCCGGATGGCGCTCCGCCGCCACCGTTGCCGCCAGCGGCAGATAGCCCGACAGGCCCACCAATGCCGCAAGCTTCTGATCCAGGCGCAGACCGGTTTGCAGCGTCATGGCGCAGCCCTGCGAGAACCCTGCCAGCACGATTTTTTCGGTGGGGACGCCGCGCTCATTTTCCCGCACAATCAGCGCCTTGATGTCCTGCTCCGACTGGCGCAGGCCCAGATCGTCTTCCCGGCGCACCAGGTCGGGCGCGAAGATGTCATACCATGCCCGCATGGACATGCCATTGTTGATGGTTACCGGACGCACCGGGGCATGCGGGAAGACAAAGCGAATGGGCGGCATGTCTTGCAGCTTCAGCTCGGGCACCAGCGGTGCGAAGTCGTTGCCATCGGCGCCCAGCCCATGCAGCCAGATGACGGCACGGCCCGGATTGGGGCCGGTTTCCATTTCTATGCATTCCAGTACTTCTGTGCGGCTCATTCCTGCTCCGTGTCGTTAAGCGATTTAAGCGCCTGGAACAGCGCCCGGTAGTGTTTGCGTTGAGGGTCCTGCCCCGGCTGCAGCTGGGCGTTGGCCTGCGCTTCTTTGCGGCCTTCGCGTATCAGCGTGCGCAGGCGCTGGGCGTCGGCGCCCGGATATTCATTCAACAGGCCGGTCAGCGCGTCATCATCGGACAGCAGCAGGTCGCGTAATGTTTCCAGGCGATGCATGGCGCGTGTCTGCTCGCGCGAACCATTCTGCCAGATATCGAGCTGAGTGCGGATGGCGTCGGCATCCGCATCGCGCATCAGCTTGCCGACGTAATGGATCTGCCGTCGCCGGCCTTCGCGGCTGGTGGTGCGTTGCGCCAGGCGGATGGCGTCAAGCAGTTTTTCCGCCAGGGGCAGCTGCTTGAGTTGATCCGGCGACAGGTCCACCAGCTGTTTGCCCAGGTCTTGCAGCGCCAGCATGTCGCGCTTGACCTGGGATTTGCTGGGACGGTCGTAGCCGTGATCGGCGGCTTCGTTGGAATCTATGGGAGTATTGGGCATGGGGTCACGAATATTCTTCAAGTGGCTATGATAACCGTCCGGTGCCGGCGGGCCCGCCTGAGGGTACAATTTCAGACCGAGTATTTTACTAGAGCCCCATGCGGCGAAAGCCGCAGATACGGTTTCTGGCGGAAGGCCGGCCGCAAGGCCCCGGCGCCACCGCCCAATCGCCCCTGAAAGAGCATTAATGAGCGACCCATCATCTTCTTATTTACCCATTGCCGAAAATCAGGCGCGTTTTCGCGAATTGGTCGGCGATGCGCTGGCCCACGCCAAGTTGCTGGGCGCCTCCGACGCCGCGGCGGAGGTCTCGGAAAGCCGGGGGCTGTCGGTTTCTGTGCGCAACCACGATATCGAAACGGTCGAGCAGACGCGCGACCGCTCCCTGGATGTCACCGTCTTCGCCGGCCAGCGGCGCGGCTCGGCCTCTACATCAGACTTCTCGCCCGAAGCGCTGCGCGAAACCGTCGAGGCCGCCTGGCATATCGCGCGCTATACCGCGGCTGATCCGGCCGCGGGCCTGCCCGATGCCAGCCTGCTTGCCACCGACTGCCCCGATCTGGAGCTGCACCATCCCTGGAACATCACGGCGGAACACGCCGCGCAGCTCGCCATTCAGGCGGAAAGCGCCGCCCGGGACATCAGTCCGCTCATCACCAACACAGATGGCGCCTCGGTCGATACCTACGAAGGCCACTTCGTGCTGGGCAACAGCCGCGGATTCATGGGGGGCTATCCTTATTCGCGCCACAGCCTGTCGGTAGCCCCCATTGCGGGGCGGGGCGCCGGCATGCAGCGCGACTACTGGTATTCAACCGCAAGGGCCGCCGAGGGCCTGGCCGACCCCGCGGCCGTGGGGCGCTACGCCGCCCAGCGGACACTGTCGCGCCTGTCGGCGCGCCGCATCAAAACCGGCCGTTTTCCCGTGCTGTTCGAGGCGCCGCTGGCCGTTGGCCTGCTGGGCGCGCTGGTGCAGGCCACCAGTGGCGGGGCGCTGTACCGCAAAGCCAGTTTTTTGCTGGATTCGCTGGGCAAGCCCGTGCTGGCCGATCACCTTGATGTTGCCGAGGATCCGCATATCCGCGGCGCCATGGGCAGTTCCGTGTTCGATAGCGAAGGGGTGCGCACCACGGCCCGCGACGTTGTCGTGGGGGGTGTCCTGCAAGGCTATTTCCTGTCGACCTACACCGCTCGCAAACTGAACATGCAAACCACCGGCAATGCCGGCGGATCGCACAATCTGCGGCTGTCCTCGAGCCTGACCCGGCCCAACGACGACTTCAAAGCCATGCTCAAGAAAATGGGCACCGGCTTGCTCGTGACCGAGCTGATCGGGCAGGGGGTCAACTACGTCACCGGCGATTACTCTCGCGGTGCCTTCGGCTACTGGGTCCAGGACGGCGAAATCCGCCATGCGGTGCAGGAAGTCACCATTGCCGGCAACCTGGCCGATATGTTGCGCCAGATCGTCGCCATTGGCGCCGACAGCATCACCCGAGGCTCCAAAACCACCGGGTCCATCCTGATCGAGCAAATGGCCATTGCGGGGCAGTAAATCGTTACAAGATTGGCCGCACGGTGTAATATCGTGCTTGGTCGCACTTCTGCAAAATACTTGAATGCCGAAAGGAGAGCTTTACATGCAGCGTCGTTCATTTCTAAAAAAAGCGGGCCTGGGCGCCGTGGCTGGCTCTGCCGCCGTTGCCGCCCCTGTATTCGCGCAAAGCAACCCCAAAATAAGCTGGAAAATGACTTCCACTTATGGTCCCTCGCTTCCTCCTCTTTACTCGACGGCGGAAACATTCTGCAAAATGGTCGAAGAAGCGTCGGACGGCAATTTTTCCATCCGCCTGTATCCGGCCGGCGAAATCGTCCCGGGCTTCGGCGTCATGGATGCCGTTGGCAATCGTACCGTCGAATGCGGGCAGACCGCTTCTTACTACTACTACGGCAAAGACCCCTCATTCTGCTTCGATACTGCTGTTCCATTCGGTCTGAATGCACGCCAAATGTATTCCTGGATGTACGAGGGCGATGGCCTGAAGCTCATGCGCGAACTTTTCGCGCCGCGCAACATCATCAACTTCCCCCTGGGCAATACCGGCACGCAAATGGGCGGCTGGTATCGCAAGGAAATCAACTCCATAGACGATCTGCAAGGCCTCAAGATGCGCACGGCCGGCTTTGCGGGCGAAGTGCTTTCCCGCATGGGCGTCGTGCCCCAGCAGATCCCTCCCGGCGACATCTATCCCTCGCTTGAAAAAGGCACCCTCGATGCGGTCGAGTTCGTGGGCCCGGTCGACGATGAAAAACTCGGCTTCCAGAAAGTCGCCAAGTACTACTACTATCCAGGCTGGTGGGAAGGTTCGGCCCAGGTTTCGCTGTACGTCAACGACACCGCCTATAACGAGCTGCCCAAGCAGTACCAGGCTCTGATCGATATCGCTTCGCGCGCCGCCGGCGGCAAAATGATAGGCGACTACGACGCGCATAATCCGGCGGCCCTGCGCCGCCTCATCGGCAGCGGCGCCATCCTGAAGGCCTTCCCGCGCGATGTCATGGACGCCTCGTTCAAGGCCTCCAACGAAGTCTACAAAGAGTTCTGCGACAAGAATGCGGGCTTCAAGAAAATCCACGACAACTACATGGCATTCCGCGACGGCATCGTGCCCTGGTTCCGTGTTGCCGAAGGCTCCTACGACAATTACCTGGGCCTGGCCCTGGCCAACCAGAAGAAGTAAGCAGGCCCCGGCGCTCAAGTCCGGGGGCCGGGCGTGGCCCAAAGCACCGGGCCCTCTGCGCGGCCCCGAACCGGATACGGATCCGGTTCGGGGCCGTTTTCATTGCGCGGGCCGAAGCTTGTCTCCCTGCCGCTCCCCCCCTCGGCTGAAGTGGCTTTCTGTTGTCCGCCTGCGTCGTTCCGGCCCTGTTCACGCCTTGCGCCCTGGGTTTGACTATTAAACGCAGGGTTAATGTGTTAAGATTATGGGCTTTTCTGGCTAATTGCACGGGCGAGATACAACGCTTAGGCAGGTTGGGGCTGCGGCTCCGGCTGGAAAATATCCCTGTTTTTTTGCCGAAAACCCGGCAAAAAGGGTTTGCTCGTTACCTTTGCGGACGCGTTTGCGCGCCGGGTACGCAAGCCTGTTTTCTTATATTAGGAACCATCATGAAGACCTTTGTGGCCAAGCCGCATGAAGTCAAGCGTGACTGGTACGTGATTGACGCCAAGGGCAAAGTCCTTGGTCGTGTGGCCAGCGAAGTCGCACGCCGTTTGCGCGGCAAGCACAAACCAGAATTCACGCCCCACGTTGACACCGGCGATTACATCGTCATCATCAACGCTGCCGATATCGTGGTAACCGGTAACAAGTCGCAAGACAAGAAGTACTACCGCCACTCCACATACCCCGGTGGTATTACCGAGACCAACTTTCAGAAAATGCAAGAGCGTTTTCCTGGCCGCGCCATCCAGAAAGCCGTCAAAGGCATGCTGCCCAAAGGGCCGCTGGGTTACGCCATGGCCAAGAAGCTCAAGGTTTATGCCGGCGGCGAGCACCCCCATACTGCTCAGCAGCCCAAACCGCTGGAAATCTAAGGATAGGTCATGATCGGTAATTGGAACTATGGAACAGGCCGCCGCAAAACGTCGGTAGCCCGCGTGTTCTTGAAAAAAGGCTCGGGCAAGATCGTTGTCAACGGCAAGCCCGTCGATGAATACTTCGCTCGCGAAACCGGCCGCATGGTCGTTCGTCAGCCCCTGGAACTCACCAACCACCTGGAATCGTTCGATTTTCATATCAACGTTCACGGCGGCGGTGAAAGTGGCCAGGCTGGCGCAGTGCGCCACGGCATTACTCGCGCTCTCATCGACTACGATGAAACGCTCAAGTCGCCGCTGAAGCAAGCTGGCTTTGTAACGCGCGACGCCCGCGAAGTCGAGCGCAAGAAAGTCGGTTTCCACAAGGCACGCCGCCGCAAACAGTTCAGCAAGCGTTAATCTGCTGTACTCGGGCCCCTGGGCCTTGCAACACAAAGCCCTCAGCCCTTGCTGGGGGCTTTTGCCATTATTCGACAAGATTGTCATGGGTAATGCCCATTCCCCTTTCGGCTTGTTGCATAATCTTATTGTTGATGAATGTTTTTTGGGAATTGATTATGACTTCGGCAGCGGCATCTCGGATCAAGGTGGGTATTGTGGGCGGCACGGGCTATACGGGCGTCGAGCTCCTGCGCTTGTTGTCCCAGCACCCCTATGTCGACCTGACGGCCATCACATCGCGCAAGGAAGATGGCATGCCGGTGTCCGATATGTTCCCCAATTTGCGCGGCCGCGTGAACATCAGTTTCCAGACGCCTGAAAAGGCGGCGCTGGAGCAATGCGATGTCGTGTTCTTTGCCACGCCCCATGGCGTGGCCATGAGCCAGGCCCAGCATCTGCTTGAGCATCAGGTCCGCATCATCGACCTGGCGGCCGACTTCCGTTTGCAAGACACGCAGGTCTTTGAACGCTGGTACAAAATGCCGCATGCCTGCCCGTCGATCCTGGCCAGCTCGGTATACGGCCTGGTCGAACTCAATCGTTCGCAAATCGCCGATGCCCAGGTCATCGGCAACCCCGGCTGCTATCCCACTACTGTTCTGCTGGGGCTGGCGCCCCTGCTTGAAGGCGGGCGCAAACTGGTGGACACCGCCAATATCATTGCCGACTGCAAATCGGGCGTATCGGGGGCGGGGCGCAAGGCCGAAGTCAGCACCCTGTTTTCCGAGGCCAGCGACAATTTCAAGGCTTATGGCGTGGCGGGCCATCGCCACCATCCCGAAATTTCCGAGCAGCTGCAGCGCATTGCCGGCGAGCCGGTGGGGCTGGTCTTTGTTCCGCATCTGGTTCCCATGATACGCGGCATGTTCTCCACCCTGTATCTTCGCATTCTGCCTCAGGCGCGCGACACTGATTTCCAGGCCTTGTTCGAACAGCGCTACGCCAACGAAGCGTTTATCGATGTCATGCCGGCGGGCAGCCTGCCCGAAACCCGGTCGGTGCGCGCCTCCAACGATTTGCGCATTGCGGTGCATCGCCCCGATGGGGGCGATCAACTGGTGGTGCTGGTCGCACAAGACAATCTTGTGAAAGGCGCGTCCGGACAGGCGGTCCAGAACATGAATCTCATGTTTGGTTTCCCCGAGTCCGCCGGGCTGACCCACGTGGCCGTCCTGCCGTAGTAACACCTGTTTGCTGCAATGCGGGAACTCGTTCCCGTATAACCGGTCTGTTCCTGCATGAACGATAAAGATTCGGTATCAAGCGCCGCGGGCCGCCAGTCGGGCAGGGCAGGCCTGGCCGTGCTGGCCTTGCTGGCCGGCCTGGCTCTGGGAGCCGTGGGTGCCCGCTACTGGTTTCAAAGTGAAGCCAGCGCGCAATACAACGCCATGAAGCAGGGCATGCAGGCCGAACTCGACACCAGTCGCAGTGAACTGGCGGCCGCGCGCGCGCAGGCCGATGCGCTGGCGGGGCAGTTGGTGGTGGAAGAAAGTACCCGCAAAGGCCTCGAGGCAAGCCTGCAGGCCCTCCAGTCCGAATTGGGGCAAACACGCGACCAACTGGCCTTTTACGATCAATTGCTGCCGCCGGGCCCCAAGGGCGCCATCAGCATACGGGCCCTTGAAGTCGAGCGCCTTGGCCCCACCTTACAGTTCAGGGCGCTGTTGATGCGCAACGCTCAGGACGATTCCCCATTCAGTGGCCGAATGCAGTTCGTCGCCAGCGGGAAACAGGATGACGGCCAAGAGGCCAAAATCACCCTGAAGGCCGTGATGGCCCCGGGCGCCTCTGAAACGGAATCCGATGCGGCTCGGGAATCCGCCGTGGATACGGGCGAGTTCGCCCTGAACTTCGACGAATTTCAGCGGGCGGGCGGCCTGCTCGGCATTCCTCCGGGCTTTACGCCGCAAGCCGTCACCCTGAATGTGCTCGAAGGGAATACCGTGCGAGTGTCGCACACCGTCAATCTGAGCGCGGACGACTAGGAGCGCGGCTGGTGGAAACGGTCGGCCTGCAAAGCCATCTTGCCCCGCCGTGGAGCCAGACATGCGCGCGCCCCTGGCGGGTGTTATAGTAGTTTTTATATCAAGCAACCCCTTGATGGTTGCCATGGAGTGCCCAAATGATTGCCCAAACCGAATCCATCGATCTGCAGGCGCCGCCGTCGCCGCTTATTTTTACCGATGCCGCGGCAAATAAAGTCAAAGAGCTGCTGGCCGACGAAGACAATCCCGAACTCAAGTTGCGCGTATTTGTGCAAGGAGGCGGCTGTTCCGGCTTTCAGTATGGTTTCACTTTCGATGAAACCGTGAATGATGACGACACCACCATCGACAAGGAAGGTGTCCAGCTGCTGGTCGATCCCATGAGCTTCCAGTATCTGGTGGGCGCCGAAATCGACTACAAAGACGACCTGGAAGGCGCCCAGTTCGTTATTCGCAACCCCAACGCCAATTCCACCTGCGGCTGCGGCTCGTCGTTCGCACCCTGAATACCCGGCGCCCGCTCAGGCCGGGTATTTGCATCCCAGTATCGTAGGCTGGCGCGCGCCGGTTACGGCCGGCAGGCCGGCCGGGTATCCGCATTCATGGGCCCAGGCCAGCCAGGCAAAGGCCAGCGCTTCCACCAACTGTACCGGCACGTTCAATTCCGAACTGGGATAGACGCGAGCGGGAATCAGCTGGTGCAGGTCGGCCATCAGCCCCCCATTCAATGCCCCGCCTCCGCACACAATGACCTCTTGTGTGCCAGGTGCGTAGTCGGCAATGGCCTGGGCCACCGTGCTGGCCGTCAGCTTTTGCAGGGTTGCCTGGATATCGCGATCGCTCAAACCCTGCGCGCCGAATTGCTCCAGCCGCTGAGCCAGCCAAGTCCAGTTGAACCGATCCCGGCCCGTGGATTTGGGAGGTGCCTGGCGAAACCAGGGTTCGCTGGCGATCAGGTAATCAAGCAGAGTGCGCTGGCTTTGCCCGGCTCCCGCCCATGTTCCGCCAGCGTCGTAGGCCTGCCCCGTCTTGGCGTGCACCCATAGATCGAGCAGCACGTTCGCAGGGCCGGTGTCAAATCCGCGTATGCCCCCTTGAGCATCCAGCAGGGTGACGTTGGCAATGCCGCCCAGGTTCAGAATGGCGCGGGCTTTCCCGCAGGAAAACAGGGCGTGATGAAAGGCGGGCACCAGCGGGGCGCCCTGACCGCCCGCCGCCACGTCGCGGGAACGGAAGTCGGCAATGACCGGAATGCCGGTGTGTTCGGCCAGCCGGGCGGGCGCGTTGATCTGGATGGTATAGCCGGCCGCCGGGTCATGCCTGACGGTTTGGCCATGCGCGCCAATGGCGGCGACCTGGCGGGGCTCCACCCTGGCCTGGCTGAGCAGTGCCATGCTTGCCTGGGCATACAGGTCGGCCAGCGCATTGCCCGCCAGCGCGGCCCGTTGCAGCTCGTCGGGCCCGGGTATGTTCAGCGCCAGGCAGTCGTTGCGCAAGGGGTCGGGCATGGGCAGCGAGACGGATGCCAGCATGCGGGGACGATGGGGTTGTGAAAAGTCGGCCAGCACGGCGTCGACGCCGTCCGTGCTGGTGCCCGACATCAGGCCTATGTATAGCGTGCTTGCCATGGAATCGCTGTGAAAGCGCGAGCCGGCACCATGATCAGCGGCTGACGATCTGGGTGTCGTCGTCTTGCAGGTCGGCCAGGAAGTGGATATGTTCCTGGTACTGCGCAACGGTTTGTTCGAAGGCCTTGCGATGCGATTTGTCGAGCGTGCGCGCCACCGGCAGGTCGACCGACAGCGGATCGACAGGTTTGTTGTTGACCCGGAATTCGTAGTGCAGATGCGGCCCGGTGGCCCACCCCGTGGACCCCACATAGCCGATCAGTTGGCCCTGGCTGACTTTGTCGCCCTTGTTCAGGCCTTTGGCGTAGCGGCTTTGGTGCGCATAAAGTGTGCTGTAGCCGTTGTGGTGCCTGAGGATGACGGTGTTGCCGTAACCCCTTTGGGTACCCTTGAATTCGACCACGCCGTCGGCGGTGGCATGGATGGGTGTGCCCGAGGGGGCGGCGTAATCGACGCCATTGTGCCCGCGCCATACACCATGTACGGGATGCTTGCGCATGCCGAAGGTGGAGCTGATGCGGGTGAACTTAAGCGCGGTCCGCAGGAAGGCCCCTTTCAGGTTGGCGCCGCTGAAATCGTAATAGCTGCCCGATGCGTTATCGGGTGCGAACCACACCGCTTCGTAGGTTTTGTCGCGGTTGATGAACTCGAGCGCCAGTATTCGACCCGTGCCTACGTCGTGGCCTTCATGGGCATACGATTCGTAGACGATGCGGAAGCGGTCGCCGCCGCGCAGATCGCGGATGAAATCAATTTTGCTGCCCAGTATTTCGGTCATTTGCAAGGTGATGGCATCGGGGATGCCGGCCTCGTCGGTGGCGCCGAACAGCGAGTTCTTGATGGAGCCTTCGGCGATCCGTATTTGTGTGCTGGCCTCTTGGCTGCGTTCTGTGGCGGTGAACCCGCCGTCGTCGTTGGGGGCGACTTCGAGCCAGCGTGAAACGGGCTTGCCGTCCTCGGTGCCGTACGAGGTGTGGTTGTACCGGAGCCAGACCAGGTTGCCGTCCTGATCGTGCGCAGCCTGTATGGTGCGTCCGGGATAAAGCTTGTAGATGGAGCGCGCGTCTTTGTTCTGGACCAGGAAGGCCTGCAGGCCGGATTCTTGTACGCGCAGGCGCTGAAGCAGCACCGCCAGGGTGTCGCCTCGGCGGATCTGGGTTTCGCTGATGAATGGCGAAGAGAAACTGGCCTGGGTTTGGGGAAAGGGCGAGGGCAGCTCCAGCGTTTGCCGGGCTTCATAGACGACAGGGGCCTCGGGGGGCGTGACCACCGCCAGCGCGGCCGCTGCGGCGAACAGGGCCAAGGCAACGAAGACAAGGCCGTTGCGAAGGAAGTGGTGCGATCGATGAGCCCGAACTACGGCTCGATAAGAGGGAGTGCCAGGGTTCCCTTTTTTGAACATAAAGACAAAAACCTAGAAATGCGCTGCTGAATTAGACGGATATTGCGCTCGCACGTTATGCTAGCGCATTAAGCCCGGATTTTCGAGCACTTTTTCATTTCCTTCCTCTTTCAAGCCTGTATCTATGTCGTCAGCCGAAGCGCCCATCACGCCACAAATCGAAGAATATCTACGTATCGCCAAGCGGGGTTGCGACGAGCTGCTGGTGGAATCCGAGTTCGCCAAAAAGCTGGCCCGCAGCCAGGCCACCGGCACGCCGCTGCGCATCAAGCTGGGGCTGGATCCCACTGCGCCCGACATCCACCTGGGCCATACCGTCGTGCTGAACAAGATGCGCCAGCTGCAAGACCTGGGCCACACCGTCATCTTCCTGATCGGCGACTTTACTTCCATGATCGGCGATCCCAGCGGCCGCAACGCCACGCGGCCGCCACTCACCGCCGAGCAAATTCACGAAAACGCCAAAACATACTATGCGCAGGCCAGCCTGGTGCTGGACCCGGCCCGCACTGAAATCCGCTATAACTCCGAATGGTGCGACCCCCTGGGCGCGCGCGGAATGATCCAGCTGGCTTCGCGCTACACCGTGGCGCGCATGATGGAGCGCGAAGACTTCACACGGCGCTTCAAGGGCGGCATACCCATTTCCGTGCACGAGTTCCTGTATCCGCTGATGCAGGGCTACGATTCGGTTGCCCTGAAGTCCGATCTTGAGCTTGGCGGCACCGACCAGAAATTCAATCTGCTGGTGGGGCGCGAGCTGCAGAAAGAATACGGTCAAGAGCCGCAGTGCATCCTGACCATGCCGCTGCTCGAGGGCACCGACGGGGTGGACAAAATGTCCAAATCCAAGGGTAATTACATTGGCATCGCTGAAACGCCCGACTCCATGTTCGGCAAACTCATGTCGATTTCCGACACCCTGATGTGGAAATACTTCGAACTGCTCTCTTTCCGTTCAATGGACGATATCGCGCAGCTGCAAAATCAGGTAAAAGATGGCATGAATCCGCGCGACGCCAAAGTCATGCTGGGCCAGGAAATCGTGGCGCGTTTCCACTCGCAGCAGGCCGCGCGCGATGCGCTGGCCTCCTTCGAGGCACGCTTTCGCGACGGCGCCATCCCCGAAGACATGCCCGAGGTGCAGCTTGGCGCCGCGCCGCTGGGCATACTGAAGGTGCTGCGCGAGGCCGGCCTGGTGGCCTCGGGAGCCGAGGCGCAGCGCAATGTCGAGCAGGGCGGCGTCAGGGTCGATGGCGACCGCATCGAAGACAAGTCCTTACAGCTGCCCGCGGGCACCTATGTAGTTCAGGTGGGTAAACGCAAGTTTGCCCGTGTCACATTAACAGGCTAACCGCCAACAGGCCGGCAGCCGCCAGTACCAGGAGTTCACCATGAAACTGACCAGTGAATCTTTTGTAGACCAGGGGCCCATACCCGAGCGCAATGCCTTCGGCAAGACCGACGGGCAGAACCACGTGGCGCTTGCGGGCAACGCCAATCCGCAGTTGTCCTGGTCGGATGCGCCCGCGGCCACACAGTCGTTCGTGGTGATCTGCCACGACCCCGACGTACCCAGCAAGCCAGACGACGTCAACCAGGAAGACCGCGAAATACCCAGCACGCTGCCGCGGGTGGACTTCTATCACTGGGCGTTGATCGATATTCCGGCTGCCACCACGGCTATCGCCGAAGGCGCATATTCCGACGGTATCACCCCGCGCGGCAAGGCCGGCCCGCTGGCGCTCGACGGCACCCGGCAGGGCGTGAACGACTTCACCACCTGGTTTGCCGCCGACCGCGATATGAACGGCGACTACTTCGGCTACGACGGCCCGTGCCCGCCCTGGAACGATTCCATCCCGCATCGCTATATTTTCACCGTGTATGCGCTGGACATTCCCGAACTCCCTTTCGAAGGCCGGTTCACCGGCGCCGATGTGATCAAGGCGATTCAAGGCCACGTGCTGGCACAGGCTTCGATTGTCGGCGTCTATACCCTGAATCCCCGGCTGGCGGCCGCGGCATCGTAAATACAGAAAGCGCAGACCCAAACATGAGCGCGGCTCAAGTCAGATTGAACCACGCTCATGCCGGGCCCGGCTGGCGGGCGCCAAGCCCGGTTTTGGTGGTCTTGGCCGCGCAAGGTGGGGCGGCCGACCGCCTATTCAAGCTAAAATAAGCGACTTCATTCTTCGCCATCCGCGTAATCACCTCCAGGATATCTTCATGTTTGACCGTTCTCGTACTCTTGATCTTGTCGATGCCGACGTCTGGGCAGCCATCCAAAAAGAAAATGTTCGCCAGGAACAGCACATCGAACTGATCGCGTCTGAAAACTACACCAGCCCCGCGGTCATGCAGGCGCAGGGTACGCAACTGACGAACAAGTACGCCGAAGGCTATCCGGGCAAGCGTTATTACGGCGGCTGCGAATACGTTGACATCGTCGAGCAGCTGGCCATCGACCGCCTGAAAGAAATCTTCGGCGCCGAAGCCGCCAATGTGCAGCCCAACTCGGGATCGCAGGCCAACCAGGGTGTGTACATGGCTGTCCTGAAGCCGGGCGACACCGTACTGGGCATGAGTCTGGCCGAGGGCGGCCACCTTACTCATGGCTCGCCCGTCAACGCATCGGGCAAGCTGTACAACTTCCTGTCGTATGGCCTGGACGCCAACGAAGAGCTCGATTACGACCAGCTCGAACAGCTTGCCAAGCAGCACAAGCCCAAACTGATTGTAGGGGGCGCGTCGGCCTATGCGCTGCGCATCGATTTCGAGCGCATGGCGCGCATCGCGCACGATAACGGCGCCTTGTTCATGGTCGATATCGCCCACTACGCCGGCCTGGTGGCGGGCGGTGCCTACCCCAATCCGGTGCCGCATGCCGACTTCGTCACGTCGACCACGCATAAATCCCTGCGCGGCCCGCGCGGCGGCGTCATCATGATGAAGGCCGAACACGAGAAAATCATCAATTCGGCCATTTTCCCCGGCATACAGGGCGGCCCGCTCATGCACGTCATTGCCGCCAAGGCGGTCGCCTTCAAAGAAGCACTCTCGCCGGAATTCAAAGACTACGCCGCCCAAGTCGTCAAGAATGCCGACGTGCTGGCCCGCACCCTGGTCGAGCGCGGCTTGCGCATTGTCTCGGGCCGCACCGAAAGCCACGTCATGCTGGTCGATCTGCGTGCCAAGGGCATTACCGGAAAAGAAGCCGAGGCCGCCCTGGGCCAGGCGCATATCACCGTCAACAAGAATGCCATTCCCAACGATCCTGAAAAACCGTTTGTCACCAGCGGCGTGCGCCTGGGCACACCGGCCATGACGACCCGCGGCTTCAAAGAGGCCGAGGCCGAACTGACCGGGCACCTGATTGCCGACGTGCTCGACAATCCGCGCGACGAGGCCTCCATCGCCGATGTGCGCAAGCGCGTCAACGAGCTGACCGCGCGTCTGCCTGTCTATCGTTAATTCGGCACACACGCCAGCGGCGCCGGGAACCTGTCAGCCATGAAATGCCCATTTTGCAGCAGCTTCGATACGCAGGTCATAGACTCCCGGGTCTCGGAAGAGGGCGACACCATACGCCGCCGCCGGCGCTGCACGGCCTGTGATCGCCGTTTCACCACCTACGAGCGGGTCGAGCTGGTCATGCCGGCGGTGGTCAAGCGCAATGGCACGCGTGTCGAGTTCGATATCGACAAGCTGCGCGCCAGCTTGAAGCTGGCACTGCGCAAACGGCCGGTCGGCACCGAAGATGTCGATGCCGCGGTGGCGCGCATCGAAGAAAGTCTGCTGGTCAGCGGCTTGCGGGAAGTCGATTCGGGCTATGTGGGCGAACTGGTCATGAACGAACTCAGAAAGCTCGACCAGGTCGCCTATGTGCGATTTGCGTCGGTGTACAAAAGCTTCGAGGACATAGGCGAGTTCGTCAAGGCCATCGACGAAATCCAAGTCCCTCCCAGGCCGTGAAACCTGACCAGGCTACCCGCGACGAACGCTGGATGCGCCAGGCGCTGCGTCTGGCGGAAAGCGTCCTGTATATTACCGCCCCCAATCCTCGCGTGGCTTGCCTGATCGTGCGCGATGATCAGTTGCTGGCATCGGGTGCTACTCAGCGCGCCGGCGGCCCGCACGCCGAGGTCGTGGCCCTGCGCCAGGCAGCCGAGCGAGGCGCCGACATTGCTGGCGTCACAGTCTATGTCACGCTCGAACCCTGCAGTCATTATGGCCGCACGCCGCCTTGCGTCGATGCGCTGATCGCCGCAAAGCCGGCGCGTGTGGTCATTGCCATGGGCGACCCCAACCCGCTGGTCGGCGGCCAGGGCATAGCCCGTCTGCGGGCATCGGGCATCTCGGTTGTCACAGACGTCTGCACCGAAGAGGCCCTGGCGCTGAACCCGGGCTTTGTGGCCCGCATGACCCGCAAAACGCCATGGGCCTGGCTGAAGCTGGCCGCCTCGCTGGATGGCCGCATTGCCCTGGCCAACGGGCAGTCGCAATGGATCACCGGCCCCGCCGCGCGTGCCGACGGCCACCATTGGCGCGCGCGCAGCTGCGTGGTGCTGACAGGCGTGGGCACGGTGCTGGCCGACGACCCGCAAATGAATGTAAGGCATGTGGAAACGGCCCGGCCGCCCATCAAGGCCATTGTCGACTCCCGCTTTCAGGTCAACGAGCAGGCCCGCATCTTCGATGGCGCCCAGGCCTGGGTGTTTACCTGCGCCTCGAACCCGGAAAAGGCCAGAAGGCTGGCCGACCGCAACGTCCAGGTCGTTGAGCTGCCGGCTGTCGATGGCCGGGTTGATCTGCCGGCCATGATGCGCTGGATGGGCGGGCACGATATCAACGAGGTGCATGTCGAAGCCGGCGCCCGGCTCAGCGGCGCGCTGGTCCAGGCGCAATGCGCCGACGAGCTGCTGCTGTACATGGCGCCGATGCTGCTGGGCGATGGCATAGGCATGGCGCATATCGAACCCCTGCGGCGCCTGGCGGATGCGCAGCGGTTCGAATTTATCGACACGCTCGGCCTCGCGCCCGATATCAGGCTGCGCGCGCGGCATGCGGATAGCTGGAAGGTTTTGCTGCAGGCGCTGCGGCATCGGAATTAAAGAGTAGAGGTAGAAAATGTTCACAGGCATTGTTGCCGCAGTCGGCCGGATTATCGATGTATCGCCATTCAATGAGGGCGGGCACGACGCCGGCGTTCACCTGACGCTGCAGGCGCAGGATTTTTTGCGTGACAGCACCAAGCTGGGCGATTCCATCGCCATACAGGGCGCATGCATGACAGTCGTGGCTTTGGGGCCGGATACGTTCAGTGTCGATGTCTCGCGAGAAAGCCTGAACCGCACCGCGGGCCTGAATGCCGTCGGCGAAGTCAATCTGGAACATGCCTTGCGCCTGGGCGATTCGCTCGATGGTCACTTGGTATCGGGCCACGTCGACGGGCTGGGAGAAGTCAGCCGTTTCGCGCCGGTGGGCGAGTCATGGGACCTGCGCATCAGGGTGTCACGGGACTTGGCCAAGTACATGGCCTATAAAGGATCAGTGACCGTCAATGGCGTCAGCCTGACGGTCAATCAGGTGGACGATGACGCCAATGGCTGTGAAATCCGCATCAACCTTATTCCCCACACCGTGCAGGTCACCACGCTAAAGCACTTGGCCGAAGGCGCGCGGGTCAATCTGGAAATCGACACCATTGCGCGCTATGTGGAGCGCATGGTCAGCCTGCGGGGCGGGCCGGGGCAATAAGCTGTCGCTGCCTTGTTCGGTTCTGGCCGATAATACAAATCGGCCGGATTCTGATAGAATGGCGGACTTCGCTTTTTGTAAAAAAGCCAGAATCAGGACAGGTGGCCGAGCGGTTGAAGGCGCACGCCTGGAAAGCGTGTATACGTGAATAGCGTATCGGGGGTTCGAATCCCCCTCTGTCCGCCAAGAATTAGTCTACAGTTGTAGATTACAGTATAGAAACCCGCACAGTTACACGCTCTGCGGGTTTTTTGTTGTCTACAGCAATGCACGATAGTTGATTGACATATACCGTCAGGTGACGTCTACTTTAGACGGTATCCACATATCGTCATGGGTAGATACCGTCATGAAGCTATCTGATGTTGCTGTTCGGCAAGCCAAACCTAAAGAAAAGCCCTCCAACTAGCAGCACAAGTAATGTGCTCACGACAAAAGCTCCCAAATCACTCATCGTCGCTTCCTTGGTGCGCCTTAGCGGCGGGCTATTAACACTACAGCCGTTATTTACACAGTAATGACCGTGAGACTTGTGACGCACTGATAATGGTGCCCGTTGAGTCAACATTCAAACCTGTTCGGCAATAGCCTCGCACAGCAGCATTAGCTGACCCGAACTGTTCTTCCCATGTGTACACCGTCACGTTACCGGGAATTGTAGTAGTGGACTGTGGCGGCCCCAATTCCTGCATGGCTTCGCTAATACTTTTGCCTTTCCATTTCGCAGTAACGCTCTCCGATGTTGGTGTGGCGCAGCCAACAAGGGCCATGCAAGCAAGACCGATTATGAGTATTCGCACGATGCTGTCCTTCCTTTTTGAGTTGTTCTTCAAGAAATAATATATGACATTATGAGTTATTAGGTCACGAATGCATTGATTGGGTATCATGTCCCGTGGTGTTAAATACAGCAATATTCCAGCATGTTGGGTATGGCAAGACCATCCCCTCTCCATGCTGGCAACCCTGCTCTTATAAGAGTAGGGCAGGCTATACTCGCCCTGAGAGCCGAAGTTGGCTTATCTCAAGAAACGCTGGCCTTTGCAGCGTACTGGCGTGTAACCGGGCCAATGATCGATAAAAACTAACCGGGTCAATAAATTGACCAAAGGCATATACCCGCCACCGACGACCTACGCGCCCGCGCCATCTTGTTGGTAATGCCATGGCTAGGGTATGAGGTGATACACCCCGATGGTTCTGGGAGTGTCCTCCCGCCAAATGGTAGGTGGGTTATGTACAGTGGCAGAGCCGATATCTTCTCTTGCCACAGCCAGCGTAGGAAGCGGGAGCGCGTCTGTGAACAGATCGTGCGCCCGTGCATACTCTTTGGGGCACGGCCAGCGTTTCTGGCTGGGTAAGCCCTGCCTGGGTACAACGGGGTACAGCCGCCAAGAAAACACTTTTGAAAAAATGACCCTCTATATTTATGAGACCGAGATGAGGCTACCCACCCCACCAGTTCCGCGTCCATGGGGGACCACCACCCCTGGAGGCTGAACCCATCGCGCCAAGTCGCCACAGGCAGGTACGCTGGGCTTTTCCTTTCGGCTGCGTGGCGTGGCAAGCTCAGTACATCAAGGCTGGGGGTATATATGGGGGTATCTCGACTGTTGGTTTCACCAGAACCTTTTATTCATACGAGTTTCAGGCTTTGATGTGACTCCCCCTCTGCCGCCAAGAATTCATCCAAGCAGTTCCAAGATAGTCCAAAAAGCCCGCATAAATATTGATTTCTGCGGGGTTTTTTGCTGTCTACGGCAGCCTCTTAACAGGCCGTGGCCGATGTAATAACAGTGTTCACAAAACATGTCGATAGATTGACTTCTGATCTACATGAACATGATTCATATTCACGCCGTGTACATATCCAGGTTCCATGTATAAAAAATCAGAATAAATCGACACGTCAGTAAAAAGCGTCTAAAAAGCATCCCTGTAACTCAATATGAGTTACAGGAATTTTTTGGCTCATCTCCGTGAATTGGGGATGAGCGTCAGGCGGCTACCGATGCAGTTTGGATGGTATGGCAGCTTGCTGTCAAAATTAATCCAGTTTGATATCTGCATCCTTAACCACCTTGGTCCATTTGGCTACATCCGACTTTACCGTGTCGCCGAATTGTTCGGGTGAACCTCCGATGGGAGTCATATAACGCGCTTTCAATGTGTCTATGATCTCCTGAGAGCGAAGGATTTCATCGATTTCCGCGTTTAATTTGGTGACGACGGCGGTTGGGGTTCCCTGTGGCACGAACATCCCTTGCCAGGATCCGGCCAGCACTTGAGGGAAACCGGACTCTTTCACCGTTGGAATGTCGGGGATCTGAGAGAATCGTGTATCTCCACCGATTGCCAGCATGCGCACCTTGCCTGCCGCGACAAGTGCTTGGGCCGAGCCCACATCCGTCAGAATGACTTGCGTGTCTCCCGCTGCAACCGACATGAGCGCCGGAGCCATGCCCCTGTAGGGGGCGTGCACCATCTTTATTCCAGTTTCAGCGAGAAATGCCTCCATGGCAACGTGGGTGGTATTTCCCGTCCCGGCCGACGAAAACGTTAATTTACCGGGATGTGCCTTGGCGTATGAGACCAGTTCAGACAATGTATTGACTGGGACCTCGGGATTCACCACGAATGCCAGCGGGCCAAAGGCAATGGCCGCTACCGGCTGGGCGTCATTGATCGAGTCATAGTTCAGCTTTTGCAGGGATGGAATCACTGCGTAGCTGGCCGACATCACGAGCAGCGTATAGCCGTCAGCGGGAGCCTTTAGGGCTGACTCTATCCCGATGATTCCGCCGGCGCCCGTACGATTTTCGACGATGAAAGGCTTGCCCAGACGATTACTCAGTTGTTCGGCCATGAGCCGAGCGATGTAGTCGGTAGCTCCGCCGGGGGCGAAGGGAGCGATGATCTTGACCTGCTTGTCGGGATAGTCGGTTGAGAGCGCAGGGGGAGCAAATGCCACGCTAGAAGTGAGGAGGATGAATGTGGATAGCTGGCAATATATGGATTTCATGGATTGTCTCCTGTGGGCTGTGTATTTATAGTGGGAAGAAGAGAGTGAGGCGTCCGGGCGACCTGGACGCCGGCTCGGGTGCTCAGGGGCATGGTGTATTAAGCTGGCTTGAGTTCGTTGCATGCAGCCATGCTTGGTCTTGACGGTCCCAGGTGGGGCCAAACTGCTGCCTGCTTCGCAACTGGGCCTTTTGTACTTTTCCGGTATTGGTACGCGGTAGATCAGCGACAGGCTCGAAATATCTGGGAATATACTCACGAGTTAAGCGGTTGGATAGGAACGCAGCTACATTGGAGCATGCCACAGAGGGCTCTTGTGGCGGGCTCTTCCATAATATGCAGGCATGGATTTCCTGGTCGCGTTGGGGAGCCGGCACCGCGATAACTGCGCAATCGAGTACGCCTGGACAGCGGCGCAATTCATCTTCGATCTGTTGCGAGGATATGTTGACTCCCCTGCGTCGGATCGTGTCGCCCATCCTGCCGAGGAAATGCAGTTCGCCGCTCTCTGAGATGAATCCCGCGTCACCCGTGTGATACCACAGGTTGCGGAAAGCCCGCATCGTGGCTGGAAGGTTGTTGTGATATGCCAGCATGATACGGTGTGGGTGGCGGGGTCGAATGGTGATCTCGCCCTGCTCGCCAACCGCTACAGGCTCGTCCATCTCGTTCGCAATCTGCACCTCCATTTCCGGCAGTGGCATGCCGGTTCCTGTATCGCCGCATGCTCCACCGCGCTTGAAGGATATGGCACCGATCTCACCAAGGGCGTAGGTTTGTATCCAGACTGTATTGAAGCGTTCTTCGAATTCTGGGTCGGGGCCGCCAGTCCATATGGCGCGCACATTGTGTTGGCGGTCTGTGTCGGCGGAGGGTTGAGCGCTGACCAAGGGGGCGATGGATTGAAGCAGATGGCACAAGGTTGCATTGCACTGCCTAGCTTCCTGCCAGAAGCGACTGGCGCTGAATCTGGAAACCGAGACCATAGTGCCACCTGCCTGCAGAGTGCCGATCAGGCCGTTGATGCTGGCGAGGTTGTGATGCATAGGGAAAGGGCTATAGAGAATGTCGTGGTGTGAAAATTCCAGTATGCGATTGTGTGTCGCCGACTTGCCCAATACATGTAGATGGCTTTGCAGAATCCCTTTCGCGGGGCCGGTCGTACCTGAGGTATAACGAATCACCGCGCCAGAGGTCGCTTCGATTTCCCGCCATGGGTGGGTGTGGCTGATGGGAGCCGTAAGCTCCTCGAGTGTTGTTACGGGGACCAGGCATCCTACAGTCTGCAGCGAAGCCTTGACGCGCTCCAGATCATATTTGCCTGCCAAAACCAGTAGCCGTACATTTTTCAGATAGTCACGAACTTCGATGTCAAGAAGATTGTCTACTCCGTCCTCGTCCGTAAAAATGAGCTGCGCTTGGGCCGTGCTCAGCCCAAAAAGCAGCATGGATTTCTTGAACTCGTGGTTCACGGGAGCATCGATCAGTCCAGCGAATAGGCAGGAGAACCAGGCTTTGACGTAGTTGGCGCTATTTCCTAAATATAAGGCGCCTATCATTCCTCGCTCGAACCGATACGCGCCACACAGCCGGGTGCTGCTAGCCTCGGCGCACTCGAGCAGGGCTTCATATGAAATTTGGTCGCCATCACGTGGAAAGCATATGAGCGGTTTCGCGCCATATAGCTCCGCCTGAGTAACCAGGGTTTGAGGAATGGTATTGTGGATGTTGATCTTGGTAGCTGTGTGAATGGGAAGACTCATGATTGCGCTCCCGAATCGCCTATTCGCCCCGTGACGAACTGGTCAGCTAATGCCATTTGAGAGCCCCCCGCGATGGAGGACAGTTTCAATGCTCCGATCATTTGCAGAGCAAGCTGGTTCGCCTGGAATTTGTTCTGGCTCAGCGTAGTCGGATTGCGGGTGCAGAACTCATCGGCCAAGCTGGCGATTTCCTCCTTCCATCGCTCAGGTTCGATCACCGCGTTGCACATGCCGATTTCCTCGGCTTTCGTGGCGGATACTTTACCTCCTCGTAATAGGAGGGCCTTGGCTCGCTTCAATCCTACCGTCATAGGTAAGAGCAACGCCCCGAACTGCATGCTGGGGATACCTTTGGAAGCCCCGGTAAAGTGAAAGTTGGCATCGTGCACAGCAATGCATAGATCACTGCATAGCGCGATGTGATTGCCCAAGCCCGCGCTTGCGCCATTAACGGCGGAGATGATGATTTTTGGGCTCGAGACTATACGAATCATGAGTTCCGTTGCTGTATCAAGCGCGCTTGCTCGTTTTCCTGCAGGCAAAGCGTTAAGCACTTTGAGGTCGAAACCGGCACAGAAGGCAGAGCCGGCACCCGTAAGGAATATCACCTTCACTGCGTCGTCGTACTGGCATTCGAGCAGGTGCTGATTGACGAGCAATAGATCTTCCGGTGCAAGAGCGTTTCTGACGGCTGGCCGGTTGAACTGGATGGTTACAGCACCTGGTGCCTCTTTATGGTCGATGCGTAATATGTTGCGCTCGTTGCTGACTGACATTGTGTCTCCTTAGGTTGATTCTTGTGCCAAGTGGTGGCCTTAGCCTGCCCCTGGCAGTAATTTTGTGACATGCCGGTATCTATCGGACCGGAAAAAAACATGAGAAAAGGTCGCCGGGCAACCATTAGTGGCAATCATGCTCCATTCGAACTGCAATAGAGGGTCGCCCTCGGATACCTCAAGGATTTTTGCGACATGATTATCAGCGGCGACGGCGCTGATGGCTTGACGCAGATGCAGCAGCTCCACCAAACCATGCTCCTGGTAGGCCAGCAGCATCGATGAGATGATTGGCTGTGCCGCGACCCTGCGCCCTATGTCGAGCAAGGCATAGTTGATTTGGTAAGCGAAGCGGCCCTGTCCACTGGAACGTACGGCGCGAATTTTCGAGACCAGAGTATTGGGTTCTATGGTGAGCGCGTCGGCCACTTCTCTTGGGGCCGGTACTTCCAGGCGATCTAAAATTTCCAGTTTGGTTTGCGTGCCGTAGCGCACCAGATCTGCCGCAGAGTTTATTGACCAACCTTCGAAGGGATACTGGCTGCTGTCGCGTACGAAAGTACCTTTACCTGCGATACGTCGAACCAGACCCAGGGTCTCGATCGACTGCATGGCTTGACGTACGACTGTACGGCTGACACCGAAGTCGCGCATCAACTCAGTTTCGGTTGGCAACGGCGTACTAGTTGAGAACTCTCCCCCAATAATCTTGTCGCGCAAGATGTCCGCCACCTGAATGTGGAGTCGTAGCCGACCTCGTCGCAGCTTCTGTGTATTTGTCATATTTCTATTATAGTAATGTTACGACATTTGTAAAGAGTCTTTATTATAAAGCGTTTCTGTAATTCTATCGGGAGATCATGGGCGACCCCGCCTGGCGCTGGCCGGCCTCAAGATACGGAAGATCAACGCCACAACTGGAGGGTGGCAATCAATCCATCGCCAACCGACGGTTCGCGCACTCCCGCAGTGCGTAAGGTCCGCACCCATGCGGTGCAGACGGCATGTCGTTTCGGTGCCGCATCCGCACTGCCATGCATCAGGAGAACGGTCGCCGCCGCCTGAGACAATTGGCATGGCTTTTGCTTTGAGACACCTACTTCCATGCAAGAAAAGGTTCTCCGGCCATGCCTCCCTCACAACTTTCTTCTGTTGCCACCATCGGGTGGACGCTGGCTCAATGGCAAAACGCCTACAGCACTGAAAAGGTCGGCCCCGCGGCGCTAATCCCCCCTTTGCTGGAGACGCTGGCTGCCGATGATGTTGCCTGGATCAGCGTTGCCACGCCGGCCCAGTTGGACGAGCAGCTTGCGTACTTGCAATGCCTGCTTGACGGCGTCGAGGGGGACACGGCGCGCCTGCCTCTGTATGGCGTGCCGTTTGCGGCCAAGGATAATATCGACGCGGCGGGTTGGACTACCACCGCGGCTTGTCCGGAATTCGCATACACGGCGCAGCAAGACGCTTTTGTCATCGCCCGGCTCCGCGCGGCGGGAGCGATTCTGGTCGGCAAGACCAACCTCGATCAGTTCGCGACCGGGCTGGTGGGGACGCGTTCGCCTTATGGCGCGGTGCCCAACACATTCAATGCCGCCTACGTCAGCGGCGGCTCAAGCTCCGGTTCCGCCAGTGTCGTGGCGCGTGGCATCGTGCCTTTCGCGCTGGGGACGGACACGGCGGGGTCGGGCCGCGTGCCTGCCGCGTTCAACAATATCGTGGGGCTCAAGCCAAGCAAGGGTTGGGTGAGCAATACCGGGCTGGTTCCGGCCTGCCGTACCCTGGATTGCATTACCGCTTTTGCGCTGACGGTAGAGGACGCGGCCCAGGTGGTGCGCGCCATGTCCGGCTACGATGCGGCGGACGCATACTCGCGCGAGCGGCCGGCCGGGGCGCCCATCCGTTTTCCCGCCGCTCCCCGCCTGGCTGTGCCCACCGCGCAGACTTTCCTGGGGGACGGACTGGCTGCCGAAAACTATTTGCTTGCTCTCGCCGGCTTGAGGGCATCGGGCGCTACGTTGGTCGAGGTCGATTTTTCCCCGTTCTCGGAGCTGGCCGAGCTGCTCTATCAAGGGCCTTGGGTGGCGGAGCGTTATGTGGCGATCGAAAGTCTGTTCGACGCCAAGCCCGACGCCATCAATCCTGTGGTGCGCCAGGTTGTTGAGCAGGCCGGCCAGTACACCGCCGCCGAGGCTTTCAAGGCCGAGTACCGGCGCGCTGCGTTGGCCCGGGAAATTCAGCAGACGCTGGCAACCGTGGACGCCCTGGTCGTGCCCAGCACGCCCTCCATTTATACCCTGGAACAATTGCGGCAGGAGCCGTTGCGGCGCAACGCCGAGCTCGGCATCTATACCAACTTCACGAACCTCGCTGATCTGTGCGCATTGGCGCTGCCCGCGGGCTTGCGGGCCGACGGGCTGCCTGCGGGCATTACCTTGATCGCACCGGCCTGGCACGATTGGGCGCTGGTGGATTTTGGGCTGCGCTGGCAGGCATCGTGCAAACTGCCGCCGGGCGTCCCCGGCATTGCCCCGGTTTCAACAGTCCAGGCGCCGCGCATACAAGAGGTCGTGACAGACGACGAGATTGTGCTGGCGGTGGTGGGCGCGCACCTGCGGGGCATGCCCCTGAATCACCAGCTTACCAGCCGCAAGGCCCGCTTCCTGGAAGAAACGCTGACGGCGCGGGCCGATTATCGGTTGTACGCCTTGCCAGGCACCACACCCCCGAAACCCGGCTTGCGACGAACACCGGGGCAGGGCGCACCCATCATTCTAGAGTTGTGGGCCATGACACCGCAGGCTTTCGGCCAGTTCGTCGCCGAAGTGCCGGCGCCTATGGGCATAGGCAATGTCACGCTGGCCGATGGCCGTGAAGTCAAAGGCTTCATCTGCGAACCGGCCGCGCTCGAGTCAGCCACCGACATCACGGCTTTCGGCGGCTGGCGCGCCTACCTGCAAAGTCTTTGAAGCGCGCCATGGCCCTCCAGGAGAAATCATCCATGTTCACAAAGGTTCTGATTGCCAATCGCGGCGAGATCGCCGTGCGCGCGATTCGTACGCTAAAAAGGCTGGGCATCCAAAGCGTGGCCGTCTATTCCGATGCCGATCGCAATGCCATGCATACGCAATTGGCCGACGAGGCGATTGCGCTGGGGGGCGACAGGCCCGTCGATAGCTATCTGCGCATCGACAAAGTGCTGGATGCATGCCGGCAGACGGGCGCGCAGGCAGTCTTTCCCGGTTATGGCTTTCTTTCCGAGAGCACAGAGTTCGGGCGACTGTGCGAGGAACAAGGCATGGTCTTCATTGGGCCCACGGCGGCGCAGATGGAGGCTTTCGGCCTCAAGCATCGCGCCCGCGAGCTGGCTGCCGCCGCAGGGGTGCCCATGACGCCTGGCACAGGCTTATTGCAGAGCCTGGATGAGGCATTGCGAGCGGCCGACGATATTGGCTATCCGGTCATGCTTAAAACCACGGCTGGCGGAGGCGGGATCGGGCTGACGCGCTGCAATCAGGCCGACGAACTGCGCGTGGCCTTTGAGAGCGTGCAGCGCCTGGGCGAGACCTTCTTTCGTGATGGCGGTGTGTTTCTGGAACGATTCGTCGACAATGCGCGTCATGTCGAAGTCCAGATCTTTGGCGACGGCCGGGGGCGTGTTGTCGCCCTGGGGGAACGCGACTGCTCCATCCAGCGGCGCAATCAGAAAATCATCGAGGAAACCCCGGCGCCGAATTTGCCGCCGGCGACGCGCGAGGCATTGCTGAAGGCCGCCGTGATGCTGGGCGAGTCGGTCGGCTACCGCAGCGCGGGCACCGTGGAGTTTGTCTACGACGGCGCGCGCGACGAGTTCTATTTTCTGGAGGTCAACACCCGTCTGCAGGTCGAGCATCCCGTCACAGAGGCGGTCACCGGGGTGGACCTGGTCGAGTGCATGCTGCGCGTGGCCGCCGGCAGCCCGCCGGACTGGGCCGCGCTGGAGCGTGCGCCGCAGGGGGCCGCCATCGAGGTGCGCCTGTATGCGGAAGACCCCCTGAAGAACTTCCAGCCATCGCCGGGAACCCTCACGGATGTTGCCTTTCCCGAAGATGCGCGTGTGGATGGCTGGATTTCCACGGGGACCGAGGTGACGTCGTTCTACGATCCCATGCTGGCCAAGATCATCGTCAAGGGCCGCGACCGCGCCGAAGCCCTGGATCGTCTGCGTCGGGCGCTGGCCGAGACGCGGCTGCACGGCATTTCCACCAATCTGGATTACCTGCGTCAGATCGCCGCGGAGCCTCGTTTTTTGCGGGGCGATGTCAGCACGCAGTTCCTGGCCGGCTTCCAGTTCGTTCCGCATATCATCGAAGTGCTGGAGGCGGGCACCGCCACCAGCGTGCAGGATTACCCCGGGCGGGAAGGGTACTGGGACATAGGCGTGCCTCCTTCAGGTCCGATGGATGATTACGCCTTCCGCATTGGCAACCGGCTGGTGGGCAATGCCGTCGAGGCCGCCGGCCTGGAGGCGGCATTGAACGGCCCCACGCTCAAATTCCACAGCGATGTTGTCATAGCGATTACCGGCGCCAGCACGCCGGCCACGCTGGACGGCGACGAGTGCCCAATGTGGAGCGCCTTTGACGTGAAGGCCGGACAAGTCCTGAAGCTGGGCAAGGTTTTATCCGGCTGCCGCAGCTACCTGGCGGTTCGCAATGGCATAGACGTGCCACAGTATCTTGGAAGCCGCGCCACGTTCGCCCTGGGCCAGTTTGGCGGATACGCGGGGCGCGCCTTGCGCCCTGGCGACATGCTTGCCGTGTCGCAGCCCGGGCTGCCCGCGTGCACCACCGCCGCGCCGGAATCCGAGCCTGCCGTGATCGACATACAACTGGTGCCGACTTATCGCAGCCATTGGGACATCGGTGTGCTTTATGGGCCGCATGGCGCCCCCGACTTCCTGAAGCCCGAAGCCATCGATATGTTTTTCCGCACGGATTGGCAGGTTCACTACAATTCCAATCGCCTGGGCATTCGATTGGTCGGCCCCAAGCCGGACTGGGCCCGCGGCGATGGCGGCGAAGCCGGTTTGCATCCGTCGAATGTACACGACTGCGAGTACGCGATAGGCAGCATCAATTTTTCCGGGGATACCCCCATCATCCTGACGCGGGACGGCCCCAGCCTGGGCGGATTCGTCTGCCCCGTGACCATTGCCAAGGCTGAGTTGTGGAAGGTCGGCCAGGTCAAGCCGGGGGATACCATCCGCTTTCAGCCCCTGGGCTATGAGCAGGCCGTCGCGCTGCAACGGCGGCAGGAAGAGGCGATCGCAACGCTCAGGTCTCCGCCCGAAGGCATTGCCAGTCTTCCCGTACCGGCGCCGACGGCGTTGCAGACCACCATTGTTGCCCATGTTCCCGCAACGGAGCATCAGCCGATGATCACCTACCGGCAGGCCGGCGACAGCTATCTGTTGCTGGAGTATGGCGAAAACGAACTGGACATCTCATCGCGCCTGCGTATTCATTTGCTGATGGAATACCTCAAGGCGCATCCCGTGGCAGGGGTGCATGAGCTTTCGCCGGGCGTGCGCTCGCTGCAAGTGCGGTATGAGAGCTTGCGCATCCACCAGTCGGAACTGGTGGACCACCTGCTGGGCATCGAGCAGAAATTGCCCGATGCCGGCACGGTGCGCGTGCCTACGCGCGTCGTGCATCTGCCGGTCGCCTGGGAGGACAGCGCAACGCTGGGCGCGGTGCAGCGATACCGCGAAACGGTCAAGGAGAAAGCGCCCTGGCTGCCGAATAATGTGGATTTCATCCAGCGCATCAATGGGCTGTCGAGCCGCGATGAGGTGCGCCGCATTTTCTTCGAGACAAGCTATCTTGTCATGGGGCTGGGGGATGTGTATTTGGGCGCGCCTTGCGCCGTCCCACTGGATCCGCGCCACCGCTTGCTGACATCCAAGTACAACCCGGCGCGAACCTACACCGCCGAAGGCACGGTGGGCATAGGAGGCGTGTACATGTGCATTTACGGCATGGACTCTCCTGGCGGGTATCAGTTGGTGGGACGCACGGTGCCGATCTGGAACAAGTTCATCAAGAACCCCTTGTTTCAGGCCGGCCGGCCCTGGCTGCTGAATTTCTTCGATCAGATACGCTTCTATCCGGTGAGCGAGACAGAGCTGGATCAATTCCGGGAGGATTTCCGCGAGGGCCGAGCCACGGTTCGCATCGAGGAAGAGGTGTTCGACTATGCCGACTACCGGCGATTCCTGAAAGACAATGAAGACAGCATCGCCGCATTCCGGGTGAGCCAGGCGCAAGCCTTCCAGTCCGAGGTCGCGCTGTGGCAGGAGGATGACATCGTAGCGGTGGCCGAAGCGCCCCAGCCCCATGTTGCCAGCATCGAGCTTGCCGAAGGGCAGACGCTCATCGAAGCGGATCTGTCGGGCAATGTCTGGAAGATCCAGGTCCAGGCAGGGCAGACAGTGAGTGCCGGCGAGACGCTCATCATTGTGGAAGCCATGAAAACAGAGATTCACATTGCCGCGCCGGCGGCCGGCCAGATCCACGAGGTCGTGTGCCAGGCAGGGCGGCCCGTGAACAGTGGCGACCCCTTGCTGGTTTTTGCGGCGGCCTGATCTTCTGGTTCGGCGGGCTAGGGCTTTGCGGCAAGCTTGCGCTGCAGGGCGGGCAGGCCCAGCAGCGCCGCTACGGCGAAGGCGGCGCCGCTGATGAAGGTGCCCTGATAGCCCAGCGCGTCCCACAATGCGCCGGCGATCACGCTGGCCAGCAGCAGCGCCAGGCCGGTCAGCAGGTGAAAAACCCCGAAGGCCGTGCCGCGCAGTTCAGGCGGCGCGCTGTCGGCGATCAGCGCACTGAACAGCCCTTGGGTGAACCCCATGTGCAAGCCCCACAGCACGACGCCCAGCGTCAGTCCGCCCAGGCCCGGAATGAAGGCCAGCACCAGGTCGGCGCCGATCAGGCAGGCCATGCCGACCGCCAGTACCGCCACCCGGCTGACGCGATCCGACAGCGCGCCTGCCGGATAGGCCGACAGCGAGAACGCAATGCCCATGAGCACCAGCACGATGGGCGCCCACATTGGCGCCAGGCCGGCTTCGCCGGCGCGCAGGAGCAGAAAGGCCTCGCTGAAGCGCGCCAGCGTGAACACGATGCCAACGCCGGTCACCCACCAGTAATCCGTGCCCAGGCGGGCCATCGCGGCGCGGCTCAGTGGCGCCCGCGGACGGGCGATAGCGGGTTTTTGCGGTTCGCGCACAAAGACCAGCAGCACAGCCACGGCCAGGAAAGCGGGTACAACGGCGACCCAGAACACGGTCTGGAAGTGGTTGGCGGTGAGCCACATCAGGCCGATGGCCAGCAGTGGCCCCATGAAAGCGCCGATGGTGTCCAGTGTCTGGCGCAGGCCGTAGGCCGCGCCACGCAACTCGGGCGGTGTGATGTCGGCCACCAGCGCGTCGCGCGGGGCGCCGCGGATGCCCTTGCCGATGCGATCGACGAAACGCGCGCCAATGAGCCAGTCCAGTGTGCCGGCCAGGGGAAACACTGGCTTGGTCAGCGCCGCCAGGCCGTAGCCCAGCGCCGCAAGCAGCTTGCGCTTGCCCAGGCGGTCGCTGAGCGCGCCGGAAAATACCTTGACGATCGAGGCCGTGGCTTCGGCAATGCCCTCGATCAGTCCTACGGCAAGCACCGAGGTGCCAAGCACAGTGACCATGTAGATCGGCAGCAGCGCATGGATCATCTCGGACGAGATGTCCATCAGCATCGAGACAAAGCCCAGCGCCCAGATGCCGGCCGGGATGGCGCGCCGGCCCGCGCGCGCCGGCGGCGGGTCTTCAACAGTTTTCGTCATGCGCGTCAGGAGGTTGCGGCTGCCGTTTTTCCCGCCCGTCTCAAGCAACGAGCGCCTGCCGCAGCCGTTCCGATTGTTCCATCAGCTCTTGGTCGGAGGCGCGCGGGGCGGGGGCAAAGCTCAGGTCTTTCTGCTCGATATAAGCGGTGGACGTGATGTCGGTGGCGCCGAACAAGGGCAGCACATGCGCATGCACGTGGGCGATATCGGTGCCGGTGAATAAAAAGCCGACGCGCTCCACGCCATGAATGTGCTTCATGGCTCTGGAGAACCGTTGGCCCAAATGCACCAGGCGGGCGGCCTGCTCGGGCGGAAGGTCGTCGAAATAGGCGTGATGGCTGCGCGATACGATCAGCACATGTCCGGGCCGTATGGGATTGATATCCAGGAAAGCCACGAAGTCGTCGTCTTCGTGAACGATGTGGGCAGGGATTTTCTTGCTTGCAATGGCGCAGAAAATGCACGGTTTATGCGGGGTGTCATGTCCGGCGGAAGCGGCTGATGTCATGGCGGGAGATTCCAGTGATGGATGCGGGTTCCGTTCAGCACTTTACCAGTTTGTCTTGCGGCTCGCAGCTTCCGCGAGTTCGTCATCCTGGCGGGTCAGGAAGATCAGCACCAGGATGAGCGTGGTCGAAAACCGGAATGCCGATTCCAGCCCGTTCCATTGCGTCGACATCCACATGCCGAACCATTCACCGCCTATCGCCATGAAGCCGGCTTGCCAAAGCAGGAAGCCCAGGGTCAGCCCGATGACGGCGGTGTTTTTTGATCGGTTGAACCGATCCGCCGGGGCGCGGATGTTCTGCAGCATGCGCCATGCGCCCAGCCAGCAAACCACGGCAGTCAGCGTTTCGAGCGCGATGATCAGCAGGTAGGCGGCATGCTGTGCGGCGGGCGCTTCGATGGCGCGATAGGTGATCGCCGATTCCGGAAAAACCGTGTCCATGGCCAGGACATGCTGCACAAAGGCCAGGTTGCTGCCGTAATCCGTGATGTTGCCGAACGCCACCAGTGACACATAAAAAGCCATCGCGGCGACCAGAAGCAGTTTGGAATATCGGATAGTCATGGCGAGGCTTCCCGGTGGAACATGGATTTTCGCTACGGTACCACGCGATGAATGTTTCCAGGCGGGCTTTGCCGGCTATCGGTTCTGCAACACGCGTGTCAGTGCAAACGCGCTCCGTATGTCTTTATGCCTGTGTGCCAGTCCGCCAAGCAAGGGCTCCAGGCGTATCCACCAGCCCAGTTTCCGCTCCAGGCAGCGTAGTGAGCTTGCCACCTGATCAGAGGGAGCGCGCTGAAAATACCGGTTCAAAAGAGAGGACCCCAGTTCGATATTCCCGCCAAAATAATCGATGAACGAATGGAAGGTAAGGAGGACATCGTATGCCTGCGCCAGCTCGCGTGGCATGAACATGCCCGCCGCTTCTTCGAAATCTATGCGATAGATTTTTCCCTGATGCAGGGTCAGATTGCGTAGCTGCGCGCCACCATGCCAATGCCCTGCGCGATGAAATTCGGCCAGTTCATCAATCACCCTGACAAGCAGGGCTTCGCGTTCGGATTGCGCCGCATGCTTGATCACGCGCGCAAGGTTTTTACCGCAGTATTCCAGAATCAGGCAGTCGGGCGTTTGCAGAATCACTTCCGGGACGCGAACTCCCTGGCTGCGCAGGCTGCGTAAACGGGTGGCTTCGTGCCCGACGTCGCCGGAACGCAGCCGGGCGGGGCGCACGATTTCATTAAACAGGAAGGCACAGGCGGCGCTTGCCATCCATGACCGCAGATATCGGGTGCGTGAGGGCTGCTGGTACTTGACCACGTACCGCTGCCCTTGGCAGGTAAAGCTCTGCACCGGCTTATGTTCCGCTCCGCTCAAATCACAGGCATATTCTCGCAACGAGCATTTCAATCGTCCTGGATTTGAGCCGGACGACACCCGATTTGGACAATGCTGTTCCTTGCATTCTGGAAAAGCGTGGAGTGCCTGACAAAGTCTTTGAGACATACTGAAAGAATTATTTGAACGACCCTCACCACATGTTTTTTCTTGGAGAAATGGGTGGCTACGTTTGTTTGCCGCCAAGTCCGGGGTGCGTTGGATAAAGCGTATGCAGGGACTATATCGTGCGCAATGGGGGGTATCAATAATCATTGCCAAATCGTAATGAACATCATTGGGCCGCGGCTGTAATACAATCCTGCGCATGTTCGCCCTTCGAAAACCCCTCCGGCGCAAAGGCATGGCGGCCTGGCAGATTCTTTTTTGCCTGGCCATGGTGTCGTTGCTGTACCGGTCGGCCATTCCCGCGGGCTACATGCCGGACTTCTCCGGCGGTGGTGGCTTTTCCATTACCCTGTGCTCAGTCGGGGGCGGCCCCACCGTCATGCCGCTCGATCTGGCGGACGAGTCCGGAAAGCACGCGTCCCATGACGGCGTTGGGGGGCAGGACTGCCCGTTCGGCCTGATGGCGTCGCAGGCGGCCATGCCTGGGCACGATGCCCTCGCACTGGAAAGGACAACGTCCTTTCATCGTGTAGTGGCGGCCATCGGCAGCCAGGCGCTTCCCCCCTTGCCGGCGCTGGGCCCGCCGCTGGGGTCCCGCGCTCCGCCTTCCAACCTCGGTTGATTTTCTCTTGCGGCCGCCGCTGTGCCGGCCATTGTCAGACGATATTCATTCCGAGGTTTTTTCATGTCCCTATCCTCTATCGGTACGCGCGCCGCCATGGTGTTGGCGGCCGCGTTCATGGCGCCCCAGGCGTTTTCCCACGTCACGCTTGAAACCAAAGAAGCGTCCATTCAGGCCCGCTACAAAGCCGTGCTGCGGGTGCCGCATGGCTGCAACGGCTCGTCCACCGTCAAGCTTCGCGTACGCGTCCCCGAAGGCGTCGTGGATGTCAAGCCTCAGCCCAAGGCCGGCTGGACACTTGAAACCGTCAAAGGCGACTACGCCCAGCCCTATGCGCTGTATGGCGCCCAGGTCAGTTCGGGCGTCAAAGAAGTCGTCTGGACCGGCGGCCCCCTGCTTGACGAGCATTACGACGAATTCGTCTTCGTCGGCTACCTGAGCAGCGGCCTGACACCCAAGACCACGCTGTACTTTCCCGTTGTGCAGGAGTGCGAGCAGGGTGTGACGCGCTGGATAGACAAGCCATCCGCCGGCCAGCAAAAAGCGGCGGACGACCATTCCGATTCTCCCGCGCCGGGACTCAAGCTGCTGCCCAGGCAGTAGCCAAGCGAAGGCCTGGCGCCTCCTTGCGGAGACGTCAGACTAAAGGGGAGTCATGATCACGCATACCCTGCGCCACGCCCTTGCGCCTGCGTCCGCCAGCCTGCTGCGCGCGATGGCCGTGCTGCTTTGCGCGCTGGCGCTGTGCAGCTGGACGCCCGCGGTATCGGCGCATGCCGCGCTGGTGGCCAGCACGCCGGCGGCGGGTGAGGTTTTGCCCGGCGCGCCAACGCAGGCGCAACTGGTGTTCAATGAGCCGGTCTCGCCATTGGTGCTGAAGATCATCCAGCCAGACGGAACCGCGATAGACCTGCGGCAGGTTCAGACATTGCCCGACGGTTTGCAGCTATCGCTGCCCGAACTGGTCCAGCAAGGCGCATACGCATTAAGCTGGCGCGTGGTCTCGGCGGACGGCCATCCCGTTGGTGGCACAGTGATTTTTTCGCTCGGTGCCGCGGGCGCCAGCCCAGCCCTGGCTGCCTCGACCCAACCAGGCAGAGCCTTCCTGATCTGGCTGTCGCGCCTGGGCTGGTATGCCGGCTTGTTTTTCGGTATTGGGCTGGCCGGCTGCCGCGCCCTCAATGCCGCCCGGCCCGGCGCACGCCGCCTGGGCCTCTGGATGCTGGCGCTGGCCGCGATTGCCACCTTGCTGAATGTGGGACTGCTGGGCATCGATGCTTTGGACCTGCCGCTCTCGGGGCTGCTGGGCGCCGATGCCTGGCAGGCCGCCGGCGCCACGTCTTTTGCCCTGTCCGCCGCGCTGGCGCTGGCGGCCCTGGGCTGCGCGGCGGCGACCTGGCGCGTTGCGTCCGTTTTTGCCAGAAGACTGGCAGCCGGGCTGGCGATTATCCTGCTGGGCGC
>JBATWU010000030.1:0-4338 GCA_049672825.1 Pusillimonas sp.
TGGCATACACCCGTGCAGCGCCGTGGCACGCCTGCGGGTGCCGACGCTCTTCATTATCCTGGCGCTATGTGTAGCGATGCCGGGTGGCAGGGCGCTGGCGCAGGACCCGGCGCCAGCTCAGGGAGCGGCTCAGGTTCGAAGCCCCGCGCACGACGCCACGACGGGCGCCGCCGCGCCCATCAAGGTGCTGGCTGCGCACCCCGTTGTCTATGGACTGACGCTGGCGATCACCCGGGACAGCGGCATCATCCTGGAGCGCGCGGCGCCCGCCAAGCTGCCGGCCACGCGCATGGCATCTTATTTCGCCGGGCGGGGCGCGAAGCAGCTGGCGCAGGCGGCCTCGGGGGCTGACGCGGTGATCAGTCTGCGTTCGATCTGGCCGGATGACCCGCTCTACCCGCTGGCGCGACGCAGCAATATCCGTGTCGTCGACATCGACGCGGCCCGTCCCGTGGATGGCGCCTTGCCGGGCGTTGCCCTTCAGGCAGGCTCGGATGCGCGCGACTATCCGTGGCTCAATCCAGTCAACCTGGGGCGCATGGCCGACGTCATCGCCGCCGATCTTGAACGGCTGGCGCCCGCTGCCAAGCCGGCGCTGCAAGACAATCTGGCGGTCCTGAAGCGCAGCCTGGTCACGCTTGCCGCCGATGCTGAAATGCAGCTGGCCGAGTTGGAGGATGTTTCGGTGGCCTCCCTGTCCGACCGCCTGGATTACCTGGTGTCCGGCCTGAACCTGGATATGGCCTTGCGCGACCCGCGTCCCGAAGAGGAGTGGAGCGCGGACGCGCTGGACGGCTTTGGCGATGAACTCAAGGCGATGGGCGTAAAGGTAGTGGTGCACCATCGCGAGCCCGCCGCCGGCATCAGCCAGGCCATTGCCGATGCCGGCAGCCGGCTGGTGGTGCTCGATACCGAGCAGGAAGATCCGGTGGAACAGCTTCGGGCGATGCTGCAATCGCTGACCGAGGCGTTTGGGCAGTAAGCGCGGCCTTACCCTACCACTGCTTGCGCAGATTCAGCAGCACCGTCCTGCCCTGGCCGTAGAAGCATTGCAACTCGTTCAGGCAGTAGTTGACGTACTCGCGGTCGGTCAGGTTGGCTGCCGTCAATGACAGCTTGAAGCCCTGCAGGCTGTCATTGGCCTTGCCCAGGTCGTAGTGGATGCCGGCGTCCCACAGCGTATTGGCCGGCAAGCGGAGGGTCACCTCGGTGTCCGCATAGTTCTTGCCGATATAGCGCACGCCCACGCCCGCCGACAGCCCGATCAGTCCGATGTGGTCGAGCTCATGGTTGACCCAGAGCGAGGCCATGTGGCGCGGCACCCGGGGCAAAGGCCGGCCTTCCAGCGATACCCCGGCTGCATTGGGATTGGCCTTGGTGATCTTCGAACGGGTGTAGGCGTAGGCGGCGATGATATCCGTGTTGTCCCAGAATTTTGCCCTGGCTTCGAGGTTGATGCCGCGCGAGCGCACTTCGCCCGTCTGCGTGCTGAAGAACTCGTTGCCGGGCCGGGTGTCGGTGGTCAGCATATTCTTTTGCGTGAGCTCAAAGGCGGAAAGGGTGACGAGCGTATCCGAGCCTTTGGGCTGGTACTTCACGCCGACCTCGACCTGCTCGCCCGTCATGGGTTCGAAAGGCTTGCCTTCGAAATCGGTGCCGCCAATCGGTTCGAAGGAGGTGGAGTAGCTGGCATAGGGCGCGACTCCATTGTCGAATACATAGTTGACGCCCAGCCGTCCGGTAAAGGCTTCGGCGCGGCTGGGGGTTCCGGTTTGGGCCGCTCGGTTCTCGGTGTCGGCATCGGCACGATCGTAGCGTCCGCCGGCGGTGAGGACCCAGCCGCCCGCGCGTATCTGGTCCTGCAGGTACAGCCCCGTTTGCCGCATGGTCTGAAGCGTGCTGATGCGCGGGATCAGCTCGGGAATTTCTATGCCATATATGGGGTCGTACAGGTCGATGGAGGCAACGGGGGCCGATGCAAAGCGATAGTCGTCCCTTTGCTTCACGTAATCGAGTCCCATCAGCAGAGTGTGCTTGAGCTCGCCGGTGGCAAAGTTGGCTTGCGCCTGGGTGTCGATGCCCAGAATGCTGCCTTTGCCCAGGCCTTGTGTGGCGACCCGGCTCAGGGTGCGCTCGTCGGCGCCCAGGGCATAGCCGGGCGTGCCGCGGGCATCGATGTCCACATGGGTGTAGCGCAGATTCTGGCGCACTGTCCAGGTATCGTTGAAGCGGTGCTCGAAGGCGTACCCGATGGCGTATTGCTCGCGGTCCATTCTTTCATGCGACGGCTCGCCGGAAAAACGCGTGCGCGGCAGGGTGCCGTTGGGGTTGTAGCGCAGCGTGCCGTTCGCGGGCAGGCCCTGATACTGGGGAATGACCTTGTCATGCTGATAATGGCTAAGCAGGGTCAGCGAAGTATCGGCGGAAGGGCGCCAGGTAAAGCTGGGTGCGATCAGCTTGCGCTTTTCCTCGGAGTAGTCGGTCATGCCGTCGGCGCTGTTGACCAGGCCGGTGATGCGGTAAAGCAGTTTTTCGTCGGCATCCAGCGGCCCCGTCGAGTCGAAGGCAAGCTTGCCGGCATCCAGGTTGCCGCCCTGCAGCCAAAGCTCGTGCCGCGGGTCGGCCTGGGGGCGGCGGCTGACCATATTCAGGATGCCACCGGGCGTGGTCTGCCCGAACAGACCGGACGACGGTCCCTGCAGAATCTCCAGGCGTTCGAGCATGTAGGGGTCGAACTGGGGTACCGAGACGCTGTAGGCGCTGAAAGGCAGCACGATGCCGTCCAGATACTGGCGCACGAACAGGCCGCCGCGTGCCTTGACGACGTCATAGCGGGTGTCCGTTCCGCCAAAGGCGGAGATGACTCCGGACGTATAGGCAACCGCCTCGTTGACGGTTTGGGCACCTTGCATTTCCATTTGTTCGCGCCCGATCACGCTGATGGTCTGCGGCGTTTCAAGTATGGGTGTGTCGGTCTTGGTTGCCGTGGCTGTACGTTGGGCGGTCAGGCCCGTAACGGGACCATAAGGGTTTTCGGTCCGCGCCGTGACGGTCACAGGTGACAGGGTCGATACGCTGGCGCCGCCTTCGGATGCGGCTGGAAGCGCCCTGAGCGAGTAGGCGCCATTGCCGCCGCGTATGACTTGCAGGCCCTGGCCTTGCACAATGCGCATGAATCCTTCCTGCACAGAAAAACTTCCGCGCAGGCCCGGGCTGTGCTTGCCTTGCGTCAGCACCGACGCGGAGGAGAGTTCCACGCCGGCCGCCTGGGCAAATTGGTTGAGCACGGTACCGAGCGGCCCGGCAGGGATGTCATAGCTGCGCTGTGTTGCTTGCGCCTGCGCCCCAGCCGGCGCGACGGTCAGGGTGCCTAGTGCGAGTCCGGCGCATAGCGCAGCGCGCACCAGGGCGGGAAGCAGGCGGGGAGCGGCTGCGGACGCAGGAAATTGAGCACGCGTCTGGACGGAAGGTAAAACCATGAAAGTATCCTCTTCGATTCGGAAAGATCGTTTTTGTTGTACTTATGGTCTATTCCGAATGAGGGCCGGCATCCCTCAAGATCAGGGCGGATTATTTTGTAACAGGAATGATATTCATTCGCACGGGGTGCAAGCCTTTGGAAGGCTTGTTCCCGCTACAGACGCGCCTGCACGGTCACCCAATAACGGGTCCGGTATGTCACTTCGACGGGCAGGGCAAGCTTCAGATTCGCCAGGGCGCGATCGGTGTCGGACAGCGGGAACACGCCGGTTACCAGCAGATTGGCCACCTCGGGGGCGCAGCGCAGCAGGCCCATGCGGTAGCGTCCGAGTTCATGCAGAAAGTCTTCGATGCGCATGTTCTCGGCCACCAGCAGGCCTTGCGTCCAGGCGGAGCCGCTTGCCGAAGCGGCGGACGCCGGCCGTGCATGGCTATCGGAAAAAACGCTGTATTGGCCGGCATCCAGCCGCAGCGGCGGCTCCTGGGCATGGGTAGGCCAGATTTCGACGGCACCCTGGAACACCGCCACGCGCGATACATCGTCTTCCTGACGCACGGTGAAGCGCGTTCCCAGGGCAAGAACGATACCCTGGCGGCTGCGGACGGTGAAAGGCCGCGCGGGGGTGGCCGGATCGCTGCCGGTTGTAATCAGTATTTCGCCCGCGTGCAGAACCACCTCGCGCCGGGCGTGATCGAATCGTACGTCGACGGCGCTGGCCGTATTGAGCAGAAGGCGCGTGCCGTCGGCAAGCGTGATTTCGCGCAGTTGGCCCACGCCGGTGCTGTAGTCGGCCGACAGGCGCTGCCAGGCGCCGCTGTCGCGCACGATAGGCAGGGCACCCGCCGCCACCGCGCCCA
>JBATWU010000031.1:0-24532 GCA_049672825.1 Pusillimonas sp.
TGCCAGGGGTACCCGGTTCAGGCCAACCTGCCGGGGCATCCGCGGAACTCGCCCGGTCGGGCCAGTGGCCCGACACCCGCCGGGCTCACACAACCGCGGACTTGCATCCCCGCCAGGCGGGCCTGAACCGGCGTGCGCGAGGCGCCTGCACAGCCCGCGCCACACCCGCCTTTTTATGACGGCGAATGTTGGGCGGTTTCACTTGCGACTCGGATTGTTTTCTGCAACGCGGATAATCGCGATCAACAGGCCACCATAAACAAGGCCCTCCCTCCCGCAAGACCATCCAGATCAACAAGTCTGTGCCAGGATCGCCAAGTTTCCCCTGCCAGAGTTGCCCGGGTGCTGAGCCGGTGCCGGGCGACTTTGAGCAAGCCGCGGCACGGGTTGGCAGGGGCGGGCGTAAGAGGCCGCGCTGTCCGAAGCCTAAAAGCGTCCGGGGGACGGTTTTAGGCAAGTTCGCGGCCGACCGCCCCTGCCAGCCCGTGCAAGGGTACCCCCGCAGGGGGCGCAGCGATGGAGCCCGGCACCGGCCCAGCACCCGGGCAACGCCGCAAGTAGCAAGAACACCCTGGATGCCAGGACCGCAATTTCACCGCATAAGCTTTCCACCCCGCCGGCATGGCATTGCCATTGCCTGGCGCTCTCCTCAACCGCAGCTTCAAGCAGCCGTAAACACTTGAAGCGAAAATGCCCTACGCATGAAAATTGCGCAACAGCTTCATCAACAGGGGCCGGACCGATCGCAGCTCTTCCAGATGGGCGGCCGCCAGCACGGCTAACGTTTCTTCCGCCAGCGGCGTCAGCGCCACGCGCACCCTGCGCCCGTCGTCAGGGTCTTTGCAGCGCTTTACCATCCCCATGCGAACCAGGCGGTTGATCAGCTCCACCGCGCTGTGGTGGCGGATCAGCAGTTGCTCGGCCACATCGCCCACGCTGGGCATGGACGCCGCGCTGACCGCCTTGATTGCCAGCAGCGCCTGATGCTGCTGTGGCTTGAGCCCCGCCTGCAGCGCCGCCGATTCACTGAACGCATTGAAGCGGCGCAAGGTGAGACGGAACATGGCCAGCGCTTGATAGTCGGCCGGCGTGGGCGTGCCGCCGGCGCGGTTGGCGGGAGGGTTGTAGGAAGTCATGCGGGCGTTGGCGCGGTTGTGATGATTCCGCGATTCTAGACCACGTCGCAGCGAACCGTAATGGGGTGTGCCCGCAATACCGACATGACCGTATCGTCGACCTTGCCCTCGACGTCGGAGATCACATAGCCAATCTGGCCGCGCGTTTGCAGCTGCTGGCTGACAATATTGAGCCCGTGCTCGGCCATCATGTTGCTGAGAGTGCCCATGGCTCCAGGCAGATTGCGGTGCACATGCAGAATGCGGGCCGCGCCCGAAGCTTCCTGGTAGGGGATCTCGGGGAAATTGACCGACCCTTTGGTCGTGCCGCTCAAGGCAAAGCGCAGCAGCTTCTCGGCCACCTCGCGCCCAATGTTTTCCTGGGACTCTTGCGTGCTGCCGCCAATATGAGGGGTCAGAATCACATTGTGCAGGCCGATCAGGGGACTGGCCAGGGGCTCATCCTTGCTTTTGGGTTCGGTCGGGAAGACGTCTAGCGCCGCGCCCGACAGATGCCCCGACTTCAAGGCGTCGTGCAGCGCATCGATGTCGACCACCGTGCCGCGCGAGGCATTGATCAGGATGGCCCCCGGCTTCATCGCGGCAATTGCCGCGGCATTCATGATGTTGGTTGTGCTCTTGCCGCCCGGCACGTGCAGCGTCACGACATCGGACTGCGCCAGCAGTTTCTTGAGTGAGGTCGAAGCCCTGGCATTGCCCAGCGGCAGCTTGGCCTCCACGTCATGGAAAACGACCCGCATGCCCGCCGCTTCGGCCAGTGTTCCAACCTGGGAACCGATATTGCCGTAGCCGATGATGCCCAGCGTTTTCCCGCGCGCCTCGAAGGCGCCGTCGGCCGTCTTGTCCCAGTGACCCTGATGTACGCGCGCATTCTTTTCCGGAATGCGCCGCAGCAGGAGGATGGCTTCGCCCAGCACCAGCTCGGCCACAGAGCGCGTATTGGAGAATGGCGCATTGAAGACCGGTATGCCGTGCATCATTGCCGCATCCAGATCCACTTGGTTGGTGCCTATGCAGAAGCAGCCTATGGCCCTGAGATCGGGCGCCTCGGCCAGCAAGGCCGAGTCAAGATGAGTGCGGGAGCGAATACCCACGAAATGCGCGCCGCGCAGGGCGTCACGCAAGGCATCGGGCGACAGCGACGAGGCGTGGGTGATGACCTCGTCCATACCCGCATTGGTAAAGACTTCTTTGGCGCTGGGGTGAATATTTTCAAACAGAACTATACGGCTCATGAATCAGACGCTCCGGACACGTTGGCAACAACAAATAATCATTGTGGACTATTTTAGACCTATATACCGAAGAAACCCCTTTTGCCCCCGGGAATTGGGCGGCGCTGAACGACTGAAGCCGCGGCTTGCACCGCGGCTTCTTTATTCAAGCGGCCATCCGCAACCTCGCAGGGCGGCGAACCGGGGCTTGGCGACTCAGAACCCCACAGCCTGCCCATCGCGGCGCGCATCGCTGGCGGCCACGTATCCATGCTCATTGTTGTCTTCCGACATGCGCCATATGAACTGCCCGGCGCCGAAATCCATGTAGGGGTCATTCACCGAAAGCAGCTTGTGCCCCAGCGCCTTCAAGCCGTCGGTGATATCGCCCGGCATGTTGGACTCGATATCCAGGGTGAAGTCGCGATTCACCTTCCAGCGCGGCGCGCAGCATGCGGCCTGAGGCTGCTGATCGTAGTCCACCATGCGGATCAAGGTTTGCAAATGCCCCTGCGGCTGCATGTCGCCGCCCATGACGCCGAAGCTCATGACGGGCTTGCCCTGCCGGGTGACAAAACCGGGAATGATGGTATGGAAGGGGCGCTTGCCGCCCTGCACCACGTTGGGCGAGGCCGGGTCCATGGAAAACCCCACGCCGCGATTCTGCAGGCTGATGCCGGTGTCCGGCACGACCACACCCGAGCCGAAGCCCATGTAGTTGGATTGGATGAAGGAAATCATCATGCCGCTTTCATCGGCGGCCGACAGGTAGATGGTGCCACCCGCGTGCGGGCGGCCCGCCTCGTGCTGCACGGCCTTGTCGAGCCGGATCAACTTGGCGCGCGCATCAAGGTAGTTGTCGTCCAGCATCTGCTGCGACGTCACCGGCATGCTGCCAGGGTCGGATACGTAACGGTAGACATCGGCAAAAGCCAGTTTCATGGCCTCGATCTGTATGTGCTGCGAACGCACCGAGTCGACCGGCACATTGCGCAGGTCGAAACGTTCGGCAATACCCAGCGCGATCAGCGCGGCAATGCCCTGCCCGTTCGGCGGAATTTCATGCAGGGTGTAGCCATGGTAGTCCTTGGCGATGGGCTCGACCCACTCAGGCTGGTAATTGCGCAGATCTTCCAGGGTCATCGCCGCGCCGCATTCGCGGCTGAAAGCCACTATTTTCTCGGCCAGATCGCCTTCGTAGAAATCACGCCCCCTGGATTGCGCGATGCGCCTGAGGGTATCAGCGGCTCCGGCAAGGCGGAATTGCTCGCCGATGGCGGGAGCCCGGCCCTGGGGCATGAAAGCCCCGGCAAAGCCGGGCTGGTCTTTCAGCTCGTCAGCGGCACGGGCCCATTTTCCGGCCACCACCGGCGGCACGGTATAGCCGCGCTCGGCGATTTCGATGGCGGGCTCGAACAGCACGTCGAAGGGCAGCCTGCCGAATTTTTCATGCAGGGCCGCCCAGCCAGCCACCACGCCCGGCACCGTGACGGTATCCCAGCCTCGCTTGGGCTGTTTGGCCAGGCCATTGGCATCGGTGCCATACTTGCGCTTGAAATACTCGACGTTCCAGGCCGCGGGCGCCGGGCCGGAAGAATTCAGGCCATGCAGCTTGGTGCCGTCCCAGAGAATGGCGAAGCAATCGCCCCCGATGCCGCAAGACACCGGCTCGACCAGGGTAATCGTTGCCGCGGCGGCGATGGCCGCGTCCACCGCATTGCCCCCCTTGAGCATGATGCGCAGGCCGGCCTGCGCCGCCAGCGGATGCGAGGTGGACACCACATTGCGCGCAAACAGCGGCGTGCGGGTCGAAGGATAGGGGTTGGCCCAATTAAAGTTTTTCATGTTGAAGACACCACAATGGAAGCTGAACTCAAGCCCTATAAACTACTATCATTCTTCCATTAGATCAATTTAGTTTTCTAAACCAATCACAAGTATTTCTTATGAGTTCCATCCGCTTCTTGCGCACCTTCGTGGCCATCGCACGATTGGGGTCTTTTTCCGAAGCGGCCGAATCGATAGGCCTGACCCAGGCGGCTGTCAGTCTGCAGATGCGCTCGCTGGAACAGGAATTCGGCCGTGTGCTGTTCGACCGCAGCGGCCGGCTGGCCTTGCTGAATGCCGCGGGGCAGGAACTGCTTCCCGAAATCAGCGCCCTGATTGAGCATTACGACCGAGTACGCCAGCCCAAGCCCGGCGCCGGCCAGTTCGTGGGCCAGGTGACCATAGGCGCCATTGTGTCCAGCATGAGCATATTGGCCAAAATCGTGTCCCGGCTGAAGACAGAGCACAAGGAGCTGGGCATACGCCTAGTGTCGGGCAAGTCCAGCGAGCTGACGCACAAAGTGGCCCAGGGCGAACTGGATGCCGCCCTGGTGGTGGGGACGGGCAGGCGCTACCCGGGCACTCGCTGGACCCTGCTGTATCAGGAGCCGCTGAGCATTATTGCGCCGGCGTCGATGATTGCCAGCGACCCTCATGAGCTTCTGACGCAACATCCCTTTCTGCGCTTCGACCGCAGCCAGCACACCGGCCGCCAGATAGACCGCGTGCTGCAGCAAATGGGTATTGTTCCCGACGACTTTCTGGAGCTGAACACCATAGAGCAGCTGCTGGCTCTGGTGCGGCAAGATGTGGGCGTGACGATACTGCCCCTGCTCAATACGCTGCGCCGGGCCGACCTGAACGATCTCAAGGTGTTGCCCTTGCCCGCCGCGCTGGGCTCACCCACGCGCAACATCGGCATGATTGAAAAACGCGACAACCGCCAGTTGGCGATTACGCAGGAGCTGCATAAGCGCTACGCTGCCATGCTGCTCGAGTAGAATCAGGCAATGGCAGTGGAATAAGCTTATAACAGGAGACATCCCCGTGGCACTCAAGCGCATTGGCAATTGGTATTTCGGCTGGAACATCGTTGCCGCGGCGGCGGTGCTGACCATGCTTACGGTCGGATTGCGCATGGGCATAGGTCCCTTCTTCCTGCCCATCACCGAAGACCTGGGCTTCAGCCGCAGCATGCTGGCGGGCATTGTCGCCATCGGCATGCTGTTCTACGGTATTGCCATGCCGCTGGCCGGACACCTGGTCGCCGCGCGTGGCACGCGCTTCGTGCTGCTGCTGGGCACCGGCCTGGTGCTGGGCTCATCCGCATGGGCCGTCGCGGCCACCGGCCCCATCAGCTTCCTGCTGTCCTTCGGTGTTCTGCTGTCGGTGGGGCTGGCCTTTGTCAGCCCTGTCACGCTGACGCCCGTCCTGAGCCACTGGTTCACGCGGCAGCGCGGCATGGCCCTGTTCTTTCTGTCCACCGGCTCCATGGCGGGCATCGCCATTCTCACGCCCGTGCTCAGCTACCTGATACAGGCCCTGGACTGGCGCGCGACGCTGCTGGGCTTTGCCGTTTTTTTGACGGCGGTAACCCTTCCCCTTGCCTTTCTTGTCATCCGGGACGATGCCCCGCCCAATGCCGACCTGACGCCCGACAACCCTTCCAGGCGCTCGTCGCCCGCATCCCGGCTCTTGCCGGGCGCCGAAGCCTATGCCAACCTGAAAGTCAACGACGCCGTGCGCTCAGTCCCATTCTGGAAAGTCGCCTTCGGCCTGTTCGCCTGCGGCTACAGCATGAACCTGCTGGGCGCGCATGGCGTGCCCATGCTCATGGATCACGGCTTCGACGCCATGACGGGCGCATTCGGCATCGGCCTGATCGGTTTCTCTGCCATCTTCAGCACACTGGTGCTTGGGCGCCTGTCCGACATCATTCCACGCAAGAATATCCTGGCGGCCATCTACCTGATACGCGGCCTGGGATTCTTCGCCCTGGTCATGGTGGGCACGCACTGGGAACTATACTTGGCGGCCACCGTGGGCGGCATCGTCTGGGCCGGCAGCGTGGCGCTGTCGTCGGCCATCCTGGCCGACATCTACGGCGTGCGGCTGGTCGGCATACTGTACGGTTGGACTTACCTGGGCCACCAGATAGGCGGCACCATCAGTTCGTGGCTGGGCGGCTGGGGCTACGAAACCTTCGGCACCCACTGGGTGTCCTTCGGCAGCGCCGGCGTGCTGCTGCTGATGGCCAGCCTGGTATCGGTCAAGCTGCCGCTGCAAGGATTCACGCTGGCGACGCCTGCGGCGGCGCCCAGCCGCTAGCGTCCGACGGCGGCGTCTGGGCCGTCAGACGTTGAACAGGAAATTCAGCACGTCGCCATCCTTCACGACATACTCCTTGCCTTCGGCCCGCATCTTGCCGGCTTCCTTGGCACCCTGCTCGCCCTTGCAGGCAATGAAGTCGTCGTAGGCGATGGTTTGCGCGCGGATGAAGCCGCGCTCGAAATCGGTGTGGATGACGCCGGCCGCCTTGGGCGCGGTGTCGCCGATGTGTATGGTCCAGGCGCGGACTTCCTTCACGCCGGCGGTGAAGTAGGTCTGCAGGCCCAGCAGGCTGTAGGCGGCCCGGATCACGCGGTTCAGGCCGGGCTCGTCCATGCCCATGTCGGCCAGGAAGACATGCTTGTCTTCATCGTCCAGCTCGGCGATTTCAGCCTCGACGGCGGCACACACGGCCACCACGGGCGCGTTCTCGGCTTCGGCATACTTTTGCACGGCCGCCAGGTGCTCGTTATTCTCGAAGCCGTCTTCCTTGACGTTGGCGACGTACATGCAGCGCTTGGCGGTGATGAAGCAGAATTGCTTGATCAGGGCCAGGTCGTCGTCATCCAGGCCCAGCGAGCGCACGGGCCGCGCTTCGTTCAGGACCGGAATGATTTTTTCCAGCAGGGCCACCAGCTTGATTCCATCCTTGTCGCCGGCGCGCGCGGTTTTCTGGTTGCGCTGCAAGGCTTTTTCGGCGGTGGCCAAGTCGGCCAGGGCCAGCTCGGTGTTGATGACTTCGATATCGGAGATAGGGTCGATGCGCCCCGCAACGTGGATCACGTTCTCGTCTTCGAAGCAACGCACCACGTGCACGATGGCGTCGGTTTCACGGATATTGGCCAGAAACTGGTTGCCCAGGCCTTCTCCCTTGGATGCGCCGGCCACCAGGCCCGCGATATCGACGAACTCGACCACCGCCGGCAGAACGCGTTCGGGCTTGACGATGCCGGCCAGGAAGGACAGGCGCGAGTCGGGTACTTCGACCACGCCGACGTTGGGCTCTATGGTGCAGAATGGATAGTTTTCGGCGGCGATGCCTGCCTTGGTCAAGGCGTTGAAAAGGGTTGATTTTCCGACGTTGGGTAAGCCAACGATGCCACATTGCAAAGCCATGAGAGTCCTGAAATTTAAAGATGGGATCGAAAAGAACGATATTGTAGGCGATGAGCCCGGCACAAGCGCGGGCGGGACAGGATCCGGCAAGCCGGCGGCGCCAGGGCTTGTGCCGACAGCGGCATTACAGGGCGTTCACCATATCGGGCGCCAGGCGCAGGACCAGCCAGACCACCAGCAGGGGCCCGCCATTGAACATGCCATGCAGCAACATCGACGCCCCGATGCCGCGCTTGACGCGCAGCCAGCCCAGCACCAGCCCTGTCAGCCATTGGGGCAGCACCAGCAGCGGCAACAGCCACCAGGGTGTGCCATGCAGATTGAAATTGTACAAATGCACCCCCGCGAACAGCAGGGACGCCACATGAAACACCCATGGAAAGCCGCGACGGTACATCAGCCGGTGGCGCCAGGGCAATGGCCGGCGCGTGTACGGCAGCCGTGCCAGATAAGGCAGCCAGCAAACCAGCAAGATGCCGCCCAGCAGCAGAATGCCGCTCCACTTGGCGCCCATGAGCATGGCCGCCACGGCGGCGGGCACCAGCCACCAGGCGGCACCGATGCGTCGCAGGCCGTAGCGAAACACCAGTTCTTCCACGATGGGCGCCCAGATCAGCGCCGCCATCCAGGGAATATTGTTGATATCGAGCCGGTGCGTCGCGCCGCCGGCTCCCGCCGCGGCCACCGCGATCGGGCCCAGGAACACCAGGTTGATGGCCCACAGGAAGCAGGCCCACTTGAGCAGCCGGCCCACCGACAGGCCGGGAAACCAGTCCTCCCACCAGCCGTTGATGGCATGCCGGCCCGGCAGGCGTGGCCCCAGGCGCGGCCGCGCAATGAAGCGGAAGAAATCGCGCAGCTCGTCACGAAAACGCGGTCCCGCCGGCCTGCGCACCAAGGTCCGGCGGCAATCAGCCACGGTTGGCCTCGTGCAGCTGATTGGTGGCCTGGGCGAATTCGCCCCGCAACAGGGCGGGCGTAATGGCACGGCAGCGGTCTATGACCTCTTCGATCCCCTTGAGTTCGTCGCGGCGCGGCGGATTCAGCACGAAAGCGGCCACTTGTTGCGCCACGCCCAGTGTGCGCGGATGACCGATGCCCAGGCGCAGACGCCAGAAATCGGGACTGGAAAAAGCGCTCTGGATATCGCGCAAGCCATTATGGCCCGCATGCCCCCCGCCACGCTTGAGCTTGACGCTGCCGGGCAACAGGTCGAGTTCATCGTGCAGCACCAGCACCTGCTCGGGCGCCAGCTTGTAGAAGCGCAACAGGGATCCCGCGGCCTGCCCCGACCGGTTCATGAACGTGCTGGGCTTGGCAATGATGACGGGCTCGCCATCGAAGCGCGCCTTGGCCACCCAGGCGGAGAACGCCTTTTCCAGCGTGAAGCCCGCCTTCATGTCATCGGCAATATGGTCGGCGAGCCAAAAACCCGCATTGTGGCGCGTGGTTTCGTATTCCGGGCCTGGGTTGCCCAGGCCGATGATCAGGCGTACAGGAAGAGTCATGGTCAGAGTCTACACAAGAAAAACCCCCGCCGGCATGAAGCCAGGCAGGGGTAGTCCAAACAGGGCGCCGTGCCGCAAGGCGTCGGCGCTCCGCCCGGTACAGCGTTTTACTCGGCGGCTTCCGTATTGTCCGCGTCGTCGGCGCCGGCCTCTTCAGTGGTGTCGCCACCACGTTTGGCCAGTGCGGCTGCCAGGACCAGATCGCCTTCCGCGCCATGGACCGTGTGCACCACGCCCTTGGGCAAGGTAATGTCCGACAGATAGACGTTGCTGCCACCGGTCAGGGTAGCCAGGTCCACTTCGATGGACTGAGGCAGGTTGGCGGGCAGGCAGGTGATTTCCAGTTCAGTCATGACGTGGCTGATGATCTGGCCACTGAGCTTGACTGCCGGGGAGGATTCACCGTTGATGAAGTGCAGGGGCACCTTGGTGGTGATGGTCTGCTTGGCATCGACGCGCTGGAAGTCGACGTGCAGAACCTGCGACTTGTAGGGGTGCCATTGAACGGCACGCAACAAGACCTTCTGGCCCTTGCCTTCGAGCTGCATATCCAGAATGGACGCGTGAAAGGCTTCTTTGCGCAAGGCGTGGAAGATTTCGTTGTGATCGAGCTCGATGCTGAGCGGCTCGTCTTTGCCGCCGTACACAATGGCGGGAACACGGCCAGCGTGGCGCAGGCGGCGGCTCGCACTCGTACCCTTATCGCTACGCGGAGTGGCGTTGAATTTCATGGAAGACTCCAGATTGCTTTGAGCCTGCAAACCCTAAGATGACGCAGGCTCAGTTGGTAAACGCGGCACAATTGTGCCGCGAACGACAGCTGCCCGCCGCGACCAGCGGGCAACAGTATGCTTAATCGACGAAAAGGGAACTGACCGATTCGGCGTTTGAAATACGTAAAATGGTTTCGCCCAGCAGCGAAGCGCAGGAAAGCTGGCGTATTTTCTTGCATTCGCGCGCAGCTTCCGACAGCGGAATCGTATCGGTCACGACCAGTTCGTCGAGCTCGGATTCCTGAATGCGCTGCACCGCGCCGCCCGATAGCACCGGGTGCGTGCAATAGGCGTACACCGTGACGGCGCCACGCTCTTTAAGCGCCTGCGCGGCCTTGCACAGGGTACCGGCGGTATCGACCATGTCGTCCATGATGATGCAGGTGCGCCCGTCGACCTCGCCAATGATGTTCATGACTTCCGATACGTTGGCACGCGGACGGCGCTTGTCGATGATGGCCAGATCGGCCTCGAGTTGCTTGGCCAATGCTCGGGCCCGCACCACGCCCCCGATATCGGGCGACACCACGACCAGGTTCTGGTAATTGCGGCGCCAGATATCGCCCAGCAAAATGGGGCCCGCATAGACGTTGTCGACGGGAATGTCGAAAAAGCCCTGGATCTGGTCGGCATGCAGATCCATGGTCATGACGCGGTCGACACCCACGACCTGCAGCATATTGGCCACGACCTTGGCCGAGATGGACACGCGCGCCGAACGCGGGCGACGGTCTTGGCGGGCATAGCCGAAATAAGGGATGGCGGCGGTTATTTTGCCTGCCGACGCACGGCGCAGCGCATCGACCATCACCATGATTTCCATCAGGTTGTCGTTCGTGGGCGCACAGGTGGGCTGCAGGACAAAAACGTCTTTGCCACGGACATTTTCATTGATTTCCACCATGACCTCGCCATCGGAAAAACGGCCCACGGTCATTTTTCCAAGCGACATGTCTAGGTGATTTGCAACATCGACCGCTAAGCGAGTGTTAGCCGTGCCGGTAAAAATCATGAATCTGTCGTGTGCCATGGCGGAGGTAGAATTGCGTAGCGTTAAACAACAAAGCTGTTGACCAGCACCGCCGTTAGGGGCCGACTCAACAGCTTTACGTTAACTGCACAAGCCTGTAGGCTTGAAAGTGGCTGGGGAAGAAGGATTCGAACCTTCGCATGCTGGAATCAAAATCCAGTGCCTTAACCAGCTTGGCGATTCCCCAATTCAACTGCTTATCCAGTACCGAAGCGGATGATCGGTCAGCCCCGGACAAACCCAGGCATCCTGAACAAGCGCAACATTGTTTTCACAACTTGGTATTTTACTGATAATTTGCTGCTGGCACATGGCCGCCTGCTGCAAGGTTACAAACTCAACAAAACAACAGGCACCCGAGCCGCTCATTCTTGCGTTCAACCCCTGATCGGAAAGCCACTTGGCGGCCTGCCCAACCCGCGGATACTTCGCAAAAACAACTGGCTCAAGATCGTTGCTGCCAAATAAGCCGTTTCCTGAGTCGTTTTCATGTAAGCCTGAACCACATGAAGTCGAATCATACGAACCGTTATCGGCGGCATTGATTTTTTGCCAATCAGCAAAGACCGTTATTTTGACCGAAGGTGTATTTCTTGTCAAATCGGGAGACGAAAAAACCTCTGCGGTAGGAACATGCTGCGGCGGATGCACAACAAGATAGGCACGCTCGGGCAGTGTCACCGGCGACAGCACATCGCCCACGCCCCGGGCAAAGGCCGGACGCCCATAAATGAATACCGGCACATCGGCGCCCAGCGGCCGCGCCAGGGCCATCAGTTCTTCGCGGCTCAGGCCAGTTTGCCAAAGCCGGTTCAGGGCGATCAGCGTCGTGGCGGCATCGCTTGAACCGCCGCCCAGGCCGCCGCCGGCGGGAATGCGCTTTTCGTAGCGAATCTGGGCGCCCTGCGGCGTTCCTGTCGCCGCCTGCAGGGCCTGGGCCGCCCTCACCGTCAGATCATCCTGCATGGACAGCCCGGGCAGGCCTTGCCCGGCCTCGCGCACGATTTTGCCATCGCGGCGCAGGTCGAAGCTCAGCGTATCGTACAGGCCGATGAAGCGGAACACCGTTTCCAGCGTGTGATAGCCATCGGCCCGACGGCCCGTGACATGCAGAAAGAGGTTGATTTTTGCGGGCGCGGGCACGTCGTACAAAGCCATTTGCGCTTCCCCTTTGGCGTGAAGGCCCTGGAGCCGTTAATACTAATCGCCGTCGATCACCAGGCGCAGGCTGATGTCGCGGTTGGGGTCGCCGCGATGCAACTGCAGCAGTCGCGGGCCCGCAGCGTCGTAGCGCGACAACTGCACACGCCAGCCGTCCTGACTGAATGCCGTGATCTGGCCGTCCTCGTTTTTTTGCAAACCATCGATACGGGCGTCGCCGGTTTTGCCACGCAGCCAATCGCGCAGCCCGGCCACCGGCATGGGACTGCCCAGCACCAACTCCACCAACGCATCGGGATGCCCGGCCCGCTCCTGCTCACCACTGCTGCGGGTCAGGGTCGCCTGCCCAGGCGCAACGTCGACGCGCGCCAGCGTATTGCCCAGGGGATTGGACAGATCCAGCGTCAGCTTGCGCCCATCGTCATGCCAGGCAAAGCCTCCTTGGACCGCATCGCGCTTGCCGCCGAAGTTCTGCACATTGAGCGCGAAGCGCCCGGTACGCTCGAAGGCGTCGGTGCCCACGTCCGAGCCTATGCGCTGGGGAGATGCGCAAGCCGTCAGTAAAAGCGCCATCAGGCCGGCATGCCACCACAGCCGGGTCCGCTTGAACCATATCGCCATCATTTCAGGGTGACTCCCAGCCGTTTCAATGTCTTGAGCAGCGTTTCATTGTCGGGCTCGCGGCTCAAGCCTTCGTGCCAGATCGCCCTGGCGTCGTCGGTCCGCTGGCTGACCCATAAGGCCTCGCCCAGGTGCGCCGCCACATCGGCCGACGGCAACTGCCGGTACGACCGTTCCAGATACTCGATGGCCGCTTCGATATCGCCAATGCGGAACAGGTACCAGCCGACGCTATCCAGGATATAAGGATTGCCCGGATCGAGTTCCAGGGCGCGCTCGAGCAAGTTCTCGGCTTCGTCCAGCAGCCGGTTCTGATCCGCATAGGTGTAGCCCAGGGCGTTATAGGCGTTGGCATTGTTGGGGTCGATTTCTATGACTTTTTTCATCAAGGCTTCAAAGCCTTCCATATTGCCCTGCCGCTCCATCAGCATGGCCAGGTCGTATTTGATTTCGGCCGAGTCCGGGATGTCCTGATCGGCTTTTTGAAGGATTTCGACGGCGGTATCGGTGCGTCCCGCTTCACGATAAATCGACGCCAGCGTCAGGACGGCAACCGAGCGCTCGTGATTGTCCTGGGGCTTCAAGCCGTCTATGGTGGACCGGGCCCTGGCCAGATCGCCCTGGCGGGCCTGTAGAACGGCCTTGTGGACTTGCGCCTGGAAGCGCAGCGAGCTGTCGTCTATCAGGTCCAGCTGTGCGATGGCATCGCCCAGCCGGCCTTCTTTCTCGGCAATCTGCACCAGCAGCAGGCGCGCATCCGAGGCGTCGGCGATGGCGTTGCTGGCCTTGTCGTTGATGGCCTCGCGGCGCTGGGTCTGGACGTTGATGTATTCGTTCAGCAGAGCCTGCGCCTGGTCGTTGCGCCCGGCGCGAATATTCACTTCGGCCTCGGTGTAGAGCAGATCGAAGTCCTCGGGGGCCTGCCGGCGCATGCTTCCGACCTGGTCCAGCGCCATCTGGAAATCGTTGCGCTCGACCAGCCGGTTGATCAGCATCAGTTGCAGCTTGCGGCGCTCGGGGTATTGGTCCAGGTAGGCGCGTGTCTGGCTGATGGCGGCGGCGGGATCGACTTTCAGCCCATACTCGAGCACTCGCTGGGCGGCCTCTTCGGAACTGGGCTCGAGCGCCTGGGCCTGCCGGGCCTCGTCCAGCGCCCGGTCGACGTCAAGAGCGGCCCAGGCCGCATCGGCCAGCGCCAGATGCGCCACGGGCAGGTTGCGCAACGATGCCGGCAAGGCTTGCTCCAGCACATCGAGCGCCAGGCGCTTGTCGGCCATTTTGCTGACAATGCCCGAGGCCTGGGCAATGGCCTGCTCTTTATCGTCGGCCTTCTCGATGCGCGCGTTCAGCGCCGATGCCAGCCCCGATGTCTGGCCGTTCGAAGCGGCCAGCGCCAGCGACGATGCAACGGCCTCCGGGTCTTGGGGTGACAGCATTGCCCATACCCGCGCCGATGCCAGGGCGCGCGACAGGTCGCGCGCGGCCATGGAAAACTGGAACGCGCGTTTGGCCAGGCGCGGATCGGACGTTTCACGCGCCAGGTCGAGCAGGGTCTGGCTGGCCATATCGTAACTGCCGCGCGTAGCCGCGATTTCGGCGGCCACCACCCGGTACAGGATATCGGCGGTAAGCTTGACGGCAGGGAGCTCGCCCGCCCTGAGACGTATGAGTTCCCCCTGCTCGCGTGAGGTATTGTCCGAAGCCGCCAGGGCGGGCGCGGACCAGGGCGCACAAACCACCGCAAACATCGCAAACAGCAAAGGAATGGAAAGTTTCATTCAGAAGAACCATCGCCGCTGCGCCCGAAAGAAGCGTCAGATGGCAAAATTACACAATCAGATTTAAAGATGTTATCACCCCCTTATGCCCGAACTGCCAGAAGTCGAAACCACACGTCGCGGAATTGCGACGATTATGACCGGCAAGGTGCTTCAGCACTTTATCGTCCACGAGCCACGCATGCGCTGGCCCATACCCGGCAGCCTCGCCGCAACCATCAGCGGACATACCGTGCTGGCCTGCGATCGCCGCGGCAAATATCTGCTGATCCATTTCAGCCATGGAACACAGATCATACATTTGGGCATGTCGGGCTCGCTGCGCCGCGTGCCGGCCACCGAGCCGCGGCGCAAACATGATCACGCCGAATGGATTTTCCAGGACGCGCGCTTTCTGCTGCACGACCCGCGCCGTTTCGGCGCCGTGCTGTGGCACGCCGCCGCCGACGGCCCGATATCGGGCCACCCCTTGCTTGCCAAGCTGGGCATCGAACCCTTCGACCCGTTATTCACGCCGCGCTACCTGCAGGATGGCCTGCGCGGCAAGGCCCAGGCCATCAAGCAGGCGCTGCTGGCCGGCGGCATCGTGGTCGGGGTGGGAAATATCTACGCGTCCGAGGCCTTGTTTCGCGCGCGCATCAATCCGCGCACGGCGGCCGGAAGCCTGTCGGCGGCCCGCTGCCGCGCATTGGCCGAGGCCATCCAGGAAACCTTGCGCAATGCGCTGGAATCCGGCGGAAGCACCTTGCGCGACTATGTCAACGCCACCGGAGAGCCTGGGGCCTACTTTACCCTGCATTCGGCCGTCTACGAAAAAGCGGGGCAGCCCTGCCAGACCTGCGCCACGCCCATACGGCGCATCGTCCAGGGACAGCGCGCCACTTATTACTGCCCCGCCTGCCAGCGCCGATGATTCGTTTATAGCAAATACATTGCACATAAACGAATATTCTTCTATATTTAAATCACCAAATCGGAGACAAACCCCATGAGCAAGCAATTCGCATCCCACGCCGACCTGGAAGACAAGGCCGTATCGTTCGAAAAACTGTCTGACAACGCCTACGCCTACACAGCCGAAGGCGACCCCAACACCGGTATCATCGTTGGCGACGACGCGGCCATGATCATCGACACGCAGGCCACCCCCGTAATGGCGCAGGATGTCATCCGTCGGGTCCGGGAAGTCACCGACAAACCCATCAAATACATTCTGCTGTCCCATTATCATGCGGTGCGCGTGCTGGGCGCCTCGGCCTACAACGCCCAGGAAATCATCGCCAGCCGCGACACCTACGACCTCATCGTCGAGCGCGGCGAGCAGGACAAGGCCAGCGAGATCGGCCGTTTCCCCAGGCTGTTCCGCAACGTCGAGTCGGTGCCGCCGGGCCTGACCTGGCCCACCATCACCTTCGACGGCGAGATGACGGTCAACCTGGGCAATCTGGAAGTCCAGATCCTGCAGGTCGGCCGCGGCCACACCAAGGGCGACACCATCGCCTGGCTGCCCGAGCAGCGCATTCTCTTCGCGGGCGATCTGGTCGAATACCAATCCACCCCTTATGCGGGCGACTGCTACTTCCGCGAATGGCCCCATACCCTGGATACCCTGGCCGAATTCGAGGCCGAAAAAATGGTGCCCGGACGCGGACCGGCCCTGAAATCCGCCGAGGAAGTACGCAAGGGCCTGGCTGGCACGCGCGCATTCCTGACCGATCTGTACACCAGCGTCAACAACGGCGTGGCCGAAGGCAAAGACCTGAAAACCATCTACCGCGAAACCTATGACTTCATGAAGCCGCGCTATGCCGATTGGGTCATTTTCGATCACTGCATGCCTTTCGACGTTTCACGCGCCTACGACGAAGCCACGGGCCACGACGATCCCCGCATCTGGACGGCGGAGCGCGATATCGAAATGTGGAAGCAGCTCGAAGGCTAAGGCCGCAACGTCTCATCAAGAAAGACAAGGAGCGAAGGTGTGGGAGACATCGATTATCAGGCTCTGGAATTCGACTGCCGCCCCGTAGGCCAGGACGGCAAACGCCACCCCATCGTCATTGTGGGCGCGGGGCCGGTGGGCCTGTCCATGGCGCTGGATCTGGCGCAGCGAGGCCTGGCGGTATTGGTCATCGACGACGATCACCGTCTGTCCACCGGGTCGCGCGCCATTTGCTTTTCCAAGCGTACCCTGGATATCTGGGATCGCCTGGGCGTGGGCGAGCGCATGGTGGAAAAAGGCATTTCGTGGAATGTCGGCCGGGTCTTCTTTCAGGGCGAAGAAGTCTGGCGCTTCGACCTGCTGCCCGAGCAAGGCCATCGCCGCCCCGCCTTCATCAATCTGCAGCAATACTATTGCGAAGGCTTTCTGTACGAACAGGCCGCCAGCCACCCGAACATCGAACTGCGCTGGAAGCACAAGGCCGTGGCCGTCGACTCGCTGGACGATCGTGTGAACGTCACGGTCGACACGCCCGATGGCGCTTATACGCTGACCGCCGACTGGCTGCTGGCCTGCGATGGCGCCCGCTCGCCGCTGCGCAAAATGATAGGCCAGGAAAGCCACGGACGCAGCTTCCGTGATCGCTTCCTGATCGCCGATGTGCGCATGCGGGCCGATTTTCCGACTGAACGCTGGTTCTGGTTCGACCCGCCCTTTCATCCCGGGCAATCGGTTCTGCTGCACAGCCAGCCCGACAATGTCTGGCGCATCGACTTCCAGCTGGGCTGGGACGCCGACCCGGTGGAAGAGGTCAAGCCCCGGAACGTCATCCCGCGCATACGCGCCCTGCTGGGCCCCGACGCCCAGTTCGAACTGGAATGGGTCAGCCTATACACCTTCGCGTGCGAGCGCATGGATCACTTTCGGCATCGGCGCATCATCTTTGCCGGAGACGCCGCGCACCGCGTATCGCCTTTCGGCGCGCGCGGCGCCAACAGCGGCGTGCAGGACATAGACAATCTGGGCTGGAAACTGGCGCTGGTCAGCCAGGGCCGCGCGCCCGACACGCTCATCGACAGCTACACCGCCGAGCGCGAAATGGCCGCCGACGAAAACATTCTGAACTCATCACGCTCCACCGATTTCATCACGCCGAAAAGCGAGATGAGCCTGCTGTTCCGCAATACTGTCCTGAAGCTGGCCAAACACTACGACTTTGCCCGCAAACTGGTCAATAGCGGACGGCTGTCCACCCCCACGAGCTATGCCGGATCACCCCTGAACACGCCCGACACCGATGTTTTTTCCGGTGCGCCGGCGCCAGGCGCCGTGGCGCCAGACGGTCCCATTACCATTGCCGGCCGGCGCGGCTGGTGGCTGGGCCAACTTTCAGGCCAGTTCGTCGCGGCCGTGTTCTGCAATGCCAGGCTGCCCGGCGACGATGCGCTGCGGGCTCTACGGCAACTGCAGGCGCAGGCATCCGATCTTGAGGTGATATTGGTGCTTGCGCCGGGCCTGACGCACCAGGCGCCGGACGGCGTCGCCTGGGTGCAGGACCATCAAATGACGCTTGCCCGACGCTACGATGCGCTTGACGGGGCCTGCTATCTGATCCGGCCCGACCAGCACGTTGCGGCGCGCTGGCGCACTATTGACACGAACCGCATCATGGCCGCCCTGCGGCGCGCCTGCGGAAAGGCGGCCCCATGAGCCATTTGAATACGCAATCGACATTTGCTTCTCCCGATGATTTCTACGAGCGCCTGATCGACGCACATCGCGACCTCAGCCTGGAGCAAAGCCAGGCCCTGAACGCAGCGCTCGTCCTGCTTTTATCCAATCACATAGGCGACCTGGAGGTCATTGCCGAGGCCCTGGCCAAGGCGCGCGCCACCGTTCTGCCCGCCCACTGACCACGCCATCAGGATATTTCATCATGACTTCGCTCCACTACCAGTCCGGCTTTGGCAACAGTTGCGCCACCGAAGCCCTGCCCGGCGCGCTGCCCGTCGGGCGCAACTCGCCCCAAGTCTGCCCCTATGGCCTTTATGCCGAACAACTGTCGGGCACGGCCTTTACCGTGCCGCGTGCCGAAAGTCGCCGGTCGTGGCTCTATCGCATACGTCCGGCGGCCCTGCAGAAGGCATTCGAGCCCTTTGACGGCATCAGCGCCTGGACCGGGCAGTTCGGACAAGGGCCGGTCAGCCCCAACCGGCTGCGCTGGAATCCCCTTCCCATCCCGGCAGAGCCCACCGATTTCATCGAAGGCATGCATACCTGGGCAGGCAACGGCCACAGCGACGACCTGAGCGGCGTCGGCATCAATCTATATGTGGCCAATCGTTCGATGCGGAACCGCTTTTTCTATAACGCCGACGGTGAAATGCTGATCGTGCCCCAGGAAGGCCGCCTGCGCCTGGCCACCGAGCTGGGCCTGATCGACATCGAACCCTGCGAGATCGCCGTGATCCCGCGCGGAGTGCGCTGCCGCATCGAACTGCTCGACCCCACCGCACGCGGCTACATGCTGGAAAACTTCGGCGCCGCGCTAAGGCTGCCCGAACTGGGCCCCATTGGTTCCAACGGCCTGGCCAATGCGCGCGACTTCCAGATACCGGTCGCCTGGTACGAGGACATCGAAGGCGAATTCGAACTCATCGCAAAGTTCACCGGGGGATTCTGGCGCACCACCTTGTCGCACTCGCCGCTGGATGTCGTCGCATGGCACGGCACCAACGCCCCCTACAAATATGATTTGCGCCGCTTCAACACCATAGGCTCCATCAGCCACGACCACCCGGACCCCTGCATTTTCACGGTCCTGACTTCGCCATCCGACACACCGGGCGCGGCCAACATGGATTTCGCCATTTTCCCGCCACGCGTCCTGGCCATGGAAAACACGTTTCGTCCGCCCTGGTTCCACCGCAACATTGCCGGCGAATTCATGGGCCTGATCCAGGGCGTATACGATGCCAAGGCCGATGGCTTCTCGCCGGGCGGCGCAAGCCTGCATAATTGCATGAGCCCCCACGGCCCCGATGCCCAGACCTTCGAGAAGGCATCGGCCGCAAACCTGAGCCAACCCGACTATATTCGTAATACCATGGCCTTCATGTTTGAAACCCGCCGTGTCATCCGCCCCACCGCTGCCGCCATGTCGTCATCCACGCTGCAAAACGGCTACGATGAAGCCTGGTCGGGTCTGCGCAAGCATTTCGATCCGAATAAACCCTGAAGCAACAACAGGAAACCGATATGTCTTACCTGAATGAAACCCACGATCCGGCGCTGCAAAGCTGGGTCGGGTCCGCCAACGTGCCCGACAATGGATTTCCCATCCAGAATCTTCCCTTCGGCGTATTCCGGCCTCATGGCGGCACGGAAGGCTTCCGTGTGGGCGTCGCCATTGGCACCAAGGTCGTGGATATGGCCGCGCTGGCCGCGGCGCGTCCATTCACCGGCGAGGCCGCCGAGGCACTGGAAGCCTGCAAGAGCGACAGCCTGAACGGCTTGATGAGCCTGGGCCAGCCCCATTGGTCGGCCCTGCGGCTCGAGCTTTCACGCGCCCTGCGCGACGGCTCGGCCCTGCAAGGCACGCTGGAGCCCCTGCTCAGCGATCTGGACGGAGTCGAACTGGGCCTGCCCGCCAGAATCGGCGGCTACACCGATTTCTATATTTCCCTGCACCACGCCACTGCCGTGGGCAAACAGTTCCGCCCCGACAACCCCCTGCTGCCCAACTACAAATGGGTACCTATCGGCTACCATGGGCGCGCTTCCAGCATCAATGTATCGGGCCAGCCCTTCCCGCGCCCCATCGGCCAGACACGCCCGGCCGCCGAAGACGGCACGCCCGGCTTCGGCCCTTCCCAGCGGCTGGATTATGAACTCGAGCTGGGCATCTTCGTGGGCCAAGGCAACGCGCAGGGCGAACGCATCGCCCTGGACGAGGCCGAATCTCATGTATTCGGCCTATGCATTCTGAACGACTGGTCCGCCCGCGATCTGCAGGCGTGGGAATATCAGCCGCTGGGGCCCTTCCTGGCCAAGAATTTCGCCAGCACCATTTCCCCGTGGATCGTCACGCTGGAGGCCCTGGCGCCCTTCCGCATCGCCTTCCACCGCGACGTCGGCGACCCACAGCCCCTGCCTTATCTCAGCTCGACGGCCAACCAGGCCTCGGGGGCCTTCGACATCGGCCTGCAGGTTTTGCTGACTACGCAGAAGTCGCGCGCGGACCAGGCCGAACCCGCCCTGCTGTCCACCTCCAATTTCAAGGAGGCCTACTGGAATGTCGCGCAATTGCTGGCCCACCACACCGTCAACGGCTGCAACCTGCAGCCCGGCGATCTGCTGGGCACCGGCACCTTGTCGGGTCCCGAGCCAGGCCAGGAAGGCTCTTTGCTGGAAATGAACAAAGGCGGCAAGCAGCCCATCACGCTGCCCTGGGGGGAAGAACGCAACTTCCTGCAGGATTACGACGAAGTCATTTTGCGCGCTGCCTGCCGCAAGCCGGGCTACCCCGCCATCAGCCTGGGGCAGTCATCGGGCATGATATTGCCCGCAAGAACCTGACGCCATGCCCTCGGAGGCGCGGCGGAATGGTTCAGGCTTTGCAGCCCCGGTCGCTCCTGCCGCCGGGCGCGGTATTCAGCTATCGGCCGCCGAGGGTATCAATACCTTGCCCGGGTTCATGATGCCCTGCGGATCCAGCGCCTGCTTGATGCGGTGCATCAGCGCCAGCTCGGTCGGGTCTTTATAGCGCGGCAGCGCATCGCGCTTGAGCTGCCCCACGCCGTGCTCGGCGCTGATGGAACCGCCGAACCGGTGCACGCTGTCGTGCACCAGGTCGTAGATGTCGGCCTGCCGGGCCAGGAGCTCGTCTTCGCTATAGGCTTGGCCGCGGGCAACGTTGTAGTGCAGATTACCGTCGCCCAGATGCCCGAAGGTCACGTGTTCTATGCCCGGGAAACTGGCCTGCAGCGCCGCATTGGTGGTGGTCACGAAGTCGGCCATGCGGGAAACGGGTATCGACACATCGTGCTTGATGCTTTTGCCAAAGGCCTTTTCAGACAGCGGTATGCTTTCGCGCAAGTGCCACAAGGCCTTGCTTTGGGTGATGTTCTCGGCGATGACCGCGTCGGCCACCAGCCCGGCCTCGATGGTTTCCCCCACCACCGCCTCGAAACGTTCGCGCGCGTGTTCGGCGCTTTCGCTGTCGGACAGTTCAAGCAGGGCATACCAGGGCATCTGGGCCGACTCGCCGTCGAAGGGGATGCGCTGCTGCGGATAGCACCGCACGACACCCTGCAGGCAGTTCCCGGCAATCAGCTCGAATCCGGTCAGCGCGGCGCCGAACCCCTGGCGTGCCGCCGACAGCACCTTGACAGCGTCATCGACCGATGCCAGCGCCAGCAAGGCCGTGCACTGGGCCACCGGCAGCGGATACAGCTTGACGGTGGCCGCCGTGATGATGCCCAGCGTACCTTCGCTGCCCATGTACAAGTTGCGCAAATCGTAGCCGGTGTTGTCTTTGCGCAGGCCGCGCAGCCCGTGCCAGATTTCGCCCTGCGCCGTCACGACTTCCAGGCCCAGGACCAGGTCGCGCGCGTTGCCATAGCGCAGGACCTGCGTGCCGCCGGCGTTGGTGGCCAGGTTGCCGCCCAGGGTGCAGCTGCCTTCGGCCGCCAGACTGAGGGGGAACAGGCGGTCGGCGTCGCGCGCGGCCTGTTGCACCGACTGCAATATGCAGCCCGCCTCCGCCACCATGGTGTCATTGTCGGTGTCTAGGCTTCGGATGGCGTTCAGGCGTGTCAGCGACAGCACAATGGCCTGCCCGCTGGCATCGGGCGTGGCGCCGCCGCACAGGCCGGTATTGCCGCCCTGCGGCACCAGCGGGATACCGTGCGCGGCGCACCAGCGCACGATTTGCGCCACCTCCTGGGTAGACCCCGGCCGCACGACCGCCAGGGCCGCGCCGCTATAGCGCCCACGCCAGTCGACCGTATAAGACTCTGCGTCGGTGCCTGTCAGCACGTGTTGTTGCCCCACAATCTGAACTAGTTCGTCTATTCGACTCATGCTTGCCTTCTTGCAAAATAATCACGACCAATATCTTATTCTAAGGCAGTTGGCCTGTTGCCACGCAATGACCCCGCGCGCCGCATGCCCATGCAACAATGGCCGAAGCCGCGATCGGCGGCGCGAACGATATCGCCGGACCGGCCCCGATTGGACGCCCGCCATGGGAATCCGGGATAATCATGGCAAGTGTCGTCCGCTACACATTAAGGAAGCCTCGTGTCCAACACCCCCGCTCTACCCAAAGATGTCTTCAAAGCCTACGATATACGCGGAACCGTACCCGACCCGCTCAATGCAGACTTTGCCCGTCTGTTGGGCCTGGCCCTTGCCCAGCAGGCACGGGCCGCGGCAATCGGAACCCTGGTGGTCGGCTACGACGGACGCCTGAGCAGCCCTGAGCTGGCGCAAGCGCTGCGGCAAGGCCTTGAACAGGGCGGCATCGACACCATAGACCTGGGCATGGTGCCCACGCCCCTGGTCTATTATGCCGCGCACACCCAGCACACCGGCTCCGGTGTCGCCATTACAGGCAGCCACAATCCGCCCCACTACAACGGCTTCAAGATCATGATGGGCGGCAGAACCTTGCATGGCGACGACATACAAAAACTGGCAAGCATCATGGCCAACCCCGACTCCCTGGACGGCGTCGCGCCGGGCAGCGGCAGCACGCTCAGCCTGCTGGACACCTACGTGGAGCACATCAAGTCCACCGTGCCGCTGGCCCGCCCCATGAAAATTGCCATCGACTGCGGCAACGGCGTGGGCGGCGTGGTGGCGGCGGCGCTGTACCGGGCACTGGGCTGCTCGGTCGATGAACTCTATTGCGACGTCGACGGCACATTTCCCAATCATCATCCCGATCCGGCCGATCCGGCCAACCTGCAAGACCTGATCCGCCACGTCCAGGAAAGCGATTGCGAACTGGGCCTGGCCTTCGACGGCGATGCCGACCGCCTGGGCGTAGTCAGCAAATCCGGCGAAATCATCTGGCCCGACCGCCAGCTCATTCTGTATGCGCAGGACGTTCTGCGCCGCGTACCCGGCGCCACCATTATTTTCGATGTCAAATGCAGCCGCCATGTTGCCCGCGCCGTCAAGCATGCGGGCGGCAAGCCTCAAATGTGGCAAACAGGGCATTCGCTGATCAAAGCCAAGCTGGCGGAAACCGGCGCGCCGCTGGCCGGCGAAATGAGCGGCCACATCTTCTTCAAAGAACGCTGGTTCGGCTTCGACGACGGCCTGTACACCGGCGCGCGCCTGCTTGAAATCCTGTCCGGGCACGACGACCCCTCCGCCGTGCTGGAAGCTTTGCCCAAAGACATCTCGACGCCCGAAATCAAGCTTGAAATGCAGGAAGGCCAGCCGCACGCCCTGGTGGCGCGCCTGCAGAAAGAAGGCCAGTTTCCAACGGCCACCAGTATCAGCACCATTGACGGTGTGCGAGCCGAGTACGCCGACGGTTTCGGGCTTGCCCGGGCCTCCAACACCACCCCGGTAGTCGTCCTGCGCTTCGAGGGCGACACCGAACAAGACGTGGAGCGCATCAAGGAAGAGTTCCGCCAGGCGCTGACGGTACTGGAACCAGGGATTTCGCTGCCTTTCTAGGGTATCTTTGGCCCAGGTGTTTACAGTGCTCGCGGCGGTGCAAGCATGCCATTAGGCTGAAGCGGGAATCGAGTCAGCCTTTGTGCATAAGTGCGTTCGGTAGCGCAAAAGCGTTGGGGACAGCGTTTTCGTTCTTGACGACCGCCGGGTTTATGGTGAGGCTGTTTGGTTCTTTAGAAAATCGGGTGTGGTCCTGGACTAGATATCATGCTTAAGAAAGTCGGGTGTGGCGGGGGCTGTGCAGGCGCCTCGCGCACGCCGTTTTATTCAGTCAAGCGGGGGTGCAAGGTCGCGGCTGTTTGAGCAACAAGGGTGTTGGCAGCCGGGTGGGCTGCCAACGTTGCGAGTTCCGCGACCGCCCCGCTTGGCTGAATAAAACGGGTACCCCTGGCTACGCCAGGGG
>JBATWU010000032.1:0-128610 GCA_049672825.1 Pusillimonas sp.
CGGTGCCGGGCGACTTTGAGCCAGCCGCGGCACGGGTTGGCAGGGGCGGGCGTAAGAGGCCGCGCTGTCCGAAGCCTAAAAGCGTCCGGGGGACGGTTTTAGGCAAGTTCGCGGCCGACCGCGCCTGCCAGCCCGTGCAAGGGTACCCCCGCAGGGGGCGCAGCGATGGAGCCCGGCACCGGCCCAGCACCCGGGCAACCTCGCAAGAACACCCTGGATGCCAAGACCTCAATTTCACCGCATCAACATTCGCTAGCTGCCGGCTTGCGCCGCCCTGAACCTTTTCCCGGCATACATCGCCAGCAGCACCAGCCCGGTGGAAATGACGATCATCACGATGCCGAGGGCCGACAATTTTCCCCACAGGCCATCGTCGGCAAAGCTCAGTATCTGCACGGCCAGCACTTCGGTGCCCGGCCGCGACAGCACCACCGACACCGTCAGTTCCCGTATGAACATGGTCGCCATGAGTATCCAGGCCGACACCACGCCGGGAATCAGCAGCGGCACAATAATGCGCCGCATTGTCGTCAACGGGCTGGCCCCGCAGACCAGCGACGATTCTTCAAGATGGGCGTGCACCTGCACGAAGGCGCTGGCCAGAGGACGTATGCCATAGGGCAGATAGGCCGCGATATAGGCCAGCAACAATGCGGTCAGCGTTGCATACAGGGGTGTTTGCACGAAGAACCACATAAAACCTATGCCTATCACGATGCCGGGGAAGGAAAAAGACAGGAAGCTCAATGACTCAAGCAGGCCCGAGGCGGGTGTCCGTATCTTGACGATGACATAGGCGACGAAGATGGACAGCAGCACGCCCAGGGTTGCGCCCACCACCGCCAGAAACAGGCTGTTCTTCAGTGCCAGCAAGGACACCGGATCCTGGAAGACTTCTATCCAGTGCTTGAAGCTCATCAGAGAAAAAGCCCGCGGGCTGGGCACCATGGAATAAGGCACCAGCGAGGTATACAGCAGCACGGCCACCGGCAGCACGATCATGAGCAGGCACAGCAGGCCGATACTGATGAAGATGGGCGCCCGGGCGCGCTTGAGCTCAATGACGGCTGGCCGGAAGCCGCGGCCGGATATCGTCACGAACTTGCCGCCTTCGGACGTCAGGGCCCGGTATACGACAATCAGGGAAATGGAGGCCGCCAGCACGCTCATGCCCAGGGCGGCCGCCTTGCCGTAGTCGGGTGCAAAGCCAGTGGAGATCATCTCGTACAGATAGGTGGCCAGCACATCGACCTGGCCCGGCATGCCCAATACCCGGGGTACGGCATATGAGGCCAGGCTGCGCACGATGCCCAGGATGAATGCGGCCAATATGGCCGGCCGCAGCACCGGCAGGGTGATGCGCATCAGTGTGCGCCATACCCCGGCGCCGAACACCCGCGACGACTCTTCGAGCGCGACATCGAATTGGGCCATGGCGGGCGCGATGATGAGATAGGCGATGGGCATGTTGAGCAGCCCTTCCACCATGATCATGCCCCACAAGGAGTAGATATTGAACGGCGCCTCTTGCAGCGCGAACAGGTCTTTCAGGAAAACATTGATCAGGCCGTTGGAAGGGTTCAGCAGCAAGGCCCAGCTGACCGAGAAAAGCAAATGCGGGATCATCATCGGCACAATGGACAGCACCGTGAAGACCGGCTTGAAGGGAATGTTGGTGCGCGTGTTCAGGTAGGCCAGCACCAGCGCCAGCAAGGTCGACAATACCGACGACCCCAGCACGAAGACGATGGTGTTGTAGGTGACGTCGAACAGCATGGGGTCGGTATAGGCCGCCACATACTTGTCGACGGTAAACACGCCAAAGGCGGTCAGGCCTTCCGAAAAACTGCCCAACAGCAGCATCAGCACGGGGCAGAGCGTCAGGAAGCCCACTATCAATATCAACGACCAGGAGAGGACGGGGCGCGATGGATTCATGGGCCTGCTTTATGCCGATACCAGCAGGCAGTGCTGGGGCGCCAGGCGAATGCTGACGGTGTCGCCGACCTTGACCGGCAGGTCGGGGTCGAGCCGGGCCAGCAGCCGTTCCTGGCCGACGCGGATATCTGCTTCGTAGACTTCGCCGACGAACTCCAGGCTGGCGACCTGGCCGTGGATGATGTTTTGCCCTGCTTGCAGGAGCCCATCTTCGGCCCGATCCACATGAACGAACTCGGGGCGAATGCACAGCGTGGCCGCACTGCCCTCGGGCAGGTCGCGGGACTGGCAATGCAAGGTGCCCAGCCCTGACTCGACCACGGTCAGGTCTCCTTCCCGGCCTGCCGTACGCACCTTGATCAGGTTGGCCCGCCCGATGAAGTCGGCCACATAGCGGTGGTCGGCGTTGAAATAAATTTTCTGGGGCGAGCCGATTTCAACGATGTTTCCGGCTTGCATGACGGCAATCGAGTCCGATAGGGCCAGCGCCTCGACGCGGTCATGGGTGACATAGACGGCGGTAATATTGAGTGCGCCAAGAAAGGTCTTGAGTTCTTTGCGGGTTTCTTCGCGCAGCTTGGCGTCAAGATTGCTCAGGGGTTCGTCGAACAGAATGACTTTGGGTTCGGCGACCAGCGCGCGGGCCAGCGCGACCCGTTGCTGCTGTCCCCCCGATAATTTGGTTGCCGAGCGCTTGTCCACGCCTTCAAGCTGGACGAACTGCAGGGCGCGCGTGACTTTGTCGCGTATCGCGTCGCGGGCCATGCCGCGAATCTGCAGGGGGTAGGCCACATTGTCGAAAACAGACATATGGGGCCAGATGGCATAGGTCTGGAACACCATGCCCAGGCCGCGCCGCTCGGGCGGCACGGCAACGCCCCGGGCGCTGGACCACATGACCTCGCCGCCTATGCGTATTTCGCCTTCGTCGGGCGTTTCCAGGCCGACGATGCATCGCAGCAGCGTAGTCTTGCCGCAGCCGCTGGGGCCCAGCAGGGTGAAGATCTCGTTGGCGGGTATGGTCAGGTCGACCCCGTCAAGGGCCTTGACTGTTTTTCCATCGGATTGATAGTGTTTGCGCAGTCCTTCTATCCGTATTTCCATGAGATTATTTGCCGCGGAAGATTTGGCTGAATTCCCGGCCCCATTTCTGTATGTCTTCGTCCGACAGGTCGCGCAGTGGCTGGACCTTGACCTTGTCTATGCCGGGTATCGGGGGAAATACGCCGGGCGCCAGCACGTATTCGCCCACATCGTTGGCCAGCAATTCCATGGCTTTCTTGCTTAGCCAGTAATCGATGAAGCCGCGGGCGGCGTCGGGGTTGGGCGCGCTGGATGTGATGGCGATCGCGCGCGCCGTGCCCAGCATGGGTTGGTCGCCTTGCGGGCCCCAGGCGAGGGGCGCGGGCTTCTTGGTGATGATGTACTTCGGCATGGAAATGCCTATCAGTTTCTCGCCGCTTTCGATCGGGGCGGGGGTGGGGCCGAAAGAAGCCACGAACATCGGTTTATTGGCGGCCAGCCCTTTCAGGAACTGCATCCACTCGTCTTCGGACTGGAACACCTGTTCTTTCAGACCAACCAGCCACGAGATGGTCGAGGCGTGGGTGGCCGGGTCGGCCATGACGATCTGGTTCTTCCATTTCGGATCGGCCAGATCCTGGTAGCTCTTGGGAGCGTCGGCCGTCTTGACGTGGTCGGTGTTGTACAGGTAGGACACATATTCGATGCCAAACAGCGTAATGGCGTCGTCCTTCACCGCCCAGTCCGGGTAGCCGGCGGCGGCGGATGAGCGATATGGAGCCAGCACGCCGTGCTCCTTCAGCAGTTCCAGCATGGGCAGCGGCGCCTGGATGACGTCGGCCAGCAGCTTGCCCGCATTGAATTCCGTGAGTATGGTCGGCACGAATTTGGAGCTGGACGTGCGGGTGTACTGCCCCTCGATGCCGGTGTCCGCCTTGAAGGCATCCATAATGGGGGTCACCGCCGTGATATTGGCGTAGAACACAGCTTTGCCCTGGGCGCGGGCCTTTTCCATATTGGCCGATTCAGCGGCGTAGGCCAGGGCCGGCATGGCCATGGGCAGGCCGGACAGCCCGGCGGCGCCGGCCAGTTTAAGAAAAACCCGACGATCTATGGTATTCATGATGGTATGTCTCCTTGTGTGCGGGTGGCCGGGTCTGCTGCCGGGCTTGGATTTGCGAAATAGTAGCCGCTGGGCTGCTTCTTTACAAGAATGTTTCAAGCTGCCCGGATATGCCGCGTTGCGGCAAGCGTTGGCGATGAACGGGTATAAGGCCGATGACAGCTTATGACGTGTAGACTATTCTGTTTCGTCTCTCTTTTTAAGGAGCCGGACCGTGAGCGTTACTGTCACCCTCGTCAATCTGGCTGGAGCCGTGGCGCTCCTCCTTTGGGGGGTGCGCATGGTCCAGACCGGGATTCAGCGGGCATTCGGCTCGGCATTGCGAAGCTTTCTGGCCAAGGCGCTCAAGAATCGGTTCAATGCATTTTTTGCCGGAGTGGGCGTAACCGCCATCCTGCAGAGCAGCACGGCAACGGGCTTGATGGTGACGGGGCTGGCCGCCAGCGGGCTGGTCGCCCTGGCGCCGGCACTGGCTGTGATGCTTGGCGCCAATGTCGGCACGACGCTCATCGTGCAACTGCTGTCATTCAATGTGGCCGGCGTTGCGCCGGTATTGATTCTTGCCGGGTTTCTGATGTTTCAGCGGGCAACGGCGGGCCCGCGCGACTTCGGCCGCGTCCTGATCGGACTGGGGCTGGTCCTGATGTCTCTGCGCCAGTTCATCGATCTGCTCGAACCCTACGAGGCCATACCCAGCCTGCATCTGCTGCTCGAGTCCATGTCGGCGCAGCCCATTCTGTATGTCATGCTGGCCGCCGTGCTGGCCTGGGCCGCCCACTCCAGCGTAGCCGTCGTGCTGCTGATCATGTCGCTGGCGGCGCAGGGCACCATTCCGGCGCAAGCCGCATTTGCCCTCGTCCTGGGCGCCAACCTTGGCACGGCGGTCAACCCGGTGCTGGAAGGCGCGGCGGGAGACGACCCGGCCGCCCGGCGCCTGCCATTGGGCAATCTGCTGAATCGCGCGCTGGGCGTGGCGGCGGGTTTTGCCGTTCTGCCCTATCTTGGGCCGCTCATGCTTCAGATCGAACCCAGCAGCGCGCGTGCCGTGGCGAATTTCCATACGGCATTCAACCTGATCCTGGCGCTTGTCTTTTTGCCGATACTCCATCCCTATGCCAGCCTGCTCAAGCGCTGGCTGCCCACGCGCGTCAATCTGGCCGATCCGGCCAGGCCCTTGTACCTCGATCCGGCGGCGCGGTCGGCGCCGGCGATTGCCCTGGGCGGGGTGGGGCGCGAAGCGCTGCGTATGGCCGATATCCTGGACGACATGCTCAGAGGTTTTCGCGACGTGCTGGAAAAACCCGATCGAAGACAAATAGAAGAGACCAGGCGCGCCGATGACGTATTGGACAAGATCAATGCGGCCGTCAAGGCCTACCTGGTGTCGCTCGACCCCGAGTCGCTGAGCGACGAAGATCATCTTAGAATCGAAGAGACGCTGGCTTTCGTTACCAATATCGAGCAGGCGGGAGATATTGTCGATCGCAGCCTTCTGGGCCAGGCGTCCCGGAAAATGAAGCGGGGGCTCAACTTCTCGCCGCAAGGCAGGGCCGAGCTGCTCGACCTGACGGAAAAGCTGATTACCAATACGCAGCAGGCGGCGGCGCTGTTCATGACCGGAGACGTACGCGCCGCCCGTGCCCTGGCCGCCCAGAAACAGGTGTTTCGGGATAGTGAAGCCAGGGCCACAAGCGCCCATTTCGAACGCCTGCGGGCGGGGCGTATCGACACGCAGGAAACCAGCTCATTTCATCTGGACATGCTAAGGGATCTGACGCAGGTCAATTCGCATATCGTGGCGGCATCCGCCTATCCGGTGCTGGAGCGCACGAACGAGCTGCTGCCCAGCCGGGTGCAGACCGAAGATTGACAACCTCGGCTTCTGAATTCTCTGTCTTTAAATGAGAATCATTGCTATTATGTCGGCCATGATAGTTCCAAATATCCTCTGATCCATCATGGCGCGCCGAGCCAGTCATGAACCCGGTTGGCTTGCCCAATACGGCAAGCTGATCAGTTCATGGGTAAAGCGTTCAAGCACACCGCAGAATGCCGAAGACGCGGTGCAGGATGCCGCACTGGCCATGCTGGAGTCCGACAGCTTGACGATACGTGACCAGGGCAGCTACTTTCGACGCATTGCATTCAATCGCACCGTCAGCATTCACCGCGGCGAGCTTATCCGGAGCGGCCCAAGCCTGGATGGTTTGCCGGATGACGCACATCCGATGTCGGCGAGCACGCAGAGCCTGGTCGAGGCCCGCGAGTTGGCCGATGCAATACTGACTGCGTTGGCGGACTTGAGCCCGGCATGCCAAGAGGCCTTCAAGCTCCGTACGCTTGAAGGCCTTTCCAATGGGCAGATTGCCGAGCGCATGAAGGTGTCGCGCAATATGGTCGAGCGCTATATGATGCGAACCACCCGGCATCTGCAGGATGTGTTACATAAAAACGGGGGCGAGTGATTCAGGAGCGCGGCGCTTTCACACGTCATATTATGAAGAGGTACGAAATCATCAGACCGCTCTCGGGTTCCAAGGATCTGCAATGACGGAGCGCATTGAACCTTCCATGCTGCGCGATCGGCGAGACCTCGCCGCGTACTGGTTTGCCCGTCTTGAGTCAGAAGACGTGACCGTCCAAGAGCGGATGTCGTTCGAAACCTGGCTGAACGCGGATAGCAAGAATGCGGAAGCATTCCATTTTGTTGAGGATATCTGGCGCGCCGCGGAAGCGATACCCGCCAGCAAGCTGCGCAACTTGGGGCAAGTTTCCAGGCCGGCGCTGGCGTCGCGCCGCCGGTTCGCCTGGGGGTTGGGCCTGGCCTGCAGCGGTGTGCTGGCTTTCGCTGTGGCGGACCCGGCCAAGTGGTTGGCATCGCCCAACTACCGGGCGGAGTTCTCAACCGCGCCTGGGGAGCGTAGGCAGGTTGGCCTGCCCGATGGCAGCATCGCGCTGCTGAATACGGCAACGACGCTGAGGGTCAGCTTCTACCAGCGGGAGCGTCTGGTGGAGCTGCTTCAGGGCGAGGCGCTGTTTACCGTCGACGGATCGCAGGGTGAACCGTTTATCGTTGACGCCGGCGCCGGCACCGTGCGCGTTACGGGTACGCAGTTCCATGTGAGGCGAGAATCCGACGCGTTCTCGGTCGGTGTCCTCGAGGGCATGGTTGAGGTCGAGTCGGGACGATGGTGGAATAAAAAGACAGTCCGTCTCATGGCTGGCCAGAGCGCGGCGGCTTCCACGGCAAGCGAGCTTGATGCGGGGCACCGTGTCGATGTGGAGGCTGCCACAGCATGGCGCGAGGGGAAGGTGGTGTTTCGCGGCACACCTTTGGAACTGGCGATTAACGAAGTAAACCGCTATCTGAAACAGCCAGTGCTGATTGGCGCCCCCGATATTGGCAAGCTGCGCATTTCAGGCGTTTTCAGTGTCGATGAACCCGCTGCGCTGCTGGCTGCGTTGCCATCCATCATTCCGGTACGCGTCCGGGTTCGCCCCGACGGCCGGCAGGAAATACTTCCCTTCTGATCCCACTGGGGACCGCGTTGCGCCGTCCGGGTGGTGCGTCCTGTGGCGGCAGTTGAAGGTAGGATTATTAAATATATTATTTCATTTGGTTTCATTTTCATTTCCAGGTTGATTCAGGAGTTGCCTGAGCCAAGGCGTCTTTACTAAGAGGGCGCGGGCTTTTCTGGCCGCAAACCCTTTGCCTTTGGCCAAAAGGGTCTGGCGCAGATTGCGTCGCACAACTCATAAGGATGATTTCAATCGTGAACAAAATGGTGCAACGCCTTGGTGCAAGGTGGTGGGCTCGCCGATGCGCGTTTAGCGCAAGTCTTGGGATTCTGGCGGTGTCGGCCGCTTTTACTGTCGCCGTTCCCGTCGCGGCAAGGGCACAGGATGTCGTGGCAAAATTCGACATCCCCGCGCAGCCGCTCGAAAATGCCTTGATCCAGCTCGGGAGGGAAACGTCGCTTCAGTTCTTCTTCACCCCGGAGACGGTTGCGGGCCTTTCGGCTCCCGCCTTGCGGGGAAGCATGACGCCCATACAAGCGCTTGAACACTTATTGCGCGGCACGCCGGTAAGCTATCGGCAAAATGGGCGCAACATCACCTTGTCCCGTGCTGCCGCGGCTACCCAGTTGGATGCTGTCACGGTTCTGGGCGCCAGGGAAACGGCAACGGGCCCGGTAAATGGCTACGTTGCCAGACGCAGCGCAACCGCCACCAAGACAGATACCCCCATTCTTGAAACACCCCAGACCATAAACGTCGTGTCGGCTGATCAGATGGCGGCGCAGGGTGCGACCAGTATCGATGAAGCACTGAGCTACACGCCTGGCGTTGCCAACGAATTCTATGGCGGCGCTACCTACAATGATTATCTGCGCTTGCGCGGGTTTGCCGCGCCTCTTTATTCGGAAGGCATGCGCATGCCTTCCGGTTTGCGTGACTATGCGCGGCTGCGCCTCGAGCCCTATGGGCTGGAACGGGTGGAAGTTCTTAAAGGCCCGTCGTCGGTCCTGTACGGGCAGGGCGCTCCGGGTGGAATGGTCAATGCCGTACGCAAGCGGCCGACTGCTGAAAGAATCAGGCAGGTCGAAGTGACCGGAGGCAGCTACGACCGGATCCAGGGCGCTTTCGATTTCGGCGGAGCCATCGACCCCGAGCAGACTTTTCTTTATCGGCTGACGGGCCTGGCCCGCGACAGCGGTACCCAGGTCGATTATCTTGAAGATAACCGCGTTTTCATTGCGCCCAGCCTGACCTGGAAGCCCAGCGCCGACACGATGCTGACGATCTTCACGCATTATCAGCGCGACGTTGGCGGCAACAGTCCGCTTCCGGCGCTCGGCACCCTGTATCCAACCGAACACGGCTATCTGCCGGTGAATACGTATCTGGGCTATTCTGATTTCAATCGCTATGAACGCGAGCAGTTTTCGCTGGGCTATGAGTTCGAGCACCGTTTCAGCGACATGTTCAAGGTGCGCCAGAAACTCGAATATTCCGACGTATCCATGGACTATCAGTACCCCTATCTTAGCGGTATCGCCAGCGATGCGGTCACGGGCGCGATCACGATGAATCGCGCCATCTGGAATTCCAACGACAGGGCCACCGCGTTAACGATCGACAATACCGCGCAGGTGGATTTTGTTACGGGCTCCTTGCAGCATACCGCGCTTCTGGGCGTGGACTACTCGCGCCTGGACTTCGATTCCCTATGGGGAGGCGTCGGTGCCGGAACGGTCGATATCTTCAATCCCCAGCATACTGGCCGTCCAGCCGATCCAACGCTGTATCCCGATCAGGACGGCGTCCAGTACCAGACAGGTTTTTACGCTCAGGATCAAATTAAATGGAACCGGTGGGTGCTGGCGCTGGGCGGACGCTATGATCTGGCGAAGAACACTGTTCACGACTCCAATTACGGAACCACTACCCGGCAGCGGGACGAGGCTTTCACGGGCCGTGTCGGGCTGGTCTATCTGTTTGACAACGGCATAGCGCCGTATGCAAGCTACTCGACGTCTTTCGAGCCGACCGCGGGCGCGGACGCCGCTGGCGCGGCGTTCAAGCCGACGACCGCCCAGCAGTTCGAAGCGGGGGTGCGCTACCAGCCTTCGGGAGCGGATTCTTACATCGGCATCTCAGCCTATCAGCTCACGCAGAAAAACGTGTTGACCCAGGATCCCAGCCCCCCGGACACCAATCCCTGGGCTCAGGTGCAAACAGGCAAGGTGCGCGTGCGGGGTATCGAGTTGGAAGGGAAGGCCAATCTGGCGGCCGGGCTTGATCTTATTGCTTCGTACGCTTACCAGAACTCAGAAATCATCAAGACCAACCATGCCGCGCAGCTTGGCAACAGGTTTCAACTCACTCCAGTACATCAGGCGGCACTTTGGGTCGACTATACATTCAGGACCGGGGCGTTTGAAGGGTTCGGGCTGGGGGGCGGGGTTCGCCATATCGCCAGTCGCTTTGGCGATTTGGACAATTTGATCGAGCTGCCTTCCATCACCTTGTTCAACGCTGCGGTGAGCTACGATTTCGGCAAGAAGAATCCTTCGCTCGAAGGATTGACGCTGCGCGTGAATGCGACCAATCTGTTCGATAAGCGCTATGTCGCCTCCTGCGCTTCGCTGACCTCGGCAAACTGTTACTATGGCCAGGGACGGACAGTGTTTGCCTCGCTTGGGTATAAGTGGTGAACCGCTGCCGCCAGGTCCTTGTGATCGCGCCTGGCGGCGCAGCGTGCAACGCGCTGCACCGTGGCGACTTGCCACAACGTCTGTCAACATATTCGCTTAAAATAACGTAAATAAAGCGACGTTTGCCAAAAATCAGAGCATTTATTGTTTTTTGCTAATAAGCCATGGCCGGCTTGGGCGTCTAATGGTTGATACGGGCATATTTGGATGTCATTGGTCCACGCTTCAGGATCAAATTATCATTTCTTTAACAAGCTTAACAATTTGTTTTATTTTTTCGGCCTAGTATCAAAATTTTTCGCCGAAAATGAAAAGCCGAATTTTTCAGTCTATCGCATAGTTTCAACTATGACGCATCTTGTTCGAGGTGCGTAGTCGACATTTTCCCCCGCAAACTCAGACACGCCAAAATGGTTTGTCCGGGCGTGCGTGGGCGGTCGATCTCTGAGAAAAATGAGTTGGAGATATAAATAAATGGGGTGGAGTGTGGAAAGTCGAGCATGTATGACTCTCGTCGGGTTTTGTGATTCCAAATCATGAGCTACCAGCAGGCTGGTGCGCCGCATGTGTTGTTGGTGGATGACAGCGCAGATGAAATCTATCCGCTTCTGGAAGCGTTGCGCAGCCATCCCTGTCGTGTGACCGTTGCCTTCGACGGCATTCAAGGCTATGTGGATGCTGTCTCCCTGACGCCGGATGTCATTTTGATGGATATGTGCCTGCCCAGGCGCGATGGCATCACTACCATCCGCATGCTTAAGGCAAATCCGGCAACAGAGCATATACCTGTACTTTTCCTGACCGCCGCCACTGCCCTGGACGAGCGCCTGGAGGGGCTGCGCTCAGGAGCCGTCGACTACATTCTCAAGCCGTTCATGCCCGAGGAAGTGGTGGAGCGAGTGCGCATCCAGCTTTCGCTGGCGCGAGACCGATCCGTGCCTATTGCTGCATCCACGCACATGGCCGCACTGACCACCACCGAAACTCCGATGCCGCCGGTCGCGCCGGGTTTTCCGAAAAAGGGCCAGGGCAAGCGTAATTCCGATCAGGTACTGCAACGGGCCGCGGCGCACATTATCCAGGAGCGATTGGCCGATCCCCCGCGGGTGCGGGATCTGGCAGCCATGCTGGCCGTCTCCGAGCGCCGTATCACCGCCGCATTCAAATCCAGCGTAGGCATGTCGGTGTTCGAGTTCATCCGCCGCGAGAGAATGTGCAAGGCGGCCCGCCTGCTTTCTCAAACGGATCTGAGCATGCTGGATATTGTGGCCGAGGTCGGTTATTCGAGCGCCGCCAATTTCTCGACCGCTTTCCGCCAATACTGGGGGCGGACGCCGTCTGCCTTTCGCAACAATGGCGTGGATATCGTATAGCGCGCTTATCGGGCTTCTCGGCGGGCCCCACATTTATGTCTAGGTCAAAAACAATGTCCGACGGCGTTGTTCAGATCGCGCCTCATAAGCGATGAAGCCGATGAATATTCGTGTGTTGTATTAAAAACACGACAAGAAACGATCTTTTCCTATCTTTTACAAAGTTGACAATTGTTTTCTAATTTTTGATCAAATTTCAAAACTTTTCAAAAAAATCAAAAAGCCGGTTTCTTACTTCTCTTTCATAGTGTCACTGCTTTGGCACACCTTGGTTACAAGTGTGTCGCCAGCTTCCCTCTCCTGAGAAAAAGCGCGCGCCTTTCGCGTGCCGGGGGGGGTGTTCACGTCGATAACTGGGGAAAAAAGTGAATCGGATATACAAAACGGTTTGGAATGAGCAAACGCGAACATTCGTTGCAGTCTCCGAGCTTACGCGTGCGCGCGGCAAGCGCTCGGGAGCTTCTGTCAGCAGTACCTCGTCAACGGGTAAACGCCACGGCATGCTGTCTTTGGGCGCGGTCGTGCTGGCCGGGGCGGGACTGCTGGGCGCAAGCGCATCGGCGCTGGCTGACGTAACCATAGGCGGTGAGCCGCCGGTAGCCGGCAACAGTATCGTATTCAGCAATGGCGCCGGCACGATCAACATGAATGGCGGCACCATCAGCGGCCTGACGGACTCTGCTCTCGTGTCGGGGGGCACGAACGCTGTCACGACCGGCCAGCTGTGGGATACCAATGAGGAGTTGGCGACAGTCAATACGACAGTCACCAACTTGGGTAACACAGTGACCAACCTGGGCACGACTGTTGGCGATCATACGACTCTCATCGGCGCCAATGCGACGGCCATTGGTAATTTGCAGACGGCCTCAGCTACGGCCGTAAGCTACGACAGCGCCGCCAAGGATGTGATCACGCTAGAGGGCGGGGCGGAGGGCACCCGCATTACCAATCTCACCAACGGCGCTATCAACGCGACCAGTACCGATGCGGTCACTGGCCAGCAGATCCACAATCTATTTATCGAAGAAGGCGCCGGTGGCGTAAGGTATTTCCACGCCAGTTCGGCGCAAGCTGACTCCGAGGCTTTGGGAGACCAGTCCATCGCGATCGGCCCCAATACCGTGGCCGAAGGCGACAACAGCTTTGCCGCTGGCGACGGCGCAAGCACCACGGAACCCGCCGAAGGCGCGATTGCGCTGGGTCAGAATGCTCAAGCAGGTGACGATGACTATGGAGTTGGTGCTATCGCCATTGGCCGCGACAGCATAGCGAGCGACACCGGTTCGGTAGCGTTGGGCGACGGCGCCCAAGCGAGCGCAGGCAATGCCACGGCTTTAGGGGCAAGTGCAAACGCGTCTGGCGCTGGGGCGATTGCTCTTGGAGATGCTACAGCCGGCGGCCCTCGGAGTTTTGCTGCTGGTGTTGATGCCTATGCCGGCACGCAGGACTCAATCGCCCTGGGAACCGGGACCGGCGTAGGTTCAGGTACGGAAGTTAATGATCCCGGCCAGCGTCATTCGTTCATTGCAATCGGAAAAAATGCAGGACGGAACATGGACGGTAACCAGGCCATCGCGATTGGGGTAGGCGCGGGTTCAAACACGGTGGAAAGTGATCAAATCTCTATTGGAACTGAGGCAGGCACGTACCTGGAAGGGGAGCGTAATGTTTCCATAGGGTTTGAAGCGAATCACTATACTGCCACAGAAGCAGTCAGGCATGCCACGGCTATTGGCGGCACGACTATCGCTGCGACCGATGCCGTGGCGGTGGGTTATGGCGCACATGCAATAACGACCGAATCGGTGGCGATTGGTGCTGGCTCGCGCGCAGAAGATGGCAGCATCGCCATAGGACATAATTCTCACGCTACACAAGTGACGGGGGCGAGTTATTTAACCGGCCAGGCCTTTACGGGTGAATCCGTTTCTGTAGGTAACGCAACCACAGGATTAACGCGTCGGATCACCAACGTAGAAGATGGTGCCGACGGTTACGATGCGGTTAACGTCAATCAGCTGGAAGAGCTGAAAACCAGCCTGGGTTCGTTCGACCCGCAATCTGGCGGTAACGTTAATTACAACGCAGATGGCACGATATCGGTTGATGCCGGCACTGCGGGTAATAGCGCAGTAAACCTGGCGCAGATGAATAATGCCATTGCAGAAGAAAAGCCCAAGTTCTACAGCGTCAATCCGAATGGCGACAACATGAACGAAAACGGTGATGGAGCGCTGGGGCCTAATAGTGCAAACAGCATGGCTATCGGTCACGCTGCCAAAATTGATGAGGCAGAGCGGGCTACGGCGATGGGTTATAGCGTATTGGTCAAGGCAGACGACGGTACCGCCCTGGGCAGTGGCAGCACAGTCAACAATACGGCTGGGGTTGCCATAGGCAAGGGCGCGTACAGCCGTGGTGACAATTCGATAGCAATGGGTACCAATGCCCAAACAGAACGAAAAGATATCGATAGCACATCAACAGACGCTATCGCCATTGGTACCAGTTCACGGGCAACGGATGACAGCGCCTCTGCGCTAGGCCACCATGCGACAGCTTCCGGCTGGCGATCATCGGCGTTAGGTTATATGGCTAACGCCAGCAACACAAGCGCGATGGCCTTTGGTACGAACAGTGCGGCAAGCGGAGTCGATTCCCAAGCCAGTGGAACAAGGGCTGGTGCGACCAGGACCAACGCGCAAGCCAGCGGTACTGACGCTAAAGCCTATGCGACCGACGCGATCGCCATTGGTACAGGCGCCACATCTGGTCAAGCCTCGCCTGCGCTCGCTGATCAGGCTGGCAATATAGACACCATCGCGATTGGGCATGGCGCCCTTGCCATTAGACAAAATGCTTTTGCCAGCGGTACTGGCGCTGAAGCAAACGCTATGGATGCGATGGCCATGGGAACCGGCGCACGGGCGTCTGAGCAAAGTGCTGTTGCAATCGGGCAGGGTGCAGTCTCAGGGAATGCTCGCTCGGTCGCCCTTGGTAATAATGCGGCAACTGACACTGCAGTAGGCACCACAAATGCAGCACTTAACGGCATTACATATGGCAACTTTTCGGGTAATAACCCCATTGCTACGGTCAGTGTGGGTACAGAACAGGAAAAGCGTACCATCACCAATGTTGCTGCTGGCCGAATCAGCAGTACAAGCACCGACGCTATAAATGGTAGCCAGCTGTACGCCACGAATGCTGTGCTAGGAAATGTCGCCAACACGACGGTAGAGATTCTAGGTGGCAACGCCGCTCTAGCTCCGGATGGCAACCTGAGCATGGGCGATATTGGCGGCACCGGTGAAGACACCGTCCATGACGCCATTCAGTATGCGGCGCAGGGCTGGAACATCAGTGCTGATGGTGGTGGTGTCGCCAATGTGGCTCCAGGTGGCTCGGTGGATTTCGGCAATACCGATGAAAACATCGTCGTTACCCGCAACGGTACGGACCTGTCGTTCGATCTGGCGGACGACCTGGAGATCGGCAACAGCATTACTATTGGCGATACCCTCATCAACGGTGACAGCGTCACGACCAACAATCTGACGGTGGAGGGCAATACGCAGTTGGGCGACCACTTCGCGGTCAACGGCGGCGGTGTCTACTACAGTGGTCCGATTACGGACGGCGACCACGTCACGAACAAGACATACGTGGACGGCGCGGTAGGCGATCTGGCCGATACTCCGCTGACATTTGCGGGTGACAGTGGTACCAATGTCACCCGCCGATTGGGCCAGACGGTGAACCTGACCGGCGGCGCGAGCGACGCCGCTGCGCTGACAGATGGCAACATCGGTGTCCAGGCCAACGGCACGGATACGCTTGCCATCAAGCTGAACAAGGACATCGACCTGGGAGCTAATGGCAGCGTGAAGATTGGTGATGCGCTGGTCAACAACGACGGCCTGATTGTAGGCGACGGCACCGGCCCGACCACCACGGTGGGCGCAGGTACGGTGACGGTATGGGCAAACCCGACGACGGGTGCCGCCAATGAAATTGTGATCGACGCCAATACCGGCACTATAGGCGGCCTGACCAACACGACATTTGATCCAGACAACTTTGCCTCTGGCCAGGCGGCGACAGAAGATCAGCTCAAGAGCGTCAGTGACGTGGCCAATGCGGGCTGGAACCTGTCGGCCAACGGAGCAACATCCACTCAGGTCAATATCGGTCCGAATGGCGATGTGATCTTCAACGGCGATAGCAATATCACTGTCACGCAAACGGGTGCGGACGATGATGGTGTCATCAACGTCGCCCTGAACGAGAATATTGATCTGGGTGCTGACGGCAGCGTCACGACTGGAGATACTGTTCTCGACAACACCGGGCTGACGGTCAATGATGCATCGGCGGGTACGCTGACCAGCATAGGCTCTGGGGCGATTGCGCTTGCCGATAACAACGGTAACATCACCACTATCGATCCAACGAGCATTACGGTTGGCGGCGCTAATACCATCACCATCAGCGGTGCTACCGGCACGATAGGCGGCTTGACCAACACGACATTTGATCCAGACAACTTTGCCTCTGGCCAGGCGGCGACAGAAGATCAGCTCAAGAGCATCAGCGACGTGGCCAGTGCAGGTTGGAACCTGTCGGCCAATGGTGCAACGTCTACTCAGGTCAATATCGGCCCGAATGGCGACGTGATCTTCAACGGCGATAGCAATATCACTGTCACGCAAACGGGTGCTGACGATGATGGTGTCATCAATGTCGCTCTGAACGAGGATATTGACCTGGGTCCAACCGGTAGCATCACTATTGGCAACAGCCTGATGGACAACAGCGGCTTGGCTGTGGATGATGGCGCGGGCAACAAGACCACGACCTCGGCAACCGGCACTACCGTCACGGATGGCGTTAAGACGACCCAGGTGACGGCGGAAGGCACGACGATGACGGATGGCTCTGGCAATACGGCCACGACCACTGCATTGGGTACTACCGTGGAAGATAGCACGGGCCAGACTACGCAGGTGGGTGCCGGCAGCATAACCGTTGCCAACGGCACGAACACAGTGGTCATCAACAGCGCCACGGGCGACATCACGGGGCTGACCAATGTGGACTTCAGCGGCACGGACTTCGGCACGCAAGGCCGTGCGGCGACGGAAGAGCAACTGCAGCTGGCACGCGATGAAACGCAGGCGCTGGATGACCGTGCGGTCAAGTACGACCTGAATCCGGACAATACGGTGAACTACAACGTGGTGACGATGGCGGGTACGATCAGCCCCGCCACGCAAGATGCGGACGGTCGGATCAGTACTACGGGCGGCACGCAGATCACCAACGTGGCGAGCGCGGGCGACTATAACGATGTGGCCAATGCGTACAACGCGGTCAATGCGGGCGACCTGAACAACGCCGTGCAGGACGTGACCAGCACTGGCATGAACTTCTCGGCCAACACAGGTACGGACGTGCACCGCGACCTGGGCCAGACGCTGGCCATCCGCGGCGGCATGGCGGACACCACGCCGACCACGGCCACCAGTGGCGAGAACGTCATCACACGCACCACGGCCGATGGCATCAGCATCGAGCTGGCGCGCGACGCGACCTTCGACAGCCTGACCACCGGTGCCACCGTCATGGATACGGATGGTGTGCGCATCGGCACGACTGTGGCATTGACCAACACCGGCATGCGGGCGGGCAATATCGTGATCTCGTCGGCTACCGGCGACATCATCGGCCTGAGCAACACGACTCTGACGGCCGCCGATTTCGCCACGCAAGGGCGGGCGGCCACGGAAGAGCAGCTCAAGCTGGTGCGCGGTGAAACGCAGGACCTGGCTGACCGCGCCGTCAAGTACGACGGCAACGTGGGTGATCCCAAGAACAAGATCACCCTGGAAGGCGACGTCTCCACAGATGGCGGCCGCACGGGCGGCACACAGATCACCAATGTGGCGCGCGGCGATATCTCGGAGAACAGCACTGACGCGGTCAACGGCAGCCAGATCCATGACATGGGCAATAGCATTGCCGCGGGCATGGGGGGCAACTCCCAGTTCGTCGACGGCAAGCTGGTCACCGAGTTGAACGTGGGTGGCAACGCCTACAACAACGTCAACGATGCGTTGAACGGTGTTCAGACCAACATCGATGAAGTCGCCCAGGTGGCCAACGCCGGCTGGCAGATCCAGGCCAATGGCGATGAGGCCAGCAAGGTGGCGCCGGGCAAGACGGTGGAGTTCGTCGACGGCGACAACATCGAGATCACCCGCGAGACATCGGCGGACGGCAACAACCAGGTCAAGGTCAGCATGTCCAAGGATATTGCGGTGGAGTCGGTCTCGGCCAACACGGTCAATGCCAAACAGGTCGTCATCGAGAATGGCCCATCCATCAAGCAGGATGGCATCGACATGAACGACCGGCGCATCACCAACCTGGCCGACGGTATCAACGACACGGATGCGGTGAACGTGGGCCAATTGAACCAGGCCACGGGGAACATCAACAATCAGATCAACCGTCTGGATGGGCGTGTGAATCGTGTCGAGAACCGTGCCAATGCGGGTATCGCGACGGCCCTGGCCGCCGCCGCGCTGCCACAGGCCTATATGCCTGGCAAGAGTATGTTCAGTCTGGGCGGCGGTACCTGGAACGGCGAGAGCGGCTATGCCATGGGCTTGTCCACGGTGTCGGACAACGGCAAGTGGCTGCTCAAGGGTTCCGCGGTCGGATCTTCCCGCGGCGATTATGGCGCGGCGGTCGGTGTCGGCTATCAATGGTAATGCACTAACTAATCAAGGCGCGGCCGCCGCTGGCGGCGCGCCTATGTCAAGGATGGAAATCATGTTGGAAACTTTAAAGAATGGATCTCTCGTCACGGGGGGACTGCTGCTGGCCGTGGCCATGGCCCTGGCCGGTTGCGGCAATCTGAGCAGGGTGTCCGATGAAGGTTCGTCGAACGAGCCGGCGTGGCCGGAGGCCGAAGATGTGACATTTGCCACCGGCGCTTACCCGAACGTTGATGATCTGAGGCTGGTGGGCTCCGGTATGACCAAGGACCAGTTGTACAACCTGCTGGGCCGGCCTCACTTCGGCGAAGGCCTGGTGGGGGTGCGCGAATGGGACTACCTGTTCCACTTCCGCACTCCGGAGGGCGACGTTACTTGCCAGTACAAAGTGCTGTTCGATAAGGACAAGCTGGCCCGCACTTTCTTGTGGAAGCCGCAAGCGTGCGCGGACAGGATCAACCCCAGCCAGGCCGCCGCACCCACGGCCTATTCGCTCAACAGTGACGTACTGTTCGCTTTCGGCAGCGCCACGCTGACGGCGGCGGGTCAGGCGGAAGTCGAGAAGGTTGCCGCCGAAATCCGCCAACGCGGCGAGGGTACGGTGACGGTCGTCGGACACACTGATCGCATAGGCAGCGATGCTGCCAACATGACGCTATCGCAGCGCCGCGCGCAGGCCGTGCGCCAAGTGTTGGTGGACAACGGCATCGATTCGGCGCGTGTCACTGCCCGTGGCGCGGGCGAGAGCCAGCCTGTTGTCGATTGTCCGGATGGCCCGCGCAGCGAACTTGTGGCCTGCCTGGCGCCCAACCGCAGGGTCGAGCTTTTGGCGGCCGGGCGTAGTTGAGCCGCTTCCCGCCTGGCCCGGTGCCAGAAATGGCACCGGGCCGTTTCGGATAGTCTAGTTTGGAGTTCTACATGCAACGCAGGTATTTGATTCCGTCGGTACTGCTGGCCGCCGCATTGCTGGCCGGATGCCAGCACACCGCGCCAAGTCAACAGATGGCCCAGGCGCAGTCGCGCGCATCCCAGCCCGCCATGGCGGAGCAAGCCCCGCGGCAAGCGGGCGCATCGCAACAGATTCCATCGCAAAGCGCCACGCCGCGGCAGGGCTCGACACAGCAGAACGCCATACAGCGAGCCAGCGTGGACTTCCGCCTGGCCCAGACTGATGCGGCTTCGGGCTTGACCGAGCTCAAGCTGCCCGACCGCTCGGTGTGGTTCTTGCCCCAGCCGGTCTTGACGCGCGCCGACCTGGCCAGTGTTGAGCCGCGTCGTACGCAGCAGGGCCAATCTTATGTGCGATTCGGGTTTTCGCAGGACGGGGCGCAAAAACTCGCCGCGGTTTCCCAGCGATATCCCGGCAAGCTGTTGTTGCTGACGCTGAACAATACGTTGATTGCTGTTCCGCAAATCCAGGCAGCCCTGTCCAACGGCATTCTGGATGTAGGTTTCAGTTCGGATCAGCAGGCCATGGACGTCGTCCGGCAAATTGGCGATTGAGTGGAGGGGTTTCTTTCCGTTCCCGCGAGTCAGAAAAATTCATATTCTGACCTGCGCACGCTGTCGACCAGCGCACAGATCAGCCATCTGTTGGTCACCCGGCGCAAAGAGCTGGGTTTGACTCAGGCCGAGGTGGCCGCACGCTTGTGCATCAGCCAGAATCGCCTGTCCGAGCTTGAGAACCGCCCGACCTTGATGACCGTCGATCGCCTGCTGGCATTGGTGGGCATCCTGGGTATAGAACTGGCGGCTTCTGTATAATCCCAGGCAGATTATTGGGGGGTGGCAATGAGCGCTATACAGATCGGCAACGACGTCTTTGAATATGATTTACAGGGCGGCGACGACGCCGAGGTGCTTTTGTTCTCCAACTCCCTGGGTACGTCGCTGGCGTTGTGGGACGAGCAGGCAAGCTATTTCAGCTCCCGGTATCGCGTGCTGCGGTACGACACGCGCGGGCATGGGCTGTCGGCCAAGAGCCCGGGCCCCTATACGATCGAGCAGTTGGGCACCGACGTCATACGCCTTGCCGATGCCCTGGGCATCGAGAAATTTTCCTTTTGCGGCATATCCATGGGTGGCCTGATCGGTCAGTGGCTGGGCGTGCATGCGCCCGGGCGCATCAACAAACTTGCGCTGTGCAATACGGCCGCGCTTCTGGGAACACGGCAGGCGTGGCTCGAACGCGCGGCCCTGGTGCGCGGGCAGGGCATGGAGCCGGTGGCCCAGGCTACGCCCGCCCGGTGGTTTACGCCGTCGTACCTGGAGAAGCACGGCGAGCAGGCACAGCGATACCTGAATATGCTGCGGCAAACCGACGTGGAAGGCTACGCTTCATGCTGCGAGGCCATAGGCAATGCGGATATGCGCGAATGGTTGAGCCAGGTTCAGGCCCCCACGCTGATCCTCACGGGTACTCATGATCCCGTCACGACGCCGGCCGATGCCGACGACATGGCGCGGCGGATCGCCCGCAACACGCGCATCGATGTCGACGCTTCCCATATTTCCAATGTCGAGGCGGCGGGGCAGTTCAACCAGGCCCTGGAAAGGCATCTGGCTCAGTCATGATGGTGCGCCGACACGCTGTCGGCGCCCTGTGCAAAGTTCAGGCCTGGTCGGGCGCGGCATCGGGCGCATAGCCGATCTTCTCGGCGACTTCGTTCAGTATTCTCTGCGCCAGGCCGAAGGCCGTGTTCGACGCCGGCACGCCGGCATAGATGGCATTCTGCAGCAACACCTCTTTGAGCTCGTCAGGTGTCAGGCGCGATGCGTCGGGGGCCAGCAAGCCCGCGCGCACATGCAGTTCGAACTCCTCCCAGCGGCCCAAGGACATGGTCACGCTCAGCACCATGATGCGGCGGGTCTGGCGGTTCAGTCCGGGCCGGTTCCAGATGTCATTCCATGCATAGCGGGTGATGAGTTCCTGGAACTCGGCGGTAAAGGGGGTCTTGCGTGCGATCGATCGGTCGACCCACTCGTCGCCCAGGACGGCGCGGCGAGTGGCCAGGCCTTTCTGATAGTCGGTGTTGTCGTATTCGCTCATGGTGATTCGGCCTTTCTGATCTTAATCGAGCGAGATATTGTTCGCCTTTACCAGTTCGCGCCAGCGCGCGTCTTCGTCCGCGAGGAAGGCGGCAAACTCTTCCGGCGTGCTGCCGACCGGGCTCAGGCCCAGGTTCTTGAGTTTCTCGGTCACGTCGGGAAGCGCCAGCGTTTCCTTGACGATTTCATGCAGTTTCTGGACGATGGCGCCATCGGTTCCGCCGGGAACGAACAGGCCATTCCATTCATAGACGCTGAAGTCCTTGATGGCTGCTTCGGCTACCGTCGGTACGTTGGGCAGTTCGGGCATGCGTTCGGTCGAGGTAACCGCCAGGGCGCGCAGGCGGTCGCTGGTGACGTAGTTCAGGCTGGAGGCCGCATTGGCGAAATAGGCGTCGACATGGCCGGCGATGACGTCGACCATGGCGGGCGCGCCGCCTTTGTAGGGAACGTGCACCATCTCGATGCCGGTATCCTTGATCAGCAGTTCGGCCGCCATCTGTGCCAGGCTGCCCGGCCCGTAAGAGGCATAGGTGAGATCGCCGGGGGCCGCCTTGGCCGCCTTGATCAGGTCATCGAGGCTCTGGAAGGCGGAGCCCGGCGCGACAACAAGAATATTGGGTACGACAATGGCCTGTGATACCGGGATGAAATCTTTCTTGGCGTCGTAGGGCAGCTTGCGCAGTACAGGGTTCAGCGCGAACGACGACGCGTCGAACAGCACGGTATACCCATTGGGCCGCGCGCGAGCCACTTGGCCTGCGCCAATGGAGCCGCTGGCGCCCGCCTTGTTTTCGACCACTACGGTTTGGCCGCTGACGGCTTCCATGCCCTGGGCAATGATGCGTGCCGCATTGTCGGCGCCGCCGCCGGCCGAGAAGGGAACGACCAGCGTAATGGGCTGGCTGGGGTAGTCTGCCGCTTGTGCCTGCAGGCCTGTGGCGGCAAGGGCGATCGAGGTGAGGCCCATCAGGGCGAGTTTCTTTATAACCATTGTTGCCTCCATAGCGTAGGGTAGGTCAGTCAAGTCTGTTGAAAATGGGCTTAGCTTGCGCTGAAGCCATAAAGCTGTGCCGGGTTCTGCACCAGAATCCGCTGCCGCAAGGTTGGCGAACCGCACCAGCGCGACAGCAAGTCGAACAGTTCGGCGTCGTCGGGTTTGTCGGTGGGTTCGGTTACGTGGGGCCAGTCGCTCCCCCAGACCAATCGGTCGGGAGCCGTTTCGATCCACGCGCGGGCAATAGCGTCGGTATCGTGGTAGCCGCCACGCACGCCGTTACCCGTGTTCAGATAGGCTCCGCTCAGCTTGAGCCAGGCGCGGCCATCGGCCAGCAGGCTGCGCATGATATCAAAAGCTGGGTGAGCCGTGCCTTCGACCAGGGGCAGACGCCCCAGGTGATCGAAAACGATAGTGCAGGGCAGACGCTCCAGCAGGGCGCGTTGCTGCGCGATCTGGTCCGCCGTCCAGTGTAATTGGACATGCCATCCCAAGGGGGAGATTCGCTGCGCGAGGCGTTCGACGGTAGCATAGTCGCCCGCTTTCTTGTTGGGCGTATGAAAGCTGAAACGTACTCCCCTTATTCCGCCCTCGTGCAGGCTCATGAGCTGCGTATCGCCGATGGTGGGCTCGACCACCGCGACACCTCGCGTCCGTTCGGGCCCCAGTCGGGCAATGGCCCGGAGCGTGACGGTGTTGTCGGTGCCGTAGCTGCGGGGTTGGACGACCACCGCCCGCGTCAGGCCAATCAAATTCTGCAACTGCCGATACTGCGGCGCATCGGCGTTTTCCGGGATAGGACCTTCCCCTGGAAAACCAGGGTCGTAGATATGGATATGCGCGTCGCACGACAGGAGAGGCGCTTGCTCATGCGGCGCCCGGCATGCGCCTGAATTCGGGATTTGAACCGAATGGCTCCGGTCGATGGCGTGGTCTGCCTCATGACTCATGGCGCAACCTGTCGGCTTGAGCTGTTATGGCGGCGCCGTGCTGATTCAGCGCGGGTGCGGCGAAGGGCTCGGGGCCGGGGGTGCGGCCGAAGGTCATTGCCCGCTTGAAGCCGCGGTAGCGTCCCACATCGGGGTGCTCGTACTCGCAGATCATGTCTTCTTCCAACACTTGTGGAAAGTCGAACATATCTTCCAGCGAACGGGCCGCGGCGCAGGGAACGTCTTCCGCAAACAAGGCTTCCCATTCCAGGGCGCTGCGTGCCTGGAGCGCCTCGCGCAGCCTGGGCACGATTTCGTCGCGGTGCGCGGCGCGCTTGCGAACCGTGTCGTACCGGTCCGTGGACAGCAGTTCGCTCAGGCCGGTTTTCTGGCAAAGCGCGGTCCAGAAGTGAGGGGTGTTGGCGGAAATGTAGAGATAGCCTTCGCGCGTGGGGTGTATGCCTGTGATGCCCCCTGAACGCATATCGCGTCCAACATTGCGTGGTTCATCGTCGGCCCATACCAGGCGGGCCGATTGCATGGCCAAGGCCGAGCGCAGCAGCGAGATACCAACATACTGGCCCTTGCCGCTGCGTTCACGCTCGAACAGCGCCGAGGACACGGCGCCCGAGACCAGTGCCGCGGCGTAATAATCGACAACGGATCCATACAGGATCTCGGGCGGTCCGTCGGGCCTGCCCTGAAGCGTGCACATGCCGGTCAGTGTCTGCAGCACCTGGTCGTAGCCGGCCTTGTCTTTCAGTGGGCCGATATCGCCATAGCCGGTGACTGCGCAGTAGACCAGCCGCGGATTGATGGCCGACAGGCGGTCGTAGTCGATGCCCAGCCGGGCGGGTACCGTAGGGCGGAAATTGTGTACCAGTACATCGGCCGTGCGCACCAGCGCTTCGAGGCGTTCCAGGTCCTGGGCCTGTTTCAAGTCAAGCACGACCCCCAGCTTGCTGCGGTTCACGCCCAGAAAGGCCCTGCTTTCATGTTCAAGCGTGGAAGGGTACTTGCGCAGATTGTCGCCCGCCGGAGGCTCGATCTTGATCACTTCAGCGCCTTGATCGGCCAGCAGCGAGCAACCATAAGGACCAGCGATATAGGCGCTCAGATCGAGCACGCGGATGCCGGACAGCGGCCCGGCGGCGCTGGGCGCTGCGCCGGAGGTGTCGTCTTTGCTTGCGAGGTCTGCGAGTTTATCGGCCGCTGGCATGGGCATGGGTGCTTGTAGTTGACTGGTACATCAGTCAGTTTACTTGGCAGAAAAGATAAAAAACAGTACTATTTTTAATGTTTAGAAGATAGTTTTATTATTTTCTATAGGTTTTTACCGCCGAGTCGCTCTCAAGATAAAAATGCGTGGGGGGCCTTCTCTAATTTCTTGATGGTGGCCAATGTGGAGACAGACTACTTAAGAACCTTTTCGCTGGTGGCGGAAACGGGTTCAATGGCCGAAGCTTCTCGCAGGCTGGCCATTACGCCGGCCGCGGTCGCGCACCATATCCGCAAAATCGAGAAAGACCTGGGCATGGCCATTGTTACGCGGGCAGGCCGCACCGTCGTGCCCACGGCCACGGGCCATCAACTGCTAAAAAGATCGCGGCCATTGCTGGCGGAACTGGCGAATTTGCGTGTATCGCTGCAACGGCCGGCCATGCAGGGCGAATTGCGGCTGGGCGTCATCAACTCAGTGCTGCACACGCTTCTTCCCGATATCCTGAGCCAATACAACACCAAGCACCCCAAGGTCCGGGTACAGGTCCATGCGGGCATTTCCCATCAGTTGCTTCATCAGCTTCAGGAAGACGCGGTCGATATCGCGATTTGCCAGCATCCGCCGTTTGCCTTGCCCAAGACATACGGCTGGCTGCCGCTGCGCGAGGAAGCGCTGGTGGTGCTGGTGCATCAATCCCTGGCGGATCAACCGCCGCTGGACCTGCTGCGCACGCAGCGATACCTTCGCTATGACCGCAGCCTGGGCGGCGGGAAAATGGCCGATGCTTACCTGCGGCATCATGAAATCATTCCCGATGAAAGTTTTGAGCTTGACTCTCTGCTGGCCATTGCCTTGATGGTGGACCGCCAGCTTGGCGTTTCGCTGGTACCGCATTTCAACTCCCTCTTGACGGCTTCGCTGAACATCGTTGCCATCCCCCTGAGCGATGCGCCCGGCGCCCGTGTCTTTGGCGTGCTCTGGAAACGTGCGACAGAGCAAGAATCGCTCGTGCGTCCATTTCTGGCCATGGCGCGCAGCCATCGTCATTAGCCGGCGGCTGTCCGGGCGGCATGTCCCGCAGGCGCCCTGCAATGGCGGAAGAGGTAACATAAAAGAAAAGGGAAGCCCGCATGAACCACCGCCGCCGGCATGCCGGCCTTCATGCCCTGATAACATGTCTTGGGAGTCATCATGAGCGATACGTCCGCGCTTGCGGAGTGGATCATCGAGCAGGTATCCGATGCCCTGATCTACATAGATCAGGCCGGCAACATCGTGCGCTGGAACCAGGCTGCCTGTAGCCTGTTCGGCTACAGTGCGGCCGAAATGCTGGGCAACAGCCTGGACCCTATCATTCCGATACACTTGCGCGCTGCGCATTGGGCCGGCTTCAACGCGGCCATGGCCAATGGGACGACTAAACTCCAGGGGCGACCGACGCTGACGCGTGCTGTGCATAAAAGCGGCCGGAAGCTTTATGTCGAGATGACCTTCGCTCTGGTCCAGGACGCCGGCGGAGCGGCCATCGGATCAGTCGCCATGGCGCGCGACGTGACTGAACGGGTGGAAAAGGAACGCGCGATGCGCAGCGCGCGGCTAGCTGCAGAGACGCCTGGCGACTTTCGTTAAGTAGCATCCAGGCGCACGAATCGAAATCCTCTTGCCCTGGGGCTGCCCACCAGTAGACTGTCGACGAGTCCGCCAGGGCCGCGTTCGACCTGCACCATCCAGCCGAACCGGTCGCCCTCGAATCGGTCGGCGACGGTGGGAAACAGTTTGACCGCATGTCCCGCCCAGCCGGCCTGAAGCACCAGGCCTTGCTCGGTCAGATGCAAGGTATGCACCGCTTCGAGCATGTCGCAGCAATACCGTCCCTGCAACGCTTTCAGTTCGCCCTTATCCGGCGTGGCTGCCTTGGCACGCTGATAGGTGACCGGCGCGACGAAAGGGCTGGCGTCCCGTGTTTCAACGAGTGCGGTGATTGCGCCGCCTTGCCATTGCGGCGTCAGCCGGTAGAGGCTGTCGGCCGATTGGCGCACCGAGCCGTCGCTATCGATGAGCAGCGGCTTCGGCCGCTCGCCCGCCTCATGCCATTCCAGCGCATCCCCGTGGCGTGTGATCCATAGCAGCTTCCAGTTGTCAGGCAGATATTCGCCGGGCAGGGCCTTGAGCAATTCGTTCTTGACCGTGGCGGGTGCTTCGGAGGCCGGCCGCTTGACGGCGGGCGGCTGGGCCGGTTGCAGCAATCGCTCCAGCACCGGGAAACCGTCAAAGGGGCCGGCCGACAGGACGAAGGCGGCCCGGCGCGCATCGGGCAGTATCGCCAGCCACGAGCGGTAGCCGCCCAGCGAGCCTGCGTGGACAATGGCATCCGAGCCATGAACGCGGCGCAGAAACATGCCGGCTCCATATTCGATGGGCCGCCCGTCGTCCAGGCGTCCGGGGGCTGCCAGAAAGGACAGCAGTCCGCTGGCCCGGGATTGCGGCGACAGCAGGTGGCGTATCCATCGAAGCAAATCGGGTCCCGTGGTCACGACGCCGGTTGGACCCGCGGCTTCGAAGCGCACGGGATCGTGGCGCCAGGCGCCGTTTGCCCTGTCGTGATTCGAATCGCCGGTCCGGGTCCGGCGATAGGCCAGTGCAAGAGCGGGAATGGCTTCGTTTCGATTGTCTGCGATAAGGGTATCGCTCATGCCGAGCGGCGCGAACAGCCGTTGCGCCGCGAAATGGCGCAACGGCTGGCCGCTCACGGTTTCGATCAGTTCGGCCAGCAGGAAATAGCCCGTATTGTTGTATCGATAGTCCGCGCCGGGCGGGAAATGAAGTTCATCCTGCCGGGCGGTCAGGCGTCGTATAGCATCTTGTCCGATATGGTCGCCGTCGTCCAGGCGGCCGGCCAGCTCGCTGAACCAGAGGCAGTCTTTCAGACCATTGGTGTGGTGGATCAGATGTCGAATGCGCAAGGCAGGCAGCATAGGCGACAGCCAGGGCAGGTAGTCCCGTACATGGTCGTCCAGGCCGAGTTGCTTTGCCCGGAGCAAATCATAAATCAGGCAGGCGGTGATGTGCTTGGATACGCTCGCGATCTCAAAACGGGTCCGTATCGACGCCGATGCTTGGTGTTCGAGGCTGGCGAAGCCGCAGGCATGCAAAAGCGCCGGCTCGTCGCCGCATACGATGCCGGCTACCAGCGCTGGACGAGGCTCTTTTTGCCAAGCTGCAAACTCCGTCAGCAGGGCCTGCATGGCCTTATCGCCGGGGTCCGTTTCGGACGGGGCGCGGGCGGTTTCCGGCAACGGCTCACGTCCGGATGCTCCCCTGGCCGGGCCGGCCAAAGCGGCGCCAAGGCCGACACCCAGGCCGGCCTGGAGCAGCCTGCGCCGTGACCGTCTGGCTGCGCCTGTCACCAGCGATAAGCCAGGGTGGCCATGATGCTGCGCTGATTGCCGTACTGGCAGGCGAAGCGCCCACCGCAGATGCGGACATAGGTCTTGTTGGTCAGGTTGGTGGCGTTGAGCATCAGGCTGGCGTCCTTCAATCGTGGGTTGAGGCGGCCGAGGTCATAGCGCAAGGCGGCGTCGAGCAAGGTGTAGGACGGGATCTTGTAGTTGCCGCCATTCTCGCCGAACAACGAACCTATGTACCTCACGCCGAAGCCGGCTGACAGGCCCGCCAATGCGCCTTGTTGCACTTGGTAGTCGAGCCAGGCGCTGGCCTGATTGCGCGGTACGTTGGCTAGCGGTCGCCCTTCGTCTCCGGCGGTGTTGCTGCGGGTGACCTCGGCCCTTTGGTGCGAATACGACGCGATGAGGCTCAGGCCGTCCAATACATGAGCCTTGGCCTCGAGTTCGATGCCCTTGACCTGGACCTCTCCGGTCTGCGAACGGAAACCCGAGTGCTCCAGGTCGGGCGTCAGCACGTTTGTCTGCGTTAGATGATAGGCCGACAGCGTGATGTAGCTGTCGTGTCCGGAGGGTTGGTACTTGATGCCGACCTCCCATTGCTTGCCTTTCTGGGGCTTGAAGTCGTTGCCGTCGAAATCGCCTCCATTGACGGGCTCGAACGACGTAGCGTATGAAGCATAGGGTGTCAGGCCATTGCCGAAGTGATACACGGCGCCGGTCTGCCAACTGAATGCGCTATCGGCATGATTCGATTGCGACGCGCTGCCATACATCAAATTGGCAAAGTCGTAATCGGTGCGCGCATCGTCGTAACGGCCTCCCAGGCTGAATACCCAGTTGCCTGCATGGATCTGGTCCTGGGCATAGATCCCCAGCTGGCGCAGCCGGGAGGTACTGGTACTCATCAGAGAATAGTCCGGGATTTCGACGCCATAGGCAGGATCATAGAGGTCTATGGATGCGACCTCGCCCGGCATGCCGTAGTAGGCGCCGCTGTAGTCGTAGCCCGAGCGGGTCTGTTTCCAGTCCAGTCCGAGCGTCAGGCCGTGTCTGGTTGCCCCGACCGGCACATTGCCCTCGAGACGGGTGTCCACCAGGAATGAATGGTTCCAGTCCACCTGGTCGACGACGTCGCGCAGATAGGTGCGCTTGTCGGGCTGAAGGCTGCCGAAGCCGTCGCCGAACAGTGCGCGAAACTCGGTGTCTGCCTTGGTGTACGAGAGATTCTGCACCACTTTCCAGTTGTCGTTGAAGCTGTGCTGTAGTTCGTATCCCGTGCCGTACTGGTCGGCATGGAAGGCATTGTGGTTGGGATCGCCGGTGAATCGGTTGGCGGGCAGCTGGCCCCAGGGGTTGGGCAGCAGTGTGCCCTCGACCGGCAGCGCCGAAAACGACATGCCCGAACGGTCACGCTGATAGCGGGAGAAGAAAGTCAGGCTGGTGGCGGCTGACGGGTGCCACGAAAGACTGGGGGCGATATATCGGCGGTTGTCATCCACGTAATCGACCTGGGTGCCGCTGTCGCGTATCAGGCTTACTACGCGATAGCGCCATCTTGCATCTTCGTCTATGGGACCGCCGATGTCCACGCCGGCCTGCTTGCGATCGAAATTGCCGCCCTGGATATGGAATTCCCCTCGGGGGTCGGCCGTCGGGCGCTTGCTGACCATGTTCACCAGACCGCCCGGGGTGGCTTGCCCGAAAAGCACGGACGCCGGACCCTTGATGACCTCGATGCGCTCCATGCCGAAGGGTTCGACCTTCGTCCAGGAGTCTTCCAGGCCGTCACGATAAGTCGTCGGCGCAAAGCCACGCACCGAAAGGTTGTCGCTGCGAGTTTCGATGCCGTTGCTTTCCGTGACGACGCCCGGGACATAACGCAAGGCCTGGTCGAGTGTCTGTACCGCCTGCGCATCCATTTGATCGCGCGTGACGACATTGATGGTGCGCGGTGCATCCAGGATGTCCTGGCCGCCTTTAAGGGAGGCGCTTCGCGTGGCGATGAACCCCTCGATCGGGAGGGTCGGATCTTGGACTCCCCCCTGGACCGTGACGGGGCCCAACTGCGAAATGTTGGGGGCGGTGCGCAGCGTGTAGATGCCTTGTCTCTCTTGCGTGGCGCGCAGCCCGGTGCCTTGCAGCAACTGATCCAACGCCGCTTTCGGTGTGTATCGGCCTTTCAGCCCCGGACTATGCGTGTTCTGCACCAGCTCGGACGCATAGGTCAGCAGGATCCCGCTTTGCTGCCCGAAAGCATTCAGTGTGTCTTGCAGTGTGCCCGGGGCGATGTCGTAGTTTATGGTGACCGCGGGGGGGGCCTGCTGTGCCTGCGCGGCGATTGGCACGGCCAGGGGTGCCGCTGCGGCCAGCGCCAGGGCTCGGCAACTCATCCACGAGGCCAGCCGGGCAGCCTGGGTTTTTTTCAATGACATGACTTCTCCATCCAGAATACTTGATGCGGGTTCTGGAGATAGGTCACGCAAGCAGGGGGAAACAGCTCATCAAAAAAGAAACTAAAAGTAACGACATCAGGACGCGATCACCGTGACCCAGTAGCGCGTGGACGAGCGTACGCTTACCGGCAGGGAGTGTTCCAGCGCGGCAAGGATTTTGTCAGTGTCGTGCAAGGGATAAGTGCCCGACACGCGCAGGTCCGCCACGGAGGCGTCGCATGAAAGATGCCCGTGTCGGTATCTTGCGAGCTCTTGAAGAAATGCATCCAGCCGCATATTGGATGCCACTATCATGCCGTTGATCCAGGCGATGGCCTCGTGGCTAGCCGCCAGGATGGGACCCATGTGTTCGACATACATATCTGCCTGCTGGCCGGGTGTGAGTCGGATCGGGGCTGGAAGAAACAGGGGTTGGACATCGACCGCGCCTTCAAATACCGAAACCCGGCAAAAATTGTCGAACAGCCGGGCCGAAAAGTGCGCCTGTTCCGTCTGTATGCTTCCCACGCGGGTTGTCACCTGCAAGGGAAGGGCGCCCGCGGGCGCATGGAACAGTGCCTCGCCCTCGCGCAGTATCACGTGGCGGCGGCCATCGGCAAAATCGACGTCCAGTGCGCTGCCGCTGTTGAGCGCCAAGCGCGTGCCGTCTTCCAGAATCACGGAGCGAGAACGTCCGACGTCCGCATGCAGATCCGCCGTCATGCGGCGTAGCGGAGTCTGGGTCAGGCCAATCCAGCCGGCCATCCCGGACACGGCGAAGCCAAGGCCAAGCTTGATGACCGAGCGGCGCGAGGACGGTTGGTCGAGGACACCGCGCAAGGTCTCGCCATCCAGGTGTTGAAGACGTTGTTGGAAAGTTTCTATGCAATTCCAGGCCGCCTCGTGTTCGGGGGCGGCGCGCCGCCATGCAATACAGCGCTGTGCAACGGCCGCTTTCTGCGGCCCCGAAGCCTCATGCAGCATCAGCAGCCATTCCATGGCCGCTTTGGCGACACCCCGCGGGATGTCTTTGGGGTTTGACGCCGGCGCTTCGCCATGGAAATCGCAGTTTGGGCTGTTCATTGCGCAAAGTAGCAGCGCATGCCGGCGCGGATGACGTGACGCTTGATGGTTGCCACGGAGACATCGAGTATCCCGGCGGCGTCGGCCAGGCTATGGCCCTCGACCTGGGTCAGCACGAAAGCGCGCCGAACGGTAGCGGGTAGACTGGAAAGACGGCGGTCCACTTCGAGCAGCGTCTCGATGATGATGGCATGTTCTTCAGCGGATATGGCCACTGGTTCCGGCCGGGCCGACAAGGCGTCGAGGTAGGCTTGTTCAATGTGCTGGCGTCGCCAATGATTTGCGAGAATGCGGCCGGCGATGGTAGCGAGAAAGGCGCGGGGCTGGCGCAAGGGCTGCAAGGGTTCACGGACGTTGTCAGCCAATATTCGTACGAAGGTGTCCTGTGCCAGATCGGCGGCCTTGAAGCTGCAGCCCACTTTCCGCCGCAGAAGATTCTGCAGCCACGAATAATGATTGCGGTAGAGATGGTCGACATCATTGTCGAAGGGGGCGTGTGCCGACATGCTGGAGAACAGAGCCGTAGTGTGATGGGACCGCTGTGGGAATACCCGGCGAAACAACAGCGTATTATAAATGCAACTCGTTCTCATTACAATGGCGATGGGACTACAGACTGCTTGCGCTTTGGCCGTACGGCAGGGCTCTTGAGCGAGCCTGCCAGCAATGTCATGCATGGCTTCTTCTTGACGTCCGCACACGCCGCATGCAGAATTTACGCATGGAAAATTCCATGAAAATCACAGACACACGCTGTTGTGTCGTCGGTGGCGGGCCCGCCGGCATGATGCTGGGCTTGCTGTTGGCGCGCGCCGGGGTTGCCGCCGTCGTTCTCGAAAAGCACGGCGATTTCCTGCGGGATTTCCGGGGCGATACCGTGCACCCTTCCACGCTGGAAATACTGGCAGAGCTGGGGTTGAAAGAACAGTTCGATGCTTTGCCACAGCATCGCGTGGAACAGTTGCACGGTATGTTCGCCGATGGCATACATGCCCTGGGCGATTTCCGCCGCTTGCGGCCTTTTTCCTACATGGCGCTGGTGCCCCAGTGGGACCTGCTCAATCTGCTCGCCACCGAGGCGCAGCGCCACGATGGCTTTCAGCTATGTATGCGCCACGAAGTAACGGAGCTCGTGCGTGGCCCCGATGGAAGGGTTACCGGCGTAATGGCCCGGACGCCAGAGGGTATGGTCCGGTTCAATGCCGATCTTGTCGTGGGATGCGATGGACGGCATTCTTTGCTGCGTGCGGCCGCTGGCTTGCAACCGCAAAGCCTGGGCGCGCCCATGGACGTTCTTTGGTTCCGCCTCCCGCGCTTTCCCACCGACCCATTGGGTACTTACGGGGTGCCGGGCTATGGCAATTTCCTTGTCATGCTCAATCGCAACGAGTACTGGCAGATCGCCAGCGTGATCGCCAAGGGCGAAGCCGATCAATGGCGAGAGCAGCCGATCCATGAATTCCGGGCGAGGGTGGCCCGGAAAGTCGGCTTCCTGGCTGACCGGGTCGACAATATCGCCTCGTGGGATGACGTCAAGCTGCTGGAGGTGCGGGTGGATCGTCTGCGGCAATGGCACCGCCCCGGCCTGCTTTTGATCGGCGATGCGGCGCACGCCATGTCCCCCATAGGCGGCGTGGGCATCAACCTGGCCATACAAGATGCGGTGGCGGCTGGCAATATCCTGGCGCCCGCCTTGCTGGCCCCGGGCTTGCCTGACGAGACGGTACTGGCCGCCGTGCAACAGCGGCGCCTGCTGCCGACGAAGATCATCCAGGCGCTTCAGGTGTTCATCCAGCGGCGCGTGATTGCGCCGGCCCTGGCCAGCCGCGCATCCGACAAGCCGGTCGAGCTGCCGCGCATTGCGCGACTGCTGTTAAGGTCTTCGTTCATACGGTGGATTCCCGCCCGCGTTCTCGGACAGGGGTTCCGGCGAGAGCATGTCAAGCTGTCCTCGCGCTGATTTTTGCACCGGCGCCGCAAAGCGAGTGCTGGCTATGTCACGGCTTTGCCCAGTGCTTCGGCGGCTTCTTCGACCTGGGCGGTGCTGACATCCATATGCGTTACGATGCGCAGGCGGTAAGTATTTTCAGCGCCCAAGCGTATACCTTGCGGCATTAGCTTGTCGCACAGTTGTTGCGCGGTATAGCCAGTATCCCGAACGTCCAGGAAAACAAGATTGGTTTGTACCGGGCCACTGTCCAGTTTGAATCCCCGCACGCCCGCGACACGGTCGGCGAACAGGCGGGCATTGGCATGGTCTTGAGCCAATCGGTCAATATGATGATCCAGAGCGTACAGTCCGGCCGCGGCCAGTACGCCGGACTGGCGCAGAGCACCGCCCAGCCGATGCTTCCAGAGCCAAGCTTGCTCGATCAGCTCGGCGGACCCGGCCAGCACTGCACCGACCGGACAGCCCAGTCCTTTGGACAGGTCAACCCAGACGGTATCGCAGTGCTCCGCATATTGTTGCGCCGGCACGCCCGATGCGACTACCGCATTGAGCAGCCGCGCGCCATCCATATGCACCGCCATCGAATGACTTGCCGCCAGTTGCGCAATTTCTTTGATGTGCGCCAAAGACCAGATGCCGCCTCCACCGCGGTTCACGGTTTGCTCCAGTACGACCAGACGTGGCCGTGGCGCGTTCCGCTTTTGCGGCCGGATGCGGTCGGCGATCTGTTGGGCGGTAAACATGCCATGCCGTCCGTCCAGGGTATGCACCATGGCGCCCGCCAGGGCGGCGGGGCCGCCCGCTTCGGAGCCCACAATATGTGCCGACATATCGGCGAATATCTCATCGCCCGGCCGGCAGTGCACCAGAATGGAAATCTGGTTGCACATGACACCCGATGGCAGGAACACGGCAGCCTCTTTGCCCAGCAGGGAGGCTACCCTGGCGCATAGTTCGTTGGTGCTGGGATCTTCACCTCGCTGCTCATCGCCTACCTGCGCTTGCGCCATGGCCTGCCGCATTCCAGGGCTGGGCCGAGTGGCGGTGTCACTGATCAGATCAATGCGGGGAGCGGCGGTGGACTGCATGAAAGACTCCGGTCAGTGGTTGATGATTTGGCTCAGAAACTGTTTGGCCCGATCACTTTTTGGATGAGAAAAAAACGCTTCGGGCGGGGCCGCTTCGACAATACGGCCGGCGTCCATGAATACCACCAAGTCAGCCATTTTGCGCGCAAAACCCATCTCGTGAGTCACGACGATCATGGTGATGCCTTCTTGGGCAAGTTCCGTCATGACTTGCAGGACTTCATTGATCATTTCCGGGTCCAATGCCGATGTTGGCTCATCGAACAGCAAGACCTTGGGCTTGGACATCAGTGCCCTTACGATGGCGACCCGTTGTTGCTGTCCCCCCGATAATTGGCCGGGATATTTGCCGGCTTGGTCGGCCAGGCCGACCCGCGCCAGCAGTTGATTGGCGTACGCTTCGGCTTCGTGCTTAGGTGTTTTGTTGACGTAAATGGGGGCAAGGGTCAGGTTGTCCATCACATTCAGGTGCATGAAAAGGTTGATGCCCTGAAACACCATCCCGACATCGCGCCGTATCTGTTCTATCTTCCGGATATCGTCAGAGACTTCTATGCCATCCACAATGATGCGCCCTTCGTGGTGCTCCTCCAGGCGGTTGATGCAGCGAATCATGGTCGACTTGCCCGAACCGGATGGTCCGCACACGACGATTCTTTCCCCCCGGGCAACTTCAAGGTTGATATCCCGCAAAGCATGGTAGCTGTCATACCATTTGTTGACGCCCTGGAGTTGCACCACCGGCCCGGTCGAGGCGGTTTCCGTGTTCATCAGTAGTTTCTCCCTTGGGAAAGGTGGCGCGCCAGCGACTCACTGTATTTCGACATGCTGAAGCAGAAGACGAAGTACAGGGCGAACACGAACAGATAGGCCTCGGGTGCGAACTGCACCCACTGCGGGTCTTGCGTGGCCGCGCTGGTTGCGCCGAGAATGTCGTAAAGTCCCAGAATGCTCACGAAAGTCGTGTTCTTGAAGGCACGGATGATGTCATTCATCAGGGCGGGAATCACGATCCGCAAGCCCTGCGGCAAGATGACCCGGCGCATGCGTTGCCCGTACTTCAGGCCGGCTGCTTCGGCCGCTTCATACTGGCCAGGTGGTACGGCCTGAAGGCCGCCGCGCACGATTTCCGCCGCGTAGGCGGCAAAATAAATGATCATGGCGATCTGAGCACTGACGAACTTGTCGATGCGAAATGTGGTGGGCAGGAACAGAGGCAGCATGATGGCCGCCATGAATAGTACGACCAGCAAGGGCAGGCCGCGGGTGATCTCGGTGATGCCTATGCATAAGGTTTTGATGGCGGGTAGTGTTGAGCGCCGTCCCAGTGCCAGCAGAATCGCTCCCGGCAGGCCGAACGCTACCGTTACGAGAGCCATGATCAGTGTCAGCGGCAGTCCGCCCCATAAATGGGTGCCTGTCGGCTTGAGACCGAAGACGCCGCCCAGCATCAGGATCAGAACGATGGGCAGCAATACCGCCCACGCCACCAAGAGGCCGCGCGACCAAAATCTTCTAAACCCCGATACGATGCTCAGGGCAATGATCAGCACCACCGCGAGGAAGGCGCGCCACTGTTCTTCATACGGAAAGGTGCCGAACAGGATCAAACGGTATTTTTCCCCCACAATAGCCCAGCAGGCCCCGGTGGCCTCCTTGCAGAGGCTGGCGTCATCGGTATGCCAGACCGCGCCGAACAACGCCCAGGCCAAGGCGTGCCAGCCCACGTAGGCCAGCGCCACCAGCAATACGACGGATAGCACGGTATTGTGAGCGTTATTGAACAGGCTTTTCCTTACCCGGCTTACAAGGCCGCTGGCCCGTATGGGCGAGGCGCGTACCTGCTCGGCCGATACTTGTACGCGCGAAGCGACCGTACGCGCACTCATCGTGTGGCTCCCCGCAGCGCTACGGCTTTATTGAAGGCGTTCATCAGCGTTGAAACCGTTAATGCGAGCAACAGATACACCACACCCATAATGATGACGCATTCCAGCGTATGGCCGCTTAGCGTCATGATCGAGTTGCTGACGTTGAACAGTTCCGGATAGCCCACGGCCACGCCCAAGGCACTGGTCTTTACCAGGCTGATGTACTGCGCGGTGACAGGGGGAACAATGACCCGCAGCGCTTGCGGCAGGATGATATGTCGGTAAAGCTCGCCGCCGTGCAGGCCGACGGCGCGTCCGGCCTCGATTTGCCCCTTGCCTACCGACTGGATGCCGGAACGAACGATTTCGGAAATGTAGGCGCCAAAATATAGAACCAGGCCTAAAGACAGCGCGAGAAACTCGGGCGAAAGCGTTATGCCCCCACGGAAATTGAAGCCCGTCAGCTTGGGGTGTTCGATGGCCGTGGGCGCGCCGGTAGCCAGCCAGGTCAGCAGGATGACCGCGGCCAGGCCCAAGGCGGATAATCGGAGCACAGGCAGGGAGTGTCCGGTGCGCCGTTGCCGCTGATCGGCCCATTTGCTGAAAACATAGACGCCCGCCATTCCTATGGCCAGCGCCAGCAAGACCAAGGTGAACGCAAGCCGGTCGGCGGGCCAGGCCAGCGTCAGGCCCCGGTTGCTCAGAAACCACCAATCCAGTCCATGCCAGGCTTGCCGGTTGCCGGGCAATAGCGTGAACAGCGTGTACCAGAACACAATTTGCATGAGTTGTGGTGTGTTTCGAAAAATTTCGACATAAGCCGCCGCGCCACGCGATATCAACCAATTGGACGAAAGGCGTGCCATGCCCAGGAGTACGCCCAGGACAGTGGCGAAGATCAGCGATACAAAAGACACCCAGAGCGTATTGCCCAGACCGGCGATGAAAGCCAGCAAAAAGGAATCCGACGGCTGGAATGGAATAAGGGATTCCGCCAAAGTGAAGTTGGCTTCGTTGTATAAAAAATCGAAGCCGAATCGTATGCCTTTGGCTGCCATGGAGCGGCTGGCATTGCTGGCCATGAACACAATGACCGCCGCCACGAGTGCCACAGCCACAATTTGGTAGATGCGGCCCCGTACACGCTGGCTACGCCACAGCTGCTTCCAAGAGACTCTGGCAGGCGGCTTGCGCCGCCGGCCTTCGCGTTCCCTTGCTCCTGCGTCCATCATATGCGTCTTGCCTTCGGCTTACTTGAACGGCGGCGAGTACAGCAGGCCGCCGTTGCTCCAGAGCGCATTCAGGCCGCGTTCCAGCTTGAAGGGTGAACCCTCGCCCAAATTGCGATCGAAGCTTTCAGCATAATTACCCACTTGTTTGACGATGCGGTATGCCCATTGGTCGTCCAGGCCCAACTTGGTGCCAAGCCCACCTTTGATGCCCAGCAGGTACTCTGCATCAGCACCCGGGTTCTTGAGCTTTTCGTCTACATTCTGAGAGGTGATGCCTTGTTCTTCCGCTTCGAACATGGCATAGGTTGTCCAGGCCACAATGTCGCGCCATTCCGGGTCGCCCTGGCGAACGATGGGCCCTTCAGGGTCTTTGCCGAAGATGCCCGGCAAAATCACCCAGTCGTCGGGGTTGCTGGCCGCCACAGAGCGGTTGGCAGCCAGCCCGGCGGTGGACTGGACCGCCACATCGCAGCGCCCGCCGAAAAAGGCGGTGTTCATTTCTTTCTGATCGGCGATCACGATCATTTTGAAGTCCAGCTTGTACTTGCGCGAGATGTCGGTGGCGACTTCTTCGGAGGTCGAGCCCGGCCGGACGCAGACTGTCGCTCCAGTCAGATCCTCGACAGACTTGACCCCCAGGTTCTTGTTCACCATGAAGCCCTGTCCGTCATAGAAAGTGGTAGGCGTGAAGTCCAGGCCGGTTGTGACATCGCGGCTCATGGTCCAGGTGGTATTGGCGGCGGTGAGGTCCACGTCGCCTGTTTGAAGCACGGTCATGCGTGTCTGTGTCGTGGTCTTGACGTAGCGCACTTTGCTTGCATCACCCAGCACGGCGGCGGCCACCGCCCGGCATGAGTCCACATCCAGCCCCGACCATACGCCTTTGCTGTCGACGGCGGATAGGCCAGGCCGGCTGCCATTGACAGCGCAGATCACCTCGCCACGTGCTTTGACGGCGTCCAGTGTCGGGCCTGCTTGTGCGCTTGCGGCGGCTAGCAGGCCTAATAAAGGGGCAACAAACCTGCGAATTGCTTTGGTATTCATCCGTACTCTCCTGATCCAATTTTTGGGGACTGCTGAACGACTTCTGCTATACCGCTGTGATCTGTCAAAGACCCGTCTGATTAACGAATTGACTGCTGGGGTGCTGACTGTCTGGACTCCATGTCGTCAAAAGCGCAGGTACGGACTTGCAGGCCGTGCTCTAAATGCTCCAGCATGGCCGCTTGGGCGCCTGGGCCGTCGCCGCGCTCGACAGCCTCCAGGATGGTCAGGTGCTCTTTGAGTGTGTCCCGCATCTGGTGTGTGCCACTGTGGCGCGGTAGGCCAAAGGCGATCTGGAAGCGCAGACGCAAGGGTTCGAAGACCTCTCGCAGCATAGGGTTTCCCGCCGCTTCAAAAAGCTCACGATGGAATTCGGTGCCAACGCTGTCGATCTGCGCACTGGAGTAATCTTCGGAATGTTCGCGCATGTATTTCATTTGCATGCCCAGGGCGGTCAGCGCTTTCGTCAGGCCATTTTTGGCGGCAAGAAAAGCCGCCATGCCCTCGAGCGCCTGCCTGACTTGATACACCGCACGTACGTCATCGGAAGATAAGCGGCGCACAAAAGTACCGCGGCCGACCTGGCTTTCCACGACGCCATCGCGTATCAGCGCGCGTAAGGCCTCGCGTACTGGTGTTCGGCCCATAGATAGGCGGTACGCGAGCTTACGCTCAGACAGCGGCTCTTCCGGGAGTAATTCCCCGCGCATGACCATGTCCAATAATAATTGGTAGGCCTGGTCCCGGAGCAAATTGATATTGGTTGGCATACTGGTATTCCAGCAGCCATGCCACCGTTCGTCAACCGCTGGTTTTCCCTAGTCTCTACCGACGCAAATGGGCATCGATGAGCGCCATGACCCGCTCTATATCGGATACGTTGTTATAAAGATGGAAGGCAAATCGCAACTGGCCCCGGCGTATGGTGAAGCTCACCCGGTTGTCCCGCAGCCACGATGCCAGTTCGTTGATCTGCTCATCCCGCGAAAAATCGTGCCCTCCGGAGCCCAGCCCCCCGACGGTGACGATATGAGACGCCAATGCCGGGGTAGGCGCCGGGCAGACCGGTAGCTTGCGTTCACGCAGTTCATCGGCAAAAAGCTTCGCCAGGCGAAGCGCATGCGCCTCGATGGCATCAATGCCTATTCCCAGAATTAGATCGAGTGACGCATCGGCCGCGTAGGCTTCGGCCAATGGAAAGCTCCCTACTTCGAAACGCCGCGCGCCCGGTGCCAGCCGATAAGCCTCGTTGCCCCCCTCAGAGTGCTGGCCGGGGCCGGCATCAATGCCCGTACGGGATAAATACGCTGGTTGCAGCTGATCCGCGACCGCTAGGCGGCAATATAGAAAGCCGGCTCCATACAGGCCCAGCAAGCCCTTGCTGGTGGATGTGGCCAGGCAGTCGAACAGATCCCGCTCGGCATCCAGGCGCAAAATGCCGGCAGACTGAACGGCGTCGACAACGAAAAGCACCCCGCGTTCACGAGTGACCTTGCCTATTGCCGCCAGATCGGTACGCAGCCCTGGGGCGAAGGTAACCGTTGCCGCCGTCACGACCCGTGTTCTGGTGTCGATGGCCGCGATCATGGCCGTTGCGTCGATGGCGCCATTGCATGGTGGAATCGCTCTGATCTCGACACCCAGGCGCTCGAGATGGCGCCAGGGGTATAAATTGTTCGGGTGCTCAAGCTCGGTCGTCAGCACAACATTGTCCCCAGGGCGCCAGTCTATGGAGCAGGCAATGCTGTTGATGCCATCGGAAACATTGCGTGTGAAAGCGATTTCGTCCTGCTGCGCATTGATCAGCCTTGCAAACTTCTGCCTGGCCGTTTCAACATAGATTTCGTGTTCGGTCCGGTTTGCAGCGGCTGACTGCATGCGGTCCAGATATAGATCGACCGCGGCGCGAGTACAGTCTGGGACGATGCTTTTTTCGCAAATGCTTAGATAGGTTAGTTGCTCGAGTACAGGAAACTGACGGCGCGCAGCCATCAATGGATCGCTGGAGGCGTGCAAGCTTGATGGGAGCGCTACAGTATGCGAGGGGGTGGGTGTGTGCATGAGGAGGGTGGTTCGAGCCGCTTGGTAGAGTCGCCTACTATAGAACGCTAGCGGGGCGGCGGCAACTTTCATTGCAAACCGCAATCATGGTTCAGGCCATACTGTTGCGCTGATTCTGTACTTACCCGGTGCTCGACTGCCGGGCCATGCACAAGCGGGCATCCAGGTCGTATTATGGAAGAACCCGCTTCTCAATCGAAACAGGAGTCGACACCATGACCATCAAAGCCTATGGCGCCCATGCGGGCGACCTTCCTCTCGAATCGATGAGCATTACCCGGCGAGCCCCGGGGGCGCACGACGTGCGTATAGACATCGCCTACTGCGGTGTGTGCCACTCGGACATCCACCAGGTGCGCTCCGAGTGGGCGGGCACCTTGTTTCCCTGCGTGCCGGGGCACGAAATCGTTGGACGCGTGTCTGCCGTGGGAACGCAGGTGTCGGGCTTCCAACTGGGCGATCTGGTTGGCGTTGGCTGTATCGTTGATAGCTGCCAGCACTGCGAAGACTGCAACGAAGGGCTGGAGAACTATTGCGATCACATGGTCGGCACTTACAACGGCCCGACACCGGACGCGCCAGGCCACACGCTGGGCGGCTATTCGCAGCAGGTCGTCGTGCATCAACGCTATGTGTTGCGTATCCGCCATCCCGAGGCGCAGCTGGCTGCGGTGGCACCCCTGCTGTGCGCGGGCATCACCACGTATTCGCCGCTGCGCCATTGGCAGGTGGGGCCGGGGCAGAAGGTGGGCGTGGTCGGCATTGGCGGCCTGGGCCACATGGGCATCAAGCTGGCGCATGCCATGGGCGCGTACGTGGTGGCCTTCACCACGTCGGAATCCAAACGCGAGGCAGCCAGGCTCTTGGGGGCCGATGAGGTGGTCGTCTCGCGCAATGCCGACGAGATGGTCCAGCATGCCAAGAGTTTCGATTTCATCCTGAATACCGTCGCTGCACCGCATGATCTGGATGCTTTCTTCGCGCTGCTCAAGCGCGATGGCACCATGGCCCTGGTGGGGGCCCCCGCCACGCCGCATCCCTCTCCGCAGGTATTCAACCTGATCATGAAGCGCCGTAGCCTGGCCGGCTCCCTGATTGGCGGCATTCCCGAAACACAGGAGATGCTGGATTTTTGCGCCGAGCATGGCATCGTGGCGGAGATCGAGATGATCCGTGCCGATGAAGTCAACGAAGCCTACGAGCGCATGCTGAAGGGCGACGTGAAATATCGCTTCGTGATCGACAACGCTTCGCTGGCGGTCTGATCGCAGCCTTGGCCAGATGCTATACCACCATGACGAGGCCGCGGCGATCAGCACCCAGTCCTTGGCCGGTGAGACGGGATCAGCTTTTACGGGACTCCTTGGCCACGACAGGCAAACCGGCCTTCTTCCAGGCTGTGAATCCGCCCTCGAGATGGCCTATGGGCGTCAAGCCCATATCCTGCAAGGCCGCCGCGGCCAGACTGGAGCGCCAGGCGGAGCCGCAGTACAGAATGAATTCCTTGCCGGACCCAAAAATGTCCTTGTAGTAGGGGCTTTCCGGGTCTACCCAAAATTCCAGCATGCCGCGGGGCGCGTGGTACGCACCGGGAATCATGCCTTCGCGCTCCAATTCCCGCACGTCGCGAATGTCCACAAAAACCGAATCCGGTTCGTTCAGCTTGGCCTGAGCCTCTTCGAGACTCAGCGTGCGGACGCGGGCATTCGCCTCGTGGATCAGTTCTTTGTAGCCTTTGGTGATGGGCATTACTGTTCTCCTCTTGAATGTGTTCAGTTCGTTGCGGTCTAAGTCCAAAACGTTGCCCACATTATTAACCGATATAAGCTTTGCTGCATACTCGCGCCGGCCGTGCCCAGGCCACACGCGATTGACAGGAGGTTATTGCGGGAAGGAGCTCGACATGATCGTGAACGATGCGGGCATCGCGGTTCAGCGGCAATTGGTCGACGCCCCCACTCTTGACGAAGCCAGGACGCCATACTGAATCTGCATCCGATCCGGCGACTTGCTACGGCCGGCTCAGTTTAGCGGTTCGCTCAGTTCTCAAGGAACTCCAGCAGATCCTGATTGAAGCGCTCCTTATGCGTGTCGGTCAGGCCATGCGGTGCGTTGGGGTAGACGATCAGCTTCGCCCCTTCGACCTGCGCGGCGGAAGCTCTTCCGGAGGTGTCGAGCGGCACAATCTGGTCGTCGTCGCCGTGGATCACCAGCGTGGGTACGTCGAATTTCTTCAGGTCCTCACGGAAATCGGTGGCCGAGAACGCGGCGATGGAGTCGTAGGTGTTCTTGTGGCCGGCCTGCATGCCCTGTGCCCACCAGCTGTCGATCAGGCCTTGCGAGACCTTGGCCTCTGGACGGTTGAAGCCGTAGAATGGGCCGGATGCGAGGTCGATATACAACTGCGAGCGGTTCTCCAGGGAAGCCTTGCGGATGCCATCGAAGACTTCGAGCGGCAGGCCGTCCGGATTATCGGCGGTTTGCAACATCATCGGCGGCACGGCGCTGACCAGTACGGCTTTCTTGATCCGGCTGGTACCGTGGCGGCCAATATAGCGTGTCACTTCGCCGCCGCCGGTGGAGAAGCCCACTGCGGTGACGTCTTTCAAGTCAAGGGCATTGATGACGGCGGCCAGGTCGTCGGCGTAGTGGTCCATGTCGTTGCCGTCCCAGGGCTGGCTGGAGCGGCCATGGCCGCGACGGTCGTGGGCGATGACGCGATAACCGTTGTCGGCCAGGAAGATCATCTGCGACTCCCAGCTGTCCGAGCTGAGCGGCCATCCGTGGCTGAAGGTGACGACCGGGCCGTCCTTCGGGCCCCAGTCCTTGTAGTACAGGCGCACGCCGTCAACAGTGATGATGTAGTCGCCGTCTGCGGTGGCGCGGGTGGTAGTGTTCATAGTAGTAACTCCTATTTGGATAGAACGAAAAAAAGAGGTGTGCAATCAGTTGGCGATGGTGAGCGTTACGTCTATGCTTTCGCGCGTCGCATTGATTGGCCGAGCGGGTGTTGCTCGGTAAGACGTATTCTGCGCGCCGAGACCAAACTATTGGTGATGTAAAATCCTGAAAACTTGATCTGGAGTACGGATATGGCCGACCGGCTTGCGGCATTGATGGCGCATTTCCCAGTGAACGCAGAGGTATTCAACGCTGGCGCGCTGTGCGGCATCAACACATTGGAAAGCGATGGAGCGCACGGACAGCTGCATCTGGTGCGCAGTGGTGCGATCGAGGTTCAGTACGGCATGGAGCTGCTGCATGTCGAACGTCCGAGCCTATTGCTGTTCGCGCGGCCCCTGACGCATCACTTCGTCACCGACGCCGAGCTCGGCGCGGACATGGTCTGCGCGAACCTGTTGTTCGAGGGTGGCGCAGGAAACCCTATCGCATCGGCGCTACCGGACCTAGTCTGTCTGCCGCTGGAAGACATTGCCGGCGCCAAGCCGGTATTGGCGCTGCTGTTCGACGAAGCATTCGAGCAGCGATGCGGGCGCGTCGCACTGGTCGAGCGCCTGTTCGAAGTGGTGATGATCCAGGTCCTGCGCCTGCTGATGGAAAACGGCGAGGTGCATGGCGGCCTGCTGTCCGGGTTGTCGCATCCGCGCCTGCGCAACGCGCTGGTGGCGATGCATGAGTCGCCCGCACAGGAATGGACATTGGACGGACTGGCGAATGTCGCCGGCATGTCGCGCAGCGTGTTTGCCACGACGTTCCGCGAAACGGTCGGCATCACGCCAGGACAGTATCTCCAAGGCTGGCGTGTGCGGCTTGCACAGAAGGCGTTACGGCGCGGACGTCCTTTGAAGATAATCGCCGCCGAGGTCGGCTACGGGAGCGAAGCCGCGCTCTCTCGTGCGTTCAAGGCGCAGTCCGGACAATCACCTCGGCAGTGGAAAGCCAGTTACCCATAGTGTCCAGCCTAAAGGCGCCTTGTTGGGGCGACGACAGAATGTCGAGTACGACTTCCGATGGCCGACATAGACGTACGCCAAGCCCTGTAATCACGAACGGACGATTAATCAGGATCGGATGAGCCAACATGGCATCCAATAACTGATCATCTGTCAGGTCGAGGTTATCCAGGCCGAGCTGCGCATAGGGCGTACCCTTGTGTACCCTCATCCTGCTTTGGCTTCATACCAGCCCTTTGAGCGATTTACGACGCGAACCACGACCAGCATAATCGGCACCTCGATGAGCACGCCGACTACCGTGGCGAGCGCCGCACCCGATTGAAAACCGAACAGGCTGATCGCGGTAGCTACCGCCAGTTCGAAGAAATTGCTGGCGCCGATCAGGGCGGACGGCCCCGCCACACAATGGGCCACGCCGAACCGGCGATTCAGGTAATAGGCCAGGCCCGAGTTCAGTACGACCTGAATCAGAATCGGGATGGCCAGCAATAGGATAATCAGCGGCTTGTCAATGATGGCATTGCCCTGGAAGCCGAACAGCAGCACGAGCGTTGCCAGAAGCGCAGCAATGGAATAGGGACCTAATGCGCCGACGACGCGCCGATAGGTGGCTTCGCCCTTGGCAAGTAATGCCTTGCGTATGGCCTGCGCGATGAGGACCGGGACAATGATGTACAGCGCCACGGAGGTGATAAGCGTATCCCATGGCACCGAGATCGAAGATAGCCCCAGCAGCAGCGCAACGACAGGCGCAAACGCCACGATCATGATGGCGTCGTTCAGCGCGACTTGCGATAGCGTGAAATACGGATCACCTTTGCAGAGCTGCGACCAGACAAAGACCATCGCGGTGCAGGGCGCGGCAGCCAGCAGAATTAACCCGGCCACATAACTGTCGAGCTGGTCCGCAGGCAGCCATGCCGCAAACAGATGCCGCACGAATAGCCAGGCCAGCAGCGCCATGGAAAAGGGTTTGACGAGCCAGTTTATGAATAGCGTTACGCCAATGCCGCGCCAGTGGCTTGTCACTTGCCCCATCGCGCCGAAATCAATCTTGATCAGCATGGGAACGATCATGACCCAGATCAGCAGACCCACCGGCAGATTGACTTGTGCCACCTCCAGCGCCGCGATGCCTTGAAACACGCCTGGCATCGACTGGCCCAACAAAATGCCCGCAACGATACATAGAGCCACCCAAACGGTAAGATAGCGCTCAAAGAAACCAATGCCCCCACCCTGCGAAACGGCGGCCGCTTGTGCCACTGACTTCATTCTTGGGATTCCAAGGGCTGTTGACCGATCGCCCGCATTTGCGTTTGAATGGCGTTGCGATCCAGGATATGAAGCGGCAGGTTCTCAAACTGGCTGACGCGAGCCATGATTTGCCGGAAAACTTTGTTGAAAAGCGCACGCTTTTCCTCATCGCTACCCTCGAACGCGGCAGGGTCTTGAAACCCCCAGTGCGCCGTGATGGGCTTGCCTGGCCATACAGGGCAGGTTTCGCCCGCCGCTTGATCGCAAACCGTCAGGACAAAATCCATTTGGGGCGCATCGGGCGCGGCAAACTCATCCCAGCCTTTGCTGCGCAGGGCGGAGGCGTCGTAGCCAATCGCCTCGCATCGCTCCACTGCGAAGGGGTTCACCTTGCCCGTTGGTTGGCTGCCAGCGCTATAGGCGCGAAAGCGCCCTTTGCCCAGCACATTGAAAAGCGCTTCGGCCATGATGCTTCGCGCTGAATTGCCAGTGCAAAGCACCAGCACATTGAAAGTTTTATCAGACATGACGGGTTATCAGCTTGAGGTCGAAAGGGTGTGGGTTAATCGGGCTTAGCAACAAGACGGTTCGGGCTTACTGCATGCATTTTCTGCTTTGGGCGGCGTAGCAAAAGAGTTTGGCTTGGAGGTGCAGCACGCGCTATCTGCGTCTAATGCCTGGCGGGATTGGCCATAGGTTGCTGCGCTTTCCAGCGTATGGAATGATTCCCAGGCAACACCCTGGGGGTCGATGGACCAGTACTTATCAGACTTGGCGTAGCAGCAGGTTGTATTGTTTTGCTGCTCCACAGGCAGGCTCGCGCTTGCCAGTCGCGCTTGAATTTCCGCCAGCTCGGCATCGTTCTCGACTTGAATGCCAAGGTGGTCCACACCCAGCTTGGCAGGCGCTGTACCCAGGGATGAAATGGCAAAATTCACCCGTGGATCTTCAAGCGCCCATTTTGCATAGTCTGATTTGACGATAGTGGGCTCTGCTGCAAATAACGCCGAGTAGTAGCGGATGCTGGCGGGCAGATCGGCTACGGCGACATGGACATGAAAGCGTTTCATGATGAGGGCTCCGAGGTGATGTCACAGTTGCTTATGGGAGAGCATGGATTGCCGCCGCAGCAGTTCTCCGTCAGGTAAGCAAGCAGGTCATTCATCGTCTCGTAGCGCGCCGAATAAATGATTGACCGCCCATCCTGGCGACTAGCGAGCAATCCGGCTCGATACAGTTCTTTTAAGTGAAAGGACAATGACGATGCCGGCATGTTCATCAACTCGGCGATACGGCCTGCCGGCAAGCCCTCTGGCCCTGCTTGCACCAAGGTGCGAAAGACCGACAGGCGGATTGAGTGAGCTAGGGCGGCAAGCGCCTCAAGTGCGTTATTTGTTTCCATGATTCGACCATAGTCGAATTATGGAAAGATTGCAATCAATATTCGCGACCTTGACGACTTTCCGCATAGTAAGAGCGGGGTTGCGCCAGAATCGGGCAGTGGTGTCCCTGGGCAGGGATTGAAGTGGTTTTGCTTTGATTGACCTATTCTGTCAGGTCATTGAAGGCCGCAGATCACACCTTCCACGCCATTGCCCGGCCTGGTCTTCATCCTGAGCCTACCGGCCAGACGCGCCATGAGATCCATGCGCTCATGAAGAATCGCCACGATCAGCGCAGGCGCACCTGCGCATCGCCCTATTGTTTGCGCGTGCAGCGGATGATCCCGCGCATATCGTCTTCGGCCTGCGCCGTGAGCAGATAGGCCGTCACACCACGAAGTGTTCATGCGAGGCCCGTTCGAACCATTTCCGCACCGCCAGCCAGTGAGGATCGCCGTACAGGCGGCGAAATCGTCGGGTTTCCTCCGACTGTTCGTTGCGCCAAACGCCCAAGCGCAGTTCCACATACTGCGGGGTGAGCGCAATCCCACATTCGACGGTGATGCAATGGTGCCATTGTTCAGATGTACGGGGGATCATGAGTGCCTCCTGCCAATGATTATCATTGCCATCCCTTCAATCATTAATGGTATGTTATAACATAACATTTAAAGGCTGGGAAACCCATGTGAACTACGAGATAAGACCATGAACGTCTGACAAATGGCCGCGCATTCGAATTTCGCCGCGCGGTCATTGAAGTGCATGGCAAATGCTCCAGTTGCTGTGCGATTGAACGGGGCGGTCAATGCTGATGCGGCTGGGCGCCAACAGTTTTTTTCTTATGACTTTAGATACCGAGCGATGAACCTACCTACTTTTCAACCTGACTCTCGATTGCCCGTCACTGTCCTCTCCGGTTTTCTCGGCGCAGGCAAAACCACGCTGCTCAACCACATTCTGAACAACCGCGAGGGACGGCGCGTGGCGGTCATCGTCAACGACATGTCCGAGGTCAATATCGACGCCGCGCTGGTGCGCGAGGGCGGAGCCGAACTGTCCCGCACCGACGAGAAGCTGGTCGAAATGAGCAACGGCTGCATCTGCTGCACCTTGCGCGAAGACCTGCTGCTTGAAGTGGACCGTCTGGCCAAGGAGGGCCGATTCGACCAGCTCGTCATCGAATCCACCGGCATTTCCGAACCCTTGCCGGTCGCCGAAACTTTCACCTTCGAGGGAGAAGACGGCCGCAGCCTGGCCGAGGTGGCTCGCCTGGACACCATGGTGACGGTGGTCGATGCCTACAACTTCTTGCGCGACTACGGTTCGCGTGACAGCCTGCAAGCGCGCGGCGAATCCATGGGCGAAGAAGACGAGCGCACCGTGGTGGATCTGCTGATCGAACAGATCGAGTTTTGCGACGTCCTTGTGCTCAACAAGGTGGATTTGATCGACGAGCAAGCGCGTGAACGGTTGATGGCAATTCTGCGCACGCTGAACCCCAGGGCGTGCATCGAGGTGGCCGAGTTCGGCAAGGTGCCGCTGGATCGCGTGCTGGACACGGGCCTGTTCGATTTCCAGGAAGCGTCCAAGGCGCCCGGATGGCTGCAGGAACTGCGCGGCAACCATACGCCCGAGACCGAGGAATACGGTATTCGCAGCTTCGTCTACCGCGCGCGCCGACCATTTCATCCGCAACGCTTCCATGACTATGTCGCAAGCGAATTGCCGGGCGTGGTGCGTTCCAAGGGCTTTTACTGGCTGGCAAGCCATCCGACACTGGCCGGCTCCTGGTCGCAGGCCGGCGCCATTGTTCGGCATGGCCCGGCAGGCTACTGGTGGGCGGCCATGCCGCCGGAGCGCTGGCCGCAGGACCCGGAAACTGTCCGTCTGATCCGCGAAAAATGGGACGACCGTGTGGGTGACGCGCGCCAGGAGCTGGTGCTGATCGGCATGGATATGGACGAGCGCGCGCTGCGCGCGCACTTCGATGCCTGTCTGCTGACCGAGGGGGAAATGGCCGTCGGTCCGGAGGTCTGGCAGCAGTGGCACACCCCCTTCGAACAGTGGCCCGAACGTCAACCCGCATTCTGAGTCATTCCCAAGCATGATGGCATCTTCGCAACCGCAACTGGATATTGATCAAGACGCGATCCAGACTGAGCTGGTTCAGGCCTTCGCTTGCCTGCCCGATTGGCCGCAGCGCTACCAGTACCTGATCGATCTGGGCAGGACGCTGCAGGGGTTTGCGCAAGCGTATCGGATCGACCGATACAAGCTGCGTGGCTGCCAAGCCAGTGTCTGGCTGAAGCCTGAGTGGCGGGATGGCCGCATTTACTTCACCGGCACAAGCGACTCCCTCATCGTTGCGGGCTTGATGGCGCTCTTGTTTCGTCTCTATTCCGGCAGAACTTTTTCTGACGTGTTGACGGCCTCCCCCTGGTGTCTCAAAGAAATGGGGCTGCATCATCATTTATCGCCTCAGCGGGCGACGGGCCTGGCCGGCATGGTCGAGCGCATGCGTGAATTCGCCGTGCAATGCAGCCGGCCGGCATCTATCAACACTATGGATACACCCAGCAGGTTGGGGCACGCCGCCAACTGATCGAGCATAAATTGGATACCGTACTTACCGACCTTCCCGATGCTTCAATCGCGCATAGCCAGCGCAGCGAAGCCTGCGTCGCCGTGACGCTGGCGTCTCAGGCACCGACCCGCATGAACCATCCTGCCTCCACTCTCATACCCGTTACGCTGCTCACCGGCTTTCTGGGCAGCGGCAAGACCACAGTGCTCAACCACCTGGTACGCCAGACCGAATTGGCCGACGCGTTGGTCATCATCAATGAGTTCGGTGAAATCTCCCTGGACCACCTGCTGTTCACCCATAGTGCCGAAAACCTTGTCATGGAAATGAGTAGCGGCTGCCTGTGCTGCACCATCCGGGGAGATTTGGTCAAGACGCTATCGGACATGACTTGGCGCTTCTCGCGTAACGGACAGCGCCAGTTCAACCGCGTGGTGATCGAAACCACGGGCCTGGCCGACCCGGCCCCAATCGTTCACACGCTGATGACCCACCCGCAGGTGGTCAACCGATACCGCCTGGACGGCATCGTGACAACCCTTGATCTGGCCACCGGCAACGCCACCCTGAACCGCCACGTAGAAGCCGTGCGCCAGGCCGCGATCGCCGATTGCCTGCTGCTCACCAAAGCAGACATGGTGGACACCGAGACGCGCGATGCGTTCCTGCGCCGGCTCGACGCCATCAACCCGGCCGCGTCGCGCTGGGAGGTGCGCCACGGCGAAATCGCGGCGACCAAGGTGCTGGATCTTGGACTGTTCTCGACCGAGGGCAAGGCGCCCGACGTCGAGCGCTGGCTGCGCGAGGAAGCATACGCGGACGACACGCATCGCCATGATAAGGAAGTCGGCCATGCCCATGCCCACCATCATGAGGATGAGCATCATCGTGACCATGACGGCCATGGTCACGAGGCCCATCGCCACGATGTCAATCGCCACGACGATCACATCCGCGCATTCTGCTTCGCAGTGGACGAACCAATTCCCGAAGACCTGTTGGCCGCCTGGCTGGAGGTGCTGATGAGTTTCGTCGGAGAGAACATCCTGCGCGTCAAGGGTATCCTGAACATCGAGGGGAGCGACCAGCCGGTGGTCATCCACGGTGTGCAGCATATTTTTCATCCACCCGCGACACTCCCGGCGCTGGCCCAGCGCGGATCGGCGCTCGCGGCTGGTGTTCATCACCCGGGATGTGAGCCGTCAAAATATCGAAGACACCTTCCGGGCCTTTCGCGATGTCTTGCCCCAGCTGCGGGAGGCGGCCGCATGATGCCCGCCATCCATTTGTACAACACCTTGACGCGAAGCAAGGAGTCGCTGCGCACCACAAGCCCGGATCACGTCACGATGTACGTGTGCGGCCCGACCGTCTACAACTACGCGCATCTGGGCAACGCGCGGCCGGCCGTGGTCTTCGACGTGCTCGCCCGACTGCTGCGTCACGTCTACCCGCATGTCACCTATGCGCGCAACTTCACCGACGTGGACGACAAGATCAACGCGGCAGCGGCGGCGGCAGACGTGCCCATCGGCGCAATCACGGCACGCTACATCGACGCTTACCACGAAGACATGCACGCCTTGGGCGTGCTGGCGCCGGATCTGGCGCCCCGCGTCACCGAGCACATACCGGCCATCATCGATCTCATCCGCATCTTGATCGCACGCGGGCACGCCTATGAAGCCCAAGGGCATGTGCTGTTCGACGTAGCCTCTTTTCCGGAATATGGGCGCCTGTCCGGGCGCAGGCCCCAGGACATGATGGCCGGTGCGCGCGTGGAAGTCGCGCCCTACAAGCGCAATCCCCTGGATTTTGTATTGTGGAAGCCGTCCACGCCTGAGCTGCCTGGGTGGGACAGCCCCTGGGGACGCGGGCGCCCCGGCTGGCACATCGAATGCACGGCCATGATCGGCCAGCACCTGGGCCAGACGCTCGACATTCATGGCGGAGGCCAGGACCTGATCTTCCCGCACCACGAAAACGAAATCGCTCAGGGTACGTGCGCCCACGGCGTCCTGTACTGCCGTACCTGGGTTCACAACAGCTTTGTCACCGTCGATGGACAGAAGATGTCCAAATCACTGGGCAATGTATTGCTAGTCCGCGATTTGTTAAAACTTGCGCCCGGCGAGGCCATACGGCTTGCGCTGTTGTCTTCGCACTACCGCCACCCCTTGGATTGGACCGACGAACGGCTGACTAATGCGTGCCGCACTTTGGTTCGTTTTTACCGCGCGCTTGAAAAGACAGCGCACATCGAGGCCGCTGAGGGCGTAGGGCCTGATGAGGAAGTGTTCGCTGCATTGGCCAATGACATCAATACACCGGCGGCACTTGCTCGGCTGCACCAGTTAGCGAGCGAGCTGGAGCGGGCGTCGTCCGATAACGTGCGCATGAACCTGAAGGCTCGCCTGCTCTACTCCGCCCGCTTGCTCGGCTTGCTGCAGGCCGATGCTGCGCGCGCGGTCGCCGACCTGCAGGGCTATCAAGCCTTGCCCACGTCGGACGTCATCGATGCCGCCTGGGTAGAGCAGTTAATTGAGCAGCGCACACAGGCCCGCGCGCATAATGATTTTGCCCGCGCCGATGTCCTGAAGAGGCAGTTGGAAGATGCCGGAATCACAGTGCAGGACTCAACCGAGGGCACCACTTGGCGAGTCGGAATGGAGGCCGTCTTATGATCCTCGGCCGCATCCTCATCCTCCTCATTCGCGGCTATCAGCTTGGCATCAGCCCGTTGATGGGCAGGAGTTGCCGCTTCCATCCTTCATGTTCGCAGTACGCCATCGAGGCGTTGCGCGCGCAGGGGGCGTTGCGGGGGATGTGGCTGACCGTCTGCCGGGTCGGGCGCTGCCACCCTTGGCATTCAGGCGGCCACGACCCAGTGCCGCCGAGACGTGGAGCGGGGAAACTGCCTCGATGATCCGTGCGCCAAATCCTGTCCACCCTGAAACAGAGACCGATACGCCATGAAACCATCCTGTTGATTTTTCCATTTTGCTCACAAAGGAGCCCTCATGAAAGTTCTCTCCTCTTTGAAAGACGCCAAAACGCGCCACCGCGATTGCCAGGTCGTGCGCCGCCGCGGCCGTATCTACATCATCTGCAAGTCCAATCCGCGTTTCAAGGCCCGCCAGGGCGGCGCCAAAAACAGGAACGCCTGATGCACCGCCTGGATGTCGCCATCGTCGGTGCTGGTGCTGCCGGGATCGGCATGGCCCTGGCGCTGCAGAAAGTACCGGGGCTGAAGTACGGCGTACTGGAGGCCGGGCGCGTCGGCGAGTCGTTCCGGCGCTGGCCGGCGCAGACCCGCTTTATCACGCCGTCCTTTCACAGCAACCCCTTCGGCCTGGCTGACCTGAATGCCGTGAACGAGCCCAGCTCGCCGGCGATTCACGCGGGCGCCGAGCATCTGAGCGGCCCCCAATACGCCGAGTACCTGGCCTTCATCGCCAAGGGTCATGAGCTACCTATCGCCAGCGATTGCAAGGTGGAAGCGGTGGCGGCGGTGACAGGTGGCGGCTTCATCCTGGATACCTCGAAGGGCAGGCTGCAGGCGGGTTTCTTGGCCTGGGCGACGGGCGAGTACCAGTTTCCCGATCTGGCTCCTTTCCCGGGGGCCCAATGGTGCGCGCACTACGCCCAAGTCGCCGATTGGGCGGCCTTCAAGGCCCGCCGCTATACCGTGATCGGCGGCTACGAGAGCGGCGTGGACGCGGCGGTCAACTTGGTCAAGCTCGGGCGCAAGGTACGCCTACTTGCGCGCAAGTCCACGTGGGATCCGCAAGGCCCGCACGACCCGAGTCTGTCGCTCTCACCCTACACCCGGCAGCGGCTCTACGAGGCGGTCGATACCGGCAGGCTGGAGATTCTGTTCGGGGTCGACGTGATCGGGGTGACGCAGAACGAAGGCGGTGTTTTCCGTATCCACGCAGGCGATGGCCGGTATTGGGACGAGAAACAGGCGCCGATCCTGGGAACGGGATTCGTCAAAGGCGGCGGTGCCCAGCAGATCGCCGAACTCTGGGGCTGGGACGAGGATGGCCGCGTAATGCTGTCCGAAGCCGACGAATCGACCATCACCCCGGGCCTCTTCCTGGTCGGTCCGCAGGTACGCCACGATAAGCGCATCTACTGCTTTATCTATAAGTTCCGCCAGCGCTTCGGCTTGATCGCGGACAGCATCGGCCAGTGCCTGGATCGGGACACGAGCGCATTGAAAACCGGCGCCGGCGCCTGGGGGCCCTTCGGCAACAGCGAATGCTGCGAGGGCTGCGAATGCTGACCGTCCTCAAGAACATTGTCCGACCATCGTGGGTTTCCGTACTGCTGGTCGCCAGCATTCTCGGCGGTGCGGTCGTGGGCCACCAGTGGCCGGTGGCGGGCGAGGCGCTGCGCGATTACGTGGACGGCACTCTGCTGGCGCTGGTCGTGCTGCTTTTCTTCGGCGTGCGCTTCGAGGCCGTCGTGCGCGCCTGGAGCAACTTGCGCTTTCTGGGTCTGGCCCTGCTTGCCACTTACCTTTTTGTTCCCGTCATCAGCTACGCCATTGCCTCGGTCGCGTTGTCGGCATACCCCCTGTTCATGGTCGGGCTGGTGATCTACTTCATGTCGCCCTGCACGGACTGGTTCCTGGGTTTCACGCGACTGGCGGGCGGCAACGTGGCCCTGGGCACGGCCCTCATCCCGATCAATATGATGGTGCAGCTTCTGCTGTATCCGGTCTATCTCTATCTTTTCACGCGCAGTGCCGTTCCTATCCAGGCCGACGTCATCGGCAGCACGCTGCTGCACTGGTTTCTCGTGCCGTTCGCCGTGGGGGTGGCGGCCCATTACCTCCTGCGCCGCCTGCTGGCCGCCGAACGGTTCGATCGTCTGCTGCGCTGGGTCGACCTGGCAACACCCTGGGTCATCGCACTGCTGGTGGTGGAGATCTTCGCCGGCAACATCGCCGTCATCCTCCAGCACAGCGCCGTGTTCGGCTGGGTACTGCTGGCGGTATTCGTCTTCTTCGTCGCCACCTTTTTGCTCGGCGAGGCGATGAGCCGCCTGGGCCGGCTCGCCTATCCCGAACACGCCCTGCTGACCATGACCGTCGCGGCCCGCAACGCCCCGTTGATGCTCGCCGTGACCATGGTCGCGTTGCCGAATCAGCCGCTGGTGTATGCCGCCATCGTCATCGGCATGCTGGTGGAGTTTCCCCATCTCACGCTATTGCAGCGGGTGCTGCTTGGCCGGCGCGGCCAACACGAGCACGTCGACTCGCCTGGCTCAATACCAACCCCGCATGCCATGGCGTCAAACGAGCCGCCACGCAATTTACCCTCAAAGAACCCATGATCCGTAAGAATCCCCGCGGCGACCCGACGGACCTGGCCAGCTTTCCCCGCACCTCGGCCGACGCTAGCGAATTCTCCGAAGACGTGGCGCGCACCAACAACAGTCTGGTGCTGGGATACAAGACTATCCAAAACGAACTCCGAGCCGCCATGAACGACATCGCTCCCGATACGCTCGTAGCCCAGCCGTTCGACGGCACGGGGATAGGTGGTTTATTCGATGAAGTCATTCACGATGCTTAACGACCTGGACATTGCCGATCGGCTGGGCCGCCGCCATGCCGATCTTTGCGTGACGGGCGCCACCGTCATGACGCCCAGCGGTCGCACGATGTGCGATGTGGTCTGCCTGGCTGGTCGCATCGTGGCGCTGGACGCCACCGGGTGGACCGCAGACACCACTCTCGATGCGGCGGGCCTGCATGTGCTGCCCGGAGTGATCGACAGCCAGGTTCACTTCCGCGAGCCCGGACTCACGCACAAAGAAACCTTCGAGGCGGGTACGCGCGGCGCGGCGCTGGGCGGCGTGACCGGTGTTTTCGAGATGCCCAACACGAATCCGCTGACGCTGACGGTTGACGACTTGCAGGCCAAGCTCGACCGCGCCCAAGGCTGCGCCTGGTGCGACTACGCCTTCTACATCGGCGGCTCGGCGGTGAACGCGGAGCAGCTCGCCGAGCTGGAGCGGCTGCCCGGCTGCGCGGGCGTCAAGGTCTTCATGGGCAGTTCTTTCGGCGATCTCCTGGCCGACGACGAAGACGTGCTGCGCCGGATCGTGCGCCATGGCCGCCGCCGCATGGCGGTGCACGCCGAGGATGAGGCCCGGCTGCGCGAGCGCAAGATTTTGGTGCAGGAAAGCGGCGACGTGCGCGACCATCCCGCCTGGCGCGATGTAACCAGTGCCCTGGCGGCCACCCAGCGCATCGTTCGCCTGGCGGCCGAGGTGGACCGCCGGCTGCACATCCTGCACGTCTCCTCGGCAGAGGAAATGGCCTTCCTGGCGGCGCACAAGCACCGCGTCAGCGTGGAGGCCACGCCGCACCACCTGACCCTGGCCGCACCGGACTGCTATGAGCGCCTGGGCAGCTTTGCCCAGATGAATCCGCCGGTGCGGGAGCCGCACCACCGCGAAGCCCTATGGCAGGCGGTGCGAGACGGCGTGGTGGACGTGCTGGGCAGCGACCATGCGCCGCACACCTTGCAGGAAAAGGCGCAGCCTTATCCGCAGTCGCCCAGCGGCATGACCGGCGTGCAGACCTTGGTGCCGATCATGCTCGATCATGTGCATGCGGGCCGGCTCAGCCTGGAACGGCTGGTGGATCTCACCAGCGCAGGGCCGGCCCGCATCTTCGGCCTGGCGGGCAAGGGGCGCATTGCGCTCGGCTACGACGCCGACCTGACGCTGGTCGATCTGAAGGCCCGCCGAGAGATTACCAACCGCTGGATTGCCAGCGTGGCGGGCTGGACACCTTACGACGGCGTACGAGTGACAGGATGGCCGATAGCCTCCGTGGTGCGCGGTCATGTCGTAGTGCGGGATGAAACCTTGGCCGGACAACCGTTGGGCGGCCCCCTTGCATTCCTGGAGGCGGCGTCGCCCCAGGGCCACGGGTCTTTACAAGGGCCGGCCGGAACCGGGGGAACATCATGAACGATAGCGGCGAATTGAAACGCGCGGGGCTGAAAGCGACGCTACCGCAGCTGCGGATATTGGACCTGTTCGAGGAAACGGACCAGCGACACCTGTCGGCAGAGGATGGTTATCGTCTTCTGCTGGATAAGAACGTGGAGAGTGCGAGCATTGGCACCTCATGACACCATTGACGACAAGGAGGTCAGCATGACCACTCAAACCGATACCCCTTCGCCCGCCGATAGTGTGGCCGGGCACGATACTACGACGGCTGTGCGTTTTGCCGCTAGGACTTCGGTCGAACAAGTTGAAGAAGGTACCGCACTGGCACCCAAGTTCGACCGCGACGGGCTCATCCCCTGCGTGACCACCGATGCCGATACCGGGGAGGTGCTGATGTTGGGCTACATGAACGCCGAAGCCCTACACATGACGATCGAAACCGGTGCGGCGCATTATTGGAGCCGGTCACGCCAGACGGTGTGGCACAAAGGCGCCACCAGTGGGCTGGTGCAGGCGGTCGAGGAATTGCGCATTGACGACGACCAGGATGCCGTCTGGCTGCGCGCGCGGGTGGCCGGCTCGGGCGCAAGCTGCCATGTGGGGTATCGGTCCTGCTTCTATCGGCGCGTTCCGATCGGAAACGAACGCACGCAAGGCGATGCGCTGGTCTTCAGGGAAGCCGACAAAAAATTTGACCCTAAACAGGTCTACGGCGATGCGCCAAATCCCACTATTCTGTGAACATAGACAATGGCGAGCGCGTCCGGATGGATTTCGCGAGTCGCTGCTCGCTATAGCGGGCAGATATCCACACCCTTGGAGAGTTCCCAATGAACAGATTTGATTCCTACTGGCATGGAGGCATGCTGGCAAAATGACCTATGATCCCAATAACATCTTTGCCAAGATTCTACGCGGTGAAGCGGCTGGCCAGACCGTACCGCATTGTCACTTCCACGTCATCCCGAGAGGACCGGACACGATGTTCCGTGACCATGCGGCTGTTCCTGCTCAACCAGAGGCGCTAGAAATAGTCGCCGAGCGAATTCGGGCCTGCCTACAGGCCGATACTGCGTGAGGTCAGATGCCGGCACTTTGCTCGTTCAATGCACCGCGCATCGCCAGCAAGGTTTCGTTCTTAATCGTAGCGATCAGTGCTTGAGCTTTTTGGGTGACCGCCACCATTTCTTCGGCCGGTTCGGGCTCATTCCCCGTTTATGGGGAAGAGCTGCAAGTCCTTGTTTTCGCGATGGAAATGGGGCTTGGTGAGACGGGGTGGGAATAGGATATGGTGGCTGGGGCGGAATCTGATTGATGGCCGGGAAGCACGTAGAGACGTGCTTTTCCGGACTTATGTGAACTGCGGGGTACAAGCTGGGGTACAAGTGCAAAAAAACAACAAAACTGGCCTGCGGTTCGATCTCTATGTCGGATTCGAGCAGTGGGATCAGTCAGGTGTTCTCGGCACGCAACGCAGTGAGGTCATTGCGAGTTTCCATCAAATATCTGCATCTCCATTCACATGTCGTTCGTCGATTCGCTACCACGCTTGATTCTCCGTACTTCTAATTCCCGTCGTGTTTTGTCCAGCTCCTCGGCCAGCAGCTTTTCATCCGGCAGCGCCGTCCGGTATTCAGCTGTCAGCACTTTGTTGGATAAACCCTCCAGCGTATAGTGGGCCTCGTTGCTGCCTTTGCCTGCACACAGGATCAGCCCTATAGGTGGGTTTTCGCCAGGTTTCATCCAATGTGTTCGTGCGTAATTCAGGTACATGTGCATTTGACCGGCATCGGCGTAACTAAACTGGCCGACTTTGAGATCAATAACCAGCAAACATTTCAAACTGCGGTGAAAGAACAAGAGGTCGATACGAAACCAACTATCGTCCAGGCGCAGGCGCCGCTGACGGCCGACAAAGGCAAAATCGTCTCCTAGCTCCAATAAGAAGTCGGCTAAATGCTGGATCAGTGCCTCTTCAAGGTCGGACTCAGAATACTCGTCCTTGAGATTGAGAAACTCCAGCACGAACGGGTCTTTAATTGCCTGTTCGGGCGTGATGACATCACCAGGTGCGGCTACCTCACCCTTTTCCAGCATCGCAGTCTTGTTGTGCGATAGGGCGGTGCGCTCGTAAAACTGGCTGTTCACTTGCCGGTCGAGCTGGCGCACTGACCAACCGCAACGTAGCGTCTCGGTTTCGTAGAAAGCACGGGCCTGTGGATTCTTGACCGAGAGTAGGCGCACGTAGGCTGACCATGGCAGCGGGAAAGCCTTGGCTAGAGAGGCGAGGTCGATGGAATTCCGAGTCGCCGTTCCGGAATTTCTAGCAGGTACAGAATTGCCGGAAATTGCCTGGCGAATTAGAGGAAGCGTGAATTGCGCAGACACTGTCTGCGCAATCTGGTCAGTTGGCCAAGCTAGATAAAACAGTCGCATTTGTTCGAGGTTTCGCTTGGAAAAACCACGACCAAAGCGAGCACTCAAGTCGGTTGCCAGCCGCACCATCAAGGCCTCGCCGTAGTGGGCCCGTTCCTGCCCGCCCTGTTCGAATTCCACAATACGACGACCAATTTCCCAATAGCTGGCGGTCATTAACGAATTGACGCTACGTGCGGCGGCACCGCGGGCGGAATCCAGCAGCGTGACGATGTCGGTGTGGACTGCTGCGTAAGCGGCCTGATTAGACACGGCGGGCGTGCTGTGGTCGTTCATACCTGCTCCTTAGACATAGCATTATTTTGCACGACCCTTGCCTCATATGGGGCGGCATCCAATTGGCACTGTGCAGGGTCCGTACTATCAATAAAAATTAAAGCAAACAATAGCACCTTGGCCTAGCTGGAAAATGCCTTGTTCCGTTCAATGAGCGCATGCAGGCTGGCTGCTGTGATGCCGCTGGACCGCTTGCCTATCTTGATGAGTACCAGCTCGCCTTCGTTGACTAACCGATAGATGGTTGATCGGGACACCCCAAGTTTCGCCTCTGCTGTGTGAATGCGATACAGAAGTGCCTGGTCGGATTGCTGCAGGGCTTGATGTCCGGTTGACGGGTAGCCAAAGATGTTTGGCAGGGTCTGTTCCTTCATTTCTTCCTCCATTAAACCTTGGGAAACATCCTGAGCGGTAATCACCCAAGATGCTTTCCAAAGCAGGCGCGGTCAGCGCCTTCGTGACTGGTCCGCCAAGATGCAGCGATGGAAACCAGTTGCTTGGATCATTTTCGGTAGAGCCCGCCGCTGACCCACTATCGTGGTTCGTCGGGTTGCTGAAAACTGCGGTCTTTGCCGCTGTCATCAATGGATTACGCGCCATCCATCGAATGTGGCCTGCCTTTGGCAGTACCGGCGTCCGTAGTTACGGATCGTCATCTACTTCCCCCGGTTTATGCCAGTCGCTACCGGCCCAAGAGAGAAATGATTTTTCACCTGCTTTACTCCTACCCAGGTGCTTATCGCCCCGCATGATGCCGGCGACACGGGTAGCCGCGCACTCGCACCGCCCGTTGTAGGGCAGGGCGCGGTATTCATCGGTGTCGTGTTGTTAAAGAGCAGGCTTGTAGCAATCATTACGTATCTACTTGCTATAGTCAATATGTAAGTAATAATAAATAGTCGTGTAGAAGACTAAAAGCTCAAGAAAACCGAAAAATCTGCTTTGGAGTGACACAAAAAGAATCGCCCTGGTTCGCTATGGAACCCAGGGCGGTTCGGGTATTTTTATTGTTTGTTTTTGTATCTTGGGTGATAGCTGAGGACTCAATCCACTAGGTCGTCGGTGCTCAATCGTGGTCTTTGGTGCGTTTGGCTTGTTGCCCGATCTTCATCTTTATGTAGTCACCGATATCTTCCAGTACGGGGGCAGGCAGTTCCTCCAACGTATACCTAGAGGTTTCCGGCCATGGCCATTCCATCTCAAACATCTCTCCCTTGCCAGTGACAAGCCATTCAGCACGAACGTGAAGGGCTGCCGCAATCCAAACGATGTGACGGGAAGTCTCGTTGCGACCGTTTTCAATATGGGCGATAGCACTTTGGCTTATAGGGGGGTCGAGGAGGTTGGCCAATGCTTCTTGGGATAGGCCGCGCTTCTTACGTGCGGCAAGTAAGCGTTCGCCTATGCTGCTTGTAGGACTCGGCGTCATGGAATTCTTCAATTGGTGGATGCATTGTTGGTGAGTTGTAAGTGTATATGTAATTTAAAAACATTGCTTGTCTAATATGAATTCAACCGTATTCTATTAGGTAAGTAATCATAATGGGCTATTGTGACATTTAATGATACGGCGTGAGAGGAAAGAATGGTCAAGAGTATGACTATTCACTTGCCAGTGAGTTGTATCACTTTTTGATAGTAGGGACGCGATTTTTCTACCCCGAGACAGCTAGGGTATAAATATGAGTGGGGCTGAAAGATAGCCCATCGGTGCTTAATATGCTCTGCTAAGGCGAGCAGCACGGAAGGCTTTTTTACGGCCGGCAGTTAAGCTAGCGGCTGTCTAGACTCATGGCGTATCTTCACTTCTTCGCCGCTTCCAGAGCGTAGTTCGTGATATACCAAGTCGCTTTGCTGCTTCACCTACCCTTCCACCGCACTCAGCGATCACTCGCTCAATCTCTTCTCGTTCTGCGTCTGCACGTGCGCGGTAAAGAGAGGGCTGTGTGCCTGGTTGCTGAGACATTTCAGGAAATATGTCGCTGACATCGAGTACGGATCTGTCGGCTAATGCGCAGGCCTGCACGATCCTATTTGTAAGTTCACGCACATTCCCGGGCCACTGATGCGTGACAAGTGCCTTTTTTGCTGCGTCAGCAAGCGAGAAGGGTGCTAACGGATTGTTGGAGCCGTAAGCTTCCAAGAATTTTTCTGTCAGCGGAATGACATCTGCCACTCGTTCCCGCAGAGAGGGAAGGGTAAGTTGAGCGTTCTGCAAGCGATAGTAAAGATCAGCACGCAACTGACCCGACTCAAGAGCCGCGTTGATATCTGCGGTGGTCGCTGCCACGACACGTCCCTTGAAAGGTACAAACGTATTGCCCCCGACTCTGTGGAAACCCCCATCCTGCAGTGCACGAGCAAGAAGAATTTGCATCTTCGGATGCATTTCACAAATTTCATCTAAGAATAATGTGCCTGTGCCTACCTGCTCCAACAAACCCATACTAGGCATCGAGGCGCTATGTGCAGGGGCGATTTCACTGCCGAAATACTTACTTTCTAACGTCGTCTCAGTGATGTCTGCACAGCTGACAGGGATCAAAGGCGCTGGTGGCCGCCCAGAGGCTTCATGGATTAGCCGGGCAGCCATTTCCTTGCCCGTGCCACTTTCTCCTACGAGTAATATTGAAAAACTCTCTCGCGCCAACCGTCTTAAATGAGATACAACCCGGCCCATCTCCGGTGTTTCATAGTGAAAGCCGCGTAACGGAGTCTTTACCCCACGCGGCAGTGTGGCACGAGCAAGGCTAGCCTTGATTCGCCTGACAAGTTCATTAATGTCATACGGCTTTATCAAATAGTCAGTGGCACCTGTTTTGACCAGGTCAATGGCTTGCTGAATATCTGCGTATGCCGTAGCAAATATAACGTCCGTTTCCCATATGAGCTTCCCCGCGCGCTTGTATAAGTCCGTACCGGTTCCGTCGGGAAGCCTAATGTCGCACAGCATGAGTGCAGGTTCGTACTTCTCAAGGCTTCCCAGCGCTTCAGAAACAGTTTGTGCCCAGTGAACCGACATCCCTTCCAAACGTAGGCGTTGTGCTACGGCCCCACCCAAGACGCCATCGTCTTCAACCAAGAGTACGTCGATATTTTCTCGTTTCATTGAGTGTTAATCTCCATCAAGAGAAATCTTAACTCGATGGTAGAGCCTTGGCCTTCTTCGTTGTACACCGTAATTTCACCATTCATATCCTGGGTTAGGCGGCGTACGATCTCCAACCCTAGGGATCGGTCGCTGAGTGTTGCATCTTCGGCCAAAAGAAAGTTTCGTACGTGCTGGGGTAACCCATCGCCCTCGTCGCTTACCTTCATGGTAAAGACGTTGTCACGGTAAGACGCCTCAAGTGTCACTGTGCCGCCTGCTGGTGAAGACTGGATGGCGTTGAGCAGGAGGTTTAGAGCAATTTGCCGGATTTTGAACGCATCCAGTTGTATCGACGGAAATGGTGCAAGATGATGTGCCGCATTCACTCTTTTGCGTGCCGCATGGGGTTCTACCAGTAGGAGCACGTCATGCAGGTCCTGGCTTTCCAGGTCAGGGCCTGGAGCGCTTGGACGATACGTCTTTAACGTCGCCTCCGCAACACCCTGAAGGGACTGGATTCCGCGGTCTATGAAATCCAATGCTTCACCCCGACTACGGGTATTTTCACCATACATACGTATGGTCTGGAGGGCAGTCATCATGCCAGTCAGTGGATTGCGCAGCTCATGAGCCAGCGTTGCAGCAATGCGACCTAACAATGCCTGCTGGTCTTGCTTAGCAAGTTGCTCGGACAGTCTTTCGCGATCCTGCACGGCCGTAGTCATACGGTTGTATGCCAGCATTAGCGTAGACGTTTCTTCGTCGTCCTTTGGGATGTTTGATTCTTCAATTTTCTGAGGACCGAAAGCGACCGCACTTGATAAATGCTCGTTTATGATTCTTAACGGGCGTTGCATACGGCGAATTACTATGTAGCCACCGAGCGCGGCCACGATACTCATCAGTGCGCTAATTAGCAATAGCTGTAAATGCAGGGCTGAGCGCTTTTGCGCATATTCGGAAAGATCTAAGTTCGCAGCGATGATTCCGCTTTCTCCCAACTCACGCCAGACCCACATGCTTTGGGATTCAGGTTCATAAGCGTACCCCTTTGGGATTTGGGTAACGGCGTCAGGCGGCGGTGTGATAGCTTTCAGATTGGGGCCGGATACATGAGCAATGGTGCCGGTGCCCTTGTCGATGAGCGCGAGCTGCCGGTCCACTATACCCAAATAAAAATCTAAGGATTGTCGCAGGGCTCGCTCAATTCCTTCTAAGTCATGCTGCCGATAGGCGGGCAGAACTGACGCAGACAGTCCGTCCAGATAAACTTGTCCCACTCGCTCCGTCAGCTGTTCATACTGTTTCGATAGGCTGAGGACTGCTATCTGTGTCACCATCATAGCGATCGCAAAGATCATGATGGCGGAAAGCAAAGGGATCCTGACCAATAGAGGTATACGGCGGAACCATTTCAAAATATCGGACTCCTCTTGTCACGCACTGGCATATTATTAATGCTGCGCCACAGCCAGAGCTCAATGCCTTGGCAACGTTGTGGGTGCGCTGGCCATCATATTAGCCTCCGGCTTCCCACTAGATATGCTCCCCTCCGCTTCTACGAAAGCATCGGAGGGGAGCACATCGTTCAAGTCGTCGCGTGAAGTTCCCGCCCAAAGGCTGACGCCGCCCATGTAACCGGCTTTCCCGAGTAGATGGGCAGCAATCGGAGTCGTCATGAAAAGGAACAAAATGGCCAGAGCAATCTTGATCCATGTGCCCCATGAGGGCTCATACAGACCTGCTCCCACCAAAAGCAGACTGGGCCCGACCACGCCTGCTTTGGTTGCCGCGTGCATACGCATGAAAAAGTCAGGCAGGCGCAGAACGCCTAAAGCCGCAATGAACGTGATGATGGATCCAGAGAGCACACAGAGTGCAGACAGCCACATCAACATTTTAGTCCTCTCCATTTTGTGCGGTTCCCCGCACAATGAAACCAGCAAAGGCCACGGTCGCGAGAAAACCAATGAGGGCAATGCCAAGCACCACGTCAATAAATGCCGTTGAGCCGCTGGCAATGGCCGCTAGCGCCGCCACGCCGACCCCGAGCAGGCACAGCATGTCTAGAGCAACGACCCTATCCCCGGCGTGCGGTCCACGGACTATACGTATGCACACCAAAATCATGGACAAGAACAGCAGGAATTTGCTGATCTCGATGGTGGCCGAAAACACAGTATCTATCATCGCAGCACCTTCAATATCTGGCGCTCAAACCCCTGTTTGATATCTGAGACCACCGAATCCGAGTAATTCATCACATGCGCGTACAGGCGACTCTTGTCTTCTGAGATGTGCAGTGTCGTCGTACCCGGAGTCAATGTGATCATGTTTGCAAGAAGCGCGATACCCAAGTCGCTTTTCACGTCCAGAGGAACTTCGACGATGGCACTGTGAGAAACGCGCTTTGGGTTGACAACGTTCAACACAACATCTTGGACGGATTTTGCCAGTTCCTTGCCGAAGGTGAGGATGAGCACTGTCCAGTTGAATAGCCAGTTAATCACGTGCATGAGGGCCCTCCAATACAGCGTTGATGTAGCGACTACTGTTCGTCAGCTGGTCTGCCGCTTCGATAGAGAAAACTACAAATGGCTCAGGGTTCAAACCAATACACAGAGTGATCGCTGACAAGGTAGCGATGGCAACATACTGTGCAGCGAATGAACTATTCGAATCCTGAGTGGGGATGGGTACTGGTGTTGCAGGGGTTTTCCAGAACGCCTCATTCCAAATTTTCAGCATGGAATACAGTGTGAGCACGCCCACGACCAAGGCAGTGACTGCCAAGTACCAACTGCCAGCATCGAGACTGGGCTTGACGACGAGGTATTTGGCCCAAAAGCCCGACAGAGGCGGCAAACCCGCAAGCGATAGTGCGGGAATACAGAACATGATTGCAAGGAAAGGGGCTGTTCGGTGCAGGCCGCCGATCCGTTTGAGTTGATAGGAACCACTCTTTCTTCTAATGACGCCACCAATCAAGAAGAGGTTGGCCTTCACGATGATGTGGTGCACGATATAAAGTACCGAACCGGCAAGCGCCAATGGTGTTGCAATCGCAACGCCTACAAGCATGTAGCCGATCTGGCTAATGATGTGAAAGGAAAGAATCTTCCGAATGTCGAAGTGGGATGCGGCACCAAGAACGCCGGTGATCATGGTAAGCGCAGCTATGATGCCGATGACGGTCGCCAGCCCCTCTGTGACCGGAAAAATAAGTGTGAAGCACCGCACGATGGCATATACACCTACTTTGGTCAGTAATGCAGCAAAGATCGCCAGTACCGGTGTGCTCGCTGTGTGGTAGGAAGCGGGCAGCCAGAAGAACAAAGGGAATAATGCCGCTTTGGAAGCAAAGGCCAACAGAAACAAAATAGCCAAGGTACTTACTAGGCCGGTATTTTCTATGGCGGGAACCCGGTTCGCAAGATCGGCCATGTTTAGGGTGCCGGTTGCGCCATACAGGAAGGCGACGGCCACCAGAAATATGGTGGTCATGACGAGATTGAGCATCACGTACTTGACGCCAGCATCCAGTTGCTCTTTCGTTCCCCCTAACACCAGCAGACCAAAGGACGAGATCAGCATGATCTCGAACCATACATACATATTGAAGATGTCGCCGGTCATAAAGGCGCCAGTCACACCCAGCAGCAGCCCGTGATACAAAGGATGGAACATGGGACGGCCATTTTCTTCCGGGTCAGTCAGCTGATAAATTGCAATCACCACGGCCATGATGGCCGTAATGAGCACCATAGCCGATGTCAGGTTATCGGCAACGAAGCTGATTCCGAAGGGCGCTTCCCAGGAGCCAAACTGGGTCGCCAGAATGGTGCCATCTACGGTGGCGCTTAGCAGTGCGATGGCACTCCATAGGAAGATGAAGCTTGCAGCAAGGCTGGCGAGCCGTTGTAGACGGGGCATACGCCACAGCAGTGTCGTCAGCGTCAAACCGACCAGGGGCGCTGCAATTGGGAGGGTGAGCAGGACATGCGACGACATCATTGCTTGGCCTCACTCACGTCACGCGCCGTATCTGATTCGACGGGCTCCGCAACTCTCATTGCTTCGGTATCGACAATATGCAGGCGTTGATGCGCCTTATGCAGTAACACTACTGTGAAGGCGACCAGAGAAAATGAAATCACGATCGCTGTCAAGATTAGAGCCTGCGGTAGAGGGTTGGCGCTAACAGCGATGGTGGTCTGATCACCCGCTATAAGCGGTGGCAAACTAGAACCTAGACGACCGGCGACGAAGATGGTGAGGTTGGCGGCATTGCCAAGTAGCAGCAGCCCCAAGACCATGCGCAGCACATTGCGCGACATCAAAAGATAGGCTGCGGCACCCGCCATCACGCCGATTGCGACGATGTAAAGTGGCTCCATTCATTGCTCCAGGAAAAGGCTGAGAAATGTCAGGATGGCCCCGAGTACGGTAAGGTAGACACCGATATCAAAGAGCAGCGTCGTACCCAGTGCGATACCTGCAACCTCTATCCAGGCATGTGTCAGGTACGCGGTGGTCCCCATTAAGCCAGCTAAACCAGAGATCAATGCAGCGCCGAGTCCGAGCGCCAGCAGTTGCAAGGAGTCAATGGGCAGGACCGGCCTAAGAGCCGCATATCCCCGAGGCAAGGCATAGCAGGCGTATCCTGCCGCCGCAATAAGACCGCCAATAAAGCCTCCGCCCGGCTCGTTATGGCCGCGCCAAAGCAAATAGAGCGACAGCAGTAAAGCGAATGGAAGAACGACGGTAGATCCGACCCTGAAAATGATGGAGTTCATGGCTTTTCCCCTGAAATGGCTCTTGCATCATCAGCGAAGGGTTCATTCGGCTTGCCGGCGCTGAAGAACACCGCGACAGCAGCCAAGGCCGCAAGCGCCAGCACCGTGATCTCACCCAAGGTATCCAGTGCCCGGAAATCCACAATGATGACGTTAACGAGATTGCGTCCATGAGCCAATGGGTAGCTCGATTCGCGGAAAAAGTCAGACAAAGACTCGTTGAACGGAAGCGCCACCACACTGAACATCACGACGACGAACATCAATCCGAACATCATCCCGATGAAGGCGTCTCGCATGCGTTGCCTGGATGAGCGTGGATCGGATGTGCGAAAAGGCATGTGGCCGATCACTGCCAGCAGAATGACGACGGACAGCGCTTCAACCGAAAACTGGGTAAAGGCTAAGTCAGGGGCGCCTCCAAGCAGGAATACAATCGCCACACCAAATCCGACAGCGCCCGCAGAAATGATTCCCTGTACAAAGCTGCGGGAACGCAGCACCATGATGGAGGCTGCAATTAATAACATAGGCAATATGATTTCTACGCCGACCCCTTCGGTATGAAGCGCAGGAAGAGCCAGTGCGCCGCTCAGCACCATGGCGATCAAAACCGCTAATGTGACGATGCCCACGCTCATCGCCATATAGTGACGCAAGCTGCCAGTTTGAATCAGACCTGTTTGCCAGCCAGAGAACTTGACCAGCGCATCTAAGGCCCGGTCATATAGTGCATCGGGGCCCCAGTCATCGATGAAGCGGAAAGCCTTCAAGCGCCGCTGGATGCGGCTCCAGCACAGATAAATACCGACGCCGATCGCTAGGGTCACCACGCTCAGCGCCAGCATTGGCGTAAAGCCGTGCCATAGGCTTAGCTGAAGCTCAATGGCTTCGCCCTGGACCGCAGTGGCTGAAGCGCTCAAAAGGCCTTGAATCCATTGTGGTGCGAGTCCGAAGGCCAAGCCCAGCACCGCCAGGACCAGTGGGCCTATCCACATGCTGATTGATGAATCATGAGGTGTGAGGCCAGACTGTTTCAGTGTGTCTGAAGCGGGACCAAAGAAGCATCGCAACGCAATGACTCCAGCGACCACTACCATGCATGCGTTAGCTAATATTGCGACGGCAAATGCGACGTAGGATATCTGAGCGGAAATTGCGGCCTCGTAGATAAGTTCTTTGCCGATGAATCCGAGTAACGGAGGGATCCCTGCCATGGACAATGCTGCTGCGCAGGCGATTACCGCAGTAATGGGCATGGCCCGAGCCAAGCCACCCAGTATGGAGCTATCCCGCGTCCCTGTTGAGTGGTCGATGATGCCGGCGACCATGAACAAGCACGCTTTGTACAGCGCATGCACTACAAGGAAGGCCACCATTGCAGAAGTCGCTGTGGGGTGATCCACTCCGATCAGCGTGATGAGCGTCCCCAGTGACACGATGGTTGTATAAGCCAGGATACGCTTAAGGTCAGTTTCACGAAGTGCGAGAATCGCTCCAGAAAGCATGGTGATGCTGCCCACGCTGACTAACAGCGGCGTCCAAAGTTCGATACCAGATAGGGCTGGGCTAAGGCGTGCCATTAGATAGACACCAAGCTTTACCATGGTGGCCGAATGCAGGTAGGCAGACACCGGTGTAGGTGCCACCATTGCATTGGCTAACCAAGAGTGCAGTGGAAACTGGGCAGACTTGGAGAATGCGCCGAGAGCGATCAGGACAAGAATCGCCGTACCGATGGAACCCGTGAGCGTAGCGCCTACGTCGCTCGCCAGGATCTCGGATATCCGGTATGTTCCGGCGAGATTGCCCAGCAAAACTATACCGGCAAGCATGGCAAGGCCTCCCGCTACCGTGATAAGCAGTCCTTGCTGTGCAGAGCGCCGAGACTTTGCTTGGCTCGGGTCAAACCCAATCAACATGAACGACGACAAACTTGTCAGTTCCCAGAACACCAGCAATCCGAAAAGATCATCTGAAATGACCGCAGCAAGCATTGATGCCATGAAAACGGTCAATGTCGCAAAAAATCGGGGAGTCTGCCAGTTTCTCGGAAGATAGGCTGAAGCATAGAGGAAGATGGCTGTGCCGATGCCGGTGATCAGCAGAGCAAAGATTAGGGACAGACCGTCAAGTCGAAATGAAAGCGAGATCCCTAGAGAGGGTATCCATTGAACGTGCTGAACAACGGCGTTCAACTGCGTTACCACTGGGCCGTGGTAAGCAAACCCAATAAACAATAACGCAGGAATGACTGCGGTGACTGCCGAGCTCCAATAGCGTGCCGCTAAATATGCAATGGGTGCCGACAAAAAGGAGAGAAGAATCAGGGATGAAAGCGTCATGCCTCAAAGGCCAGAGAACAAAAATATGCTGGCGTTCATTTCATAACAATTTCATATCGCGCATCAATGAATAAAAAAAATGTTCATAAATATGAACCTTAATGTTTATTCTGTTCATAAAAATGGACGCGCAAGAATATTAGACAGTGTCCATGTTGATTAACTCAACGATGTTCTCCACAGGCGAGGCAGAATAATAACTATGAAGTGAGACTTGGCGGCACGCTGGTGCTTTATAGCGACAACCGAAGGAGAACGATGGTGAAAGAACTGCTCTACAACTGGTTCGGTTTGAATGAGTGGCTATTTACTGTCTTTTACTCGCTGCATTTTCCGTATCTTGATGGCTTATGGAAGTTGGCAAGCTACGGATACAGTTATTGGGCGGTGGCTTTCGTTGCGATCGCCCTTAGTTACCGGTATCTGCGGATACGCCACACGGCAACGGAGCAGCAGCTTGAGAGCATGGGGGAATTCATGGTCGGGCTCATCATTGCTTTCAGTTTGGTCTGGTGCGCTGTGTACACCTTCCAGAACGTCACTTTGATGCCTCGACCGTGGGCTGTGCTTCCAGAGGTTGTTGTAGCTCAGACTCCAGCTCTCTGGCACGAAGGGCTGCCAGCTTCAGTCCCTGCGATATCGCTAATGCTAGCGTGCCTGGCCTGGAAACATGTAAGTGGCCAGGCACGGAAATGGCTTCAGCTTTACGTGGCGCTTGGATGCCTGCTCAGTATCATCTCCGGGTTCAACTGGCCCGTCGAAGTTGTAGCCGGTGCGCTCTTGGGCTGGATTGGAGCCCGGTTTGGACAATGGTATTTTCGCCTTGGCAGGAGACTCGTCGCGCCTAAAAAGATTCGAGATGTCTAACTTACACGTGTAGCCGCTTTGGATAAGCCCTGCTGTATCCACTGGGCTGTCTGATTAACGGACGAGCAAAATTGGCACTTCAACGGCTCGTATCATGGCAGTCGTAGTACTCCCTACAATCAAGTTCCTAAGTGGGGAATGACCATAAGCGCCCATGGTGTTCACCCGCCCAAGCGCACGGCAAGGGCTGCCAGGGTAACGAGCAATACGGGTAAGGTCAGCACGATACCCACTTTGAAGTAGTATCCCCATGTGATGGTCATGCCCTTGCGCGACAGCACATGCAACCACAATAGAGTTGCCAAACTTCCAATAGGGGTGATTTTGGGCCCCAGGTCGCTACCGATGACGTTGGCATAAATCATCGCCTCTTTGACGACGCCTGTTGCTTGGCTGACGTCGATGGACAAGGCTCCTACCAGCACGGTAGGCATGTTGTTCATGATGGACGAGAGTAGGGCGGTCAGCACTCCGGTGCCTAGGGTCGCCGCCCACAGTCCGTGGCTGGCCAGATAGTCGAGCAGGCCGGCGATCATTTCCGTGAGCCCGGCATTGCGTAGGCCATAGACAACCAGATACATGCCAAGCGAGAAGATCACGATAGCCCAGGGTGCTTCCCGCACGACTTTGCGGATGCTGATCTTGTGCCCGCGTCCGGCCACAATCAGCAGTGCCAGTGCACCCAGGGCGGCGATGGCACTGACGGGAATGCCAAAGCCTTCCAGGGTAAAAAAGCTGATCAGTAGTAGCCCCAGCACAACCCATCCCGCGCGGAAGGTCGCCAGGTCGTGAATCGCCGTTTTTGGTTCCTTGAGCTGGCTATCGTCGTAGCGAGCTGGAATACTGCGGCGAAAATACAGCAACAGAACCAGCAAGGTGGCGGCGACGGAAACAACGTTGACCGGAACCATAACTGCGGCATACCGGGCAAAGCTGATATCGAAGAAATCCGCCGAAACAATATTGACAAGGTTGGATACGATGAGCGGCAGACTGGCCGTGTCGGCAATAAAGCCTGCCGCCATGACAAAAGCCAGCGTAGCCGCAGGGCTGAACCCTAGCGCCAAGAGCATGGCCATGACGATGGGCGTCAGAATCAAGGCGGCCCCGTCATTGGCGAAGAACGCCGATACCACGGCCCCCAGCAAGACAATCAGTGCGAATAACCGCCGGCCATGACCACCTCCCCACCTAGCTACATGCAGCGCTGTCCATTCAAAAAAGCCGGCTTCGTCCAGGAGCAGACTGATAATGATGATCGCCACAAAGGTGGCGGTGGCGTTCCAGACAATTTGCCAGACCATGGGTATGTCGCTGAAGCTGACAACGCCGAAAGCCAGCGCCAGCGCTGCACCGATAGACGCGCTCCAGCCGATGTTCAGACCGCGAGGTTGCCAAATAACCAGGACGATGGTGACAATAAAAATCAGTAGCGCAGCAAGCACTTGAGGTCTCTCTTTACGACAAATGGGGGGCAGCCCCAGGCAGGGGCATTGAGGATAAAGCGTCAGTTTGCAAACACTCGCGGCGACGCATCAAGGAAAGAGATCGCCGATGCGATCCAGTTCGATCTTTAAGCGTGCCGGATCACTTTTCAGTTCTGTTAGTGGAAGCGCCAGGAAGGCTTCAATGCGAGTGCGCAAAATGCGATATGCAGTGCTGAACGCCGCGTCAATCTCTTCGTTGGTGCCCGTTGCGTGGGCAGGATCTTCAACCCCCCAATGAGTGCGAATAACTTGCCCCAGGTACGCGGGGCAGGTTTCGCCCGCAGCACTGGCGCAAACGGTAACTACGACATCCGGCGTATGCGGCAGGTTATCCCATGATTTGCTGAAGTAGCCTTCTGTTGAAATACCTTCGCGTGCGAGCAGTGCCAATGATCGAGGATGCACCTGACCCGTAGGATGGCTGCCGGCGCTCATGGCGTTCCAGCCAGCAGGGGCGAGGTGGTTGAAAGCAGCTTCAGCCAGGATAGAGCGACACGAGTTGCCCGTGCACAGGAAAAGGACATTCATACATGTGGTGCAAAAGAGATTGGGGTGGGGCTGACGAAAGACGCAGACCCGCGAAAAGGAGCTAGCGACGATAGCTCCTCGGTACGTTAAGGCATTAAGAAGTGAGCGTTTGCTTCGCTTGATCGCCCAGTGCATCGAGTTCGCGCTTGATGGCCACACGGTCTAGCGTGGCCAATGGCAGACTATTGAAGATCCTGATGCGGTTGGCGATCTGACGAAATATCTTGTCGAAGAATGCACTTTTTTCTTGATCGGTGCCTTTAAAAGCCGATGGATCCTCAAAGCCCCAGTGCGCGGTAATAGGTTGGCCGGGCCATAAAGGACATTGCTCGCCAGCTGCGCTATCGCATAGCGTAATCACAAAATCCAGCTGCGGGGCGCCTGGACGAGCGAACTCATCCCAGCTTTTGCTGCGTAATTCATCAATCGGTAAACGAGCACCCTGAAGGACTTCAAGGGTGAGGGGGTTTACGTGGGTGCCCGGATGGCTGCCGGCGCTGTATGCCTTAAAACGATCATGACCGAAAGAATTGAGCAGTGATTCCGCCATGATGCTGCGCGCGGAATTGCCTGTACATAAAAAGAGGGTGTTATAGACTTTATCGGACATGCTAGGACTTCCACGGTTGGATTAAGTGGCCCGCTGGCTCTAAGAACTAGTGGCGATATTTTGCGTTGTCGCTGGGGTATCGGCGCATACGTCATTCCGAATGGGCAGACATGGATTCCCACCACAGCAGTTTTCCGTCAAGTAAGCCAACAGATTAGTCATGGAGTCGTACTTAACTGAATAAAAAACAAACCTCCCCTCTTGACGAGCGTTTAAAAGATCCGCGTTAACGAGTTCTTTCAGATGAAAGGACAAGGACGACGGTGCAAGGCCAATGATTTCAGCCAGTTGACCAGCCGGCAACCCCGCCGGTCCGGCCTGCATCAGCGTTCGATAGGCGGTCAGGCGGGATTCGTGAGCGATGGCGGCAAGCGCTTTAACGGCAAGTTTCATTTCCATATAACTATAATAGTTGAAATGTTAAACTAATGCCACTTCAACGGTGTGACGTGTCATAAATGAGTGCAGCCGCCAGGCGCGCTAGCGCAAGTCGATACGCCAACTTTATGTGCCGAGTTCTATTCTGTTCATTTGAGGATATTGATGACCAGCTATTCTTCACCCTCCGATTTGAGCTTGCCGATCATTGACAAGACCGTATTGGATATCCCCAACCATGACAAGCTTGCCTTGCAGGGCGGGGCAGCACATCCGCCCCGCATTCTTTTGCTTTACGGCTCGCTACGCGAACGCTCGTACAGCCGGTTGCTTACGGAAGAAGCCGCTCGTATCCTGAGCCGCCTGGGTGCGGAAACACGAATTTTCGATCCCCAAGGTCTACCGCTGCCCGACAGCGTACCGGCAGATCATCCTAAGGTTGCGGAACTCAGGGCGTTATCAAACTGGTCGGAAGGACAGGTGTGGTGTAGCCCTGAACGCCACGGCACTTTAACGGGTGTGTTCAAGAGCCAAATCGACTGGCTGCCTCTGGAGGTGGGCAGTGTGCGCCCGACACAAGGTCGTACCCTGGCTGTCATGCAGGTCAGCGGCGGCTCCCAGTCCTTCAACGCGGTCAACGCGCTGCGCGTACTGGGGCGCTGGATGCGGATGGTGACCATCCCTAACCAGTCGTCGGTCGCCAAGGCCTATCAAGAGTTCGATGAGGACGGACGCATGAAGCTGTCGCCATATTACGATCGTGTCGTGGACGTGATGGAAGAACTGGTGAAATTCACCTTGCTGATTCGGGACCGCAGTGATTACCTGACGGATCGGTATAGCGAGCGCAAGGGGGTAGCTGCAGAGGTCGCCCGCTTGGCGGAGTGCGCCATGGAGCAAGAGGTTCAAACTACTGGAAATTAAATGGTGAGGATGGAAATTTTTATCTACACCGAACTTACGCTCAGCAGCCAGCCTCCCAGGCCGCATCCCAGCACGACCAGCCAGGGCGGAAGACGCCAGAACATCAAGGCAACGAAAGCCATCAGCGCCAGCCCAAAGTCAGTGGGCCGATGAATCGCGCTGGTCCAGACCGGATCATAAAGCGCGGCCAGCAACAGACCCACTACGGCGGCGTTTATGCCGCTTAGCGCGGCGCGCATACGTCGATTGCTGCGCAATTGTTCCCAAAACGGCAGGGCGCCCGCCACGATCAAAAAAGAAGGCACGAAGATGGCAACCAGGCAAAGCAGGCCGCCCAGCCATCCATTCGGCGGCAGCGTCATTGAAGCGCCCAAAAAGGCTGCAAACGTGAATAGCGGGCCAGGCACGGCTTGAGCGGCGCCATAGCCTGCCAGAAAAGTTTCATTCGCGACCCAACCGTTGGGTACGACCTCGGTTTGCAATAATGGCAAGATGACATGCCCGCCACCAAAAACCAAGGATCCAGCCCGATAAAACACGTCAAACATAGACAAAGCCTGGATTGGCCATATCTGAACAAGTAAAGGCAGCACGAGCAATAGCGCTGCGCAAATCGCCAGAAACAGAGCGCCGGTTCGTCGGTTTACCGAAATATCCAGCGGTTCATGCATCAGATCTTCGTTCGGTTTGAACAGAAATAAGCCGATAAAGCCTGCTGCAATAATCACGCCCACTTGGCTTGAAACGCCAGGCCATGCCAGGACAATGCAAGACACGATAGCCATTATGGTCGCTCTCAGCACGCCAGTACACAAGCTGCGCGCCATTCCCCATACTGCCTGCGCCACGACGGCCACGGCGGCAATCTTCAAACCCTGCAGTATTCCGCTGGGAACGGCTTCGCCCCAAGCTGAAATACCGAGTGCGAAAAGAATGAGTACGATCGCTGAAGGAAGCGTGAAGCCTACCCAGGCCGCGAGTGCGCCGGTATATCCTGCGCGAGATAATCCCAACGCCAAACCCACTTGGCTGCTGGCTGGGCCGGGTAAAAATTGGCAAAGTGCGACAAGATCTGTATAGCTGTGGTCACTGAGCCAGCGGCGTCGGCTGACAAATTCTTCTCGAAAGTAGCCAAGATGCGCAACAGGCCCGCCAAATGATGTAAGCCCGAGCCGAAGAAAAATGAGAAAGACCTTCCAGGCGCTAGCCGGTTTCATGGACAGATTGTGGGTCGCTAGTGGCTTCATATTTACTTGCCTGACGATCAGTGCTAAAAAATTACCGCATCATACTCAATGTTCTGCGTTGCATGGTTTTGTGGGGGGGCGGTGACGCTAGCGTGTTGCGTACTAGCAGTCACTACCAATCAAAAATAACTTCCGTATGGAAGCCTTCCGCACGATCTCACTGGACGAAACCATTCATTTGCCCTCATCGACGGCTTGCTCGATGGTAGCGGCCATCTCCGTGGGAGAGTAATCGAACCTCAGACCATACAAACTGATACAGATTGGATTGTTTTTGAAATAGGGCACGCAGTATGCTGGCACCGTCTTGTTGATAAAAGGAAAACAATGATGAAGCCAGGTATCGCATTAGCCACTTCTTTAATTACTGCCTGTTCACTGGCTTTAACCGTTCAAGCGGCACCACCCGAAGGTAAGGGCCAAGGCAACAGCGCAAGCAGTCCCGGCAAGGGGAATGGTGGGAATGGCAACCCGCATGCCTCAGGCAACCCTGGTAAGGGAAACTCGGACAAGGGTAATTCCGGCCCCGGTAACCCTGGTAAGGGTGGGCCGGATATGCATGGTAATCACGCCAAAGGGTCTCACGCCAGTCAACACGGGGGCTCCGGGCGCGATTACGATTCTGGTCGTCGTTACGACGATCGAGGTCGCTATTACGACTATTTTGATAATCATAGGGATCACCATGGCCATTTGCGCGGTGATGATTTGTTTGGCGATCTCGTGTATGCGGGTATTACTGCTGCCTTGGCGCGCGAGTATGCACTAGATTTCGGACTGGGGGGCTACGCCACGTTGCCGCCCGGCATACGAAAGAACTTTGCCAGGGGCAAGCCTCTGCCTCCTGGAATTGCGAAGAAAATGGTGCCTGGGCCATTGTTGGGCCGCCTGCCAAGATACCCCGGCTATGAATGGCGTATCGCCGGCACGGACTTGATCCTGATCTCTGTCGCCACAGCCGTCATCGCCGATATTCTTTACGACGTTTTTGATTAGCGATGTTCGGATCGATCCCCGGCACCTCGATCAGCACGCCGACCACGGTGGCCAGCGCAGCGCCCCGTCAAGCTGTTGACCAAAAAATGTTGCGAGGGGTGGCATTCACATCGCCTGCAGTTGTCAAAGAATATCTGACGACGAAACTGGCTGGTTTCGACTTAGAGGTATTTGCCGTTCTGTTTCTGAGTTCGCAGCCTCGCTTGATCGAATACATGGAGATGTTTCAGGGCATGCTCAACCAGTCCTCGGTTTATCCGCGTGAGGTCGCAAAGGCGAAACAGCCGTAAACTGCAATTCAAGCTTGATCCGTACATGTGGTATCAGGGATGCACCATTAGCTGTTCCTTGCATAACATACGCTCTAATATAATATAGTCTCCTATACTATATTTGGATGTTAATTCTCATGTCCCATACATCCCGTCAGAAAGACAAGCTAATCGCCCGTGTCCGTCGAATCAAAGGGCAGTTGGAAGGTATTGAGCGTGCTTTGGATTCGGAAGCGGCATGTGTGGAAGTACTGCGTCAGATCGCATCCGTGCGCGGTGCGGTCAATGGATTGACGGCCGAAGTGATGGAAGATCACCTGCGCGAACATGTCCTGGCAGTCGAAACAGACAGGGAACGCAATCAAGGCGGCGACGAAATGATTGAGGTCATCCGCGCCTACATGAAATGACCCACTCCTTACGGGCTTGCGACATACAGGACTCCTAATGACGACGAATATCATCCCAGCCTCAGGCCACACTCACTTCTTTCTCGGTGGCGACCACCAGCGCAATGAACGCAGGGTGTGGCTGGTCATTGCCCTCACGGCCAGCATGATGCTGGTGGAAATCATTGCTGGCACGCTCTATGGCTCCATGGCATTGGTGGCAGACGGCTGGCATATGTCAACGCATGCCGGAGCCATGCTGATTGCCGTACTAGCCTATCGTTTTGCGCGTAGGCATGCGGGCAATCCGCGTTTTTCCTTCGGCACTGGCAAGCTCGGTGATCTGGCCGGCTTTGCCAGTGCCGTGCTGTTGGCCTTGATTGCTTTGCTGATCGGCTGGGAAAGTCTGGTGCGGCTCAGCCAACCGATTCCTATTGATTTCAATCAAGCCATCGCCGTGGCGGCCGTGGGTCTGATCGTCAATCTGGCTTGTGCCTGGCTGTTGAGAGACAACCATTCGCATCATGGGCACCACCACGGCCACGATGAGCATCACACGCCGGGCAAGGGCCGCGACAACAACTTGCGCGCTGCCTACCTGCATGTGCTCGCCGATGCACTGACCTCCGTGCTGGCGATTGCTGCACTGCTTTTAGGTCGGGGCTATGGCTGGACATGGGCCGATCCGGCCATGGGTGTGGTTGGCGCATTGGTGATCGTCCGCTGGTCATGGGGGCTGATTCGCGATTCCGGCAGCGTGCTGCTTGATGCAACGGCTGAAAGTGGGCACGTGCAGCGGGAAATCCGGGGGGCGGTGGAGCCAACAGGATGCCGGATCACAGATCTACATGTCTGGCAGGTCGGCCCGGGCCATTTCGCCGCCATTGTTTCTTTGATCGCCCGGGAACATCAGGAGCCGGCATATTACAAGACGATGCTCGCGCATATCCATGAGTTGTCGCATGTCACGATCGAAGTGCAGCGCAGGCTGTATGAACGTCGGGGCGACGCTGAAAGCTTGGGCCAAGCGGATCAAGAGTGCTGGTGTGACGCTATGGTTTGCGGGAAAGCATCCCCTGACACCGTCGTTTGCATTTGTTCGAGGTTGCACTTGGAGAAACCACGGCCAAAGCGAGCACTTAAATCGGTTGCAAGCCGCACCATCAAGGCCTCGCCATATTGGGCCCGTTCCTGCCCACCCTGTTCGTATTCCACAATACGACGACCAATTTACCAATAGCTGGCGGTCATTAACGAATTGACGCTACGCGCGGCGACACGGGTAAAGGTCGACGCATTAGTGATGTTTATTTCATGCGCGACTTTAACCAGGCCGCGTCTATCGAAATCAACAAGCTCCATGAACTCTTTGATACGGATGAGCGTAAGGCTACCGTTGCAGCTGCGACGGCTGCCATTGAGGCCTACAGCCAAGTTATCGAAGAAATCGCTCGCTCAGGAGCTCGAATAAGCCTCCATGAAGCAAGTGCCCTCTGCCGTCATTTCGCGACTTCAGACGGAGGCCCGGCCCCTGGGCGACACAGCCGAAATGATACTCAGCATCCCCGCGTTGGTGATAGCAGACGCTAGCCATTAAAACTACCTCAAGATAGACCGCCCATCCGGCGGTAGGGGCGCTCGCCGCGTGGGCCAGCGTTCGCAATCAGCGCATATCGGACCGTCTGTTTCCATTGCCATGAGTGCGCCGCCCAAAACACCGACTGTACCGCCATCCGTGTCTGCTGCCCTGGCTTTCGCGGCATAAACGGCGTCCTCCCCGCCAGGCGGGTCCCCTCCATATATTCCACGGTCCTGTTCATCAGCCTCGGCCAGCGGTTCAGCACGGCAAGGCGACGAACTCACGGCAACGGCGGCAACACCGCAGGAACCGTATTACTGCGAACGCCGAAAACCTACGATCAGGCTCGGAATCTTCGGCCCCGGTCAGCAGGAAAACCAACCGGCTTTTGAAGGATAGGACTATGGAACACGTTAACCACAATGCAGCTTTGGGCTATGACAACATGAACGCGGGGCAGACGCTGTATGTGCGAAGTCCATCGGGCCGATATTGTGCCGCGTCCGATTCGCATGTGCTGGCCGCCGCGCGTGTTGCTGCCGAAAGCCTGATTAGTGATGGGGCAGACATGGGAAACCCGAATGCCGTAAAACGGTATTTTCAGGCGAAGCTGTCGGGTATGGGGCATGAATGTGCGGCATTTCTGTATCTGGATAGCCAGCTTAAGGTCATTCGCTACATCGAGCATGCCCATGGCTCGCTATCACAGGCAAGCGTTTATCCGCGCGAGATCGTCAAAACTGCGCTTCGTCTGAATGCGGGCGCACTGCTCATGTCGCATAACCATCCTTCCGGTATTGCTGAACCGAGCGAGGCAGATTTGAGCCTCACGCGACATCTGAAACATGCGCTGGCGCTGGTCGATGTGCGTTTGTTGGATCACATCATTGTTGCCGGACCGGCCACCCTCTCGCTTGCCGAACGCGGGCAGGTGTAGTCGCTACACGTCGGGCGGCCTGTCAGCGGCCTGGCGCGATTTCATCCCATGATCGGAGAACACGCACGATGAATCACTACAAAGCAAAACAGGCCGCCCGCAAGGCCCGCTATGAAGAGCGCGCCGCAGCGGCCCGTGATCAGGCCGACGCTATCCATGCCAAGGCCAGCAGCATGACCGATGCTATTCCGTTTGGCCAGCCCGTCTTGGTCGGACATCATAGCGAAAGCCGCGATCGCAACTACCGGGCACGGATTCACCGGACGCTTGGCAAGGCGTTCGAAGCGCTGGACAAGGCAGAGCACTACGAGCAGAAAGCGGCAACGGTCGGCAAAGGGGGGATTTCCAGCGACGACCCAGACGCCATCGAAAAACTGAAAGCGCAGTTAAGTCATGCCCAGGCCATGCAGGACCTGATGAAAAAAGCTGATGCCTTGCTGCGCAAGCATAAAAACGACACGGCAGCCGCATTGGCGGCACTCACTAGCCTGGATGGGATCACCGAGGCGCAGGCCTGCGCCTTGCTACAACCGGAGTTCGCCGGTCGCAGCGGCTTTGCTTCCTATCAACTGACCAACAATAATGCCAATATGCGCCGGATCGCCGCACGCATCAAGGAACTGGAACGGGCGGCAAGCCGTGATGGGCTGGAAAAGCAAGGCGATGGTTATCTGTACCGGGTAGACCCCGGAGAGAACCGCGCCATGTTCCTGTTTGACGGCAAGCCGCTCAAGGAAACCCGCGACGTACTCAAGCGCCACGGCTTTCGTTGGAGCCCGACACGCGATGCGTGGGTGCGTCAGTTGACGGGCAATGCCCAGTGGGCGGCGAAGCAGGTCATGACGTATCTGGAAGACGTGACCCGATAAAAAGCACCCATTCAGGCGTACCGCCTGAATGGGTGTCATCATCGCTCACCACATGGCCGAAGTAATGGGCAGGGACCCCTGATCTTATCTGGCGGTTCGCCGTCTGTGCGAATGTCACGCACCGGGTCTGTCTTGTGATGCCACAGTCATTGCTGCATGGGTAGTCGAGCATGCCCCCGGCGCTCGGGCGCCGGGGTCGGGCTATCGTGAACCAGGACCCGGCCGGGTCCTGGCCCTACGGGCTTTCATCCCTCATGCCTTCGCGCCTGTCGGCGCTGCGCGCTCCGCTTGCCGGCGCCCTCTGGCCGCAAATGGAGCCGCGCCCTGGCGGGCGCGCCTAGAGGCGCTCGCCGCGCGGCTGATGCCTGGTGACAGATCCTCATGCTTACCGACATCCCCGTACTCGTCAATTCCGCCGCCTAAAACACCGACGTGTACCACTTCGCTCCGGCGCTGCGCGGGCTTTCGCGGCATAAACGGTTGCCCCCCGCAAGCGGGTCCCCCCATTTATTCCACGGTCCCGCTTCGCTGGTCGCTACGTGGTCCAGATCGGCACGGCGACGGAACTAACGAGCACGGCGGCAACACCGGGAGCCAGGATCAATCCCCAAACATCATTTGAACGATCCGGCTCAAGAATCTTCAAGCTCGGTCAGCCGGAAAACCTTTTTTAACCACGGAAACACTAGGAGTAATCATCATGGCATCACTGAACCGCGTCACACTCATCGGCAATCTGGGGCGCGACCCCGAAGTACGCTACACCGCGGACGGTGCGGCGATCAGCAACGTATCCATTGCGACGACGTCTCAATGGAAAAACAAGGCTACGGGAAAGCGCCGCGAGGAAACCGAATGGCATCGCGTGGTGTTCTATGGCCGTCTGGCTGAAATCGTTGGGGAGCACCTGAAAAAAGGCCGCTCTATCTACGTGGAAGGGCGCTTGAAAACCCGCAAGTGGCAAGACAAGGAAACCGGCACTGACCGCTACAGCACCGAAATCGTGGCCGAGCAAATGCAAATGCTGGGCGGGCGAGACGATGGCGACCATCGCGCTGAACCTGCCGATTCGCCCCAGGCTGGTGCGGGGGCTATCTCCGAGGATGACATTCCGTTTATGAGCCTTGGCCACGGAGCCCAATGGCGCGTCACACTTCCCTGCGCCGCGAGAAATGGCGTCAATGCGGTCTGACATGCCTGTGTCGCCGGACGCGGGGCACTGGGATAGAAAGGAACGTCTCGCTGAAACGGTTGCCGACCAGTCCAGGCCGTGTTTGTTGTACTTCTTGATGTCGAAGTAGTGGTCCAGGGATGGGTTGCACTGGCCAGGTCGCAAGCTGGAAGACAGGCAGAGCGTTGCTTCGCAGGCCAGGCGGGGGATGCCCGTGAGCAGGTCAGCAGTGCTGGCAGCATGAGTGACAGGAGCCAGGACGCAGGCGAGCGCCAGCGCCCCAGCCCGCAGCGCGGGAAGGGATTGCATGAAGGTGTCTCCGGGGAAGGGGTATGGCAGGAGGCCTTGGAAAAGACCTAGGAGGGTCAGCGCTGATGCTGCAGCGTCTGCTGCGCGATGGCAATGTGCTCGGGCTTAGCCATGGCCCGCAGCAGATGGGCTGTTTCGATGGAGGCCAGGCGGGTATCGCGTAGAAGGCCCAGGTCGGTAATGATCTGACGCAGCAACGACAGCTCTTCTTGCAGCGTGTCGTCAGCGGACAACCGCCGCCTTATATAGTTAGAGAGCGACAGCCCAGAAAGGGCGGCAGCCTCGCCCAGACGCGCCGCATGGGATGGCGTCACCCGGATGCGAATGACTTCGGAAAGGGGTTCGTTCATGGGCAAGTTCCTTGGAGAAATACGGCCAGTGCTCTTGCAGGCATTGGCCTGCCAAATAGCAATAGCTTGAGTCCTGTTATGTTCCAACCTGTAGCGCAGGCCGTGGCCGATGACGGATGAACTGCAAAATGTTGTCCTCGGGCATAGGCATCTGCCCAACTTCTAGTTCATCCAGAAAGTCGGCCCATTGCTGCACCATCTCCTTGCGCTGGGTAATGAAGGCTGCGCGGTCGTAGCTACTGCCAAGCTCCTCGTCCGAAGTGTGTGCCAAATGACGTTCAATAACATCCGGATCCCAACCCAGATGTTCCCGGATCATGGTGCGTGCGGTTGCACGGAAGCCGTGGCCTGTGATTTCTTCCTGCGTGTCATAGCCCATGGTGCGCAGCGCCACATTGATGGTGTTGTCGCTGATGTAGCGGTTTTTATCCGAACGCCGCGACATGCTGCGGAACACGGGGCCGGTAGGGCCGGTCAACGGGTACAGCTCTCGCAGAATTTCCAAAGCCTGCCGTGGCAGCGGGACGAAATGTGAAGGCGTGCGGCTATCCCGTTTTTGCCATTCGCGCATTTTCATTTTTTCGGGCGGGCAACGCCACAGTTCGACCTCGAAGTTGATGTCTTCCCAGTCAGCGAGCCTTATCTGGCCAGGGCGCTGAAAGATCATGGGGGCAAGACGCAAAGCGCTTCGCGTGATGAAATGGCCGTGATAGCTGCGGATATCGCGGAGCAATTGTCCAAGCTGAGCAGGTTCGGTGATCGCTGCGTAATGCCGACTGCGTGGCGGTGGAAGACCGCCAGTGTTCTTATTAACGAAATTCTTGGCCGGTTCCAGTGCGCCTATGTCAACGGCGTACTGGTACACATGCTGGACGACTTCACGCACACGCTGGGCGGTTTCCAGGTTGCCACGATCTTTGGGGCGGTGCAGGCATCGGACAACTTCTGTGGGCGGAATCGTTTCGATTGGCTTGTGGCCGACCCATGGGAAGACGTGAATCTCCAGATGCCGTATGACCTTCTGAGTGTAATCCTCTGACCATTGCCGGTCTTTCTGGGCGCTGGCGTGCCAGGCGCGTGCTAGCAGTTCAAAGGTATGCAGACGAGCGATGCGTGCCTGTTCTGCCTGTTGATCTTGAACTTCCTTCGGATCTAAGCCATTTGCTCGCTGGCTATTGGCTTCATATGCCTTTACTCGGGCTTGTGCGAGCGTGACGGATGGGTACGGCCCCATTCCAAGCTTCATGGATTTGCCATTCCACATATAACGGTAAATCCAGGCTTTGCCTGTGGCCCGCACACGCAGATACAGGTTGTCCCCGTAGTTCAACATATATTCTTTTGGCCCAGGCTTGGCCGCTCTGATCTGAGTTTCGCTCAGCAAACCCATGACTTGTACCCCCAGCAGTCGATTTTCATAAAACTATTGTGGGGTACAAACTGGGGTACAACCAAATGCGGGATATAGCGGAACGCAGTGAGACGTCTTGGGCAGTGTTGTATGCCTAAGAGTTTGATTTCTCAGCGTTTTGGGATGTTTTGTGCTGTTAAGCATAAAACTGCCGGAAATTAAAGCATAAGTCTGCCGATATTCTTCTTTCCCCTAGGGAGCAAAAAACCACGTGCATTGGAAATAAAGCATATCTTTGCCGATCGTCACGGATTAAAGCATAAGCCTGCCAATCGTTCAGTGATAAAAACTAGGTCTATTTACAGGGAATTTTTGCTTTCGTGCATAGGCTGTGAATCCGGTGCATCGACAGATTAGTGACCTACGGCTTGCTATGACTGAAGATGGCAAGGAAACACGCACCAACCTACAGGGTTTCCTCTGGCCCGGTCACCGCTCTGGCACTGTATCCTTTGTAGCGCTATTTCGCTCTATGCTACTACATGTTGTATATGCTAAGAGAAATCCCACAATATGTAGCGATTTAGATGTAACATAATGGAGGTGACCAGATATCTCGCCCTCGGGGGTAACGGTCATTCCCTTTCCAGATGGGGCTTATGGAGCCAACTCATGGCCAATACAAAGCAAACGTCACATCATGTGGCATCCACGGCTGCCCGTACGCTGAGCAACCCCTCATCCAGTGCACTGCAGAAATCGCTGGCCGGCTCAGCACTGAGGCAGTCGGGCACGAAAGCACAGACGGGGGCAAGCATGGAGGCGAAGGCATCCCAGGCCTTAACGAACCCGCGCTCCGCTGCGGTCACCAAAGCTCTCGGTGCGAGCCTTGTCTCGCAGTCGAGTCGGAAACGCTGATTACCTGGAGGTTGCATTGCCGAGTGTATTCTTTTCCTATTCTCACGCCGATGAGGCGCTTCGCGATCAGCTAGAGAAGCAGCTTTCGATGCTGAAACGCCAGGGAGTCATTGAAACTTGGCATGATCGGCGCATTGGCGCCGGCAATGAGATAGATGCCGCAATCGATATGCATATTGATAGTGACGAAATCATCCTCCTTCTGGTGAGCCCGGACTTTTTGTCTTCTGACTATTGCTATAACGTCGAAATGACGAGAGCCCTGGCTCGCCACGATGCCGGAACAGCTAATGTCATCCCGGTCATCCTGCGAGCGTGTGACTGGCACCATGCACCATTTGGAAAGCTGTTGGCGGTACCACGCGACGGGAAACCAGTGACACTATGGCCAGACCGAGATCAGGCTTTTCTGGAGGTAGCCCAGTCTGTACGAGTAGCTGCGGAACGCCTAGGCGGTGCTCCAGCTGCACGCAAGATGGGAACCTCACCGGCGTATGCCGTGAAGGGCTCCTTGCAAACGCCAGACCCGCTACCTTCATCACCGAATGTGCCCACAAGGTCAAGCAATTTGCGATTGGCGAAGGCCTTTTCGGAGTTGGACCGCGACCGCTTCCGCGATGAAAGCTTTGAGTATATTGCGCGCTTTTTCGAGAATTCATTGCGTGAGCTCGAGTCGCGTAATTCTGGTTACCAGGGAGTTTTCAAACAGGTAGATGCGCGTAGGTTCTTCGCAACCGTATACAAAGACGGTCGTGCTGTGGCCCGGGCTACGATCTATTATGGAGGCGGTGTTTTGGGCAACGGGATTAACTACGTACAGGGCGAGACCACAGACGGCAATACGATGAATGAGTCTCTCTCGGTAGAAGCGGATGATCAAGCTCTATTTTTGAAGAGCTTTGGCATGACCTCATTTGGGCAAGATAAAAATCAAAAGTTGTCGCAGGCTGGCGCGGCAGAACTATATTGGGGCATATTTATCGGCCCCTTACAGTCACGAGATCAGTGGGGGGGTCAGCCATAGCCTCAATAATTAACTTCGCGCCTTCTCGACGGATCAACACACGATCGCCAGGCAATTCAAATTCGGATGGAATACGCACTGCCTGAATGCCGTTGTTACGAAAGAGCTTGGCCATGCGAGGTTTTGAGAAAGGTGCTGGAATGGTCATTGCACAGTCTCCATGTATATGTGACATTGTATATGTCAAACTATTGAATGAAAGCTTCCAGCGAGGGTAAGTTGTGGCTCGTTGAGTAAGAAAAAGCGATTAACAACGACTCGGATTCGATGCAACGGTAATACGCCAAGGTGGTGAAATTATTGCACCTAATCAACGATCAGTAGAGGCTTAGCGGTGCTTTCCGGAAAATCCGGATCTCGATATTCGACGGAGCATCGCGTCGGCGAGGTTGCATTGACCTTTGTATGGAGCAAGCATATTGCGTACGTACTTTCGTATTTTGCATGCAGACCCACCTAGGAAATTAGGATTCTTTCAGACGGTACGTTTGCCCAAAGGCGTCATTAAGGTAGAAATACGGGTTAGGGGGAACGAGCGCATCATTGCGCCAGTCAGGCCGACCTGGGCCACCTTCTTTTTTGATGGCCTTGTGGTCGCAATGATTTCATACCCGAGCGAGCCAAGTAGCGATTACAGAGCTTGATTCATGTCCACGTCGAAGCCAGCCTCTCGTAATTCACGCGCGAGCTTTAGCTTCCAACCTTCGCCGTTGTCCATTATTTCGTAAACGATTCCCATGACATCAGATGGGAGTTCTATATCGCCTTTGATTAGAACGATGGTTTTTTCCCGACCTAGTTTTGCAAAGAAATAACCGAGCTCGAGCACAACATTCTGTCTGGCGCGATGCTTTTTCTGTGCTTCATTAGCGACCGCGTATCCGAAGTCGTCAGGTGTCATTAGAATTACTGCAAACCCAGCGCGGGCAGCGTAGTCCTCAAATTTTTCTATGAGGCTCATTCCCCTATTGATCTGCTCTTGAAGGATCACAGGGTGCACACCTAGTTTCTCTAGATATCTTGCGACGGTGTGTTTAGTCGCTTCATCTTGACCGTGGACGATAAAGACTGAATTGTTCTTAGGTAATTCCTTCTGTAGCGCCGCTTTCTCGAATTTGGTCGCGCTGAATATGCCTTCTGTACCAATATCTGACTGCCACTGGCCTGACAGTTCGCCGTTTGCTTCGAGGGTACAGATTACGGTTACTCTGCCGAGTTCAATCGATCCCCGCACTTGACCAGGTTGAAGATTCAAGGTGAGAGGATCAGCAACCTTACCGACAACATGATATTCATATTGGCCGAGGGCGGGCTCGCTCATTTTCGCCAAGCCGGTTAGATGGCCGTTTTCTTGTTTGAGATCAAGCGTAAACCCGCCTTGGTTGGTACCGTTGATTGTTCCAGTCCAGTAGCCGGCATAGTCCAGTTCCATTTTCATTACCCTCGGCATCCGCACAAATGTGTGTATTTGGAATTTACGAATTTAAATTTATTAGATAGTAGCTGCCTTACTGAATAACGTCGAATCTCAGCGATCACAACGGATGAAGGGCCATACTAGTTTCCCGGAAGTAATAACTAGGCAATTTGGAGCATAATAAGGTTAACAAGTTTTTACAAATAGGGCGTCACTATGTTCACTCTTGATCTACCTATATTCCAGAAAAGGAATTCAATCTCGGACGAAGCGTGGGAACAAAGCGGTTGCACCTGGGATCAACTAACTGAAATAGCTGTTCACTATGAAACTCGCAAGGCAGCTCTTACCAATACCGCTGAGTTCCTCGTAAAGGCTATCCAGCAGTTACCTGAAGTCCATTCGGTTCGATGGCGTATTAAAGATACTGAGCATGTACTTGAGAAAATCGTACGAAAGCGTATCGAGGGATCAAAAAAGTACCTAACGATTAACCGAGAGAATTACTCAGAGAAGATCACTGACTTGATCGGCCTTCGAGCTCTCCACTTGTTCAAGATGGACTGCTACAGCATTGACTCTGCCGTTCGTAATCTTTGGAAGCCGCATGAGAAGCCTACTATTTATGTGCGAGAGGGCGACCAGCCAATGCCCGATCAGTTTCTAGCCGGAGGCTTTGGTGTCAAGAAGCATCCTGCCGGCTATCGCTCAATTCACTACGTACTCTCTAGCCAGCCTATGCAGGAGTGTGTCAAATTTGAATTACAGGTTAGAACAATTTTTGAGGAAGGCTGGAGCGAAATAGATCACCGAATCCGCTACCCAAACTTTTCGGATAATCCCTTGGTGTCGTATTTTCTGACCATATTTAATCGTATGGCTGGTAGTGCTGACGAGATGGGCAGCTTTGTTCAGAACTTGGTTTCTACGTTAGAAGAAGCCCAAACCGACGCACAAAACAAGGAAGCGTCTCTGAGAGCCATGGAAGCTCAAATCCAGGAGTTGGAAGGCTTAAAGAAGCAAGATGCTGAGTCTCAGCGCATTATCGCCAGCTTAAGACGCGAAATCGAAAGCTTAGGACAAGTGTCATCGCCTAATTCGAGGCCCACACTCGGATCTACGGCATCGATCCAACGGATTGGTTCGCTTGCATCATTACAGCACGGCTCTGAATCGCTCAGGAAGCTTGCTGCTGTTGCTAACTCGATGTCCAACGATGGGGCTCTTGGAGCCTTAACCTCTAACGCAAGCAAGATAAGTCGTATGCTGGACTCTGATGCGATCAACCGCGTGAACTCTGCTGCTGCTTTAGCTCAGGCAATGGAAGGTCGTTATAAGAAGTAGCGCTCGATCAGTTGAAGCGACCAAGGTAGAAATTTATTTCCGGACACACGATATGGCGAGGACGGGGCAGTCGGTTGTAAGCATCACTGTTGTGCGATTCCGCGAATATGTTGATGAGGAGGGGGAGGCTAAATGGGAACGCAGCCATTTTTCGCAAACATTGGGTGCGCTTCATGGGTTGGTCCTATTGCGGTCGTCGGTGTTCTCAACGGTCTAAGCGGTAATAGAGGGTATCAAGCAAGCTTACGAAGAAGTTGAGCGACTCGGCGAGAAGCCAAAGGGCGCCACTGTCGACCCGTTTGCGAGCCGCCTTAATGAGTACGATCGAATTATTAAAGAGGGAATCGTTTGGAGTTGATGCGATTGAAATTCGCTAAGGTGTAGTGACAACAGAGTTGACCCCTTAGTATCGTCATTTTGGGGTGCCGATGATTGAGGGACTGTTAGCTATTTCAGGCAGTCCTACCTAGGAGCGTGTCATGGCTAAGATTGGTCGCAATGAGCCTTGTCCATGTGCCAGTGGCAAAAAGTATAAGAAGTGTCATGGCAATATCCCGCTCCAGGAGCGCGTGGCTAAGGCCATGGCCATTGCGCCTATATTACGTGCTCGTAGCGACGCGAGAGAGTATCAACGTGTCGAGCAGCAGGGACTGGGAAAGCCCGTCATCGCGGCAAAGATGGAGAACGGCTACCAGTTTGTCGCTGTTCAAAATCGTCTCTACTATTCCAAGAATTGGAAAACCTTTCATGATTTCTTGGGGGCATACCTTATAGCGGTGCTCGGACCAGAGTGGGGTAATGCGGCGCTACAGAAGCCCTTAAGTAAACGGCATCCGATTCTGGTCTGGTATCACCATGTGTGCGAGCAGCAACAACGCTTCGTTACTCCAGGAACTATCTCAAGCGCAGAGATGACGGGGGGTGTCGCTGCATTTATGTATTTGGCCTACGACCTCTACGCTCTCGATCACAACGCTGAGTTGCAAGCGAAACTTATTAAACGCCTTCACGACCGTGGCCAGTTTTCGGGGGCTCGGTATGAAGTTCACGTAGCAGCCATACTTGTCCGGGCAGGCTTTTCTATTGAGTTTGAGAACGAAGACGATCGAAACACCACTCACTGCGAATTTACGGCAACGCATAATGAAACTGGAAGGAAGTTCTCCGTCGAAGTAAAACGGTCAGGTGGTGGAGGTATTATCCGACAGCTCTGGAGAGCGCTAAAAAAAGCAGCGAATCATCCACGAATCGTCTTTGTTGACTTGAACGTGCCCGAGGTATATCGGGAGGGGGAGGAGTCGTCGCAGATGCTGCATGCATTCAATCGTTTGCTACGATACGAGGCCTACGATCCACAGGTCAGCCGGCTTCCCTCAGCGTACGTGGTCTTAACCAATATCCCGTGGGAGCACGATTTAGATCGTACTTCATGGAAATACCTAGCATTGGGGCATGGATTTAAGATTCCCGAGTTTAGGATGGGATACGTTTTCCCGTCCATACGCCAGGCAATTGATGCGCGCCAGGCGCACCTCGAGATACATGGGCTTCTCAAGTCTATTGAGAATCACTCCCATATCCCATCAACATTCGACGGAGATAATCCTGATTTAGCTTTCACTGGTACGGTGCCGCGATTGAGCATTGGCGAGCGATACCTTGTGCCCAACATAGACGGTGTAGAGGTCAATGCGCTACTCACATCGGCAATCGTCTTGGAGAATGAGGGTGTGGCCGCTTGCGCTATGAGCTCTGACGACGGTCAGAACTTCGTAGTTAAGATGCCGCTTTCCGATGCGGAGATGGCAGCATGGAAAAGGCATCCTGAAACCTTCTTTGGTGAGCTTTCAGGACACACAAAGGTAGAGTCTCCGCTGGAATTTTACGACGCCATGATGGATGCTTATGGAAGGACTCCGAAAGAGAGGCTCTTGGAGTTCATGGCCGGAGCTTCGGATTTTGAGAGGCTTGCACGACTGGAACAACCAGAGCTCGCGAGAGTTTACTGTGAGAGAACTACCATGAACGCCGTGCCAAGGATTGCAGCGCTTCAAAACTCTCAGTTTCTCTCCATCGCTCAACGATTTCCGCAACCTTTGAGTCATAAAGCTTGAGTCTTATCTATTAGCGACGTGCCATGTGCCTCATCTTAGGAGGTCGACGCATTGCTTGGGTCATAATAGTCGTCGACCTGGTCCTGGTGGGTTTCAAATGTTCGCTGGCACCGTCGCAGGAAGCGGACGCTTCTATCCCATCATTCGCTTTAATAAAGCAATCATTGCGTATTTTGCCGGTACTGTAATCCCCGAGAGGTCTCCTTCCGAGTTGACGCGATCATTGTATTCAGCGATATATCGGCGCAGCTCCTCCACAATGTAGTGCGGTTCTTCCGTTTCGGAGTCAAGATTGCGTATATCGACATCCTCTGCGTTTCCCTTATACACGCGGAAAAAAACGATGCAAGGCGGTGATGCCTGTCCAATCACGTTCAGAATATTCAAGAACTTGTTGTTGAAATCGTTAGCGTAAGAATGGGCTGCCTCGGAATGAAGATGAAATAAAGTCATCTCTTGTCCAGAAGCCTCGTTCAGTATCTCAAAGCCCTGCGGTTGATGCAACGCGTTGAGAATGAAACCATCGGCCATGTTGTAAAAGATAAAACCGAAGGAGCGAGCTCTACCACTCTGAAGATGTTTTTCACAAACTCTCGCAAATTCCTGGCGGAACTCTTCGTAGCCCATCCCGACGCCTCGATTGGCTCCATGCGCATAAATGATGAACATATTCCTCCCTCGTATGTGCGTGACTCGTTGAGCCACTGTGCTGTTTTAATTAGATGGGTTTCTGAGCGCCACAATTCGTTGCTTTCCTAGGTGGCGGTTGGCGAAAATATCTGTCAGCATACGATTAACTGTCTTGGTTGAGAAGAATAGTAGACACCGTTTTGAATAACGGACTGTCATGAAAGTGCCTCTTTCAGGCTATTCATCTCTTCCTGGTAGCTCCATAGGAATCTCGCGAAGCTGTGACCATAGCCATGCTGTTTGCTATTCCACACTTCGGCGTTCCATCCGGCATCTATTAAGTCCGACGAAGCAAAGATAAACTCCAATGTGTCCGTGAGAAACGGTGTTGACGGCTCCAGTTTTTCATAGTCGAACCCGTTCAAGTTTCCGTGCACAAAATAGTTTCGAATCGTTATGGAAATTTTGGCGGCAAGCGCAAGGTCCGGTAGTTTGGTGCCGAGCTTCTCCGTCACCACGGCCGCTCTGGAGAGAACTTTCGTCGTCAAAGATGGCTTACCCATCCGACCTAAAGCACCAAGCACGCTGTCTCGTTCAGGTCCGGGAGTCAGCCTCTTGAGTATTACACGGCATTCTTGTTGGGCTTGAGTTAAATCGCCAGGAAGTGATGTGGCAAGCTGGTCTGATTCGCTGGGAAAAATATCAAACATGTTTGCGGCAGCAACAAGACGGTCAATGCTGTATCCGTTACTCTTGCCCATGCAGCCCGCGTATCGAATGCGCGCTATCCTTCGAGTGGGCTCTAGATTTAGCCAAGTTTCAAGCGTAGTTTTGAATTCCTCCGATCTACGAACTGCATCAAGGGGTAAATCGCCTGTTCGGGGTTCATTTTCATTTTGCTTTGCCCGCTTTGGTGCGAACATCCAATGCAAATCAAGTGATGAGTTTTCCTTGCCTGGTTCCTCGACCAAATCAATCGAAATAGATTCGATTGCTTGTTTACGACCGGCGAGAACGCTCAGAAATCTCTGAATCGACATTATTCGATCAATACATTCTTCAAATGCGACCGGTGCCTCAAACTCCATGCTCAAGCGCATGTCATTCGCTATCATGCCTTTAGTCAGGCTACCCACCTTAAAGGACGGCTGGTGAGAAACGCGAAATATGCCGACAGGCGTATTTACCGCGATAATCTCGTTTCTGCCAGAAAAATAAACGATATGAGGGAACTCTCCAAACTCGGTGTTGTTTTGCGATTTATTGGCTTGCACGAGGCTTTCAGCTTCCGCTTTTGAAATAACGTGATGGCCGAAAGCATGAAAATCGTGGAACAGTATTGAAATGTCCTGGGTTGTAAAGTGGACTCGGATTATGGCTGGATCGGTAGGCGAGCAGTATCGAGAACCTATAGTCACGAAATGAGGGAAGATCTCTGCGTAGTGGTACCGATCCCCATCTTTCTGATACCCAGAGCTACACGCACCTACAAGGGCGTCAATGCAGCTAACCTTTTGCAAATCACCTAGGATGCCGTTTATTGTGACGGGCGTGGCAATAGGGTTCACTTCAACTTTGGGATGAACCTTCAGAACGGTTTTGCGTCTTCTTAGCTTCAGATTCCCAAAGGCTTGATCGCCATTAGGTAGTGTGAATATCCCAGATAGTTGGGATTTCTTTTTTCTGCTCATTGCCATAGTTACACGCGTTTTGACCACATAGGTTTTGAAGTACTAATGATTTAACGGCGTTTCCCGGAGAATGCGGATCCAGATATTCGACGGATCATCGCGTCGACTGAGCTTTTTCGTCTGCCTTTATATGGAGCAAGCTCTGCTAGTTGTGCCCGTGCTTTTGCATTTTGCATGCATATCTCGCAAAGATATATGCTGCCACTACTCGTTTGGGCCAAGTATTTGGCAGGTAATGACCTGCAAACACATTCGGCGGAATATTGTAGAAGCCGTACCTCGCCCGTCAATCGGAGCTTTATATTTGGCGGTCTTATCTTTGCTGGCTTCTTCCTTTGCATCGTATACGCTCCTTTTCTACCGGCTCATCAGCGGTGAAGACCTTGGATATGTAATTGATCCATTAACTATCAGTGGAGAAAGAAACTCTGCCGGCAACTTTAAGCGGGGCTATAACGGTCGACGGATTCTGAGCCTAGAGCAAATAGCGAGGGTTCGACTGTACGCCTCTCGATCGTCGACGACATTAACTGACCTCGTCAACGAAAGCTTGAGCTGACGATAAGTTGTTTTGCCATGTCGCGTAAGTTGTCGACGTACCTTTCAGGCGCCAGGTGTTGCGACCGTTGTCCGTGCGCCCAAGCACTGTTGCAGAAGCCGCACTGGGGCTAGTAAAGGCAACATTACAAGTAAATAGCAGGTGCATGCCGTCATCCGACGGAACCAATAACCCTCTACTGCATAAGTTCTCACGGAGTTGCTCATAGGAATGTGGTTCACCTGCCCATATCAGTTTTGCTTGCGAATCGGCCTGAACCACAAACGTTTGACCACATTCTCGAGCGGTAGCGGATAGGCTGTGTTTTGTGCTTTCTAGCTCGAAAATTGCTTCGTCGTCCGCTAAATTTTCTTTGTTTTTGCGGTCATGTAAACGCCAGTGAGACTCAAGCTTTTCGAGCATGGCATTTTGCCGTTCTTGCATGACCGCGTAGGTCCATTGCTGATGCTGCAGCACCTGTGTTGTCAGAGCGAAGCTGCTCACGCCTTTCTTTGTGAAATAAGCCGTTTTCTTCCAACTAAAATCACGATTGCTCGCCGCACTATTTTTCTTGCGGCTCAACAAAGTTAGGTTTCCGAGTCGGTGTACCCACTGTTGACGTGTTGTTGGTTCAGGGGCCCAAGTTAGCCATTCACTATTTGATGCTGGCCGCTGCGGCATAACATGTTCTACAGAGACTACGTCGTGCTGATAAATAGCGCTTGCGTCAGACATAAGTCGGTCCAGCCGTAAAAGTAAAACAGCCAGTGCCCGCGACGAATGAGTGTCATATAAGGGGCCATTCAACGCCTTATAAGTCTCATTCTGCTCAATAGGTGAAAGCTGAAGTAGCGATGTTTCTCCCCACAAATCCTGGCCTACTTCAATAGTCCCGGTTAGAGATGAGAACCGCTCAATACGACCGTTAACACCGATTTTTCGAATCAGCATTGAATATCCGAGGCGTTCTAGGTCGCGGAAGAAACTCAAGACTAATCCCGGTTGGTCTCGATATCGTACGAAAAACGCTAGGGCTGGAGGTACCCAGTCCTTAAACTCTAACCGGTTAAGCCAGTGAAGGTGTTCATTTACTTGCTCTGCATACTGCTGACTGGCGTATGCGCCCGCTTGTAGCTCGCCAAAAGCCCTGGCCATTGGTAGCAGGATATTGTCGATAAACTCAGCTGGTTGACTGGCGGTATTTACGTGAGCTTTGAACTCCTTGAGCAACGTTCCCTGAGGTTTTGCTTTGCGGTAAACCATGCGAATATGGCTAAACAGATCGCCGAAGTCCTCTCGGCCTAAATCCTCTTCAGCATTTTCCCATTTCTCTGTGTAGGCATCACGCTGCGCAGCCGCTATACCTCCAATCATTTCCGCTTTTAGGATATCGGTAGCGTTCAAATCTAGGCCACGGCTGTTTAATACTCCAAAGATGCGATATGCCGAATCTAAATCCGGTGTTGCTACTGTGACAAGATAGCAGCGTGTGATGATGAATTGCACTAGGCGAGCCAACTCGAGCTGTGTTAGCTGGGCCAAGCCGTCTAGGAAAATCTGCGCGTTGGACCGTAAACGCGCTTGGGCATCAGGCAACGGAGTATTGAGCTTGACCAACGTAGACAGTCCGTTCTCATGCTGAACGTACTGACGAAAGAAATCGCGATCACGATCCCGCAAGACTAGGCGATAACGCGCTTGTGTGCCCTTGACGAGGCTTCCTCGCTCATAGATGCAGCTGGTGATATCCGCCTGTATAGATGCGTCGTCGATGGCGGCCCGAATGGCTGATAACAGGAGCGTCAGAGTAGTTAATCTTTGCTGGCCATCTACCACAATCGCATCAGATTTTGACTCGGTTTTGATCAGGACGATGCTGCCCAAGAAGTACGGTGCCGCCTCGCTCAGGTGATCTGGCGCGGCAGACATAGCGCCCAGCAAATCATCCAAAAGCTCTTCAGCCTGGTCCTTTCCCCATGAATAAGGTCGTTGGTACCCGGGGATAGTAAAGACATAGTCATCACTGAAGATTTTAGCGAGTGACTGTTCTTTGGCGGTAAGGGTATGAGCCAACTTGACCTCCGGAGCGATGGCAGGATATTTCGGCCAGCATGGCCAGATAATTTCAGTTACACATTCTAGTCGAGCTTTGAGTGTCAGGGCAATGACCGACGATTATCAAGGACTGGTTCATTGAGTTATGTTGTGGATTCCACCCATTAACAAATTCCGTAATTGGCGCGCCAAAGCTTAACTGGCTGAAGTGGTGAGCCATCACGTTGCGGGGCCTCCTTCATACGCGCCAGGTGCCTTTATGGAAAAAAGGTCCTGTGTTGTCTGCGCTGTCACGTTCTACGTCTTGCCACAATGCCCGAATCAGATGTATTGCTCAGCGAGTCGATGTCAGCAAGTACGCAAAAATCTCTGGCAGCAGGCGACACGTAAAGATCCTGACTATCAAGAGAACCAGCATCGCGCTCAGGAAAGGTGGTGCGCGAGTCATCCAGATTATTGGCGCACATATCGAGCTGAACACCCCGAATACACACGGAAAAATCGCGAACAACAGGCCGCTCGAAACGCGAAACGTGGCAAAAAACCTTGATTGCAAAGAGAGGACTTGATCGCCAATTTTTGCGGAACGATCTATTGTTCTTACTTGTATGGTGGCCGCAAGTGAGTGGTTCCTATGTCGATAAGCACAAATACAACATCGGGTGGTGAAGGTCTTGCTGCGTTACGGGCAGCACAGTATGTTCGGATGTCTACCGATCACCAACAGTATTCAACCGAAAATCAGCGCGACGCGATCCGAGAGTATGCCAAGCGGCGCAATATTGAGATTGTCCGTTCCTATGCAGATGACGGTAAGAGTGGCTTGCGTATAGACGGCAGAGAAGCGCTGCAGCGGCTAATACAGGATGTGCAGTCAGGATGTGCTGATTTCAATCTCGTCCTGGTCTACGACATCAGTCGCTGGGGGCGATTCCAGGATGCTGACGAGAGTGCTTACTACGAGTATGTTTGCCGACGCGCAGGCATCAACATCGTTTATTGCGCCGAGCAGTTCGAGAATGACGGATCCGTCAGCGCGACAATTATCAAGAACGTCAAGCGCGCTATGGCGGGGGAATATAGCCGGGAATTGTCGACAAAGGTGTTTGCGGGGCAGTGTCGCCTTATTGAGCTTGGGTATCGTCAAGGCGGGCCTGCCGGCTACGGCTTGCGCAGAATGCTGGTAAGCCAAGTGGGAGAGCCCAAGGGCGAGCTTGCCCGAGGTGAGCATAAAAGCCACCAAACTGACCGTGTCATTCTTGTGCCAGGTCCACCCCGAGAGGTCCGAGTTGTCAATCAGATGTTTCGCTGGCTCATCGAAGCAGGTCTGGTGGAGTCAGAGATTGCGGCAAAGTTAAATGTGCTTGATATACGCACGGACTTGGGTAGAGCCTGGACTCGGGGAACGGTTCATGAAGTGCTGACGAATGAAAAATACATCGGTAACAACGTATATAACCGGCACTCATTCAAGTTAAAGCGAGTGCATGTCTCGAACGCACCTGAAATGTGGGTCAGAAAAGAGGCAGCGTTTGAGAGCATTGTGCCCCCGGAAGTCTTTGCGGCAGCGCAGGAGATTATTCGTGCTCGGGCTCGAAGATTTAGCAATGATGAGCTTTTAGAGCAACTACGTGTGTTGTATATGCATAGGGGTTTTCTGTCTGGTCTCATTATTAATGAAACGGAAGGAATGCCGTCATCCTCGGTCTATGCACAACGGTTCGGCAGTTTAGTACGTGCCTATCAAGCCGTGGGGTTCATGCCCAGTCGCGATTATCGATACATTGAAATTAATCGCTACCTAAGGCGCATGCACCCACAAGTGGTGGCCGAAACTCAAGACCGTATCGCGCAGATGGGTGCTGAGGTTGTGCGCCATAAAGCAACAGACCTATTAACCATCGACGATGAGTTCACGCTCTCCATCGTACTGGCAAGGTGTCATGTACCCGCGGTGGGCCAATACCGCTGGAAAGTTCGGTTTGATACGAGCTTGTTCCCCGATATTACGGTGCTGGTGCGGCTGGACCATGATAACCGAGCTGCCCTAGATTATTACGTACTGCCGCGTCTGGACTTTTGTGCAAGCAAGCTCAGTCTTACCGATAGGAATGCCATCGAGCTCGATGGTTATCGCTTTGATTCGCTCCAGTATTTATATGGCTTGACTGAGCGAGTTCCATTTAGGAGAGCGGCATGACAATGGAGCGGGCCCAGACTGAACTTCAACTCATACCGGTCGACGCAATCGAGGTACTCAACCCGCGCGAGCGAGATAGCAAGATTTTTGAAGAGATCGTTCGCAATATCAAAGAAATCGGACTTAAAAAGCCCATTACTGTTACGCCCAGACCGCGCAGCGACGGTGCGGCACGTTATCTACTGGTATGCGGCGAGGGCAGGTTGAAGGCATTTCGAGAGCTGGGAGAGCTTGAGATTCCAGCAATGGTCGTGGACGTTACAGACGAAGATGCCTTCATTATGAGCCTGGCTGAGAATATCGCTCGGCGCCACTACAGGCCGGTGGAGTTGATGGTGGCAATTGAGCAGATGCAGAAGAAGGGCTACGACCACATCACCATTGCGACTAAAACAGGCCTTTCTTCCTCGTATGTACACGGCATCATGATGCTGTTGGAAAAGGGAGAGCTGCGCCTTTTGGATGCTGTCGAGCGTGGAAAGATACCGCTGAATTCGGCACTGGCCATTGTAAACGCGGGTAAAAGCTCTGCCGCCGTCCAGGATGCACTGCAAGATGCCTATGAGTCAGGCGCTTTACGAGGAAAAGCCCTTCTGGATGCTCGCCGGATTATCGAGCGACGCATGAGCCTGGGAAAGACCTTTAACAAGGCCATTGCAAGAAAGAATGTACCGGTTTCTAGCCATAGCCTAGTCAAGTCATACCAAAAGGAGGTGGAGCGGCAAAAGCTGATCGTACGAAAGGCGGAATTTGCCCACGACAAGCTGTTGTTTGTCGCGAGTGCCTTTCGCCAGCTTGTTGCGGATGATCACTTTGCGACGTTGCTGCGCGCCGAAGGACTTAATACGTTGCCAAAATACTTGGCAGAGCGTGTGCAAAAGACAACGGAGCAGGCGCTATGAGTACCGTCGATTTAGGTTTTGGCTTACATCCGCTGATGGTCTTGGTGACACAGATCTTGCCGTCGAGGCAGATATCTGGACCGTTTACATTGAGCAAGAAATATGCACAGATACGGGCATCAATTAATGATATTGGGCTGATAGAGCCCCTGTCGATCGCTCCGAAGTTAAAGGGGGCCGACCATTACCTTTTATTGGACGGCCACATACGACTGAGCATCTTGCGCGAGTTGGGTGAGTTGCAAGTACCGTGTCTGGTGGCGAAAGATGATGAGGGCTACACGTATAACGGGCGTCTGAACCGACTGTCGTCGATCCAAGAGCACATCATGATTTGCCGGGCGATTGACCGGGGTGTGTCGCCACAGCGATTGGCTACGGCGCTCAATGTGAATGTCAGCACGTTAAAAATTAAGAGAAGTTTGCTCGACGGCTTGTGTGATGAGGTGGTGCATATGCTGCGAGACCGTCAGTTTTCCCCAAAAATCGCAACGCTCTTGCGGAAAATGAAGCCAACCCGACAAATAGAGTGTGTCGAGCTGATGTTGTCGGCCAACAACTTGACCGGTTCGTATGTGGAGGCCTTGCTCATGGCGACTCCTTCATCGCAGCTTGTCGAAGGCAAGTCTAAGCCCAAAGTGTCGGGCGTAACCCCGGAGCAGCTGGCGAAAATGGAAGCGGAAATGCAGAACATCCAAGCACAGTACAAGCTTGCGGAAAGCTCGTACGGCGATGATATGTTGCATCTGACGCTGACGCAGGCCTATTTGGCAAAATTGCTCAAGAATGCGGCGGTGGCGGACTATTTGCGTGCGAGCCAACCTGACATGCTGCAAGAGCTCGAAAGTATTGTACGGATTGAAGTAATGGACTTGGCAAGCAATGAAGTAGCGGTGTGATGCGCCGAGCATGCGCATCGCACGCGGGTAGACTCATCCTGATTTCGCCGTAATCATGGGATTTAATCGGTGTTTTCCAGCAAGGAGGCGATTTGAAGCGTTTGCTGGAAAATATATTTGTATTCGACAGCAGGTTACTTTTTATTCTTGATCGCCCGATTTATTTGTTCAATCGTCAGAATCGCGCCGTTGGTCTTCACTTCTAAAATACCCAGCAATGATTTGAACGAGTGTTCAGACTCGTCAGGTGCGGTGACTTGCATATCCTCGATGCTAACGGCCGGCCTGCCCGGCTTATACAGAATCCCAGCTAGCTCCTTGGCTGTGCGGCTTTTTTTGCGTACCGTAGTATCTCCGTATTGGGCACGCCATTTTTCGAGCATGGTACTGCTAACGCCGTGCTCTTTACACAATGCAGAAATTGGCACCCCGGTTTCGGCTTGCCGAACAATTGCGATGATCTGAGATTCGGTGAAGTGAGGCGATTTCATGGCAGCATCCTGAGAAGATGGTTGGGCGGGATTTTTTTCCGCCTGCCAAAGATCGTACTGGTTCTGCATGTTGATCCACATCTCCGCACTGGTGCCCAAAACATCGCGAAGTCGCAACGCCATACCTGCCGAGATTCCTGCCGAGCCGTTGAGAATGCGCGATAGAGTGCTACGAGTAACGCCGAGCCTTCGAGCGACTTCGGTGACCGTCAGGTCGCCGAGAAATTCGCGCAGAGCCAGGCCGGGGTGTGGTGGTTTGTGCATACGCATTGTGTGCTCCTTACGCGAGCAGTTGGGTTAGCCGCTGCATAACCCAATCTTGCTCTGCCGGCTCTATATCCCATTTTCCGGTTTGGTATTTGTCGACTAAAGATTGCTTGACGCGGCTAAGAACGCCGTCACGACCCCATTCGGGGTGTTCAGCTTCCTTTTTCAACACGTAGCCTTTTAGGAACTGAGCCAGGTTTTCGGCATTTTGGTACGCGAGCTGTTGCTCTTCGTTGCTCACAGCGTTTGTATACGTGCCATCGCCGGTAAGGCGAACTGATAATTTCGGCATTGCCCCCGTTAAGCTACTGGTTACAGTGCGGCGAGGAAAGTCTGTTGGGATGTCGATCATTCTGTCTCCTAGTTTAGAAATAGTGCCGCTAGTGCTGCGGCGGCATTATGTTGTTGGGCGTGCGAGATGAACTCACACAACGCCCAGCTCCTGCTTAATTTCTGCAAGCATATCGATCAGATGCTTTGCCGCACCCAGTTCTTCGGTCGTCAATATGTGGCTGATTTCTCTCATGTTTAGGGTTTTTCCCTGGTCGAGCAGTTGTTGGCAGGCGCGCAGGACGCTTGCATGGGCTTGCTGGCGTTTTATTGCTGCCTGACGCTTGGCGTGCGCTTGCCAGCGCGCGCTGAGTACTCGCGCTTCTTTATTTGCGTGTAAGTAGAGATAGCTGGCATCAATCTCCAACCGCCGGGCGGCTTCAGCTAAGCTGATGGGGGCGGGTTCTTTTGCCAATCGCAATAACTGAGTGCGTACATCCTTCCAGTCGATATTTCGGTCCGGAGCGGCTCGTTGACGTGATCCAAGCTCCAGATCCAGGTTTAGCTGACAAACGTCAGTCGGTGGTGCCCAGCCCTCCAGGTTCGCAGTCAGGAGCCGATCTATTGAAAGGCCTGTAGCGGAGGCAATGCGCAAGGCAGTCTCGAGCGTTAGGGCTGTTTTGCCATGAATCCAGCAGTGCACCGTAGATTTTGCGACGCCGACGCGGCAGCCAAACGCCGCACTGTTGCCCCGATCCATGCGAATGACTAAGGTGGTGAGGGTCTGCTGCACTGCCGAGAGCGCCGGCGGGGTATTGAGCGATGTCTGAGTGCACAATAGTTTGCCGACTTGCTGGGCGATCCAGATGGCTTCAGGGCTCGCGTTAAGCGACGAGTGTGAGCCCCCCAGAAAAGCACCACATTGCGTACACCACCCAGGGATAACATAAGCCGACTTATGCCGGACCCCGGACTGGCCGCAATCCGGGCAAACGCACACAAGCTGTGTGCCATGACGCTCACATGCATTGACCGGTTTCACATCCCAACTCAGCCGAAAATAAGGGACTCGGCCGTTCACGCGATCATCGTGTAGACAGTGGGGGCACCATTTACCTGTTGACGGCGCCATCAGTCCGCGAGGCGCCAAGACCTGACTCCAGCTGCTTAAAGTGAGCTGATCCAGACGGGCGACACCAGTCAGAGCCGCCAATGCGCTGGACCACTGCACAGCCGATGCACCAATACCGCTTAAGTTACGATCTCGCCAGTCAAAGTCTGCCTGAAATTCCCGACCAAGGGCTTCAGCTATGGCCTTGGCCAACGCGGTGATGGATGTACTGTGCGAGACGGCTAGGCGACAAAAATAGCTCACAAGGCTTTCTATCTGCCCTGTGTTGCTCCCCTTAGCGGTGAGGGCATGGAGCATGGAGCGGGGGTTTTGCAGAGCGACACCATTCATGCGACGTGCCTCCCCGGTACTCCGGTATGACGAGATGCTTTGGGCAAGGTACGAAGCAGCCCAGGATTAATCGCCGTTTCTCCATCCAGCGTTTCGCTCAAAATGCTCTTATGCTGCGCGTCAGTCAGCAAGGATCGGCGAAGCGCATCGGCAGACCAGCCTTGCTCCTGACTTTCTTCAAGTAGCCTGGCAGTTCGGGTCAAAATGGCAGATAAAGTGCCAATGCAACCCACCGTATTTTCATGCAATGCGCCAGCATGCTTGATCAACTGGTTATCCCAGAGATGAGGTAATACGCTTTGAAATTTTTGAATGCAGCCACGGAATGCGTTCACGTCCTCTGGGCGGTCCTGTCGGTAACGCTCGAAGTGCAGTACGTGTGTGCGCCGTGAAAGCTGACCGGATAGCGACATGAGCTGATATAAGTCATACGCACCGATCAGCAGGATCTGTGCTCCACAGGCATTGGACAGCGATTTGAGGGTGTCTAGTTGGATTTCCAGTCGCCGCGCGCTTGACTGTCGAATGATATGGGCAGCTTCATCGATGACCAGGAGCTGAGTTCCGCGAGCAGCCAGGCCGCGCTCCACGGCTATTCGCAGCGAAGCCAGACTTTGCCCAGAGGATGAGCGGGGCCGAACCATCCGGCCGGTTTCGGTGTCTATGCCGAAACTGGCACGAGGCAGCTGTTGTGTAAAGTCTTGATCGAGCTGGGCCAGAATCTTGCTGTAAAAAAGGCGCCAGGAGAACTCGTTTTCACCCGATGACGGCGCTTCGACATAGACCGCGGGAATAATCCCTGCATTTGTGGCCATCTGGGATTCGTTTGATTGCAATGCTTTTTCTACTACGTAGTGTGCAAGTGTGCTTTTGCCAACGCCGGTCGGGCCGCAAACCAGCAGTAGCCTGTCCTGGCTGCCCGGATAGATCAGCGTATTCAGATCCTGCATTAACTGACCGATGCGCGTGTGCTTAATGCGCTTGGTCAGTAGTGCCTGCGCTTTGGCGGGCACGGGATTCAGGTGGTCAGCGGTTGGGGGTGTAACTGTATTCATAAAGCGGTAAATCCATCAAAAATCATCAAATTCGGGTATGTCGAGCGCACCGGGTACATTCGCGGGCTCGACAAAGTGAGGCTCGGAAGTGGGCAAGTCGGGCGTCAGCGTTGGGTCGTCCTGGTTAATTGAGGCCATTTGTTGGTCCTCTACGAGCATTCGATCTTGTACGGGCGCAACGGGTGTGATTGCACTTAGCCCCAGCTCGTTGTAAAGCGACTTGTTTTCCTGCTGCCTCTCCAGCGCCAGTGCTAGTGCACCTTCGGGCTTGAACACTTGCATAAACTCGCGCAGGCGCTGTGGAGCGTGTGGATCGTTCAGCGATTTGCTGGGTGCCTGCTGCCGATACTCTTCAGAGATTGCGCGACATTCGACGTCCGTCAGTTGCCCCAACCCAACTAGGCTGCGGCATTTTGCTGCAGCCCACTCCTCGTTGACGCGTACATACACGGTGGATGCATCCCAGGGGTCGACACGTACGGGTAGTTTTTGGCCCGCAACTTTGGGGTGTCGGAAAGCAGAGTGCCAGTAGTACCGATCGTGTACCTTCACCCCCCGCTGATTGTGCACTTGACGCGCGGCTTCGCGATTGGCGGGCGGGCAAGTCGCAATCAGGAAGTCTTGATTCCAGACAACGTTGCGATGGGCACGCTGGCCGTTTTGGGCCAGGCTGCGTTCAAACGCCTCTCGCGGGCTGCATCCGAGGCTTGGGTGCTGCTGCGTGTCGTAATACTCGGTCGCCCAGTAGGTCAAACCGTGATACATGGACTCCAGGGTCCATTGGGCCAACTTGACGGGTAAATGCTTGCCCGTTGTCATGCGTACATTTTTGGTGGCTTTGGTATTGCCGGCCAGATTGTGGACATATTGACTGTGCGCTGTACCAAACACACGCTCCATCACCGCACCGGCTCGCGGCTGGCCGGCGGGGCGCAGCCGCAGATGTACGCCCGTTACTTGCAGAAAGGCTCGAAATGCGCCCGAGGTCAGGTCACGCCCGTTATCCACCACAATCATTTCTGGTAGCCGTTGAAAGCGCTTAACGATGTCACGCATGACCATCATCACGCTGACGTAGGAGGGTGGGTCAAAAGTCAGATACAGGCCGACAATGCGTCTGGTAAACGCGTCAATCGCGAAAGTTAGCCAAGGGCGGCCCAGTGGCTTGCCTGTTCGATGAGAAATAAGTTCGATATCGAGCTGCGTATGGTCGATATGTACGTACTGGAATGCGCGCGAGCCGTGCGTCGGTGTGTCGGCATACAGCACGTCTACAAACTCATCCTGATGATAGGCTCTGCGTTTACCGTGGCGTACGCGCACATCCTCCGTGTCGGCTTGTGCTTTAATCCGTTTGATGACCGTCGGCTGGGATGGCGGTGTCAGATTTGCTTCGGCAAATTCAGTGCAGACCCGCTTGTACAGCGTCGTGTAATTGATAGCCTCGCTTGTACGCCAGTAATCGGTGATGACTTGCTGAAGTAAAGACTCCTGCTCATCAGAGAACCGTGCACTCCGATTGCCTTTGGCGCTGGTGCGTTTGATTAAGGCTATGACTGGGTTTGCTCCGTTGGCCGCAGCCTCATTGATGCGTTTGCGCCAGTCACGTCGGGTTCGTTCAGACACGCTGTCGTCATCTGCCTCAACCATCGCGAAGCGTTTAAGCGCCTGAGCAAGTTCTTCGTCGCTGTAGCGAGCCAGGTCTAGGCTGGTGGCGTTGGCGCTTTTCGTTACGGTGATCTGTTTGTCAGCATGTGCCTGCAACAGCCATTTGCGTGTAATAGGCACTGTTTCGCCGCTATCGGCGCGGCATAGCACGCCCTGTTTATCTATCAGCACAACCTCGAGCTCACGGTCGTGGTACCGAAATCGGGTGCCTTGTTCAAGAACGAGCAGAAAGTTGTGTATGCCCAGCGGATCCTCTTGGGGGAATTGTTGCTGGGTAAACTCCATGAATGTTGGGTCACGGTACAGTCGGCAGCGGCGTTGGTCACCCAAGCGCTCGGTGTCCAGATCGGTGACCACCAGGCCATCGGCAATGGCCTTGAACAGAAAGTCTGCGTTAAAGCTATACGGAAGGCTGGTCAAGTCCGCCAGGAACAGCATGCCCTCTTTTTGGAGGGCAGATTCCAGGCGCTTTAGCTCCTCGTGACTACACGGTTCTGCACTCGGTAGCTGGTAGTCCGCTAGGTGTAGCAGGTTTTCTACCCGCAAGCGTGGAATGGCATGCTCGGTGCGTATACGATAGGTGATACCCAAATCCGCAAGTTGCTCCTCGATTTGGGGCGCGCACCAATTACCATCGGGGCCCCTTTTGTAGCGGTAGGGATAGCGCTCGGCGAGTTTGGCTAGCTTGTCGTCGGATTTCCATTCTTCTAGCGTAATGCCAGTGTCGCGAATCACCAGAAAATCCGGTGTGTGATGGATGTAGTGCACTTCGCCGGTAACTTCTTCGACTAGCTCCAGATGTAGGGTACACGGTTGCGGGTAAAACTCCAGCACGGCGCGGTCATGCTCGTGGTTGAGCGCCGCCGGAAATTCGATGTGGCGGCTTTCGGTGCGAATTTCGCAGCCCATTTTTTGGCTGGCGAATATGGTGACCACGTTTCGACCGCGCGATTGCACTTCACGCACAGGTGATTCGATCCGCGCTTTACGTACGAGGGCCTGCCCGTTGGCTGGGGTGCCAAGTTTGTCAAACAGCGCGACCAGTTGTTCCTTGACTAACATGCCTTGAATCCAAGTTGATGGGAGCAGGTATAGGAGCCAGGGTGCAAAGGGCTGTTTGAATCAGTCAAAAATGACTGATTCAAAGGTTTTCGTGTGTGGTAGCGCCGGGCACAGTGTTTTGTAGGAGTGGGCATCGACCATTTCTCCAAAAAGTAAAAGACCTGGAGTAAAGGAGAACGGGGTCGAAATTGAACTAAAATCAGTCGAATTTGACTGATTTGTATAACTGGGAGAGGAGTTTTGACTTTACTGAGGATCGAATCGTGCGGCAGCCCAACGTAGTGCCGTTGGCACACGCCCCTCAGTCGCAGGTTCTTGAGGGCTGGGAGCAGGTGGCCCCATTGATGCTGGCTAAGACCATGAAGCTCAACAAACTTACGTATAAGGACCTGGAGACACGGCTGAAGGACATGGGCGTACATGAAAGCGCCAATCGGCTGAATCGCAAGGTGAACCGACAGACCTTCAGCGCAGCATTCTTTCTTATGTGCATGAGCGCAATGGGGCAGACCGATTTGCCAGTGCCTACCTCGGAACAAGTCATGGAGCGGTTTACACCGACTAAAAAGTAAGTGTCTGAATCGGCCCGTAGCCCTGATTATGCGGGACCATTCGCGTCGTCGCGCCATCCTAATGCCCTTTACATACCCTCTCATAAAAAGGGGGCCTGCAGCCAAACAAGGGCTGAGCAGCAAAGATCGCGACGTACTAATGACAACAACTACGCGCATTGCACGCGTGATAGGCATTAGCCTAGGCCTGATCAGAATGCAAGGTAATGGGGGTTTCTACGTATGAAGGCAGATCGTCAACAATGGCAAGTCCGTGTTGCTAACTGTCGGTGATGGCGCTGCGCACGCCCCTTCACAATTCCAATAGGGCAAATGTTAGAAGATCCGTTGTTCTCAGGGGCTACGATGGGTGGGAACTCAATGTCATAACGGGAGCGTGTAATGATTCATCACCAGGAGCAGTATCTCGCCTATATAAAAGCAAACGGCGTGGGGAAAAATGATCGCGTAGCGTCATCTCCGGAGTCATATCTATCGTATTTGCGAAGCGTGGCTAAATTGCTGAGTGCTGACATCACGCCCGGCCTTTTGCGAGACCCTTCAGATGTTGAAAGTGTGGCGTGCAACCTAGCAGGGCAGCGTAAGCCCAATACAATTAACAATTACAAGACAGCGATGCATCATTATGTGGCGATGGTTCAGGAGCTCGGGCTGTAGGCAGTCAACAGTCATTGTGGCTTTCAAAGTAAAGGTTCACTCGCCTAGAGTAATGCTATGGCGCTGCTGTGAAGCATGTGGTGCTCAACGCTAATGTCTGCGCATGCGGTTGGCTTGGCTATATGAATGTATAAGCCAGCCGTATAGGCTGAGCACCAGTTCGTCGGTTGGTTGGCTTTCGCTCGTATATGCGAAATACACCGCGGCGTTGAAGAGCTCATTGGCAATTTTCTCGTCCATGCAGCTATTTTGTGCTGCACTACACTTTCGGGAAATGCGTAGTTTCCGAAGGCCTTGGTGCTAGCTGCTGCATGTATCGCAGCATCATCGAAAAGCGTGGTGGCAACCACGAAGAGAAAGGGGTGAGGTGTGTCTTTGTCAGGTTATTGGCATATTTGGAGATCAGATGAAGGGTTTCCTCTCTATCAAAGGTCAAGGGTTACAACTAGAATCGTTATCAGGCCACGCTATTGGACTGATGAGCTAAATCGTCCAGTGGGTTATCAGTACCTTTTGGTATCTTCCGTACTTAGTGTAAATACGCGGTAAATGGATATCGCTAAGTGAGTGTATCTACACATGATGAGGGCTGTTGTGACATGCTCCGAAGAGAATGCAGCAGAGAAGGAATTAATTGGATGCTGGTGGACGATACGGCTTTTGAGCTGTACTCCAAGATGTATTTCACTTCGCTGGATTTACGAGAACGGATGGCAGCTCGGGCTCAAATCCCGTTGGCGGCGATATTGGCCCTACTGGGGGCGCAGTCATACCTGTTTTTGAATGAACTGTTTGAGAAGCGGGGATATGAGCTTGCTTTCTATGCGGTGTTCTTAACACTCGCTTTTGCGTTTGTGTGTCGAGCCGCCGTACTGTTTTTTAAGGTTTTAAGCGGCCAAATCTATAAGGTCATACCAGCCCCGCTTGCGTTAGAAAAGTACCGGGGAAAATGTCTTGCCCAGTATGCTGCTAATCTGGATGGGGATAGCGAACAATGGCATGATCAATGGGCAGCAACAACGGTCCGAGGAGAAATGGCAACGCATTTAGCTGATTGCGCCACTCACAACGGCGAAATAAACGATCTACGCTCTGAGTTTTCATGGAGAGCGCATCGTAGCTTGATGATAAGTGTTGCATTGACAGCTATTGTATTTATCGTTGGGAATATTTGGACCTTTTATTCGAACCGGGGGCATAGTACCGAGACCTCATCAGTTATTCAGGGCGAGGTAGCTTCGATCGATTCTATAAGTAGACGCGGGGCCGCCCTGTTTCTGTCCGAAACTTCATTGAGGAGCAAACAAGATGAGTCAAAATAATAGCAATCAGCCAAAACCGCCACCTCCGCCGCCGCCACCACCGCCTCAAGATCGGCCTCAGTCTCGGTTTGTAAAGGATCATGACGGCACTAAGAGGAACAAATAATGAACACACCAACAAAGAAGGCTCCGCCACCTCCGCCGCCACCTGCATCTGGTTTGAAGCCTTCACAGGTACAAAATACCTCGACACCGCTGAAGGTTGCGGGAGGTCGCGGGCGTGTGGGGCCAGTAAGGCTGAAGTCCAAGTAGTTCAAATGCGGGCTACCGGGAATTCGTGGATGGCACAGTGGAATTTCTGGCTAACGTAGCTAGTTAGATACTTCGGTGTTTGTCGCTTGGTGATGCCGAGAGTACGGTTCAGCTGGTCAGGCCTTCTGAAATCAACAATGACAAATGTGGTAGTCGATAGAGAACCTGATCAGCCACGGGTTAAATGAGGCCTCTGCTTGTCAGATGAAATTAATTGTCCATGCACTGAGCTTATGCTTTGAAAGCAGTCGACAATCTGTATTCTTGATTAAGCGCTCGTTCGATGTTTTGAAACCAAGCCGACTTAAAAGCGGTGTCAGAAGCGTATAGCTTGTACAACTCTAGTTCCTGCTTACGGCGCTTGAGCATTACATCCTTCAGCATTTGTTCCAGCGCGAGACCGCGGCTATAAGGATCCTGGTTATCGTCATATTTGATCTGAAAGTCCGGGTGTGTACGGATGCTGTTCAGGATATTGATGAATTTTACCCGCTGCTCCTCAGGCGTTGCGCCCCAGCCCTGAAACCAGCGCTCATTAAAGCTGCGGATGATCTCATCGAGCGGATCGTTTTCTTCTTCACCACCACGGTGACCACGTGGGTTGGGATTCTGTGGGTCGAGTACGGCCTCTGTATCATCCAATCCTATCGCATAGCCAAGTTTTGTACGCTCCAACCCGTAGGTAGATAAATCGACGGATTCCAATAGCTCATCGAGCTCATCCTGGTTAGGGTCAGCGATCTTGAGTTTCGGGACCAGGAACTTGAGAAACCAGAACAGCTTCTCCCACGCAAGGACCTCGAACGACATGATCGACGCCATTTGTCCGTAAATTTTCACGAACTGCTTTGCCTTGATCTTGTAGTCGATCTTTTTTATATCATTGAGATCCAGTTCGGCGTTGAAACGCTCGGCAGCAATGTCAATTAGAGGGCTGAGCTGCTGGGCGTCCTCACCATCGAAGAAGCGCGCACAGAACTCCTCAACCTCGGACCACTCGTAGACTCCCGTGTCGTCAAGAGTGTCTTTAAGGTCATGCAAGACGTTAACGTCTGTGGCCTCTGAGAGCGTCGTCACAGTAAAGAAGGGATCAAAGGCCGTCTTGATGTCATCGGCCGAGTTGAAAAAGTCGAGTACAGACAGGTCTTCGGTACGTTTTCCCAGCTTAGGGGCCGACCGATTCAGGCGGGATAATGCTTGAACGGCCAGTACTAACTGCAACTTCTTATCGACATACATGGCGCATAGTTTCGGCTGGTCGAACCCGGTTAGATACTTATTCGCCACAATGAGTAGCCGGAAGGTGTTCTCGACATTGTGGCTGTTCAGCTTCATCGGCTTACCCTGATCGTCATAGCCATCGAAGTAGAACCGGGTCTTGTCCTCGGGAAAGCCGTTCATCTCAGCTTCGGTGTATGGGATGCCATCCACCTCCTTCTCCCCTGAAAATGCCACCAGCGCCTTGAACGGGTTGCCACGTTTTTCTAGTTCCTTTTGCACCGCCCGGTAGTAGCGGATTGCCGTTTCGATATTCTGGGTGATGATCATGCCCCTAGCCTTGCCGCGTAGCTTTTTGGGGTTCACCACGTTATTAATGAAGTGTTCCACCATCACCTCTGCCTTGGTGTCAATGGTCTGTTGGCTGCGCTCGACATAGGCGCGCAGCTTCTTCTGCGCTTTGGCTGTATCGAATAGAGGGTTGTCCTCGATGGACTTCTGGATTTCGTAGTAACTTTTGTAGGTGGTGTAATTGGCGAGCACGTCGAGGATGAAGCCCTCCTCAATCGCCTGTTTCATGCTGTACAGGTGAAATGCCGCGTATGTGCCGTCAGCCTGCAGGACGCCGAATTTTTCCAGAGTGGTGTTCTTCGGTGTGGCGGTGAAGGCAAAGTAGGAGGCATTGCCGCGCATCTTGCGTGCCTGCATCGCCGCGAGAATTTTATCCTGCGGGTCATCTGCGTCCAGATCTTCTCCTCCCCCCATGGCCTGGTTCATGGTGTCGTGGGCCAGGCCACTCTGGCTGCTGTGGGCCTCGTCGATAATCACGGCAAAGCGTTTGTCGCTCAGATCAGCAATACCATCGATGATGAAGGGGAACTTCTGAATTGTGGTGATGATGATCTTTTTGCCGTTTTCTAGCGCAGCCTTCAGATCAGCCGAGCGCATCGCTGGCGCGACGATATTTTTCACCTCGGAGAAATCACGGATATTGTCGCGTAGCTGTTTGTCGAGCAGGCGACGGTCTGTCACTACGATCACACTATCGAACAGCGGCGTCTCCAGTGCCCGCGCGCCGGATACATCCAGGCGTTTGGGATAGGTCTCAATTAGCTGATAGGCCGCCCAGGTGATACTGTTCGATTTTCCAGAACCAGCAGAATGCTGGATTAGATAACTACGCCCCACGCCATGCTCAGCGGCGTGACTCAGCAGGCGCTGTACCACGTTAAGCTGGTGATAGCGGGGAAAAATCAGTGTTTTTGTCGTCAGCGGGGCGGTGTTGTTGCCCTCCAGCAGCACGAAATGTTGGATGATTCCGGCAAGGCTTGCTGGTTGAAAAATATCTTCCCACAGGTAGGCGGTCTTGTGACCATTAGGGTTGGGCGGATTGCCTGCGCCCTCATTGTGGCCCTTGTTGAATGGTAGAAACCAGGTTGACCCAGCCGCCAGCTTGGTCGTCATCCAGACCTCATCGGTATCGGCAGTCATGTGCACCAGCGTGCGGCCGAACTGCATCAGCGGCTGGGTAGCATCACGGTCGCGGTATTGTTTTTGCCCGTGGTAGCGGGCAGTCTGGTGGGTCCAGGCGTTTTTTAGCTCAAGCGTGATGATGGGTAGACCGTTGAGGAACAGCACCATGTCCACAGACTCATTCGGGTTCGTCTGGCTGTGATGCACCTGTCGGCTCACGCTCCAGATATTGGCAGCAAAGTTGTCGTGGACTGCCCGTGCGGAGCTGGCTAGTGGGGCCGGGAACATGAGGTGGAAGTGAGCGTCGTCGACAGGCAGACCTTTTTTCAGCAGATGCAGCACGCCCTTGCGTTTGATCAGTTTATCGAACTGCCCGAGAATCTTGGCCCGCCAGTCGGCGGGGTTACGGGTCTTGAGCTTGTCTAGCGCCTTGTCTTGGGTAGTTTCGAGAAACTCCCAGAATAAGCAAGTATCTAGTGCAACGGCGGCATCGAAGTCGGCAGACAAGCCCTGTCGGAAGAGTGAGGAGTCGCGCGATATTGGCGGTTCGAGCAGATTGTCGCTAGTTATCCCCGTTAGATGCCGTTCGATGGCCTGTTCCAGTGCGATTTCCTTGGTGTTGCTGACCACGCCTACCCCCTTAGATGACTTTGATCGTTCCTGTGACTGCTGCATTGATTAGGCTGCCTTTGTATTCCTTGAGAGCGGTGATCTGAGATTCTTTGATTGAAATGGCGCTGTCAAGTTTCGGGACTCTTGAATCGATAGCAGTAGAAATATCAATTTGCTCATCAATAGGCGGCAACGGAAACCGTTGGTTGCCAATTACCTCAACCGAGAGTCCAGGCTGCGCTGCCGACTGAGAGAGTCGATTCAAATTGGAGCAACGGATAATTTCTCCGAGCCAAGTGATGTTGGTTGATATTTTTGGAGAAACGACAATTGCGTGCTCCGACGCGAAGAACTCGCCCTGTGCGTAATTTACATTTCCGCAGAGAGCGCCTTGCCTGCCAATCAGCACAAAGTGACCGCTATGGGTTTTCTTTGTTGTGTAACCGCGAAAACCGTTTCCTCCAAAGACAGGGTATCCCTTATTGGCGAACTGCTCGGAAGATATTGTGTCACCGCTCCGAAGTTTGGCAATAAACTTAAGTGGCAAAATATCCCAATGCGCAGGGATCTGGCCGATCCAGTCGATGCCACTGTCCTTCATGGAAGCGTCGGGATTCAGGCCACGGATGACGGCCTGCTGAATCAAGATCTGCCTGTGCTCGCGCAGGAGTCTAATCTGCTTCTCCTTGATTCGCACAGCTTCGTCAAGTTTTGTGCACTTTTTGTTCAAAAATGCTGCGATGATGCGTTGTTCGGGGAGCGGCGGTACGAATAAATCCACATCCGAGAAGTTTTCGAAATTCAGGTCCTGCCCGTCTCGAATGAAGTTACCGGTAAGCTGAAGAGCCTGAATGTATTGCGGCATTTTTAGCAGATAGGCGTAAAAATCTGGACTGACCAGTGGGCCGGGCTTTAAAATTACATACGATGACCTGATGCAGCCGACGGCCTTGGCACGTTCAAGACCGCCTTGAAAGCTCCGCATGCTAATCACGAAATCATCAATTTCAACGTGCTTTCGCTTTTCCAAGTTGGTCTGAATCTGAGTTACTTTCCTGCCAATTATTGTCTCGTAATCAGCTTGAGAGATAACACCATGGGATTGCGTCGCAGACAATTGAATATCGTCTTTTCGTGCGAGCTCTTTACTTTGTTTAAAAACAAATTTGCTGCGATATACACTCCAATGGCCCGGAAGCTTCGGCATCCAGCTGATACCGCTATCCTTGTAGCTCTCATATTTCGGATACGCCGCAATACTCATTCCACCGGCTCCAGCTTCGCTACTTCAACCCCCAGAATATCCGCAATCAGGCCGTCGGCTTTTTCCTCCAGCGCCAGAATATCCCGCGTCACATCTTCCAGACTACGCAGTGGCGTGTGGCGGTAGAAATACTTGTTGAAGCTGATTTCGTAACCGATCTTCACGCTGTCGATGTTGATCCAAGCTTCTTCAACGTGGGGCTTTACCTCGGCTAGGAAGTAACGATGGATGCTGTCCTTCAGTTGAATACTCTCGGCATCGCGTAAGTCGGCAGTGGCTTCATAGGTCAGATAGCAGCCGTCGGCTTGGCGATACCAGCCGAAATCAGCTAGATCGTCGATGGTGCAGTCCAGGTGGGTAGTTAGTTCTTCGACCTCATCAGTGGATAATTTATGCCGCTTGTCGATGACCTTTTCTGCCTGCTCGTCGTACCAGCTGACGGTATTCAGGATGGCGTTTTTCTCGGTCGCCGAAAGTTTAATCTTGCGCTCCTTAATGACCTTGGTCACAACGTTACGGAAGGCGTTGTAGTCGGTAGTCTCTTCGGTGCCGACGTCACCCATGAGCACGGTGGCGGCTTCCAGTAAGTCGCGCAGTTTCACCCAGTATTTGGTATCGACCAGTTTGCTGCGTTGTTTGGAGTTCAAGGCCGTGCCCTGATCTTCGCACCATTGAATGATGGCCTTGGTTTGCTCCTTGAGAAAACCTGCCTGGTAGACCTGTTCCCCATGCTCGGCCCATAGCCGCTCCATAGGCTCACGCAGAGATTTGTCGAAACGCAGCGGCGCGAGGCGCTCGGCGCTGAAGGCAGCGCGGCGGCGATCTGGGCGTTCGATGGTGACTTTGTAATAGCCGAAGTCCTCGTTGTCGAACACCTGTGCGGCGATACCGATGGGGTCGTTATGGGCATCGACCTCACGCTCAATAGGGGCAAAATTGAGGTGTGTTTCGGTGATCTGCTGAACGTGCTCGTCGGAGAATTCACAGTTTTTGTCGCCCAGATTCTTGCGTAGCTTGCGATACAAGGGATTGGCGTCGATCAGCAGCACGCGGTTTTTGCGTGGCTCGGGCTTGGCATTGGTCAGTAGCCAGATGTAGGTGGTGATGCCAGTGTTGTAGAACAGGTTACTCGGTAGCTGGATAATGGTATCCAGCATGTCGTTCTCGATGATATAGCGGCGGATGTTGGATTCACCGCTGCCTGCATCACCGGTAAACAGGCTTGAGCCGTTATGAATGGAGGCGATGCGCGAGCCAAGCGGGCTGGCGGTAACAGGCTTCATCTTGCTGACCATCTCCATCAGGAACAGGAGTTGGCCGTCGGAGGTGCGCGGTGTCGCGTCCAGGGTTTCTTTGCGGCCCCAGTAATCGGTCAGTTCGACCTGAAAGCGCGGGTCGATGACATCCTTGTTGTCCTTGATGTATTTGACTTCACTGTTCCAGCTCTTACCGTAGGGCGGGTTGGAGAGCATGAAGTCGAAGCGGTGGGCGGCAAACTCATCGGTAGACAGTGTGGAACCTACACGGATGTTCTCGGGGTCGTTGCCCTTGATCATCATATCTGACTTGCAGATTGCGTAGGTCTCGTCGTTGATTTCCTTTCCGTACAGATAAACATCGCCCTCGGCGTTGATTCGGCCACCGGGGCCTTTGATGTAATTCTGTGACTCGGTCAGCATGCCACCACTACCGCATGCGGGGTCGTAGATGGTTATGACTGGGGGAAGCTGATCCTTGATCGGGTCGAATACGAGGTGTGTCATTAGATGAATCACTTCTCGGGGGGTGAAGTGCTCCCCGGCTTCCTCATTGTTCTCTTCGTTGAACTTGCGGATTAGCTCCTCGAAGACGTAACCCATACCTAGGTTGGATAGTCCCGGCAAGGTGTTGCCCTCCGGATCTTCAACATCATGAGGCGTGAGGTTGATGTAGGGCGAGATGAAGTTCTCGATCACATCGAGAAGCACCTGTTTATCAGCCATGTGGCGCATCTGATCGAGCAGCTTGAAACGGCGGATGATTTCCTTGACGTTGCCGCTGAAGCCATCTAAGTAATCCTCGATGTTGGCCAGTAGGATCTGCTGGTTGTTGGTGGCCGTGCCGTACAGTTTCTTCAGAGTCCATTGACTAGTGTTATAGAACACATACCCGGAGGCCTCGCGCAGCGGCTCGTCGTCCAGCCCGAGTGCCCCCATTTCCTCTTTTTGGTAACGTACTTCCTCCAGAATCACGTCCTTGGTCGGCTCCAGAAGGGTGTCTAAACGGCGCAGCACTACCATGGGGAGAATGACATCCCGGTACTTGCCACGAACGTAGACATCGCGGAGGCAGTCGTCGGCGATGCGCCAGATAAAGGAAACCAGCTTGTTATGAGAGCTAGGGTTCATGGTGAGAGCGTATCCATTGCAAATTCGTCCAGACGTGCGTTCACCCGTTTTGGCTGAGATCTGGAACTGTCAAACCCTTTAGTTTGCCTCAAATACCCTGCCTTGTCAGATTGTCACGATAGAGCAATGTCCGTAACTGGTGGGGTTGCCTGTTCGAGAAGTCGGCAAGTGCTATGTTGAAAGGTTTGATCAGGGTACTGGCAAACTTTGAACGATATTGTCGATTTTGGGCTCATTCAGGCTTGTGGCTACCTTGCCAAGTAAGACAACAAGCGGAGCACATGCATACTCCCGATTCATTATTGAACTGCGACTATCTAATGCCTGGCGTGAAATTTTATTTTTGGCGTTGGGTAAAATTCGATCCATTCCTCTGTGCCTATAACGTATATTCTGCCTCTACAGTTAGAGTGCCAATGTAATTTTGAACGTTATTTTTGCTGGGATCCTTATCTAAATGATCCACTGAGTAGTCCTCTTCGGAGGCAAAAAAATGTACTTTTTCTCCATCAGTATCTATTGTTATGTCGCCAGCACTGTTCTGCGTTAGTGTGCGATATCCGGTGTAGTAGTTTAAATGTCTAGACGGAGCCTCACCAATAATGATAATTTGCGGATCAAGTTTCTCAAGCCACGAGTTTGGTATTTTTCCGGAGGAGCGCCCGTGATGGGATGCAAAAACAATAGTTGTTTTACTGAGTTCGATGCTATCCGTAATACTGTCCATAAAATCAGTCTCTAGGTCTCCCAACCAGAGGAAACTGGGCCCATCCTGTATGGCGTAACGAATAACTGCTGATGTGTTGTTATAGCTTTCACCTGCATCACAATTACTCAATGCTTCTTTGAATTTTTCGTGGTCCGTATCTGGCCAAAGTACGCTTATACCTGCGGATTGGCGAGTTCCATCGGAAAGGTTCATCCATTTTCTAGAGCAATCTTTATGGAGATAAAAGGCTTTATCGGAGTCTCGCAATTGGCAGTAGTGTTTGAAGGATATTGTTTCCTCGTCCTTAATGGCCTGATTTTTCACGACATAAAAGTTCACGATGGGGAATTTTTCATCAAGCAGTTCTATGCCACCAAAATGATCTTGATCGGGGTGAGTGCAAATGAATCTTGAAATACCTTTGTCACTACTTTGTTGCTTCAGTTCGTCAGTGATGCGATCCGTGTTATATGCATTAAGGTTACAGTCAATGATAGTGAAATTATCACTTCCGTGACGTATATAGTACATGTCTCCAGAACCTACAGAGTAGCTTTTGACGGTTGGCATTTAAGATCTCCCAGTTAGTTTTATATGGATTGCTAAGGTGAAGTGACGTAAAAACTACCCAGGGTTTCGTTCGTTTGCCTTCTCTTTGCCTGCGCGACTTTGCTCTATTCCCCACGTGGCCTGAGCAATGTTTTCAATTTTTGCGATGAATCTGTCGACGTTCAGACCAGCAATAAATGCCAGAGCAAAAAATCCCATTTCACTAGAGTTTTGCCTAGCGTCAGATTCGAGAATGAGTAGGCCGGCTCGCAGGAAAAGGTAGCTAACGCCGCCGCTTACAAAACTTGTTAGAGGTCTGATGAAATACCAAATGTTCCAGTTAGGTGACCATCTATTTTGGACGCAGCGATTTAGATAAACGGCTCTAAGACAGTAAAGGCAGCCTCCTCCTCCGCCCAACATCGCACACATTAAAGGTACACGGAGAATTTCGTATGGCTGTGGGAGCCAGCCAAGTGCCATGGCTCCTAGCGAGTAAATTGCCCCTGCAAGTAATGCTACTTGGTATATCACGATTAGAAGAATCATCGAGAAGGCCTTTCTTATGGACCGATTACTAGGATTAAGAAACGGGTTGTTATGAAACTTTTATAAAAGTAAACATTTGATACATAATACTTGGGGGCGTAGGCTTTTGCAAAGCCTTGGTGAGTATTGGCTGTACGTGGTTGAGAGGCAGTGGCGAGAAAGCTGGATCAAGCGGTGAGTCTTCCGTAACCCAACGGAAACACTTCTGCAGCAAAGTCAGTCTGGATCCTGTTAGGGCGAAGATGGATTTTGCGAACATTATGGATGGGGTAGCTCAATATTTCACTTCCCAACTGGGTGTGGCTGTGACTATTTCAGTCGAAATATAGGCTTGCAAGCCGAATGGCTTTACTGAAGTCTTGCAGCGAATGATCAAAGAAAATTGCAGTGTATTGAAGTTCAATACTTCGGAGTTTGAGGAGGATTGAGCCGTGTTGGCGTAACTACGGGTTTGTCTTCAGTACGCTGGGAGTTTTTGCTGCTTTGGCATTTAAAGGGTGAGGCTATGCCCCTTTACCCTTTGGGTGAGCCGCCCCCAATTCTTGCAGCGTAGATACTTGCTTCTTAGGTTGGCTTGCATTGTGCTTCGTGAAATCCCCTAGGCTCTGCCATAACGGATACCCCAGCAAAGCAATTGCGGGTGGGGGAGGCAGAGCCCAGCCCTCCCAATCTAATGAGATAAGCCTTCAACTCAGCCTCGCCCTCCCGTATTGCGGTATGGGATCGGCGTCGCCCGTCAGCCTTGCGCAGTCAGGGTGCTAACTTCGCCGCCCTGCGTCTGTATTTCATTGCTTTCCCCCGGTCAGACGTATCCCTTCGAAGCCGGTGCGTGTGAGCGTCCTTCGAAGCGGCAGCTGTGTAGCCTTGCAGGTCTTGCGGGCTTTTATGAGTGCACTGGTGGCACGGAGACTGTCGTTGTCCGCCGCACTCCGGATCGGGCGCCATTTCGGTTCGGCCGTCGGTTTGTAGTGGTGCTGCATAACCGTATAGCGCAAAGCCCGATTTTTGGGAGCGATTTAAGATATTTTTTCAGAACCCGCTGGCAGAAGGTTTGGATCTTGCCGTGAGCAGAGGCGAAAAAACGAAAAAAGCCAGTCAAATGACTGGCTTTCAGCAATTTCGGGCAAACTTTGTAATTCTAACCCCTGATCCCGGTAAAGCATAATGTTGCCGATCGGGATTTAAAGCATAAGTCTTCCGAATGGCAGTTTTATGCTTAACGGCACATGTTTTGAACCGTGCTGGAACAGCAGGGTGGTGGCCTGGGGCGGAATCGAACCACCGACACAAGGATTTTCAATCCTCTGCTCTACCGACTGAGCTACCAGGCCAACAAGAAGGCGAAATCATACACGAAAAATAAAATGTGTGCTTTGCGCCACGCGGCAAACCCCCATCTTGCCTAAGCTTGCGCCAACGCAAACGCAAATTTCCGTAAAAAGGCGTAAGACGACTATAATCGTGCTTGTTTCAAGTACTTGCGGCGCTTTTTCAAAGAACCATGTCTGTCGACGTCCTCACTTTCGGTCTCAACCACGTTTCCGCTCCGGTGTCGGTGCGCGAGCGCGTGTCGTTTCCGCTTGACGTCCTGAAGCCCGCGCTCGACGGCCTGCGCGCAACATTCGGCCCCTCGGTGAAAGAGGCCGCTATTCTTTCCACCTGTAATCGCACCGAAATCTACTGTGCGGCTGAACCCCAGGTGCAAGAGCACATTCCCACCTGGCTGGCCGATTTCAATCGGCTCGAAACCGGCAGCCTGCAGCCGCATCTGTATCAGTATCAGCAGAATGCCGCAGTGCGCCATGCGTTCCGGGTGGCCAGCGGGCTCGATTCCATGGTGCTGGGCGAACCGCAGATCCTGGGCCAGATGAAAGACGCGGTGCGCGCGGCCGAGCAGGCCGGCGCGCTGGGTACTTTGCTGCATCAATTGTTCCAGCGCACGTTCTCGGTGGCGAAAGAAGTCCGGTCGCAAACCGCCATTGGCGCGCATTCGGTGTCCATGGCGGCCGCGGCGGTGCGCCTGGCCGAGCGTGTGTTCGGTGATTTGTCGCAGTCCAGCGTGCTGTTCATCGGCGCTGGCGAAATGATAGAACTCTGCGCCACGCACTTTGCGGCGCTGAAGCCGCAGAGCATGGTGGTGGCCAACCGTACGCTGGAGCGCGCCGACATGCTGGCATCGCGTTTCGTGGCCAAAACCATGAAGCTGTCCGACATTCCCGACCGCCTGGCCGATTTCGATGTCATCGTATCCTGTACGGCAAGCACCTTGCCCATCCTCGGCTTAGGGATGGTGGAACGTGCTACCCGCTCGCGGCGTCACCGTCCCATGGTCATGGTCGATCTGGCTGTGCCGCGCGACATCGAAACCGAAGTCGGCCGACTGGCCGACGTCTATCTGTATACGGTCGACGATCTTGGCCGCATGGTGCAAAGCGGCACCGACGCGCGCCGCGCGGCCGTAGTGCAGGCCGAGGCCATCATCGAGACGCGGGTGCAGAACTTCATGCACTGGCTGCAGTCGCGTGAAATCGTTCCCGCCATCATCGACTTCCAGCAAGCAGCCGATCAGGTTCGCCAGAACGAGCTGGAACGCGCACGCCGTCTGCTGGCACGGGGCGAGTCGCCCGAACTCGTGCTGGAGCAACTGGCCCACGGCCTGACGCAAAAATACCTGCACGGCCCGCTGGCCGCTTTGAATCGCAGTGAAAGCGACGAACGCCAGCAGTTGCTGGCCCTGTTGCCGCGTCTGCTGCCCACGACCGAACGCCGCCGTTAGCGACGCTGTGGGTGTACTCCAGTACCTGCCTGGCGCATACGCGTTCTTTCAACTGCCCCATTCCCTTTTTAATCTATGAAATCTTCCATGCGTGATCGGTTGGAGCAATTGGCTCACCGATTGATAGAAGTCGATGCTTTGCTGGCCGAGCCCGAAATCGCCGGTGATATGGACCGCTACCGGAAAATATCGCGCGAGCGCGCCGAGCTGGACCCGGTGGTTGCCGTGTTCAACGCTTTCCTGGCAGCCGAGGGCGATATCGAGGCGGCCCAGGAAATGATGGCCGATCCCGATATGCGCGCGATGGCCGAAGAAGAGCTGAAGTTGGGCAAGGAAAAGATCGAAGCGCTGGAAGCCGAGTTGCAGTTGCTGCTGCTGCCGCGCGACCCTGACGATGGCCGCAGCGTATTCCTGGAAATCCGCGCGGGCACGGGTGGCGATGAAAGCGCATTGTTTGCGGGCGACTTGCTGCGCATGTACACCCGCTATGCCGAGAACCGTGGCTGGCGGGTGGAACTGATGTCGTCCCATGAGTCCGAGGTCGGCGGCTATAAGGAAGTGATCGCGCGCGTGGACGGCGACGATGTCTATGGCCGCCTGAAGTTCGAATCGGGGGCGCATCGCGTGCAGCGGGTGCCCGAAACCGAAACGCAGGGCCGCATCCATACCTCGGCCTGCACCGTGGCGGTGCTGCCCGAGGCCGATGAGCAAAGCGATATTGTGATCAACCCGGCTGACCTGCGCATTGATACTTTCCGCGCAAGCGGTGCGGGCGGGCAGCACATCAACAAGACGGATTCGGCCGTGCGCGTGACCCACCTGCCCACGGGGCTGGTGGTGGAGTGCCAGGACGACCGATCGCAGCACCGCAACAAAGACAAGGCCTTGCAGGTATTGGCTGCACGCCTGAAAGACAAGCAACAGCAAGAGCAGCACGATAAAGAGGCCGCCCAGCGCAAGAGCCTGGTGGGCTCGGGCGACCGCTCCGAGCGCATACGCACCTACAACTATCCGCAGGGCAGGGTAACCGACCACCGCATCAACCTCACTTTGTACAAACTGGGCAACATCATGGAAGGCGATCTGGATGAAGTGACGGACTCCCTGCTTGCCGAACACCAGGCCGCGCAGTTGGCCGCCCTGGGGCATGACTAGTGTTGACAGGCCCTTGGGCCAGGTCCGAGCAGATCGCGATAGCGTCCGCAGCGTATCGCTGGGCAGCCGCCTGCCGCGCCTGGAGGTGCACATGCTGTGGCAGCATGTGCTGCAGGTGCCGCGCGCCTGGCTGATTGCCCACGATAAAGATCCTATTGCACCCGAGGCCGTGGCCCGCTTCCACGCGCTTGAGTCACGTCGCCTGGAGGGCGAGCCCATGGCCTACATCGTAGGACACCGGGAATTCATGGGGCATGATTTCCAGGTGACCCCCGATGTGCTGATCCCTCGGCCTGAAACCGAACTTCTGGTCGAGACTGCGCTAGACTATTTGCAGGGGCGCCAGGCGCCCCGGGTACTCGATCTGGGGACGGGCACGGGCGCCATTGCCGTTTCCATCGCCCTCGAGCGCCCGGATGCCATCGTCGTCGCCACCGACCTTAGCCCGGAGGCCCTTGAAATTGCGCGCCAGAATGCGCAGAAACTGGGCGCCCGGGTCGAGTTTTTGCGCGGTAGTTGGTACGATGTACTGGTTGGCCATAATGGCTTTGATCTGATTGTGTCTAATCCGCCGTATATTGCTGCCGGCGATCCGCATCTGGCCCAGGGCGATGTGCGGTTCGAACCGGTCTTGGCACTGACCGACGGCCACGACGGGCTCGATGCCCTGCGCGCAATAGTACAGGGCGCCGGGGCCAAGCTGAAATCACGGGGCGCGCTGTTTCTGGAGCACGGCTGGGACCAGGCCGGGGCGCTGCGCCAATTGTTGCAACAGGCCGGCTTTACGCGAGTCGCCAGCCTGCCTGATCTGGCCGGCATCGAACGGGTGACCGGCGGTATTTATAATGAGGGATAGTCAAGCCGACCATCCATCACTTTTTCCTGGAAACGAGAGCATCATGAGCGAAGTTCAAGATTTTATTCGTGAAACCGTCACGACCAACCCGGTCGTGCTGTTTATGAAGGGCACCGCCCAGTTCCCGCAATGCGGTTTCTCGGGCCGCGCCATACAGGTGCTGAAGGCCTCGGGCGTGACCAAGCTGGTAACCGTCAATGTGCTGGACGACGAAGAAGTGCGCCAGGGCATCAAAGAATATTCCAACTGGCCGACCATTCCCCAACTGTATGTCGCCGGCGAGTTCATTGGCGGCTCCGACATCATTGCCGAAATGTACGAGAACGGCGAGCTGGGCAATACGCTGAAAGAGGCCGGGGCGCTTGCGTGAGCAGCAAACGCCGGCTTGTCATCGGGGTAACGGGTGCCACCGGCGCCATTTACGCCGTACGCATGCTGCAGGTGCTGCGCGAAGTTCCCGATGTTGAAACACACCTGGTGGTTTCCCCGCCGGGTGTGCTCAATATCAAGTACGAACTCAAACTCAGCCGCCACGATGTCCATGCCCTGGCGGACAGGGTCTATAGCTTTCGCGATGTGGGCGCCACGCTGTCCAGCGGCGGTTTTGCCACGGCGGGCATGGTGGTCGTGCCGTGCTCCATGCGCACGCTGGCTGCGGTCGCCCATGGCCTGTCCGACAACCTGATCACCCGCGCGGCCGATGTGACCTTGAAAGAACGGCGGCGGCTGGTCATGATGGTGCGCGAGACGCCGCTGAATCTTGCGCACTTGCGCAACATGACGGCTGTGACGGAAATGGGCGGAGTCATCTTTCCGCCACTGCCGGCTTTTTATCACCATCCCAAAACATTGGACGATATGGTGGATCACACCGTGGCCCGTGTGCTCGAGCTTTTCGATATCCATGTGCCTGGCCCCACCTGGGACGGCATTGCCGCCGAGCCGGGGCAGGCGGCGCCCCAGGCCTGACTTCCCGAGCCAGACTCGGGGCCGCCAGGCCCTGACTCCATCCCGCCACTTGCGCGCTTTCTAGCCCCCCTCGTCCAGAGCGGGCCGCATGGTCTGGCCCGGGGCGGGCGTTGTGCCGGCCGAATGCTGCAGCGCGTCCACGCCGCGCACGTCCACCGGCGCCGCGTAGCCCTGTTTGTCGCGTCCGAAATGCAGCACGGTTTGCGGATAGGGCAGCTCGATGCCGGCGGCGTCGAATCGTTGTTTGACCAATCGATTGAAGCCGCGCTGTATGGCCCACTGATTGCCCGGCGTTGTCTTGATCAGCACGCGTATCGTGAAGCCGCGCTCGGTCAGGCCGGTTACCCCGGGTATGGAAATCTCTTCCAGGACCTCGCGCGACAGTTCCGGGTCCTGCATCAAGTCCTTGAATGCCAGTTCCAGTTGCGCAATGGCCTCGTCGACGTTTTCCCGGTGCGCGATGTTGTATTCGCCATAGTGATAGCCATAGTCGCGCGTGTGGTTGGTAAGCTTGTCTATGGTTGAAAACGGGATCAGGTGGTAGCCGCCATCCAGCGTGCGTATGACGACCGACCGGATGGTGATCTTTTCCACAGTGCCGAAAATGCCGGCCAACTCCACCACGTCGTTCTGGTTCATGCCGTTTTCCAGTTGGATGAATATGCCGGTAATCACATCTTGAACCAGTTTCTGGGCGCCAAAGCCGATGGCCAGCCCAGCGACCCCGGCGCCGGCGATGAGCGGGCCGATGTTGATGCCGATTTGAGACAGCACTATCAGTGCGGTCATGGTGGCGATCACGATGGCCGCGGCATTGCGAAACAGCATCAACAGTGTTTTTTCCCGTTCGCTGGGCCGGCGGGTACCGCTGGACATGCCCAGGCGGTGTTCGATCAGGCTGGCCAGCACTGTCCAGGTCAACGCGGCCAATGCCAGGATGATGCCCACCCGTACGATCATTGCCACGGTGGCCCGGCCGCCGGCTGAATCCAGCCAGGCAAGCAGGTCAAAAGCATGCCAGGCATCCAGCACGACCAGCGACACAGTGATCAGGATGAACAGGCGCAGTGTTTTCAGGGTGACGGGCACGTAGGCATTGACCCGGTTCTCGAGCAAAGGCAGGGCGCGGCGCCAATCGTCGGGCAACTGGATGCGGCGCGACAGCAGGGAAGACAGCGCGGCGGCCAGGAGCAGACCGATGACGATGGCCACGACGGTTTGTATGGTGGCGCGCAGCATAAAGGCCAGCGCCTGGTCCTGTTCGGCCTGGGTCACGACCAGTAGGACCGTGAAGTAGGCCAGGGCGATCAGATGCCAGATTCTGCCCAGCACGCGAAGCAGGGTGCCGAAGACGGCTGTGCCAGATTGTTCCGCTCGTTGCACCAGCCCGGCCCGCACCGCCTTGCGGTTCTTCCACACGACGCGCACGCCATAAATGTAGACGCCCAGCATGATGACGAGGCCCAACACCTTGCCTACGGCGGGCAGGAAGACGGCCTGGGCGACCGGCACAACCACCAGCAAACCATAGCCGGTCAGGCCGATCAGGAGTGTCAACCAGTGGTTCCAGTAGTTGGCGGCATCTGGAGAAAGCGGCAGCAGGCGCAGTTGGTCGTAGCGGGTTGCGAATATGCCCCGCGAGACTGCCTTGGCGATTTCTATCATGACAAAGGCGGTCAGGAATTGCAGCGCGAACAGGGTGGCGCCTCCATTGCTACCCGCCAGCGCCGTTGCCAGGATGTAGCCGGCCAGCGCGGCCAGCAGCGTGGCGGCTACGTCGATCAGGAAGGCCGCGATCACGCCCAGCAACTTGCGGCCCATGGCCAGCGAGGCAAAACGGCGGCGCCTGACGGCCGATGCCGCCGCGGACGAAGGGTCGGCAGCGGGAGCGGCCGCTTTCTTGCTGTCTTGCAGTATCCATACGTTCAGGCGCGCAAAGCCGAAGCCGGCCAGCGAGCGAAAGACAAAATAAGCGAGCAGCGTGCCCAGCACGGTGAACAGCAGGATATTCAGGGCGGGCAGGGAGGACCGCACATTGTTGCCGGGTGCAGGTTGCCCGCTGATGGCCGCGCGAACAGCCGTCATCGCGACGGCCATGTCGTGCAGCACGCTGGCGGTAAAGTCTTGCAGGCCCACGGCCAGGCGCTGCGACAGCGGCAGGGTGGCTGGATCGGCCGTGGATGTTGATCGCGCTGCGGCAGCATTGGCGGAGGCGGGTCCGTTCTGTGGTGCCAGGCTGCGGAGCTGCTCGATGAGTTTGTCGCGGGCCTGGTCGTTTTCAAGCAGGTCGGCCAGCGCGGTATAAGAGGGGTCGCCGGGCGGCGCATCGGCGCTGGCCTGGGCCGCGGCGTTCGGGGCGAGCACCGCGGACAGTAAAAGGACGGCTGCGAAAAGCGGAATGAAGAAAAGGTGATGTGCGGATATGTGTCTGTTTCTTGATGCCACTAGGCAGACTCCTTGTAGGTTTTGTGCGGCGCCAGGCCGCGTTTTACGGTTGGAATGCCGTCCAGTTCAGGGTACAGGCCCACCGGCGGCTCAAGGGGCTCGTCGTCAAAGGCCTTGTCGCCATTGTCGTCCGCCTGGCCGGTGGGGACAAGCCCGGAGAAATCGAACAAGTCTTTATCCATCAGGTGCGAAGGCACCACGCGCGACAGCGCGCCGAATACATTCCATGAGCGTCCCGGGAAATGCCTGTCCCATTCTGCGATCATGCGGCCGACTTCCTTGCGTTTCAGGTTTTCCTGCGACCCGCAAAGATTGCAGGGAATAATGGGAAACTGCTTCATCTGCGCATAGGCGATGATGTCTTTTTCGGGTACATAGGCCAGGGGACGAATCACGATGTGCTGGCCATCGTCCGACATCAGCTTGGGTGGCATGGCCTTCATGCGGCCGCCGTAGAAAAGATTCAGGAAGAAGGTGCCCAGGATGTCGTCGCGGTGATGGCCCAGGGCGATCTTGGTGGCGCCCAGCTCCGAGGCGACCCGGTACAGAATGCCGCGTCGGAGCCGGGAACACAGCGAGCACATGGTTTTGCCTTCAGGAATGACGCGCGTGACAATGGAATAAGTGTCCTGGGTCTCGATATGAAAAGGCACGCCCAGTGCTTTCAGGTAGTCGGGCAGAATGTGATCCGGAAAGCCCGGCTGTTTCTGGTCCAGATTCACGGCGATGATGTCGAAGTTTATGGGCGCGCGCGCCTTGAGCGTCAGCAGGATGTCCAGCATGCTGTACGAATCCTTGCCGCCCGACAGGCACACCATGACTTTATCCCCGTCTTCAATCATATTGAAGTCGCTGATGGCGCGGCCTGTTTCGCGCAGCAGGCGCTTGGCCAGCTTGTTTTCATTGACGCGCTGTTTGTGCGCGCGGCGGCCCGAGTCGGTGGTGTCTTGTTCGGCTGTGTCTGGAAGAAGGGTGTCGGCTTGCATGGCGGTGTAAAAGAAAGGTTTCAGCGGCTGCGCTGCAGTTCTATGCCCACGGCGGAGCAGTCGGAAAACGCCAGCGGCTTGCTGATTCGTATTTTGACGAACTGCACCAGCGGGAACTCATTCAGGATGCGCTGGACAACGCGCTCGCTGAGTGTTTCCAGCAGATTCACATGGGCGCGCGTGCATTCGTCGACGATAGCATTGCGCAGCAAGCGGTAGTCCAGTACGGTCTGGATATTCTGGTCGTGCACTTCCTGGGTAATATCGACGTCGAATTCGGCATCGATATGCAGCGGCTGCGTGGCGCGCAACTCGTGCTCCAGAATGCCTATGCGTGCGTCCAGCGCAAGCTGGTTGAAGAAGATGCGTCGGGTGGGCATAAAGAATGGCCTTGTAGAATTGTGGGAATTGTAGTGCTTTAGCGCCATGAACGCGCCCGCCCGGCCACGGTGGGCAGCGGGCTGGATGTTTCCGGAAGTGTCGAAGGGCGGTTTGAAACCAATATGAGTGCAGGCAATAAAAACTATGATGCGGCCATCATCGGCGGTGGCCCGGCGGGCGTGTCGTGCGCCGTCTGGCTTGCGCGGCTGGGTTTGTCGCCCGTGTTGGTCGAGGCGAGCGGATCGATAGGCGGGCTATGCCGGCGCAATCCGTTCACGGACGAATGGAATGCCTCGCTGCCAGGCATGACGGGGCCGCAGGTGGCGGATAACCTGGCGCTCAGCCTGGAGCAGGCGATGGTGCCCACCCTGCTGTCGTGCCGGGTGGAAAGCGTGCGGCCCCGGTCGGATGCTTTCATCGTCTCGGGCGGTGGGCTTGCCGAGCCGCTGCAAGCGCGTTATGTCGTGGTTGCCACGGGCGTGCGGGCCCGGACCCTGAGTGGGCAGAATGTTCCCGGCGATGCGGCGATCGAGGGTGTGCTGGTTGGCCCCGGCGCGCATGTGGTTGCGCAGGATTTTATCGGCAAGCGGGTTGCTGTGCTGGGCGGGGGCGACAATGCCCTGGAAAATGCGCTGTACGCCCTGGAACGGGGTGCCGCCGATGTGCGTGTCTACGCGCGCAGCCTGCGGGCCCAGCGGCAATTTGTGCGGCGGGTCGCGCCGGAAAGCATTTTGCAGGGGCCGTATACGGTGGATGCCACGGCGCGTACGATAAACGGTGAGCCTTTCGATGTGATCATGGTGTTCTACGGCTGGGAGCCCTGCGCGCGGTTTGCCGATGCCTTGGGTTTGCAGCGCAGTGCGCGGGGGTTTATTGCCACCGACATGCAAACGGCGCAGACGAGCTGCGCCGGTGTCTATGCCATCGGCGAGGTGGCCCAGCGCCAGCATCCTTGCGTGGTGACTGCGCTGGCCGATGGGGTCACGGCAGCCAAGGCGATACAGGCGCGCATCGAGGTGTCCGCCTAGTTTTGGCGGTTTTTAGGACGGCTGGGGTGTTTGAGAGTGGTGTTTGTTCTTAAGCATTATTGGCGCTGTCTGGACGTCGTTTTGGTTCTTAAGCCAGGCTGGTGTGGCAGTGTCTGTTCCGGCTTCGCGCGCTACGCCCCTGGCTTTGGCAGGGGTACCCGTTTTATTCAGCCCATCGGGGCGGTCGCGGAACTCGCAACGTTGGCAGCCCCCCGGGCTGCCAACACCCTTGTTGCTCGAACAGCCGCGCCCTTGCCTCCCCGCTGGGCTGAATAAAACGGCGTGCGCGAGG
>JBATWU010000033.1:0-119649 GCA_049672825.1 Pusillimonas sp.
CAACTGCTGCTGGGCCTGGTCAACGGCTCGTTCTATGCCGTGCTTTCATTGGGCCTGGCCGTTATCTTCGGGCTGCTCAACATCATCAACTTCGCGCACGGCGCGCTGTACATGCTGGGCGCCTTCGTGGCCTGGATGGGCCTGCAGTACCTGGGCCTGAACTACTGGCTGATGCTGCTCATTGCACCGCTGCTCGTAGGCGCCTTCGGCATCATCATCGAGCGCCTGCTCATCCGGCATCTGTACAAACTCGATCACCTGTACGGCCTGCTGCTCACCTTCGGCATCACCCTGCTGATCGAAGGCCTGTTTCGCAGCCTGTACGGCGTGTCGGGCCAGCCCTACCCCACGCCCGAGCTGCTCAGGGGCGGCGTCAACCTGGGCTTCATGTACCTGCCCATCTACCGCGGCTGGGTCGTGGTGGCCTCCATCGTCGTGTGCATCGCCACCTGGTTCGTCATCGAGAAAACCCGCCTGGGCGCCCTGTTGCGCGCCGGCACGGAAAACCCCAAGCTGGTCGAGGCTTTCGGCGTGAACGTGCCCCTGGTGGTTACCCTGACCTATGGCTTTGGCGTGGCGCTGGCCGGTTTCGCCGGCGTGCTGGCCGCCCCCATCATGCAGGTCTCGCCGCTGATGGGCTCGAACCTGATCATCGTGGTCTTTGCGGTGGTGGTCATCGGCGGCATGGGTTCGATCATGGGCTCCATCCTCACCGGCCTGGGGCTGGGCGTGATCGAGGGGCTGACCAAGGTGTTCTGGCCCGAGGCGTCCAACACCGTGGTCTTCATCATTATGGTCATCGTCCTGCTGCTGCGCCCGGCCGGCCTATTTGGGAAAGAAAAATGAATCGTCAATTACTAAGCTACATACTGGTTGCGATCATTATTGCGCTGCTGCCGGCCATGGGCGCCTATCCGATCTTTGTCATGAAGGTCATGTGCTATGCCTTGTTTGCCTGCGCCTTCAATCTGCTGCTGGGCTACACCGGGCTGCTTTCGTTCGGCCATGCGGCCTTTCTGGGCGGGGCGGCCTACGCCACGGGCCATTCGCTGGCGGTATGGGGGTTTCCGACCATCGTGGGCCTGCTGTTCGGCACCGGGGTGGCCGCCCTGATGGGGCTGCTCATGGGCGCGCTGGCCATCCGGCGCAGCGGCATTTACTTTGCCATGATCACGCTGGCCATGGCGCAAATGGTGTTCTTCTTCTTTTTGCAGGCGCCGTTCACGCACGGCGAGGATGGCCTGCAGGGGATACCGCGCGGCACGCTGTTTGGGCTGGACCTGGCCCGGGACATCAATCTGTACTACGTGGTCATGGCCATCTTCATCCTGGGCTACGCGATCTGCTGGCGCACGATCAACTCGCCCTTCGGGCAGGTGCTCAAGGCCATCCGCGAGAACGAGCCGCGGGCCATTTCTCTGGGCTACAACGTCGACAACTTCAAGCTGCTGGTCTTTGTGCTGTCGGCGGCGCTGGCCGGGCTTGCCGGGGCGACCAAGGCGCTGGTGTTCGTGTCGGCCACGCTGTCGGATGCCGCTTGGCAGATGTCAGGGATGGTCGTGTTGATGACTCTGGTCGGTGGATTGGGTACGTTTACCGGGCCGGTGGTGGGGGCATTCATTATCGTTGTGCTCGAGAATAAAGTAGGCGAGTTCGGGCGCTTCCTCAGCCATGTCACGGGCGTGCAATGGTTCCAGGTGCTGGGCGAGTCCGTCACCATTGTCATCGGCCTGATCTTCATCATCTGCGTCATGGCCTTCCGGCGCGGCATCGTGGGCGAGATCGTACATCGATATCAAATGAGATGACCACTATTAGTTTTGAAGTGAGAAGCAGCAAAGAGCCGCATAATCTACAAAGGAAAAGGGAATGGCCGGATATATCATTGTTGATATCAACGTGACCGATGCAAAACAGTACGAGGTATATAAACGTTTGGGGTCGCTTGCAACTGAAAAGTACGGAGGTGTTTACTTAACCAGAGGTGGAAAGGTTGAGACGCTAGAAGGAAACTGGCGTCCATCACGTGTGGTGGTCCTCCGTTTCGATAGCTTTGAGAAAGCAAAAGAATGGTATGCGTCCTATGAGTATGAATTGGCCATACAAGCGCGGAAAGGCGCTTCGATTTCCAATGTGATTGTGTGCGAGGGGCTGGAAGCCTAAATCGATCAAGATCGGCGCTGACTAATTTGGCCGACTGGATCAGGCTCATATCATCGACCACCAGAGAGCGACCGTATTTTTATGCTACTGGTTGGTACAGTCTTCTTCCGGTGCTGGCTTCCGAGCCACCTCACCAGTCCTGCACCGAACCGTCATAACCTATGGGGCAGAATGGCTCGGCATTGCTTGGAGGCAGGCTGCAAAGCATGGCCTCATCCAGTTCGATACCCAGGCCGGGCCTATCGGGAACGATGAGATATCCGGACTCCAGTTTCAGCGCTTGCTTGAGCAGCTTTGATTGAGGAGGGCGGCTTTCATCGGTATATTCCTGCAGCGCGAAGTTGGGAATGCAGGCGTCCAGCTGCACGCAGGCCGCCGTGGAAACAGGGGATAACGGATTGTGGGGGATCACGTTGACGTGATGGGCCTCGGCAAGCGCTGCCGCTTTCTTGCTGCCGCTCAAGCCCAGGCATAAGCACAGGTCCGGTCGAATGTAATCGCAGCCGCCATGCTTGAGTAAAGCCTCGAATTGATAGATTGACGTGTAGCGTTCGCCTGTCGCAATGGGCAGTTCGCTGCGCCGTTGAATATCAGCCATGCCCTCGGGGCTATCGGGGCGCATGGGGTCTTCGTAAAAGTAGGGGTGGAACTGGCGTAGCCGTTGGGCCAGCGCAATGGATTCCGCCGGGGTCATTTGCCGGTGCAGCTCTATGCACAGATCCGCATCGTGGCCAACTGCCTCGTGAACCGCGGCGACGCGCTCGACCGCGTCACGAACCCAGCCTTCGAATGACTGGCGCAAGTAGAAATCCGGCTTGAAGGGTGAAAAGCGCAAGGCGGTAAATCCGGCGCGTCGTTTTGCGACGGCGTCGGCCACCAGTTCATCAGTGCTGTCTCCGTGGACGTGAATGTAGCAACGCACCTTGTCGCGCGTTTTTCCGCCCATCAAATCGTAAATGGGTACGCCAAGATGACGGCCCTTGATGTCCCAGAGCGCGATATCGATCGCCGAGATGGCGCCGGCCAGCAGCGCTCCGCTGAAGTGCATGCTGCGCTGCAGAAACTGCGAGTGATGTTCGATGGCATCGGCATGCTTTCCGATCAAATAGCGCGACATGTGCTCGATGACGCCAGCGGTCTGGGCCGGCCAGGCATGAGCACCCGCTTCGCCAATTCCCTGCGTCCCGTCTTCGCAGTTTATGCGGAGCAGGCACCACCGATCGATCAAGAAGGTTTCCATGGACTCGATACGGAGTCTTGCTTTCGTAATCAACTCGGTTGCACTCCACTGGCCTTTATGACTCGATCCCAACGTGCTTTTTCGGACTGCTGGAACTCGGCCAACCCTTGCGGTGTGCTGAACGTTATCTGGTCCATGGCGACCGAGGAAATGGATTCGGCTACCCGCGGCAATTGACGGGCGGTCTGCCAATGCTGGTTCAATTGGGTAATGATTTCCTGCGGTGTGCCCGCCGGCGCATAGATGCCGACCCAGGCCAGCGAGTCCACGTCGGATACGCCGGCTTCTGCCAGCGTTGGTATGTCGGGATAGGACGGCATGCGAGTCTGGCTTGCCACGCCCAGCGCCCGCAGCTTGCCGGATTTGATATGAGGTCCCAGCACGCTCATGACGGAAAACATCATTGGCACCTGGCCGCCAAGAACATCTATCGCACCCTGGCCGTCGCCTTTGTACGGAACATGAACCAGTTTCAGGCCCGCCGACGTGGCAAACAGTTCGCCTGTCAGATGGGCCGCGGTACCCATGCCGCCAGAGGCATAGGCAATTTCGCCGGGCTTGCTTTTTGCCCATGCGATGAGGTCGGCGGCACTGTGTATCGGCAGTTCGGCATTGACGACCAGCACCATGGGCCCGGCGCCGAGCAGGCAGACGGGCGCGAGGTCTTTGTCGGGTTCGAAACTCAGATTGCTGTACAGGTGAGGGGCAACGATCGTGACGGTTGGCGTCGTGGCAAGCAGGGTATAGCCATCGGGCGCTGCGCGCGCCACTGCGGCGGCGGCCAGCGTGCCGCTGGCGCCGCCCCGGTTCTCCACGACAAAACTTTGCTTCATCCCTTCAGAAATGTGCTGGGCAAAAAGGCGGGCCAGATAGTCCGTAATACCGCCGGGGGCGGTTCCAACCATTACCCGGACCGGGGCGGCCGGATAGGGTTTGGGCTGGGCAAAGGCGGAAGGCAGGCCCGCCATTCCCACTCCGATTGCACTGAGGCTCTTCAAGGCTTGTCGACGATTCATGGCTGGTCTCCGGAAGGGTTGTTTTTTCTTGTGCATCTGGAATTATCAGCAGACATTCAATAGATATCCAATAGAATATGTGCTCTACCTATAGACAGATTGAATATCATGAATGTGTCACCCAGCGTGCTGGCAAGCCGGCTGATGGTCCAGGCCCGATTACGTCATATTCAGGCGTTTGTAAAGATTGTTGAGCTTGGCAGTGTCAAGCGCGCAGCGCAGGCGCTGGGGCTGACCCAGCCTTCGACCAGTCATGTGCTGGCCGATCTGGAGCAGCTGCTTGCCTGCCGGCTCTTTGATCGGCACGCAAGGGGAATGACGCCGACTGCAATTGCCTTGGCATTGTTGCCATACTGCCATCGCATTCTGGAAAGCGTGTATTCATGCGCCGAGGTCACCTCGGCAATGACCAGCACGGCCACGGCGGTAGTCCGTGTCGCGGCCATTACCAGCGCGGTATCGGGTATGTTGACGCACGCTTTGCCACCCTTTACAAGGCGTCATCCCGATATTTCGGTCAGCGTGCTTGAAACGGATGTCAGGGGGATAGGGGAATTGATCGCCCAGGACGCCATCGACCTGGCCCTGGGCCGCGAACCGTCTGTCGTCCCGGAGGGCTGGGCATTCAAGTCGTTGCTGGACGACCGCTATATCATCGCCGCGGGGCCGCAGCATCCATTGGCGGACAGGCGGCGGGTGGCATTGTCCACTTTGCTTAGGGAGACCTGGATACTTGTGCCGGTGCCCAGTACGCCGCATTTTGCGTTTGATCAGTTGATCAAGGACCAGGCTGTCCGTCCGCACATCAAACAGGTCGCCACTCGATCCCAGACCATTATTGCCGCCTTTTTGCAGAACGAAAGACTGGTGACGGTTCTGCCGAAAAGCATGGTGCAGCACCAGTTGGATCGCGGGCAGCTTGTTCAATTGGCCATCGAGCTTCCCTTGCATTGTGAACCGCTGGGTGTTTTGGCCCCGATCCGGGGTTCGGGTGGCGCGGCCGAACGATTTTCGGAGTTCCTGGAGCAGCAGCTGCCGACTTTGTTGTCCGCGGTCACGGCGCAGGCCAGGCGACGCGATTGATGATTCCCGGCTTTGCAGTCTTCACAGTCAAGCCTTGTGACAATCGGTGCGCGGCCGTGCAATGGGGCAGGGGGCAGTCGATCATTGCACTTCATCCTGCAGCGTGGGACAAGGGGGCGCTGTCCGCCCTGACGCAGTACCCATCGGCTTGAATCGGATCAAAAGTTGGCCAAGAATGGGGGTATGCGCCAGGTTCTTGCCGGACGCATAACCTAGCAAAAGGAAAGGAAATGTATATCAGCGAACAGCTGCTTAATCCTGACGAACGGCGTTTGCGTCTCTCGACCCAGCTTGGCGTGCAAAGCGTTGTCCTCGACAACCGCGGGACGGAATTGGTTTCAGCGCAAGGCGGTGTCAGCGCATGGGACGCCCAAAAGCTTGCCGACTATCGAAAATGGATAGAAAGCTTTGATCTGAAGCTTGATGTCTTTGCGCTGGACGTAGGCTCCATCCTGCTGGATTCGCTGGTCGACCTCGATAGTGCCAAGAGACAGCGCGCCACGCTCGCCGAGAACATCCAGAAAGCGGGTGACGCGGGCATCACGTGCCTGAAGTACAACGTTCAGATGGTGGGCATCACGCGCACCGGCCTCAAGCCGGGTCGCGGCGGAGCCCGGAACTCGGGCTTTGTGTATGCCGAGTACTCACCCGAGGATGACCAGAAACACTCCTACTGGGGGGTCGGCTACCCAAGCAACCAGGAGCAGGGCGGTTCGGCTTCGCTCATGTTGTGCGGGCAAAAAATGGCGCGGGAAGTTCCGCCCGTCAGCGAGCAGGCGGGCTGGGACGCCATCGAGTTCCTTGTCGAGGGGCTGGTCCGGGCCGCCGACAAGGCGGGCGTGCGGCTGGCCTGTCACCCCCATGATCCGGCCTATCCGGTGGGCGGGCTGAACGGCATCGAGCATGTGGTGGGTTCGGTGGAGGGGCTGCGCAGGTTTCTCGCACTGTCCGCCAGCAAGCATCACGGGCTGAACTTCTGCCAGGGCACGGTGGCGGAAATGTTCAAGCAGCCAGGCAAGCACATGATTCCTGTGATTGAAGAGTTCGCAGCCACTGGCCGCATATTCATGGTGCATTTCCGCAATATCCGTGGCGGCTACCTCGACTTCCAGGAAGTATTTCCGGACGAAGGGGACGTAGACATGCTGCAAGCCATCAAGGCATATCAGCGGGGCGGCTATGCCGGGCCCTTGTGTCCGGATCATGTTCCCGTATCCGAGCTCGACGAAGGACGCGAGCGCTTCATGGCTTTTGCGCTGGGCTACACACGCGGGCTGCTGCAGGCGGCGGGCGTGTGGTCGGCGCCGTCGCACTGAGACAACATGGCAGAACTGGACAAGCTACGCAGCCGGCGCTGGCTGGCGAATGAAGACTTCCGCAGCTTCAATCACCGCAGCCGCTTCATGCAGATGGGCTACGACCGCCAAGACTGGGAGGGCAAGCCGATCATCGCCATTCTGAACAGCTGGTCGGACTTCAATCCCTGCCATATGCATTTACGCCAGCGCGCCGATGAGGTCAAGCGCGGCGTGCTCCAGGCGGGCGGGTTCCCATTGGAGATGCCGGCAATGTCCTTGAATGATGCGCTCGTCAAGCCCTCCGCATTGCTCTATCGCAACATGATGGCGATGGAAGTCGAGGAGATGATCCGCTGCTACCCGGTCGATGGCGTCGTGCTCATGGGTGGATGTGACAAGACGACGCCGGCGATGCTGCTGGGTGCCACCAGCGCCAATGTGCCGGCGATATTCTTGCCCGCGGGTCCCATGCTGCGGGGCAACTCCCGAGGCCAGACGCTCGGCTCGGGCTCCGATGCCTTCAAGTACTGGGACGACAGGCGCGAGGGGCTGATTTCCGAGCAGCAATGGGAGGGCATCATCAGCGGTATCGCCCGCAGTCCTGGCACCTGCATGACCATGGGAACCGCCAGCACCATGACCGCCATTGCCGAGGCGCTGGGTATGGCGCTGCCCGGCGCTTCCAGTGTGCCGGCGGTGGATGCCGGGCACCAGCGCATGTCGACGCAGGCGGGACGGCGCATTGTCGAGATGGTGTCCGAGGACTTGCGGCCCAGCAGAATCCTGACGCGCAAGGCTTTCCTGAATGCCATTGTCGTTGCGATGGCGATGGGCTGCTCGACCAATGCCATTATTCACGTCATTGCCATGGCGCGCCGCGCCGGGCGCACCGATGTAGGCCTGGAGGACTTTGATCGCATCAGCCGCGGCGTGCCCGTTATCGCCAATATCCGGCCCAATGGCGAGAGCCAGTACTTGATGGAGGACTTCTACTACGCCGGCGGCCTGCCGGCAATGATGGCGCGGCTGGCGCCGCATCTTCACCTTGACGAGCTGACCGTGAGCGGCCAGAGTGTGCGGGCCAATATCGATGCCGCCCAGGTCCATGACGACGACGTCATCCGCACGTTGGACAAGCCCGTCTACGGCGAAGGCTCGCTTGCGGTGCTTAAGGGGAATCTGGCGCCTGACGGTTGTGTGATCAAGCCCAGCGCGATGAGCGCGAGATTCCTGCAGCATAGCGGCCCCGCCGTGGTGTTCGACGACTATCCGAGCCTGAAGCGCATGCTCGACGACCCGGAGGCCGATATCAGCGCCGACCACGTGATTGTGCTGCGCAATGCCGGCCCCAAAGGCGGCCCGGGCATGCCCGAGTGGGGAATGATTCCCGTGCCGCTGAGGCTGATCAGGCAAGGAGTGCGCGACATGCTGCGTATCAGCGATGCGCGTATGAGCGGCACCAGTTTTGGCGCATGCGTACTGCACGTGGCGCCCGAGGCCTATGTGGGCGGCAATCTTGCGTTGGTCATGACAGGCGACATCATCACGGTGGATGTGCCGGCGCGCCGAATTCATCTGGCGGTGAGCGATGATGAGCTGGCACGCCGCAAGGCGCAGTGGCAGGCTCCGCCACCGCGATTCAATCGCGGGTACGGAAAAATGTTCACTGACCATATCCTGCAGGCCGATCAGGGCTGCGACATGGATTTTCTGCTGACACAAGCCGGAGAAAGCGCCGGCGAACCGGATATTTTCTGATTTACGCGCTGTGACTCACCTTCGTCACTTTGACAGCCGCAGCGTCCGGATCAGTAGACTGTGCAGGCTATCCACGGCTTTGGAGCCTCTTGAGGCGCGGCTTCGATACACGGCAACTTCCATAGGCTCGAGCGGACCGAGGTCATGCTCATTGCCCAGGATTTTCAGGTGAGCAGGGGCACTGCATTGGGTCAGCACCGCCACCGCAAGTCCGCTTTCAACGGCCGCAAGCTGGCCGGCAAGGCTGGAACTGTTGTAGACGACTTTATACTTTCGCCCTTGCAGGGCAAGCGAATGAATGGCGCTGCGCCGTGCAAGGCTGGTGTCTTCGTACACGGCAATGGGCAAAGGGTCGCGGCGCCATACATCGAACTGCGGCGAGCCGACCCACACCATGGGTTCGTGAAACAGCAAGGTGCCACGACGGGGATGGTCGCGTGAAACAAGGGCCAGGTCGAGATCGCCGCTGGAAATACGGGGAATGAGCGAGGTGGACTGCTCACAGTTCAGTTCAATTTCGACACTGCCATGCCGCGGTGCAAATCGCCTAAGCACGGGAGTCAGGTATTTGTCAGCATAGTCGTCGGGAACCCCAAGGCGTACGCGACCGGTGAGCGCTTCCCGTTGAAAGGCGGCCTGGGCTTCGGCATGCAGATCGAGCATGCGCCGCGCATAGCCAAGAAGCGTTTGGCCCTCGGGCGTAAGCTGAAGCTGCCGGGGGCTGCGCACCAGGAGCGTACATCCCAAAGCTGCTTCAAGTTTCTTGAGTTGCATGCTTACTGCCGACTGGGAGCGATATACCTCGGGCGCGGCGCCCGACAGCGACCCTGCGTCCACCACGGTGACAAAGCACCTTAGCCAATCCAGTTGCAGGTCTCTAGGCGTCTTCAGCATTATGTATATTCGATAATCGAATGATTCCAATATAAATTATGCGCTTTTCTTGAAAATGGGGAAAGTGCAGACTGTGGCCATGAACGCGCACGAGCATGCATCCACAGACAGAAGAGCCTTTGCCGGCGCCGGAAACGCGAAGGGCCCGGCCGCACCCATTTCGGGATCACTGCCTTTTATTCTGGGCAGTTCCCTGCTCGGCACCATCGGCATCTTTGTTCACGGGGCCGATGCCCATCCCTTGACGGCCACCTGGTTTCGTTGCGCATTCGGCTTGCTGGGCCTGACGCTGTGGGTCCGGCTTCGGCGGCAAACCAGTTGCCTGCGCTTGCGCCGTTCGGCTTGGTCATGGGTTCTGGCATCCGGCATGTTCATGGTGCTGGGCTGGGGCCTGTATTTTGCCGCCATCGAACGCACTTCCGTGGGCGTAACCACAGTGCTGTTTCAAGTTCAGCCCCTATGGGTCATGGTGCTTGGCGTCTGGTGGCTGAAGGAGCCTGTTGCCAGGCAACGGATAGTCTCTGTCATGGCGGCGATGGCGGGGCTGATACTGGCAACCGGAATGCCCGACCAGCTTTGGCTGTCAGGTGCTGCGGCTGGCCAGTCGGTCCAGGCGGGCTATGGGGTGGGTGTGGCGCTTTGTCTGGGGGGCGCTTTCTGTACGGCTTGCGTCACGCTTATTGCCAAACGGCTGGAAAACCTGCCTGCCGGCATATTGGCGTGGTGGCAATGCGCGGTGGGGACGCTGGTCCTGGCGGCATGGCCAATGACGCATGGCTGGCCCGCGTGGGGCGCGCCGTGGGCGTGGCTGGCAGGCTTGGGGCTGGTGCATACTGGGCTGGCCTACAGTTTGATGTACGCAGGCATGGCCAGATTGGGTATTGACCGAATCGCGGTATTCCAGTTCATCTACCCAGCGGTAGCTATCGTCATTGATTGGCTGGTTTATGAGCAGCGCCTTGGAAACCTGCAGTTGTCGGGCATCGCCTTGATGGCCGTTGCCATCTGGTTCGCCGAGCGTGTGCCGAAGCAGGCAGGTCGCTAAAGTTCTCTGCAGATATTGATGAATTCTATGCGCATGTATATTTTGATATTTCTATATCATCATCCAATCAACCCCTCTTTATGCTGAACTGGCTGGCATTTGAGGCGTTTTTGGGCTCGCTGATCGCCCCTGTAGTATCTGCCAAGGAGAATTCCACCATGATCACTATTACGTCCATTGGTTCGCAGCCTTCAGTTCAGGGTCCTGCGGACTATTTCACTGGAACGGTCCGCATCGACTCGCCATTTCAAGCGCCCGGCCCGGCTCGGGTCGGCGGCGGCACGATCACTTTTGAGCCGCGCGCCCGAACTGCCTGGCATACCCATCCGCTCGGACAAACGCTGATCGTGACGGCCGGGACAGGCCTGGTCCAGGAGTGGGACGGGCCGCTGCGCGAGATCCGGCCGGGTGATGTCGTCTGGATCCCGCCTGCCGTCAAGCATTGGCATGGCGCGTCGCCTACAACGGCGATGACCCATATCGCTATTGCCGAGGCCGTGGATGGCAAGGCCGTTGAATGGATGGAAAAAGTCAGCGATGAGCAATACACGTCTGCGATAAAGCCCTAGGCTAAGCACGCAAGAGTGCCCTGGCTCAGGCGTTGAAACGGCCCGGCAATCTCCAATCCCCCCATATCCACTTGAAGCACATTCGCCCGACGTCGATACATCGATGGCGGCGGGGAATGCTGCCTTGCGCGCATGATGAGTTCATCATCAAGCGGTCTCAAAATATCAGGGTTATCACCAGGATGATCATAAACCCCTTGCTCCTTGAAAATCAAAACTATATACTTCTTAGAAATCTAAAGTATTTTATAGAGATACTAAAGTGACTGAAACCCACCAGCTTCTTCATCTTACGGACGCGGATATTGCCACGCTGGAACTCGATGCGCGCAAGGTGCGCCGCGTGATCCATGATGCATTCCTGTCCTACAGTGCGGGCAGAATTCATACCAAACCCAAGACTTCCATCTTCATGGGGCCGGGTCATGCGTTCCAGAGCCTGGCGGCGGTCGATGCCGAAAGTGGTTACGCTGCGCTCAAGTGGGTCGGCATAGTTCCGCCGGGCGGCACGGCCACTGTCAACATCAACGCCAGCACTCTTCTGTCGGATACCGCCAGTGGCCGACTGCGCTGCCTCATGGATGGCCGTCGCGCCACCGCCTTGCGGACCGCCGGCATGACAGCGGTCGCGGCCCAGTTCCTTGCCCGCCAAGACAGCGCCACCATCGGTTTTATCGGCGCGGGCGTCCAGGCGGAAGCCCACTTCATCGCGCTGACCGATCTGCTGCCCTCTCTGAAAACCGTCTACATCAATAGTGGAACGTCGCCCGCCGGCACCAGGTTCGCGGAGCGCTGTCGGAAGCTAGGGTTTGAGGCCACCGCCACTGGCATACGGGAAACCATTGAGCAAAGCGATATCGTGATCACAACGGTCCCGCTCAGGCCGAATTTCGAGCCATTCATTGACGCCGCCTGGATCCGTCCCGGCGCGTTCGTTGCCGCTGTGGACCTTGGGCGCTCCTGGAAAGACAGCGGCCTGGACGCCCTGGATGTCACGGTGGTCGACGAGGAAGCGATGAAGCATTACGCGAAACCCGGCAACCTCGTTCCGCCGCTGAAGCACGCTCACGCGACGCTGGCCGATCTGGTGGGCAAGCGTCACGTCGGAAGAACCAGTCCCCGGCAACGAATCATGCTGTTCAGTAGCGGCTCGGCGGTCGCCGATCTTGCAATTGCAGTGCTGATCTACGAGCGCGCACAGGCCCAAGGGCTTGGAGCTCGGCTCGCCAATTAAGGAAACCTCGATGACGCAAATCAGAATATTGGCGCCCACCGGCATGCTGGGCGCGGGTTTTGGCCTTGAGGCACTGGAGCGTGGCATGACACTACGGCCGGATGCGATTGCGGTCGACGGTGGCTCGACCGACCCAGGTCCGTACCACCTGGGGTCCGGGATACCCCTGTACTCGGATGGCATCATCAAACGCGAGCTGCGGGCAATCCTTCCCGCAGCTCGTGCCGCGGGTATTCCGTTTATCGTGGGAAGCGCCGGCGGCGCGGGCACCAATTCGCAAGTGGACCGCGTGTGTGCGCTGGTGCGCGAGGTGGCGATCGAGTTGGACCTGCACTTCAAATTAGCAAAGGTGTATGCCGATATTCCCAAGGAGCGTGTCATTTCCGCGATCGAGCGCGGTGAAGTGCGCGACTTCGAGGCCGGCTTTGAACTGACCAAGGAAGACGTGCAGGCCTGCTCCGGCCTGGTGGCGCAGATGGGCGACGAGCCGATCCGCCGCGCTCTGGATCAGGGTGCCGATGTGGTGATAGCCGGCCGCGCGTGCGATGACAGCGCGATCGCCTCCTTCGCTGTTTGGAAAGGCGCTGACGAGGCGCTGTCGATTCACATGGGCAAGATCCTGGAGTGTGGCGCGTTCAGCGCAGAACCGTTCGGCATGGATGTAATGATCGGCGTCGTGGACGACAACGGATTTACGCTGGAGCCGGGCAGCACGGCACGGCGCGCCTCATTGAAGTCGGTGGCGGCGCACTCGTTGTACGAACGAGAAAATCCCTTCGAGCAGCACGGTCCGGGGCGAATATTGGACCTTTCGAATTGCCAGTTCGAGCAGGTGGACGAACGCCGTGTGCGTGTATCGGGCACGCGCGGCACGCGTACCGATGACTATTGGATCAAGCTGGAAGGCGCCAAGCCGGTTGGCTACCGCTCGATCACCCTGGCGGGCGTGCGTTGCCCCACCATGATCTCGCGCATCGACGGTGTTCTGGAGCAGGTGCGCGAGGCCACGCATAAGCGTGTGGAAGATCCGTCGCTGCGCATCGTGTTCCGCAAGTACGGCATGGATGCCGTAATGCGTGAATTAGAGGTGGAGAAGCGGATCCCCCACGAACTGGGCCTGTTGCTGGAGACCACCGCCGCTACCCAGGAGGTCGCCTACGACGCATGCAACGCGATGAGTGCCAAGCTGCTGCATGCGGCCTACGAGAGCCAGAAGAACACTTCTGGCAATGTAGCTTTCCCCTACTCGCCTCGCGTGCAGAACATCGGCCCGCAGTACGAGTTCGCGGCCTATCACCTGATGAAGGTGGAGTCGGCGTACGAGTGCTTCCCCATTGTGATCGAGGAGATCTGAAATGCCGCAAACCCACCAAATCAAACTGGGCAACCTGGCCGCCATCGTGCGCAGTAAGAACGCTGGTCCCTATCGTCTCACGTTCGATGTGCTTTTCGACCGTGACGAGCACTATCAGGCCGCCTCCCAAAGCGGGGCGCTGACCTCTGAATCCGTAGCTGAGGCCTACGGCATCGATGTGAAGAAAATATCCTCGTTTTTCGAAATTCCAATTGCCCGTGCCTTCAAGGTGACAATATTCCGCCCCCATGTGCAGTGTGGCAATGGCGAAACGGATGTTTATGGCGCCCAGCAACATGTGCCATTGATGAACATGCTTATTCCCGTTCCTATAACAATCAAGGGGTTCAATGATGTCTAGCTATCTCTCACGCTTATTGCCGAAATTCGCTCTTGCGCTATGCATGGTGGCTCCAACGCTATCGCAGGCGCAGGATTACCCAAATCACACCATCGAAATGATCGTTCCATACGCGCCCGGTGGTTCGACCGATGCCCTGGGGCGCCTGATTGCGCCGCAACTGTCGGAAATCCTGAAGGTGCCAGTGGTCGTCATCAACCGTACCGGCGCTGGCGGCGCAATCGGAACCGCTTACGGTCTCGCAACGGACGACGGCTATCGAATCGTCGTAGCCGGCAACTCGAACCTGGGCCCGGGCCTGATCGTCGGCAATAAGCCGAACTACACCATCGATGACGCCACCGGGCTCGGCCGCGCCATCATCAACCCCCTGTTGCTCGTAAGCAAGAAGGGCCGCTTCGAAAACTTTGAAGCGTTTGTGAAAGAGGCCAAGGAAAAACCGGACACGCTCACCTTCGCGACCTGGGGCCCTCGATCCCCGGCTCATTTCTACGGCGAGATGATCGCTCAGAGCGCCGGCATCAAAATCCGGCATATCCCGTATGACAGCGGTTCGAAGGCGATGCTGGCCGCCCTGGCCGGGCAGGTGGATGTCGCGGTCTCGACCGTTGCAACCTCAAAGGAGCAAATCCATGCTGGCGGCCTGACCGGCCTGTTTGTCAGCACCGCCGATAGATTGCCGGACCTGCCCGACATCCAGTCGATCACGGCTCTAGGCCATCCCAATGCGGTTTACGTGTCTTTTGAAGGTTTCGTCACCAGCTCGAAAGTTCCCGCTGATCGAATCAACGTGCTGCGGCAAGCTTTCGCACAGATACTCAATGATCCGAAAACCAAATCTGCCCTTGCCTCGGCGGGTGGCGTTCCGAGCTACATGGACGGCCCCCAGTACGATGAATTCTTGCGCAAGAATCTCGACACCCTGCGCGACATTGCGGCCACGGTGAAGATCGATGAGGACTGAGGGCGCCGTGACAGCGCTGGCGTCGCCGGTTTCCGTCGGGCGCTCCGGCGACGCTGACTATCAAATGTTAAACCAAAAGAGGAACTGAAATGACAATTATTGAAGGTGGAATCAATGTGTATGGTGTCGCGGTCGGCGTCATCGTGCTGGACACCGAGCTCCCGAGGGCGCTTGGCGACGTGGCGAATGCCCGTACGTGGCCATTCCCGGTGTTGTACCGCGTGGCGCGCGGCGCATCGCCACACGTGGTCGTGCACGAGCGCGGGCAAGGTCTCAACAAAATTCTGGTGGATACCGCGAAGGAACTGGTGGCGTCCGGCGCGCGCGGCATCACCACGACGGGGGGCTTTCTTTCCCTGTTCCAGGATGAGCTTTCCGCCGCCTGCGGCGTGCCTGTCGCAAGTTCCTCGTTGATGCAAGTTCCACTTGTGCAGAAACTGCTGCCGCCCGGCAAGCGCGTGGGCGTGGTGACCGTCCATGGCGGCCGGCTTGGTCCGGACCATCTTGTCGCCGCCGGCGCACCCGGGGACACGCCGGTGGTGGGCACCGAAGACGGAGAGGAGCTGACCCGCGTGCTTCTCAAGGGCGAAACCCGCCTGGATATTGCAAAAGCGGAGCGGGATGTGATTGCCGCCGGCCAGCAACTGGTGGCAAAACACCCGGACATCGGGGCGATCGTAATGGAATGCCACAACATGGCTCCGTATGCCGCCGCGCTATCCGCGGCCGTGCGCCTGCCTGTGTACGACCTCTACTCCTTCATCGTCTGGTTTCAGGCCGGTCTGTCTCCGCGTGTTTTCGCCCGCAGCTGAGCCAGACAACATGCCAGCCGACACGATGATCTTTCCGCGGAATCAAGTCATTACCTTCGTCGGCGGCGGCCAGATGGCCACCGCCCTCATCAGGGGATTGCTGCGTTCCGGATTTGAAGCGAACAACATTATCGTATTGGAGCCCCTGGCGATGCAGCGCGAACGCGTGGCCCTCTCGCTGGGCGTTCGCACTTTGGCCATGGCCGATGAGGTCGTCGCCAAGGCGGGCACGGTAGTCTGGGCCGTTAAGCCGCAAGTACTGCAAACCGCCATCCAGTCCGTGCATGACCGCGTCGTCGGCGCTCTGCATCTGAGCATCGTCGCCGGAATCGCCACCCATACCCTATCCCGCTGGCTGGAAAGCGATCGCATCGTTCGCGCCATGCCCAATACCCCCTCTACCATCGGTGCCGGGGTGACTGGAATGCTGGCCATGCCAGGCACATCGCCGGCCGACCGTCAATTAGCCGAAATCATATTCGGGGCAACGGGATATTGCTTCTGGGTCGAATCAGACGAACGCATAGACGCCGTGACCGCAGTCAGCGGCAGCGGCCCGGGTTATGTATTCGAGTTTCTAGCCAGCTTTCAGCGCGCGGCGCAGACACTAGGCTTTTCAGAGGAGCAGGCTCGCGAACTGGTGGTGCGTACGGCCTTGGGGGCGGCGCAACAGGCCGCGAGCGAACCGGCCAAACTTTCCGCCCTGCGCGACCAAGTCGCCTCCAAGGGCGGCACCACCGAAGCTGGGCTCGACGCATTGACCCGGCATCATTTACCCCTGGCCCTGAAGTTCGCGGTGGAAAACGCCTACGGCCGCGCGCGTGAACTCTCCAGAACTACCTGATCCGCAGCCGTCAAGAAATCCGAAAACTCTATCCTTTGTTCGAAAGCCAAACCCGGCCGCGATGGATAACTTTGATACTTAAAACATGAATGAATTCCCGCCTTACTTTCAGAAGCGCTGCGCTGAAGACCAGCTTGATGTGATCTCCCTCCTTAGCGAGCGCCTGACGGAAGGAAGTAACCGTTGTGTTATTGCTTATGAAGGTCGAGAAGTGTGTGTTGCCGAGATGCGCGCCAGGGTGGCGCACGTTCAGGCCCAGCTGTGCCGCGCAGGCCTGAAGCCGAGGGATCGGGTGGCCGTGATGTTGTCCAATTCAGTGGAGCATATTGCGCTCATCTATGCCCTGATTCTGTACGGCGCGGTCTGGGTTCCCGTGAATGTGCGCCTGCGCGGTGCCGGGCTCGTATACATTGTGGAGCACTCCCGTCCGTCATTGATGATTTTCGACTCCGAATTCGAGGGGGCTGTCGGAGGTCTTTCAGGCGTACAGACTTTCCGGCTCGAGGAATGGAGCGGGTTTCCGCAGCCCCCCGTTTATCAAGAGTTGGTATGCAACCGGGATGTGATGCCTCGGGATGCCCTTTGCATCATCTACACCTCAGGCACCACTGGCGCGCCGAAGGGTGTTGTGTTCACACACCGGATGCTACGGATCGCCAGCGAGGCGGCTCTGATGGTGGCGAACATCCATCAGGGCGACAGGGCTTTTCTCTGGGAGCCCTTGTGCCATATCGGTGGCGCGCAGATGCTGATGATGCCGTTCCTGGTGGATGCGCGGCTGCATGTGATAAAGCGGTTCTCATCCAGCCAGTTCTGGAAGCAGTGGCGGTCTTCGAAGGCCACGCACCTGCACTATCTTGGGGGCGTGCTCGACGTACTGATGCAGTTGCCTGAGTCGGGTTCAATCCGAGTGGCATGGGGTGCGGGCGTATCCTCGCAGGCATGGGATTCCATCCGGAAGCGATTTGGCTGCGAACTGCGTGAGTGCTACGGAATGACCGAGTGCTCCAGCTTCGCCACGCTGAACACCAGCGGTACGCCGGGCTCGATCGGCTCTGCCTTGCCATGGATAGGCGTGGCGCTCCTGGATGAACTCGGTCAGCCTGTTCCCCAAGGGGAGATCGGCGAGATTGTCTTGTCCAGTGATGTGGAAGGCGTCTTTCTACCTGAGTATCTGGACAATCCGGAAGCCACGCGCCAGGCCATGAAGAACGGGAAACTGCATACCGGCGATATGGCGCGCCAGACCGCCAACGGCGAATACATATTCGTTGGCCGTCGCACAGACAGCATGCGTGTGCGCGGCGAGAATGTTTCAGCCTGGGAGGTTGAGCGAGTCTTTGCCGAGCATCCCGCCATCAAGGCTGCGGCCGCCATCAGCGTTCCGAGCTCCATCGGTGAGCAGGACATCATGCTGTATGTTCAATTCGAACCCAAGGAATCGGTGAGCTGGAGCGACCTGGTTGCCTGGGCAAAGCCCCTTCTCGCCAGCTTTCAGCTGCCGCGCTATTACGCATCCATCGAGCAATTCGAACTTACCCCGAGCGAACGTATTCGCAAGCACCTGCTGCCCAGATCGGTGGACGGAGCTTGGGATCGCACTCTATCCATAGCAGCAATCTAGGAGACCGCCTTGTCTAATCAAACTGCCCACGTCGTCGCTGAACGTCATGAATCCGTCGGCCTGATCCGGCTCAACCGCCCGGAAAAGCTGAATGCATGGACGATGTCCATGCGCAATGAAATCATTACTGCGTTGAATGCGTTCGAGGCGGATGCCGAAGTGCGCGCCATCGTGATGACCGGGACCGGAGACCGGGCCTTCTGCGCCGGCCAGGATCTTGAAGAGGCGCATAGCTTTGGCGTCGACGAGGCGGAAGTCTGGATCCGTGGCTGGGGTACCTTCTATTCCGCCTTGCGTGGACTGTCCAAGCCTTTGGTGATGGCGCTCAACGGGGTCGCCGCCGGATCGGCTTTCCAGGCGGCGCTGTTGGGTGACATCCGTGTCGGGCATCCCGGCGTGCGAATGGGCCAGCCCGAGATCAATTCCGGAATCGCCAGCATTACCGGCCCCTGGATCATGAATCTGATGCTCGGCATGTCCCGAACCATCGAGTTGACGCTCACAGGACGACTGATGGATGCCGAAGAGTGCCGTCATATTGGCCTCATCCATCACATCGTTCCGCCTTCCGATGTCCTTAAGCGTTCAATCGAGATCGCGAATGAGCTGGGAGCGAAACCGCCAGTCGCGATGAGACTGGACAAAGCCAGGTTCCGCGAGATGACCGAACCATCCTTTCTGGATGCCATCGAAGCGGCGATTCGCCACCACCGCGTATCCTATGAAAGCAATGAGCCCCACCAGATGGTTGAGGCCTTCTTCCAGGCGCGTGCAGGGAAACATGAGGCAACATAGGCGCGGCATGGCGTGCGTCCGCAGGACATTCCAATGCTATACGAGTACCGACTTGGCGGTTGCCGCGACGAGTTTGGAAAACTTCGACTCGGCTTCCTTGGCCGTGTACCGGTCAATGGAGACGGAAAGCGATATGCCGCCAACCAGTAGCCCCGAGCTTGAGATAACCGGAGCGCCTACGGAGATATCGTTGGGGAAGTAGTCCCCGACGCTCATGACGTAGCCTTTAGCGCGGCACATGTTGAGCCGGTCCATAATCTTGGCAGGCTCGTGCACCGTGCTGGGCGTATAAGGCCTGAGGTCGCTTGCATCGAGCAGGTGCTTTAGCTGAGCGTCGCTGAGTGTAGACATGATCGCCAGCCCACCCGCGCTTGTGTGCGCGGGCAAACGCGTTCCAATGCCCACGCCGGTGGACAGCAGATGATTTCCGACAACCCGGGACACGAAGACCACCTCGGTGCCATCAAGAACTGTCAAATTGATTGTCTCGCTGGTTTCTCCGTTCAGATGAATCAGATATGGCATCGTAGCGGTGACCAAAGGACTGGTTGCCAGGTAGATATGGGCTAGGTCCAGCATCTTGACGGTGACTCCCAGCGTCTTAGTGGCTGGGTCCTTGTCCAAATATCCCATGGTCAGGAGTGTGTGGGTGAACCGTTGCGCGGTGCTCTTATCGATCTCCAGTTTGTCCATGATCTGCTTGAGTGTCAGACGAGGCTCAGTACGGCTGAATGCGTTGAGGACGCGGAATGCTTTTTGTACTGAGTTGACCACCAGAGAGCTGGCCGCTGCGGCGGCGGGGGGAGTTTTTTCGTGAACAGTTGCCATTCATCTTCCTTGCTGGTCGGCCACTACGCGTGGTCCGAGCTACATGCAATATTGTAATGCACTACTTATTATCTAATTAAATGCAGCCACGAGTCACTCAAGATGTGCCCGCCATCCGGCGCAGCTTCTTATTTCGATAATTCAGATTGCCGCTTTACACGACAGTTTCGATTCCACGGCAGCGTCGAGCCTGGCCTCGTCCAGTAGAATGAGCGCATGCGTAGCTCATACGCGTATCCCGGAGGTTATCGATGTGAATGATGCCTGGACGATCACGAGCTCACACCTGGTTCAGACGGGGCAGTTGCTGCGCAAGTACGGACTGCTGCTTGTGACGATTCTGCTGGGCGCGAAACTGCTCGAGTCAATTCTGATGCGCCTTGCCGTGGAGCTGGGTATGCTCCATCGCTTTGTCGGGCTGGTAGCCGTGATCATGATCATCCTGCTGCAACTGATCGTGTTCGTAGGCATGTTTGTCATTCTGCGCGACAGGCCGATCGTGTTGCGGCGGCGCAGCGGCCGCTCATCGGATTCGCTCCCTCTGCAGCAAGATAGTGGTTCGCCTGTATTCGCCAGCGCTTTGCTGGCAGTGCTCATTCCTTTTTACGGTTACTACGCCGGCTGGGGATTCCTGGGCAACACGCTGCGTGACTATTCCAGGGCCTTCCTGACGGAGCAGTGGAACCGTATTGACTTCCAGAACCCGGACTCCATCGGGCCTCATGCGCTGGAAGTCGATGGCGCGCTATGGTTGCTGATTCCAGTTGCCTTGATCTGGTTGATACGCCGCGCTGCCAAGGCCCGGCATGCCAGTACCGGCCACATGAGCTGGCCGCTGGTCGTGGTTGCCTGCGAGGCCACCTGGGTGATTCTGGGTCTATATGTATTGAGCGGCTGGAAGGAGCAGTTCGTCTCATGGCTTGCCGCCTTGCCGCCGCCGGCAAGCCTGCTGGACTGGTTTTTGCCGGCGGCGCAGGCCGCTGTTTCAGACGCGGGCCAGCGGCCGGTGGATTGGCCGCCGGCGTTGCTGGCGGGAGACTGGCTGGGCCAACTGTTTCGCTATGCCTTGCTGCCGCTGATCTGGTTCAATCTGGGGGCCATCGTCTATGGGCACGACCTGAACTTGATGGCCGATCCCACCCGGCGTGTCGCGAGCCGTATGACGAGCCGTTGGGCGGCCCTGCCCAGGCCCGTGACGGATTTCTTCGGATACTTCTGGGCCGGTTTGATCAAGCGTTGGCATGCGGTGGCCAACGGCGTGCTGCTGGCTGCATCGGCGGGCCTGTGGCTGACGATATCGATTCTGCTCATCTGGAGGCTGGCGGATTGGCTGGGTCGGTGGGCCTGGGTGGGTGCGGCCGAACTGATCGGCCCGCAGGACCCCAATGTCTGGATGTTGGCCGCCGTGCCGCTGAATCTACTGTTCGGTATGCCCGGCCAGCCGCAGAGTGGTGTGGTGGTCGTGGCCGTGCAGTTCTGCGTGCTGGCCGCCGGTTTGTCGCTGGTTCTGAAGGCGCAAGACGAACCTAAGGCAACTGCCTGACGGCCGGGGCGATTGCAAACGACAGCGCACGGGGGCGAGTGCCCACGCCGGATACGTGCAAGCGCAGCGTTTGCAGGCTGTCCGCCGGCAGCAGAAAGAGCTGATCCGCAAGTATCGTTTCCTTGTTTTCCCGCTCATCCGTTGAATACAAACGGCACGGGCCGAAGCTCTTGCGGTCGGGCGACAGGGCTTTAATGGCCCCATCCGAGTTGGCGCTGGTGAGTGGCATCCAGACTTTTCCGGCCGTGTCGTGCAGCGAAACGCGGCAGTCTTTCCATGCCTCTCGAGCGGCGGGTGTTACTTCCATGCTCAGTCGAATCAGCACGGCGGCGCGCTCTGGCCTTTGCGCCGCGATGGCAGCGACCTGCGTCTCTACAGCGACTTGCAGACCCTCCAGGGATGCGCCATTGGGCGCGGCGTCGATCGCACGCCATTCGCGGCTGGAGTCCAGCTCGCGCAAGGCAGGCCAGCCGTCGACGGCCACAACCGCGGCAAACAGTACGCAGGCCGAGGCCAGCCATCCCAGCTGTCTCATTGCGTCAACCTCAATAGCGCATTGTGTCGCATTGGGATGCCTGCCGCGGGTGTCAGCGCAAGTTCGCTATCGAGAATGTTGGGCCCTTTGCGGGCCACCAGCAATATACCGCCCTCGATTTCGTCCCTGGGCAGCTCGAAGACGGCGCGGCCCTGATCGTCAAGTCCGGGGTGGAACTGGCGGGTGTCGAGTGTTGCAGGCGCACCGTCCGCGCGTGCCGTTTGCACATACCGGCGGCCACTGCGGCCTTGCCATGTCGCAGTCAACCGTACCGACTCGCGCACGTTTAAGACGTCGAAATCAATGATAAGGAAAACACCCTGGGTGTTGCGTGTGACGGTGGTTCCATAGCGATCGAAAGACAGCAGGTCTGCCGTTTGCCAGTCCGTGAAGCGCGCGGCGTGCAGCCGCCCTTGTGCTATGGCGCCGCCTTCAGCGGTGGCGCGCAAGGACTGGAACACGCTGTCGAAGCCAGGCGTTGTGAACATCATGGCGCCAAGGACGCTGGCCCCCAGCAGAACAGGGAAAACGTGGCGCGCGCGCATCATGGCGCGAGCTCCGGTGTTGCGGCCATGCGCGCGGCAGCCGAATAGCCCAGCCAGTTCGAGCGGCCGTAAAGATTGTCCTTCAGCTTGAACTGTTGTCGAAAGAAGATAAGCGATAGCCTTGCGGGTTGCCAGTCGTCCGGTGCGTGCCAGGAAATTTCCACGTTTTCCGGTATTCTGGGCTGTAGTTGATCCAGGGTTTGATGGTCGCGAAGCAGCGTCACTTCGGGGGCGCCGAAGGCAGCGTTGTCTGCTTCAATTGTGACTAAGCGGGGAGGATGACCGACGGGGGCGGACTGTGTTTCGCCCGTTATATTCTCGACCCTGGCGGACAACACCAACACCCGTTGCGCGCCGGAAGCCGGGGAGGAGGCGGCGCGTAGCTGCAGCGATAGCGGGGTCAGCGCGACGCGGCCCAATGCCAGCGGCGAGCCCAGCACCGCCTCGGGAATGCTGGGTGTGGTGCGTGCGGCTTCAATGGCCTGCCACCAGCCATACAGCACTGCGGCGGTGATTCCAGAAGCCGCCAAGGTGCGCCGGATGCTGCGGCGTAAAAGTGACGATTGCTTTTCAGCCATGAGGCGATTATCGCCCGGGCTGCGCGTGAGAGACAGGCGCAAGCCTGTTGCTTTTGTTACGAAATATGCGCTGTCGGGTGGGGCGGTTCAGTGCGGGGCGGGATTGCTGGATGCCGGCGCGCTACCGGCTTGTGCCTTATATATTTTCGGTATCCTGGTCTTGCTGCAGGTCGTGAACAGTACGGGTAAGTGTGGCCACGTGCTGATCCCAGGCGGCTTGCATTCGGGCGATGGGGCCTACGATGGATAGGGCGTACCACTTTCCAGCCAGGGAAAAGGGGGCGGCAATAGCTGCCAGGTCCGGCACACTTTCGCTGACGTTCGCTGTCCAGCCGCGCTGGCGGGATAGCGCCAGATCCGCCAGCAGGGCTGGTCTTGACGTGTGTGTCATTGCGGTCAGCGCGTCCAGTTTTATTCGGTCCAGCACACCAAGCAATTCGTCCTTGTCCAGTATGGAAAGCAGCGCCTTGCCCAAAGAGTTGGCATGAAGACTGCGCGCCTCGCCCGGCTGCGCTGTATACCTGATGGCTTGTGCCGAGTTTGCCAGATCAAGATAGATCACTTTCAGGTCTTCGCGGGTTCCCAAAACCGCGGTCTCGCGGCTGGCATCGCGCAGGCGCTCGAGGTAGGGGTGCAGCAGGTCAAGCACCGGATCCTGCGTGTCAATCAGCGTACAAAGCCCCATTAATTTCTTTGTCGGGTAATAGGCGCGCTTGCGCGTCTGGTACAGATAACCCCTGCTTACCAGCGTTCGTACCAGCGCCAGCGTGCTTGACATGGGAGCTTGCAAGCCTTGCGAGAGTTCGGTGAGAGAAAGCGGCTCGCCCTTGGCGGCATAAGTCTCGAATAAATCGAGCGTTCGTGCGACCAGCTTCACTTCTGACATGTCTTGATCCTATTGAATATAAAGCAACCCGGCTGTTTGGGTGTGATGCTGGCCAGCAGATCGAGGCAGGGTAACGACAGTGGGCCTCGATACGTGTTGCCGCATCGTCAAGAAAATAGCAATAGTTCCTGAGTGAGAATATTAATTCTACCGCAAGAATTTTTATGATATGCTTTTTTCAGGAATGCAAACACATCCAGGCGGCTTGCGCGTCGCTATCAGGTTCCATCGGGCTGGCATTCTATGTTTCAGCATAGTGAGTATTCCTCAGGCCTCGCGGCATGCCCATGCCAAGCATGGGCTGATGATTATCGAGCCCAGTCACTTCAAACCAGAGTAAGCAGGACAAGAGCCATGGAATTCCGCCTGAGCGAAGATCAAGAGCAAATCAAGTCGGCAATCGAACGCCTGTGTGAGCCGTTCGATGACGATTACTGGGCCGGCAAAGACCGCGAGGGAGGGTTCCCGCACGATTTCCACCAGGCGCTCGCCCAGGCGGGGTGGCTGGGTATTGCCATGCCGCAAGAGTACGGCGGCGCCGGCCTCGGGATTACCGAGGCGGCATTGATGATGCACACGATCTCGGCCACGGGGGCCGGCCTGTCGGGCGCTTCCGCGGTGCACATGAATATTTTCGGGCTGCATCCAGTCGTGGTGTTTGGTACTCCGGAGCAGCAGCGGCGATGGCTGCCCCCGCTTATCGCTGGCACAGATCGGGCCTGCTTTGGCGTGACGGAGCCCAATACTGGCTTAAACACACTCAAGCTCAAAACCCGTGCCGTGCGCCGGGAAGATCACTATGAGGTCACCGGGCAGAAGGTGTGGATCTCCACCGCCCAGGTAGCCAATAAAATTCTGCTGTTGGCCCGCACGACGCCCGTCGAAGCGTGCAAAGGTATTGAGGGATTAAGCCTTTTCTACACGGATCTGGATCGTTCGGCTATTGAAGTACATGAAATTGAGAAGATGGGACGCAAGTGCGTGGACTCGAATCAGCTGTTTATCGATGGCCTGCGCATTCCCATTGAAGACCGGATAGGCGAAGAGGGCAAGGGTTTCAGCTACATTCTGCATGGCTTGAATCCCGAGCGCATCCTGATCGCCTCGGAGGCGGTCGGCCTGGGGCGCGCAGCGCTGCGCAGGGCGGCCAACTATGCGCAGGAGCGCGAAGTTTTTGATCGGCCTATCGGCAAGAATCAGGGAATCCAGCACCCGCTCGCCCGTTCGTGGATGGAGCTGGAAGCCAGTCATTTGATGGTTTATAAGGCGGCATCCCTTTATGATGCGGGTGCGCCGTGCGCCGCCGAGGCAAATGCCGCCAAGTTCCTTGCCGCGGAAGCCGCTTATCACGCCTGCGAGAATGCCATCTTCACGCACGGCGGCATGGGATATGCCAAGGAGTATCATGTGGAACGCTATCTGCGGGAGTCATGGATACCGCGTCTGGCGCCGGTCAGTCCGCAGCTGATCTTGAGCTTCATCGCTGAAAAGGTGCTTGGGCTGCCTAAGTCGTACTAGGGCTTGGGCATGGACGAGGTCAAAGTATTCCTGTCTCGGGAAAGGGCTTGTTGCTCTCGACGCGTTCATAGCCAAGCCGCGACAGATCGATGGTTTCGTATCGTCCCTTGACGATGAGTTCGGCAATGCCTCGTCCGGCGGCGGGGGCGTGCATCATGCCATGTCCCGAGAAGCCAGCGGCTGTAAAGAGGTTGGGCAGCCTGGAATTCCAAGCGCCAATAATGGCGTTGCCGTCCAGCTCATTCACCTCATACAGGCCAGACCAGGTGCGATGACATTTCGCTGCCTCGAAGGCAGGGAAACGGTGCGCGACAGCGGGCCATACGATGTTCTCGAAATAATCGTGATCAATATCGAAGTTATACCCGCGAACGGCGTCGCCATCGACGAGCCCCCCTGAATAGCCGCGCCCCTCGGACCTGAACGCCAGTCGGGACAGGTCTTTGACATAGGGGAGGTGGCCGACATGGCTGCCTGGCGTGAAGTAGTGTTCAAATCGTCGCACTGGTGAAATGGGCAGGTGCATGCCGAACATGCGACCCACTTCCGAAGACCATGCGCCGGCGGCATTGACGAACGATTCCGCGGTCAGTGTGTCGCCATTGTCCAGATTGACCGAAATGGCTCTGGTCGCGTCCGATCGCGCGCTGATTGCCCGGCCAGATACGTATGCGGCACCCAGTTCGACCGCTTTGCGGCGAAGTCCCCACAATAGTCCATTTGGATCGCACCATCCGTCGTGCGGCGTATGGGCGCCCACGCCCAGATCGTCCACATTCATGGCGGGGAACCTATGCTTGAGTTCGGTGGGGGAGAGAAGGTCAACCGTGCAACCCCGCGATTGCTGGAAAGCGGCATTGCCTTCCAGTTGAGAGGCATTTTCCGGAGGAACAATGAACAAGTATCCGCCTTCCATCCACTCGACGTGAGCGGGGTGGGTCGCTGTGGACATGGTCTCATCGAAGCGCCGGATAAAGTCGATGCCGAAGAGCGACATCGCTATGTTCTCTTCTCCGGTGAACTGTACACGGCAGCCTCCGGAGGAACGCAAGGCCGAGGCAAATTCGTAAGTGGAATCCGGCTCGAGGACGCATACGGAAAGCTGCGGATCCTGCCTGAGCAGGAAGTAGGCGACGGCGGATCCAATGATGCCGCCACCGATGATCACAACATCATGCTTTTTCTTTTCGGTATCCATGTTTCTTTTCAGTATCCATGGCTATGGGCGGTTGCTTTTCCGTGCTGCGTTCGCATCGTCGCGGCGGTTAAAGCCGGGCGAATGGCTTTCACGAAGATTATACTAATAGGCATTGTCTGGAGAGTTGTGGCATTGCAATAAGGACGAAGCCTTTAATGGCGGCGTCATCGCATGCTTTGTACCTAGGCGATTCGACACCGCTGCACAGAGTGGCCATTGACGAAAGGTTGATCATGTATCTGACTCCCAGGCAGTTTCTCCATTTGGCGAAGGGTTCGTACAAAGCCTGGAGTGAAGACCATGCTTCGAGCATGGGTGCGGCTATCGCGTTCTACACGGTGTTCTCGATCGCGCCTTTACTGATCATTATCATTGCCGTGGCGGGATTCCTTTGGGGCGAGGATGCCGTGCGCGGTGAAGTCATCCATCAGTTGGGAGGCCTGGTCGGCCCCGAAGGGGCCGAAAGCGTTCAGGCCCTGATCCGCAGCGCAGACAAGCCGACGCAGGGTATTGTGGCGACCGTGGCCAGCGTAGTCGTCCTGCTCATCGGGGCGACGAGAGTTTTCGCGGAACTGCAGAGTGCGCTGGATCGCATCTGGAAAGTACCAGCCGTGCAACGCAGCGCCGGGTGGTGGCGGATGCTGCGCGCAAGACTGCTGTCGCTGGGTCTGGTGCTGGGCATGGGCTTCCTGCTTCTGGTGTCGCTGGTGGTCAGCGCTGGTCTGGCTATGCTCGGTCAATGGACAACAGGGCTGTTTTCGGGATGGGAGGTGCTGCTGCAGGCTTTGAATATGCTGGCCTCGCTCACCATTTCCGTTGTATTGTTCGCCATGATTTTCAAGTACATGCCCCAGGCCTCGGTTGCCTGGCGGGATGTATGGGTCGGCGCTGTCGTGACTGCCGTCCTGTTCGAGCTGGGAAAAATACTTATCGGCCTCTATGTGGGAAAAAGCGCCACGGTCTCTTCTCTGACAGCGGCGGGATCTTTGGTGGTCGTGCTGATTTGGGTGTACTACGCGGCGCAAGTTTTCCTGCTGGGCGCGGAGTTCACATGGTTCTACGCCAATCATTATGGGACGCGGCGCACTCGGCCGGAGCAGCAAGGCCGGGCCGCCCTGGCCGAAGGCGACGGCGGCTAGTCGAGGCGCTGGTGGTTGCCGGATTTTTCGTTAATCGTCACGAGGTAATGCAATGCCCGAAACCCGCTCCAGCTTGAACGTCTCCTTTACCTCAACGGACTGGCGCGGCGTGGCGCTATCGAATTTTTCGCTTTCTCCTTTTGTGCTGGATGGCGACGTGTTCGCGTCAGTGGAAGGGTTTATTCAAGGTATCAAGTTTCCAGAAGACGATCCTCGAAGGGAGCAGGCTTTTCAGTCCAGCGCCTGGGATGCGAAGCATTTCGGCGATCAGGCGGATCGCAGCGCTGTGTACTGGAACAAGGAGCGTATTGGCTACGGTTCCACCGAGCACCATCAGCTTATCGAACGGGCCATCCGTGCGCGCATCGAGCAGTCCGTCGGGCTGCGGGCCATTCTGCTTGCTACCCATGGGCTGACACTGATCCACGACACCGGGCATGGACCCGACTCGCCCAAGACTTCGCTGCCTGCAGCCGTCTTTTGCAGGATACTGACTGAACTGCGTGATGAGTTGCGCCTAGTCACGGCAAACTCTGCCCCCTCGTAAGCGTTTTTAATCGTTCTTATACTGGCGGTCATTTCCTTAATGATCATCTGATCAGGCTTCCATCGAACTGATGCGATCCAGGGTAAACCCCTAGCAGTTGCCACGTTGACACAGGGCTTGTCGCGCCCATATCATGACTCATGATTCATCAATCATTAATTAAGGTTTAAACAAACCTTAATGGAGACACGACCATGCCGGAAACCCTGACGGCGGCAGATCTGCTGACGCTGTATCGGACGATCAAGACCATACGCACGGTGGAAAACAGCCTTACCCGCCTGTTCGCCGATGGCGAGGTGCCGGGCTTCATCCACTTGAGCGTGGGGCAAGAGGCGATTGCGGCCGGTGTATGCGGTGCCCTTCAAGATGGGGACACGCTGGCCACCACACACCGCGGCCATGGCCATGTGCTGGCGCGCGGCCTGTCGCTGCCCCATTTCTTCAAGGAAGTGATGGGCAAGGCGGGCGGGGTGTGCGGCGGACGCGGGGGCTCCATGCATGTGGCCGATATGGACATCGGCATTCTTGGCGCCAACGGTATTGTGGCCGCGGGTATTCCCATTGCCATGGGCAGCGCCATTGCGCACCAGACGCGCAAGACTGGCGGCGTGGCAGTGGCCTTCTTTGGCGATGGGGCCATGGCCGAGGGTGTGCTGCATGAGACCCTGAATATGGCGGCGTTGTGGAAATTGCCTTTGCTGCTGGTATGCGAGAACAATGGCTGGTCCGAGTTTTCCCCGACCAGCGAGCAGTTTGCGGGAACGCTCAAGGGTTTGGCATCGGCTTTCAAGATCGTGCATCAGCAAGTTGACGGCAATGACGTTAGCGAGGTGGCTTTGGCGTCACGCAAGGCCGTCGCGGCGCTGCGCAAGGGCAAGGGGCCGCTGGTGCTCGAATGCGTGACCAAGCGCGTACGAGGTCATTACGAGGGCGACCCGCAGAAATACCGCGATGCCGATGACTTGGCTTCTCTGGATGCCGTCGACCCCGTTGTGCGTACGCGGGCCATGCTGCTGGAAAATGGCGCCGCGCAGGAGCAGATCGATGAAGTCGACCAGGAAGTCGATGCCGGCGTGGAAGAAGCCATCCTTCAGGCGCGGCAGGACAGTGAGCCGTCTTACGAATCGGCCCGCCAGGACGTATATACATTGAATCTATGATCGAGCGTCACTGATACGCAACGATACCGACACCGGCCATGAATAAAGGAATAGTGCCCATGACCGACATGAAATTTACGCAGGCGGTGAACCAGGCGCTGCGTGATGCGATGACGCAGGACGAAACCGTAATGCTGTTGGGCGAGGATATTGCCGCGGCAGGAGGTTCATTCAAGGCGACTCGCGACCTGCTGGATGAGTTCGGGCCTGATCGGGTGCGCGATACGCCCATTTCAGAAGCCAGCCTGGCTTCGCTGGCAGTGGGCGCCGCCATGACGGGCATGAAACCGGTGGTAGAGATCATGTTCATGGATTTCATCACCCTTGCCATGGATGCGCTGGTCAATCAGGCAGCGAAGGCCCGTTTCATGTTTGGTGGGCGCTCGAGCGTACCCATGGTCTTGCGCACGCCCCACGGCGGCGGGCTGAACGCGGGGCCGCAGCATTCCCAGTGTCTCGAGGCATGGCTGGCGCATGTTCCCGGTTTGAAAGTGGTGTGCCCATCCACACCGGACGATGCCTATGGCCTGCTGCGCAGCGCCATCGCCGATCCCGATCCTGTGGTGTTCGTGGAGCACAAGGCGATGTATGGCCGCAAGGGTCCGGTGGACACCGGACAGACTATTCCCCTGGGCAAGGCAAGAGTTGCCCGCGAAGGCCGGGATGTGACGCTGGTGAGCTATGGCGCAGCCGTGCATACCTGCCTGACTGCGGCCGACCGCCTGGCGGGGGCGGGCATCGAAGCCGAGGTGATCGACTTGCGCACGTTGCAGCCCTGGGATGCGGAAACCGTGTTTGCGTCCCTGCGGCGTACGCATCGCATCGTCATCGTGCACGAGGCGGTGCAGGCGTTCGGCGTCGGGGCGGAGATCGCCGCGCGCGTGGCCGACGAAGCCTTTGACGAACTGGATGCGCCGGTGCTGCGCGTGGGCGCGCCGTTCATGCCGGTTCCCTTCGCGCGCTCGCTCGAGGCTCAATACATGGTCAACGCGGACAAGGTCTGCGACGCAGTGAACAAAGTCATGGCGTGAGGACGGAAGGCGTCCCGCCCTATACAGGAGATCAGGTAATGACGGATAAAGCAGTAGTGCAGATCACATGCCAGGGGCCGGTAGGCCTGCTGACAATCAACCGGCCCGAAGCGCTGAATGCGCTGGATGTGCCCACGCTGCTGGCGCTGGAGGCAGGGCTGGGCGAACTGGAAGGGAACAGCGATGTGCGTGTGATCGTGGTGACGGGCGCCGGGGAGCGGGCGTTCGTGGCGGGCGGCGATATTGGCGATCTGGACAGTCGGCAGGGGCTGGCGCATTACCAGGAGTTTGCCGAGGTGGTTCATCGCGTTTTTCGTCGTTTTGAAGACAGCGACAAGCCGACCATTGCGGCGGTCAATGGCTGGGCGCTGGGCGGTGGCACCGAATTGCTGCTGTCGCTGGACATTCGCTTGATATCCGCCAAGGCCAGGCTGGGCCTGCCCGAAATCAATCTGGGATTGTTCCCAGGCGCTGGCGGGACGCAGCGCCTGATGCGCCAGATTGCACCGTGCAAGGCCAAGGAAATGATGTTCACCGGAGACCAGATTTCAGCGGACGAGGCGGTTGCGCTGGGCCTGTGCAATCGTGTGGTTGCTCCCGAGGCATTGATGGATGAAACGATGGCGCTGGCGAACAAGATCGCCGGCAAGTCACCGCTGGTGCTCAAGCTGCTCAAACGCAACCTGCGTCAGGGGCAGGAAATGCCGCTGGGTGCGGCGTTGGCGCATGAGCAGGCCATGATAAGCCTGGTGCTCGACACCGCCGACGCCCACGAGGGATGCCGCGCGTTTCTGGAAAAACGTCCGGCGCAGTTCAGGGGGCAATGACGGTGCGGCACGCATTCACGCTACCCAAGCTGGGCCTGACAATGACCGAAGGCATCGTGTCAGAGTGGCTGGTTCAGCCGGGCGCCGCGTTTGCCGCGGGCGACATTCTGTATGTGGTCGAGAATGACAAGGTCGCGAATGAAATCGAGGCCGAAGCCGATGGCACGTTGCTGGAGGTCGTGGCGTCGGCGGGCGATACCGTGCCGGTGGGCGACGTGATCGGATACTGGGACGATGGCCAGGGCGAAACTGTGTCGGCCCCGCTGGAAACGGCAGCCGGCCAGGCGTCCGGCGAGGCTGCTGCGCCGCAGGCGAACGACAATGCTGCCGAAGCCGAAGCCGAAGCCGAAGCCGAAGCCGAAGCCGAAGCCGAAGCCGAAGCCGAAGCCGAAGCCGAAGCCGAAGCCGAAGCCGAAGCCGAAGCCGAAGCCGAAGCCGAAGCCGAAGCCGGCTCTCTTGCTTCCGATCAGCCGCGCGGCGAGAGCCGCATTGTTGCAAGCCCCTATGCGCGCAAGCTGGCGGCAGGGCGGGGCCTGCCGCTGGATAGCGTTTCTGGTACGGGGCCGCATGGCCGCATTGTGGCGCGCGATGTCGAAGCCGCCTCCGCTGCCGTCAAGGATGTTTTCCGGGATATTCCCAAAGGCGTTCCCCAGGGCGTTTCCAAGGATGTTGCCACCCCGGCCAAGGTCATGGCGCCCGTGGCCGTGGCCCCGGGCCAGACGCTGTCCGCGCCCACGGCCATGCAGGCCACCATTGCCCGCAGGCTGACCGTCAGCAAGAAGGAGATTCCTCACTTCTACCTGGCGCTCGATATCGACGTGACGCGTCTGGTTGCCCTGCGCAAGGAAGTCAATCGCGCCCAGGACGAACATCGTCTGACGTTGAATCATTTCATTGTGATGGCCGTCGCGCGCGCGCTGCGCCAGATGCCGGAGGCCAACCGGGTGTGGACGGATGAGGGCATTCTGTCGTTCAGCCAGATCGACGTGGGCGTGGCCGTCAGCACGGGAGATGGCCTGCTTGCCCCCGCCGTGTGCGACGTCGGCAATATATCGATGGGCGCGCTTGCCGCGCGCCTGAATGCCGTGGTCGAGCGGGCCCGTGTGGGCCGCATGAACCAGGCCGACCTGGGCAGCCCCGCCATTACGGTATCGAATGCCGGCATGCATCATGTGCACTTCATGGGCTCCATCATCAACCCGGGCCAGGCCATGATTCTGGGGGTGGGTAGCGTCAAGGGCGTGTTCCGTCCCGATGATGACGGGCAGCCGGAGCTGCGCCAGGAAATGGGCGTGGTGCTGTCGGCGGACCACCGCATCGTGGATGGCGTGCATGGCCTGAAGTTCCTGAATATCGTGCGCGAGCTGCTTGAGCAGCCGGTAAGACTGCTGGTGCATTGACGCAGCCGGCAGAAATACGGAGAGAGACGAAATGAAAGCGGAAAAAACCTTGTCGCAGTCGCTGGCCGACTTTGTCGTATCGCTGAAGAACGAAGCCAACATACCGTCCGACGTCATGGAAAAGGCGCGAGTCTGCCTGCTCAATGGCTACGGTATCGGGCTGGCCTGCTTCAACACGCCGTTCGGGCGCGTGGCGGCCGAGGCTGGCCTGGCCATGGACGGCGAACGCGCCGATGGCGCCACGCTGCTGGCCGACGGCCGCAAAAGTTCGATGCAGGCGGCAATGCTGTCCAACTCGGCGCTGTTTCATGGGCGGGCGCAGGAAGACGCGCTGGGCGCCGCGCATCTGGGCGCCATACTGATTCCCATGTTGACGGCCGCGGCGGAAACAGGCCGGATGCCCCTGGCCCGTTTGTTGCCTGCCCTGATTGCGGGCTACGAGGTGGGTGGTCTGTTCGAGCAGGCCTACGCCGGCCATACGACGCCAGCGGGGTTGCGTGCCTCGCCCATTTATGGGGCCCTGGCTTCGGCAGCGGCGGCGTCGCTTGCCCTGGACCTGGACGCGGCTCGCACGGCAGCGGCTCTGGCCAATGCGGCATCGTTCGCGGGCGGCATTCTGCAATCCTTCAGCGATGGCACCGACGAGTGGCGATACCAGCTGGGCGTATCGGCCAACCACGGCTGGGTGGCGGCCCAACTGGCCCGGGCAGGCTCGGTCTCGGCCCCCCATGCCTTCGAGGGAAGGGCCGGCCTGATTCGCGCTTATGCCCGCGCCGAGTGCGATGTGGCGGCACTGCGAGCGACGCTGGGCAGGCAATGGTTCATTCATCGTGTGGTGTTCAAGCCCTATCCGGTTTGCGCCTTCAATCAGACACCCGTCAACGCGGCGCTGGCGCTGCGCGATCAACTGAAAGATCGCGTGCCCTCGCGCATCCAGGTGCGGATGAATCCTTATGAAACCGGCTACGCCGGCATGGACAGCACCGGCCCGTTCAGTACCGTGTCGGGCACGCTGATGAGCATTCCGTTCTGCATCGCCAATACCTTGTTGTATGGGGCTCCCAGCTTGCGCGACATGATGGTGTACGACGATCCGAAGGTGGCCGGCCTGATCGACCGAATCGCCCTGATCAGCGACCCGGATGTGCCGCGCCTGAGCTGTGTGATAGCAGCCGAGTTCGACAATGGCGATGCGCCCGAGGTGCTGCGCATGGACAAGACGGTTGAAGACTACAACTATGACCGCGCCACATTGCTTGACCTGGTGCAGCGCGTGGGCGCGGAAGTGGGATTGGACCCCGGCTCCAGCGTTGCGCTGGAACGCTTTGTAGACGACCCGGCCAGCGTTGGCCTGGAGACGGTACTGCAAGAATTTGCCCGCGCGCGCGATGCCGCGGCCTCTCCGAAAGCCTGACCCAGGGCATATCGATTTCAAGAATAGAACAGCAGGAATAGACTTACATGGATTTTCAACTGTCAGAAGAGCAGCGGATGATTGCCGACTCCGCAACCCAGCTGGGTGAGCGATTCGGCCTGGAGTACTGGCGCGAACTGGATGCCAGCAAGGCATTCCCCAGCGAATGCTGGCGCGCCATCTGCGAGGCGGGCCTGTGCGGCGTGGCGCTGCCTGCCGAATACGGCGGGGCCGAGCTGGGCGTGTTCGAGATGGCCCTGATCATTGAGCGCCTGGCCGCGGCGGGCGCCGGCAGCACGGTGGGCCAGCTGTTCATGATCAACCCCATTTTTGGCGGCGTTTCGGTCAGCCGCTTCGGTACGCCCGAGATGAAGCAGGCCCTGTTGCCGGGATTGATGTCAGGCCAGATCAATTTCTGCATGGCGCTGACCGAACCGGATGCGGGGACGAACACGCTGGAGATTCGCAGCTTTGCCGCGCAGGATGGCGATGGCTGGCGCCTGAATGGACGCAAGATCTGGATTACCGCGGTGGACACCGCGCACAAGATGCTGGTGGTGGCTCGTACCCGCAAGGTCGAGGAAAGCGCCTCGCGCAGCGACGGCTTGTCGATGTTCATGATCGACGTGGCCCGGGAAGGCCTGACGCACACACCGATCGACAAGCTGGGCACGAACACGCTGGCCTCGAGCTCGGTGTTTTTTGATAACGTGCGCATCGAGCCGCATGAGCTGGTGGGAACGTTGCACGGTGGCTGGAAAGAACTGCTGGATGTGCTGAATACCGAACGCATTGTGACCACCGCCGGCCTGATCGGCACCGCCGAACTGGCGTTGAAGCTGGCCGTCGACTATGGCAATGATCGCAAGGTTTTTGGCGGCAAGCCCATCAGCAGCTATCAGGGCCTGCAGTTCCCGCTGGCCCAGTGCTTTGCCGAAATGGAAGCTGCCCGTCTGGTCAACTACAAGGCCGCCAACAATTTTGATACCGGCCTGCCTTATGGCAGCGAGGCCAATGCGGCCAAGCTGCTGGCGGCGCAGGTGGCAGCCAAGGCGACCGAGCGCTCGATGCAGACCATGGGCGGCATGGGATATTCGCGCGAGTATCACGTCGAACGCCTATGGCGCGATTGCCGCCTGTTCCGCTTTGCACCGATTTCGGAAGAAATGGTGCTGAACTACATCGCCATGTACGACATGGGCATGCCCAGATCATATTGAACAGAATACTGCGGGGGTGGAAGGCGCGAAGGCCGGCAAACCCCCGATCATGAAAACAGAAACAAGAAATAGGCACAGAGACAGACATCATGGTCACACTGAGCGCTTCCATAGAACATTGGGCCCGCAGCACGCCTGACCGGCTGGCGGTCAGGTATGGGGATACCCGTATCACCTACGCCGATCTGTTCGAGCGGGTATGCCGCGTCGCCGGCATTCTGGCTGCCCAGGGGGTGGGGCGGGGCGATATCGTGGCGCTGCTCATGAAGAACAGTGCCGCGTTTGTCGAGCTGACCCTGGCGGCCAGCCATCTTGGCGCCGTGGTGCTGCCGGTCAATTACCGTCTGGGCAAGGACGAAGTGGAATATATCCTGCATCACTCGGGCGCCAGGCTGGTATGCGTAGATCAGGATCTTGAAGGCAACGCGGGCGAGACGCCCCGCCTGGCCGTCACGCCCGCGCTTGAGCATGATTTTGGCCGGATCGACCGGGCGGTATTGCCCGTGTGCGAGCCTGCCCCGGTCATGCCCTCCGATATGTTCCGTTTAATGTACACCTCGGGCACCACCGGGCTGCCCAAGGGGGTGATGCACAGCTACGAGAATTTCTACTGGAAGACGCTGGATCACATCAGCGAGCTGCAGCTTACCGCGGAGGATCGCCTGCTGGTGGCGGGGCCGTTGTACCACGTGGGGGCTTTCGACCTGCCGGGGTTCGCCCTGTTCGAAGTCGGAGGCTCCCTGACCATTTTGCGGGATTTTGACGCCGCGGCGGCCCTGAGGGCCGTGGAAGCAGACCGACTGACGGGAGCCTGGCTGGCGCCCATCATGCTGAACCGTCTGCTGGCCCTGTCTGAATACCAGGACTACGACCGCGACAGCCTGAAGTGGGTGGTGGGCGGCGGTGAGCGCACCCCGGCCCAGCGCATCGAGGCATTCGGCTCGCTGTTTCCCCGCGGACGTTATGTGGATGCCTACGGGCTGACGGAAACCTGCTCCGGCGACACCATGATGCAGGCGGGGCGTGAAATCGAAAAAATCGGGTCGGCGGGCCGCGCGCTGTCCCATGTGCGTATCGAGATCCGCGACGGCCAAGGCCAGTCGCTGCCCGCAGGGCAAGTGGGCGAGATCTGCCTGTGGGGCCCCAAGGTCACTGGCGGTTATTGGCGCGATGAGCAGCGAACGGAAGAAAGCTTCTTCGGCGACTGGTTCCGCTCGGGCGATATGGGATACCTGGACGAAGACGGATTTTTATATCTGGTCGACCGCAAGAAGGACATGGTCATCAGCGGCGGCGAGAACATCGCGTCGTCGGAAGTCGAAAGGGTGCTTTATCAGTTGCAGGATATCGAGGAAGCCGCCGTCATTGGCCTGCCGGACCAGAAATGGGGAGAGCGGGTCGTGGCGGTGGCGGTGCTGCGTGAGGGCGCCACGTTGACGCTCGAGACGCTGCAGGCCCACTGCCGGGGAAAGATTGGTGGTTTCAAAATACCTCGTCAATTGGTCGTGCTGGACGCCTTGCCGCGCAACCCGTCGGGCAAGGTGCTGAAACGCGTGCTGCGCGACGATCTGGCGGCTCAGCATGAAGATTGATCATCGGGTAATCAAGACCACAAACCGTAAACAGGGGCCAGCCGGAACGGCCTCTTACTGTCCTACCACAAGGAGACAACCATGACTCAGAACAAACAGACCACATTCCCCTCTTCGCCCACCCGGCGCAAGCTTATCCAGGGCGCGGCAGCCATGACGGGGCTGTCCTCGATTGGGCTGCCGGCGATTTCCCTGGCGCAGAACAAACCCATACGGGTCGGTATGCCCACGATACTTTCCGGTCGCGTGGCGACCCTGGGTATCTCTTCCAGCAATGCCGCCAAGATAGAGGTCGAGAAGTTCAATGCGGCCGGAGGCCTGAACGGACGCTTGATCGAACTGGTTATCCGCGACTCCAAGGGGCAGCCCCAGGAAGCCGCCCGCGTGGCCCGCGAACTGGTCAACAGCGAGAACTGCGAGATCCTGCTCGACGCCGAAGCTTCGTCGGGCGCCTTTGCCGTGCACGAAGTGGCACGCGACCTGGGTGTGCTGTGCATCCACACCAACTCCGAGACCTCGTCGCTCACGGCTGACCCCAAGCAGCGCATTCCCAACGCTTTCCGCTGCGCGCGCCAGGGCGTGCATGACTCTATCGTGGGGGGCGCCTATGCGGGGCATCTGGCCAAAGAAAAGGGGCTGACCAAATGGATGAGCGCGTCGCCCGACTATGCCTATGGCCGCGATACCACGGCGGAATTCTTCCAGTACGCAAAACACTTCAATAAAGATATTGAGGTCGTGGGCGAGGTGTGGCCCAAGCTATTCCAGCCCGACTACAGTGAAGTCATCACCCGTCTGGTGCAAGGGCGCCCGCAGGCGATGTACTCGTGCCTCTGGGGCGGCGACCTGAGCTCGTTCATCGAGCAGGCCAATATTTATGCCTTGCTCAAGGGCCTTGATTTCTTTGCCGTGAATATGGCCGACTATACGGTGCTGACGGCAGTGAAGAACCTGCCCGAAGGCATTCACTCGGGCAATCGCTACCTGCGCAGCTTCCCCGATTCGCCCGCCAATCAGGCCTGGGCGGACGCCTACCGGGCGGCCTACAAGGATCTGCCCACCAACTGGTCGTGGCAAACCGCGGCGGGGATCAACTTCCTGGCCGAGGGCATGAAGCAGGCCGGTAGTGCGGACGGCGGAAAAATCGCCGAGGTGCTGCGTGGCATGACCATAGACTCTCCCTTCGGCACAGACGGGAAACTCACGATGCGCGCCGACGATCAGACGCTGGTCGACTATGCCGTGGGCTGGGGCGTGGTGGACACCAAGGAGCCCTATATGGCCAATCCGTCGATAGGCGACTGGACTCAGATTACCGAGCTGGAAACAGAATGGAAGAAGTCCAAGGGCTACGTCTGATCCGACGCAAGCGCCCGGCCGTCCCCAGGACCTGGAGAGTGTTATGAATCCTCAAGAACTGTTCGAGTGCGTCACCTCGATCTCGTGCGTCGTCACTCAGACGAGTACGGGTTTGATCGTGGGCGCGCTGCTATTCCTGGTGGCAGCCGGGCTGACGCTGATTTTCGGCGTGCTCGGCGTCATCAATTTTGCCCACGGGTCGCTGTACATGCTGGGCGCCTACATGGGTTTGACCGCCTATCGGGTGTTCGACAGCTACTTTCTTGCGGTTGTCCTGGCGGGCCTGGGGGTCGCGCTTTTCTCGGTGGTGTTTGAGCGTCTGTTCATGCGGCGGGTATACAACGCCGATGTGCTGATGCAGCTGCTAGTGTGCTACGCCTTCATCCTGATCCTGGATGATGTGGTCAAGCTGGTGTGGGGAGCCGAGTTCCAGTCCATGGGGATGCCCGAAGCCTTCCAGGTACCGCCGTTGTTCATTGGCGGCGGCATCGTGCCGGTGTTCTATTTAGTGTTGATGGGGGTGGCCGCACTGATTGCCGTGGTGCTCTGGTATGTGCTCAAGCATACGCGCACCGGCAAGGTGGTTCGGGCTGCGGCCCACAATCCCACCATGACGTCGGCGCTGGGCCTGAACACGCATCTGATCTATGCGGGCGTCTTCGCCTGCGGCGGGCTGCTCGCCGGCATGGCGGGTGCGCTGGCGGCGCCCGTGCGCTCGATGTCGCCGGGCATGGGGTTTTCGATACTGATCGAATCCTTCATCGTGACCGTGATAGGTGGCATGGGCTCGGTCAGTGGCGCATTGGTTGGCGCACTGTTGATCGGCATGGTCCGCTCTTTCGGTTCAATCGGGTTTCCTGATTTTGTCGAAGGCCTGATGTTTGTCGCGATGGTGCTTATTCTGGTCCTGCGGCCAGGTGGCCTGATGGGACGGAGGCATACATGAACAATACTGGCACATTGTCGAGAGAGGTGGTCATCGCCATTGTGGCGCTGGCTCTCCTGGCTGTTATTCCATTCCTTACCCCGTCCCGACTGATTTCCGACTTTGTCATCCGCCTGGCCGCCTTTGGCGTGTTTGCCACTTCGCTGAATATTCTGATCGGCTACGGTGGGATGGTGTCCTTCGGACATGCCATGTTCTTTGGCGGTGGCGCGTATGCCTTTGGACTGTTGATGCAGAAAGCCGGTGTGCCGATACCGGTGGCCCTGCTGGGGGCGGTCGTGTTCTGCGCCTTGCTTGGCCTGGCGGTGGGCGCCATCTGCGTGCGGCTCAAAGAAATCTACTTCTCATTCCTGACGCTGGCGTTTGCCATGCTGCTATACAGTGTCATCCTGTCGTGGATGTCGCTGACCGGTGGCGACCAGGGGCTGATGGGCGGTATCCCGCGGCCGGTTTTCCTTGGTGTGAATCTGAGTAATGGGCGGCATTTGTACCTGTTTGCCTGCGTGCTGGCCGTGGTGTGCCTGCTGCTCATGCGCCTGTTGATGCAGTCGCCATTTGGCTACACGCTGCGCATGGTGCGCGACAACCCCGAGCGCGCGCGCTTCCTTGGAGTCGACGTATGGCGCACCCGGCTGTATGCCTTCGTGCTGTCGGGCGCCTTTGCCGGTGTTGCCGGGGCGATCATGGCGCTGTTCGTATCCGGCGCGTATCCCGAGTTCTCATATTGGACGATGTCGGGCGAGGCCATTTTCATGATTCTGCTGGGCGGTTTGCATGTTTTCATCGGCCCCCTGGTTGGCGCGGGATTGTTGATGGTATTCAATGACGTGATTACCCGGTATACGGATCTGCATGGTTTGGCGCTGGGTATTGTCGTGCTGATCTTCGCTCTGGGCTTCAAGCGGGGAATCACGGACTTTGTGGTGCGTCTGTTCCGGCCGATGCGCAAAAAACAAGAAAGCAAGCAGGTGACGATATGACGAATGAAAATCAGGCCGTGCCCCGTGCCCAGGCCGTTTTGAGCGTGGTGACAGGCGGGGCGAGCGGCATAGGCCTTGCCTGCGTACGGCAGTTGCTGGCGCGCGGCGACAGGGTGGCCGTGCTCGACCTGCCGGGCAAGGACGAGCATTTGGGCGACTTTGCCGATTCGGTGGCTTTCTATGCCTGCGATGTGTCGGACGAACACAGCGTGCAGGCTGTCGCCGAAAAGGTGGCCGATGAGCTGGGGCCGGTTCGGAATCTGGTCAACAGCGCGGGCATCATCCAGCAGCGGTCTTCGCCCGAGGCGCTGGATATGGCCATCTGGGACCGGGTTGTGGCGGTCGACCAGCGCGGCACCTATCTGTGCTGCGTGGCGTTTGGCGGGCGCATGGCGCGCAACGGGGGCGGGAGCATTGTGAACATTGCATCCATTACCGGCTCGCGGTCGGTGCCTCTGCACGCCTATGCGCCTGCAAAAGCGGCCGTCATCTCCATCAGCCAATGCTTGGCAGCTGAATGGGGGCGTTCCGGTGTGCGGGTGAACTCGGTGTCGCCGGGCTATACCGTGACGCCGGCCCTGCAGGATGCGATTGACAAGGGCGACCGCGATCCCGCGGATCTGACACGAACCACCGCCCTGGGGCGCATGGTGCGTCCCCAGGAGATCGCGGATGCCGTCGACTTCCTGACGTCGGATCGCGCATCCGCGATTACTGGCATCGATCTGCCGGTTGACGCCGGCTGGTTCGTGGGCACTCCCTGGACCACCTATGGTGGCGTGCCTGATGCGCGTGGCGGCGCCGGAAGTTCCGGCACCGAGCTTGCACCGGGAGACCGCTGATGCTGCGTGTGGAAAATTTATACAAATCCTTTGGCGGCGTCGTCGCCACCAACGACTTGTCCATGCATTTCAAAAAGGATTCGCTGACGGCGGTCATTGGCCCCAACGGCGCGGGCAAGACGACGTTCTTCAATCAGATCTCGGGGGCATTGCGGCCAGACCGCGGCCGTATTCTGCTGGAAGGCAATGACATCGTGGGCCAGCCGCCGGCCGAGATCGTGCGCCAGGGTATTGGACGGGCTTTCCAGGTGTCCAAACTGTTTAAAACCCTGACGGTCGAAGAGTCTTTGCGGGGCGCTTTATTGTCGCCGCTGGGGAAGAGCCTGCGTATGACGGGGCGCTTCCCGCTGAAAGAGACACGCGACCGCGCTTACGAGGTCATGGATCAGCTGGGCCTGACGTCCGCCGCCCATGTGGTCAGCGGAAATCTTTCGCATGGCGACCAGAAGCTGCTGGATATGGCTCTGGCCCTGGTCCTGCAGCCCAAGGTGCTGCTGCTGGACGAACCCGTGGCCGGCATGGGGCCGGAGGAACGCGAGCAGATGATAGAAACGGTGTACGCCCTCTGGAAGAAGGGCGGCCTGACCCTGGTCCTGATCGAGCACGACATGGAAATCGTATTCCGCATTTCGCAGCATATATATGTGCTGTCATATGGGCGTCTGCTGGCGCAGGGTACGGCGGACGAGGTGCGCCACAATCCGCAAGTGATCGAGGCCTACCTCGGCACTCCCAAGGAGAAACTCGCATGACGACCAGTCCAGCCTCGGCACCTGTACTCAAGGTGGACGGCATTGACGCTTTCTACGACTCCAGCCAAGTCTTGTTCGGCCTGTCGTTCTCGCTGCACAAGGGCGAGACGCTGGCACTGCTGGGCCGCAACGGCGCCGGCAAAAGCACCACCATGAAATCCATTGCGGGTATCGTGCGGGGGCGCAAGGGCAGTGTGAATCTGGACGGTGTCGACATACGCGGGCGAGCCCCGCATCAGATAGCGTGCGCCGGGATTGCTTTCGTTCCTGAAGACCGGCAGATATTTCCCGAGCTATCGGTCGAAGATAACTTGCTGATTGCGGCCAAGCGGGGCACACAGGGCGAGTCCGAATGGACGCTGGAGCGTGTTTACGACATGCTGCCTTTGCTCAAGCCCTTGCGTACGCGCCTGGGGGGGCAGTTGTCGGGCGGCGAGCAGCAGATGCTGACGGTGGGGCGCGCACTGATGGGCAACCCGTCCGTGATGTTGCTGGATGAACCCAGTGAAGGCCTGGCACCGATCATGGTCCAGAAAATCGGCGACCTGATCGGGACCCTGCGCGAACTTGGCACCACCATCGTGCTGGCCGAGCAGAACCTGCATTTCTGCCTGGGGCTGGCCGACCATGCAGTGGTCATCGACAAGGGCAAGGACGTGTTCTACGGAACCATCGACGAATTGAATCGCAGCGACGATATCAAGCAGCGCTATCTTTCAGTTTGACGCCGCATGGCGGGCACGATCTCGTGCTCGACCGTGATAATGAAAGGCAGATGGCCGTCGGGCAGGAAGTTGGCTTCGTCGGCGCGTGTCGTGGCATATACCGGCGTCGTGGCCCCTTGTTTCATCGCATTGGTCGAATCGAACCAGGTGATGGCCAAGCCGTCCAGCGCGGGTTGGCGGGCACCGGTGTACTCTGCGCGCGCCAAGTGATTTTGCTCGTAGCGGCGTATCGCCGTTATGCCCGCGGCAAGCGGGCCGTGCACGTTCTTCCAGTACGCGCGGAAATCATCGAGCGCCATGCCGGGACGGCAGTTGACCAGTTCGATGTTCTTGACCGCGCCTTCGGGAATGGGGCCGTCGACAATGACATGAACGTCGACGGGCATCACGATAGCTGCGCCGGGCGCCGTGAACTCGGTCAAGTCCGCCTGCATGGCCTGCCCTTGCCGGCTGGCCATGGCCTGTTCCCAGTCTTCGCGGGTGTCGAACCATAATTCGCTGATGCCGTCGCAAGGCAAATCACCCTTGCGATAGCCCTGGGGCAGCGCATGCGACTGGACGCAGCGGCGCAGGCCGGGCAGGCTGGCGGCCAAATCGGCGTGGGTATCGCGCCAATATGACTGGAACGCATCCACAGTCATGCCGGGCTTGCGTTTCATGATGGTAGTTACCTTGAACATGTTGTCTCCTGTTCGTTGTTCATGGGCATAGGGGGTTGGCCGCCTGTATTACGCGGAAACCCGAGGCGCCAACTGGCGGGCCCGGCGTTCCAGCCACCACCGGAAAGGCTCGGGCCACCAGCGCCAGCCCTTGGCGTCTTCCAGCTCCAGCGCGGCCTGTGCGGCCCAGTTCGGGTTGAACAACATCTCGCGCGCCAGGGCGACCAGATCCGACTGTTCCTGCTGCAAAATGTCTTCGGCCTGCCGCGCCGTACGGATCATGCCGACCGCGACGGTGGGAATGCCCGCTGCGCGTCGCACCTGCTCGGCAAAAGGCACCTGGAATCCTGGCGCCCGTGATGCCAGCACGTGCCCCTTGGGCAGCACGACGCCGCCGCTGGAGCAGGTGATGGCATCGATGCCCAGGCTTGCCAGGGATTTTGCCAGCGCCACCGAGTCTTCAATGGACCAGCCTATATCCACGCCGTCTATGGCCGAAATGCGCACCATAATGGGCAGCTCCGCCGGGAATGCCTTGCGCACGGCCTGGGCGATGCGCAAGGGAAGCCGCATGCGGTTCTCCAGCGAGCCGCCATACTCATCGCTGCGGTCATTGGTGAGCGGGGAAAGAAAGGCGTGCAGCAGGTAGCCATGGGCAAAGTGCAGTTCCAGCACATCGAAGCCGGCCTGCGCCGCGCGCCGGGCGGCTGCGCACCAGTCATCGACCAAGGTGTCCAGGTCCGCCGGCGTCAATGATGAAGGAGCGGGCCAGCCGGCAGTAACGGCCTTGGCGGATGCCGACACGGTATCCCAGGCAAATTCCTTTCTTTGCATGGCATCGTCGACCGTCAGCGGCCCGCCGCCATGCCAGGGGCGCTGGGTCGAGCCCTTGGGGCCGGCATGGCCCAGCTGCAGGCCTGCCTTGCTGCCGTGCTCGTGCAGGAATGTGGTGATGCGCCGCAAAGCCGGTACATGCCCATCGAGCCAGATGCCCAGGCAGCCATCGGTGCCGCGTCCCCATCGCTGCACGGCCGTGGCTTCCATCATGACCAGGCCTGCGCCGCCCAGGGCGAAGCGCCCCAGATGCACCAGATGGAAGTCATCGGCATACCCTTCCTGGGCGCTGTACATGGACATGGGAGACACGACGATCCGGTTGGGCAGCTCGACACTGCGCAGGTGGTAGGGTGAAAACAGGCGGGGCGGGTTTATGTCCTGAGTGTCCATCGAGGTCTCTTGCAATACGGTCGATTGATTTCTGAAAGGTTTGCGTAGCGGCCTTGCGGTGCGCCGTGCCGCCTTAGCCGGCGCCGGACAGGCCGTGTGTGATCAGTTTGCGATAAGCCTGCGTGACCCAATCGGGAATGTCGGGGTCGTTGTCATTGCCTGAACGGGCCGCATAATGCCCCAAATACAGGCGCGCGCCCATCATGACAAAGGCGGCCACTTCAAGTTCTTTTTCGTTGAAGCCTTTTACCTCGCCATTGTCGAGCCCGCGCTTCAGGAAGCGCATATAGCCGTCGAGCACCAGTTCAATATGGGCCTGATAGGCCTTGGGCGCAAAGCTGGGCGCTTCGTTCAGGATGCGAAAGAAATGCGGGTGCAGCTTCAGAAAGGTATAGAAGCCGCGGAAACCGAGTTCTTCGCGTTCAAGCATGGTGCCTCCGGGCCGGCTGCATTGGCCCACATAGGTAAGCATCTCTTTGCCCAAGCGCGGCAGCAATTGGTCGAGTATGTCTTGCCGCGATTCAAAATGGTTGTAGAACGTGCCTTGCGCCACACCCGCGCGTTGTGTAATCAGCGTAATGGAAGTATCTTCGTAGCCGCGTTCACCCACGATCTCGGCGGCGGCCGTGAAAAGCGCTTCGTGAATCAGGCGGCCGCGCTCGCTGCGGCCCTGAGCCTCGCGCCAGTCCTTGATCTGCGGTTTTTCAGGTGTCGGCGCTGCGGGCGAGGCTTTGGCGGTTTTTCGTGCTTGACGGGGCATGGCGGAAGCTCATGATAATTAATGAATGGTGACTCACCTGTCATTATGGGCATCAAGCACTGCCGCGGTCAACTGATGGAGACTAATCCGCCAGGAAAATAATAGCCCCGCCCGGGGTGGCTAGTCCATGAACAGCTGAAACAGCTTGTATACGTTGGCCGTATGATTCCGATGTACAGTAAGCAGCATGCCCCAAATGGACGACGTATGTGCGCCGGGGCGCCCGCCATTCGCCATTCTCCAAGGAGCTATCCCTTGTCCTCAACGCTCAAAACCAAACTGGGCGCAAGCCGATTCTGGCTGTATGCACTGGCGCTGGGCCTGCTTGCCGCCGGCTTGTTCCTGACCATAGGCGGCGCAGTGCTCATTGCCCGCGGCGGCAGTTGGTATTTTCTGATCGCCGGCCTGATCATCACGGCATCGGCCATACAAGTGGCGCGTGGCCGCAGCGTTGGGGCCTGGCTGTTCTTGGCGGTATTTGTGGGTACCGTGGCATGGGCCCTGGTCGAGGTCGGCCTGAACTATTGGGGGCTCGTCTCGCGCCTGCTGGCCATGACGTTTCTGGCCGCCGTAGTGGCGCTTACCCTGCCTTTGCTGTGCAAGGCGGAGGGCGGCGGGGCCTCTGCCAAGCCGGGAGTCATTCTTGGCATCATGCTGGGTCTGGCGGGCGTGCTGGGCTTTGGCTCCATGTTCATCATCCATCCCGAAGTGGCGGCTAGCGCCTCGGTGGCGCAACTTGTTCCGGTTGCGCCCGAGCAAGCGCAAAAGAACTGGGCCAACTATGGCAACGACGCCGGCACGGGTCGATTCGCCGCGCTGGACCAGATCAATGTCACCAATGTCGATCGACTGGAGCAGGCCTGGGTATTCCAGACCGGCGATATCCCCGAGTCTACCGGCGCCGGCGCGGAAGATCAGCTGACGCCCATGCAGATCGGCGACAAGCTGTTTCTGTGCACGCCCAAGAATAATGTGATTGCACTGGATGTGGACAGCGGCAAGCAGTTGTGGCGGCGCGACTTCAATGCCAGCGTGGGGGGCGTTTGGGAACGCTGCCGCGGCTTGGCGTATTTTGACGCGAATGCGGACCTGGTTCAGCCTACCGTGCCGGGCTCCACGCCCGTCACGCCAGCGAGCCCGCCTGCGAATGACACTTGCCAGCGCCGTGTGTTGATGAACACCATCGATGCGCGCCTGGTGGCCATCAATGCCGACAACGGCGAGATGTGCGAAGCATTCGGAGACGGCGGTATCGTTGATTTGAAAGCCAATATGGGGCAGGTGGACAACAAGGCTTACTACACTATGACCGCTGCGCCGACCATAGCGGGCACCACGGTGGTGGTCGGAGGGCGGGTGGCCGACAATGTGCAGGTGGACATGCCTGGTGGGGTAGTGCGGGGCTTCGACGTTATTACCGGCCAGATGCGCTGGCACTTTGATCCGGGCATGGATGATCCCACAGCCCCCCTGCCCGACAAGCAGAACTATCGGCGCTCCACGCCCAACGTGTGGGCGGGCATCTCTTATGACCCGGACATGAATGCGGTGTTCCTGCCGGTGGGGTCAGCCTCGGTGGACCTGTACGGCGCGACACGCACGCCGCTCGACAAGAAGTATGGCGCCACGGTGCTGGCGCTGGACGCCACCACGGGCAAGGAAAAATGGCTCTACCAGACGGTGCGTAATGACTTGTGGGATTTTGACGTGCCCATGGCGCCCGCGCTGATCGATTTCCCCAAGGCGGATGGCAGCAAGACGCCGGCGGTGGTGGTGGCTACCAAGGCTGGCCAGATCTTTGTGCTTGATCGTCTCACCGGCCAGCCTTTGACCGAGGTGGAAGATCGCGAGGTCCGCCCGGCCGGCATCCCCAACGAGGACTATGCCAGGACCCAGCCCGTCTCCGTGGGCATGCCGCAGATCGGCACCCGGATGCTGTCGGAATCCGACATGTGGGGTGCCACGCCGTTTGACCAGTTGTTGTGCCGCATTGCCTTCAAGGGCATGCGTTATGAAGGGCTGTTCACCGCGCCGGACACCGATATTTCTCTATCGTTCCCGGGCTCGCTGGGGGGCATGAACTGGGGCGGCATTTCGCACGATCCCAATAACGGCCTCATTTTCGTGAACGACATGCGGCTTGGCCTGTGGGTGCAGATGGTGCCGCAGCAGCAGGGCGGCCAGCTTTCCGATGGTGGCGAAGCGCCCAACGCAGGCATGGGGCAGGTTCCGCTGGGCGGTACGCCCTACGCCGTGATCAAGGATCGCTTCCTGTCGCCGCTGGGCATTCCCTGCCAGGCGCCTCCATTCGGCACCATGACCGCCGTGGATTTGAAGACCCGGACGATCGCCTGGCAAGTGCCCGTGGGCACGGTGCAGGACACCGGCCCCATGGGCATCAAGATGACGTTGCCGTTCGAAGTGGGCATGCCCACGCTGGGCGCCTCGCTGGCCACCCAGGGTGGCTTGCTGTTCTTTGCCGGTACCCAGGACTATTATCTGCGCGCCTTCGATACCGCCAACGGCAAGGAAGTCTGGAAGCAGCGCCTGCCCGTGGGTAGCCAGGGCGGCCCCATCACGTACAAGTCGCCCAAGAGCGGCAAGCAATATGTGGTCATCTCGGCCGGCGGCGCCCGGCAGTCGCCCGATCGCGGCGATTATGTCATTGCGTACGCATTGCCCGATAGCTAATAGCGTGTCAATACGCTGCGCAGCTTGCTGTGAGCAAGCGTGCGCTTGCCTTGCTTGGGCTGCGATGGCGAAGCGCCTTGTAGATTACTTGGCCTGCTTGTCTCGCGGCAGAAATACAAGAACCAGCAAGGTGCAGATTCCCGCGCAGCCGAAGGCGTAGTCGTACCGGCCGGTGGCGGCCACGAAAGCGGCGAAGGCTGTCGGCACCAGCATGTTGATCAGGTTGACCAGGATGCTGGATCCCGCCGAGGTTTCGGATATCTGGTCGGGTGGCGAGCGCCGCGCCACTTCGGCAATCTGCACCCCATTCCAGCTCGCCGCCGAGCAGCCTGCCACAAACGCCAGGAGGACAATGGCCCACAAGGGCCATTGGGGATTGCTCAGCCCCAGAAGGACGGTCGTGGCCGCCGACACGACGGCGGTTACCGACAAGGATGCGGTGGCCGACTGCAGGCGGTCGGACAGCCATCCCAGCGCAATGCGGCCTATTACGCCGCCCACTTGCATGATGGCAAACACGACGCCCGCCAGCGCCAGTGAATAGCCGAGCCTGTCAATCAAATAGATGACAGTGAATGTGAACCAGCAGCTTTGGGAAACCGCGAACAGGCTGCCTACGACCGACATCTTCATCAGGCCGCGGTTGCTTTGCAAGGACTGCAGGGGCACGCGCAGCGCGTGCAGCGAATGCAGGGTTGGCACAGAAAAATGCCAGCGGCCGCAGCCGTCGGTTTCATCCAGCCGGGCGCTGGTGCGCCAGGTGGCGATGGTTGGCAGGATGACCAGTAATGCGCAGGCGAACAGGGCGGCTCGCCATCCCGCCAGGACGACCATGGCCGGGATGGCGAGTCCTGCTATCACGCCTCCCAGCGGCACACCCGCCTGTTTGATGGAAAAGATAAGGTTGCGCATGCCGGGCGGCGAGAACCGCTGCAGGACTTCGCTGCCGGCCGGGTTGGCCGTGCCATTGCTGAGCCCCATGATGAAACAGGCCATCAGCGCGACGCTGACGCTGGGGTGCAGGAAGAACACCATGACGGCCGCGCCCAGAAACAGGCTGAGCTGCAGGGTGCGCAAGCCGCCCACCTGTTTGATCAGCGTGGAGCCTGCAACCAGCATGGCGAGCCCGCCCAACGAGTTGGCGGCGGTCAAATAACCGATCGAGCTGCCGCCCCAGCCGAATTCTCCCGACATCGCCGGGGCGATGATGGGAATGAACCGGGTCAGGAATGCGGTCGTTGTCTGCAGAACGAAAATTGCCGCTATGGGCACAAGCCAGCCAGGCACTGCCTTTGTCATCAAGGTTCTTCTCGGCTGTCTGGCCGGGTTGGGTATGAAATGGAGGGAATAACGCTACTCTAGCGCAAAATTCGGCGGGCTTCAGGATAAGCGGGCCTTGAGCAACGTTTTGACCAAGGCCTGGATAATGCGGGATTTTTGCATATCGGGCCGGAATACCAGTAATGCCTTGAAATGGAGCGCGGGCGAAAAAGGCTTGATTTGCACGCGCGGGTCCGGTGTGACGGCAATGCCGTACGGGTTGATGATCCCTATTCCTATACCTTCCGCGGCCAGGGCACACACCGTGGCGGAGTGGGGTGTTTCCACCACGACCCTGGGTTGTACGCCCGAATCCTTCAGCATGGCATCCAGCCGGCGCCTGGTGGTATCTTCAGGCGCCAGCGCGATAAACGGCTCGCCGTGCAGGTCGCTGACATGTATGGCATCGCGCGCGGCGAGCGGATGGCTTGCGGGTACGGCGCATACTGCCCTGGGCGTGGCGAATGTTTGATGATCGACGCCCGTAGTGTCGATTTCATCCGCGGCCAGGCCCAGGTCGAATTGCCCTGTGGCCACTCGATCCCGGACGGCGGAAGAGGACATGATTTCCAGGGTGATCGCGATATCGGGGTGCTGCTTGTAAAACAGGCCCAGGGCGCGCGGCACCAGGGTCTGGCCCAGCGCCGACAGGGATGCCAGCCGTATTTCCCCGGATCCGAAATCGCGGATGCGCGCCGCGCTGGAGCGCAGGCTGTCCAGCCCAATAAAGGATTCCGAGACATCGCGATAGAACAACTGGCCCTCGGCAGTGGGCACCAGTCGTCCGCGCACACGATCGAAGAGCGCGAAACCGATTGATTTTTCCAGTTCCTGCAAGGAGCGGCTGATGGCTGGCTGGGTCAGTTGAAGAAGCTCGGCCGCCAGTGACGCCGAGCTTGTCTTCATGACGGCCTGAAAGGCCTCGAGCTGTCGGAAGTTCATGATGCGGGCCCAGAGTATCCTATAAATTTTCAGCATAGAGTACAACATTTTCATCATTGTTATTCACAGGTTGGCTCCCTATACTGCCCTCATCGGTAAGGAGAAAATATGCGTGAATTGACCCAGTGCGTTGTTAACCCCCCCCTCGAAGACACCGGTTTCGCCAGCCTTTCGGTACCTACCTTCAGGGCGTCCACCATCGTTTTCGACAATGCGCAGCAATATGCGGAGCGAAGCAAGCGGGGGCCCGACGGATACACCTACGGCCTGCACGGCACACCCACCACGCGGGCGCTGGAGGCGCGCATTACAGCGCTGGAAGGAGGTGTGCGTACCGCATTGATGCCGTCGGGGCAGGCGGCGATTGCCGTCGTGCTGCTCACCGTCCTACGTCCGGGCGATTCGGTACTCGTCCCCGATACGGTTTATCCGCCGGTGCGGGGGCTTGCCGAGAATTTCCTGAAAGACTTCGGTATCCGGTATGACGTGTACGACCCGTGCGTTGCCGCGGGTATCTCCGATCTCATCGGTGAGCACACACGGCTGGTATGGGTCGAGTCGCCTGGGTCGACTTCCATGGAAATTCAGGATGTCCCGGCAATCGTCGCGGCGGCCAAGGCGAAAGGCGTCCTGGTGGGATGTGACAACACATGGGCGACGCCGCTTTACTTCAAGCCGTTGGCGCATGGCGTGGACTTCTCCATGGAGGCGATCACCAAATATGTCGGGGGCCACTCCGATCTGCTTATGGGATCGGTTTCCGTATCCACGATAGAGATGCATCGGCGGTTGAAGGCGACCATGCGCATGCTGGGCATGGGGGTGTCGCCCGATGATTGTTTTCTTGCTCTGCGCGGACTGGAGACCATGGGTGTGCGGTTGACGCATGCGGGCAAAACGGCCCTGGCCCTGGCTGAAGAGCTTTGCACTCATCCTGCTGTGGAGCAAATGCTGCATCCCGGCTTGCCTTCCTGCCCAGGGCATGCGCTGTGGAAGCGGGACTTCTCCGGCTCCAGCGGGGTGTTCAGCATCGTGCTCAAAGATGGGTGCGATCAAGCGATCGGGCAGGTTCTGGACGGTCTGAAAGTCTTCCGGATCGGCGCGTCCTGGGGCGGTACGCACAGTTTGATCGCACCGATGTCCATTGCCAAGGACAGGGCCCTCTCCAACTGGAGTGCATCGAGCGTGATTCTGCGCGTGAGTATTGGCCTGGAAGACCCGGAAGACTTGCGAGAGGACTTGCTGGCGCTTCTGGAAGGCGTGATTTCGGCGGATGTCCCGGCCTAGCGCGCATTGCGCTCAATGAACAAATCGTTTGACCGCGGGACACACCGCGGAATCATTAAACCAGGAGACCATCATGTACTTTCACATCAAGACACTGTCAGCCGCCGCGAGCGTATTCGCGCTTGGCCTAGCCGCCACAAGCGCAGGGGCGCAGACGCCTGCGGCGGTGGGCGTTCCCGCGACGGCTGCGGCGCAGGTCAGCCCGACCGTCAAGACAATACTGGACCGAGGCTACTTGATCTGCGGCTCCGGCCACGCCACGACCGGCTTTTCGGCGCCAGACAAGAACGGCGTATGGAAGGGCCTGGATGCCGACACATGCCGTGCGATCGCCATTGCGGTGCTGGGTGATGCCGGCAAGACGCGCTTTGTGCCGCTGACCGGCCAGCAGCGGCTGACGGCATTGCAAACGGGGCAGATCGATGTTTTGCCTCGTACCACCAGTTGGACGCTGCGCCGGGATGCGAATGGCATCAACTTCACCTATCCCAATTATTACGAGCATGACGCCTTCATGCTGCGCAAGGATCTTGGTGTGGCCAATACGCAAGAGATGAAGGGGGCAACCGTTTGCGTGCAGTCCGGTTCGACCAATGAGGTGACCGTGGCGGACTTGTCGCGCAAGTACGACTTGGGCCTGAAGCTGGTGCTGTTCGATAACTCCACGGCCGCGCGGCAGGCATTCTATTCAAATCGGTGCGATGCCTATATAACCGATGGGTCCGCCCTGGCGGCCATGCGGGCCACGCAGGTGTCGAACCCCGACGACTACATCATCTTTCCGGCCAGTGGCAACAGCGAGGCGTTGACGCCCGCCGTGCGTCATGGCGATGACCGCTGGTTCGACATCGTCAAGTACGCCATTCAAGCGCCCATCGCTGCCGAGGCCATGGGTATTACACAGGGCAATATCGACGAGATGCTCAAGAGCACGGCCCCCCAGATCGCGCGCTTCCTGGGCGTGGAGCCGGGCAATGGCCAGGCGCTCGGGCTTGATGAGAAATGGGCCTACAACATCGTCAAGCAACTGGGCAACTATGGTGAGATTTTTGAGCGCAATGTCGGCAAGGATAGCCCGCTAAAGCTCGAGCGCGGGCTGAATCGCCTGTATACCGATGGCGGCCTGATGTACCCGTACGTGTTCAATTGATTGCAGTGGCGACAGGACTTGCGCAATAGAGGGCAGACATCATGTTCAGGTATCTATGGTATGACAGCCGGGCTCGAGCGTGGCTGCTCCAAGGCGTAGCGATTATCGCTGTAATATCCGGGCTCGGTTGGCTGGTATGGAATGCGCAGCATAATCTTGTGGCCAGGGGGATTGCCATGGGCTTCGGGTTCTTGTCGGAAGCGGCCCGCTTCCCGGTCTCCGAGAGCCTGCTGGCCTATACCCCGGTTGACAGCTATGGCTGGGCCGTTCTTGTCGGCCTGATCAACACGCTCTACATTTCTTTTTTGGTCATCAGTGTGTCGACGGCGCTGGGATTTCTGCTGGCCCTGGCCAGGCGCAGCCGACACCCCCTTGTGTCAGCGTTGGCGACGGTGTATGTCGAGACCATGCGCAATACGCCGCTGGTGCTGCAGTTGCTTTTCTGGTACAGCGTTCTGACGCTCAACCTGCCCGCCACGCGCCAGGCTTATGAGCCTGTCTCCGGGGTCTTTCTTTCGATCAGGGGGATATTCTTTCCCTCTGTGTCGCTCGGGGGCGACACCGCATTGTTCTGGGCCTGCGTGGCTATCGCCCTGTTGATGGTGTTGGCGGGCCCCGCGCTCGGCCGGCGCATCGTCCGATGGCTTTCAGGGGCGGGTGTCGAGCCGAATTTTCCCTGGCGCCGTGCCGCCTGGTGCCTGGCGGTCATTATCGTGCTTGCCGGGGGCGTTGTCGGGGGCATCCAGATGCATGTTGAGAAACCTGGCCTTCAGGGATTCAATTTTGTGGGCGGGTCCGTGTTCACGCCGGAGTTCACCTCGCTGCTGATAGGGTTGACGCTTTATTCGGCCGCATTCTCCGGCGAAATCATCAGGGGCGGCATTGATGCGGTCGACGAAGGGCAGTGGGAGGCGGCGCAGTCCTTGGGCCTGCGTCGCTGGCCGACCTTGATCCAAATTGTTGTGCCACAGGCCATGCGTGTCATTGTGCCGCCCATGACGTCGCAGTTTCTCTCCATCATCAAGAATACGACGCTGGCGCTGGCGGTAGGCTATCCAGATTTGTCCTTCGTCATTGCGACCACCATCAATCAGACAGGCCAGGCCGTAGAAGGCATCGCCATCCTGATGGCCGTCTATCTGAGCATCAGCCTTGGTATCTCCTTATTCATGAATATCTATAACCGCCGTATTACACGGACGCAGCGGCCATGAGTATGGCGGCCACTTCCTCATCCATTGCTGCGGCCGGAACGACCATGGCCAAGCCGCCGCGAAATCCCCGGGATGCGTTGGCCTACAAGCTGTTTGGCGATATGTTCAGTGCCGCGGCCACGCTGGTGACGCTTGCGCTGGCCTTATATGGTTTGCAGAGGCTGATTGACTGGGGCGTGCTCAGCGCGGTGTGGCCCGGTGGTTCGGCCGATGCCTGCCGCCAGGCAAGCGGCGCCTGCTGGGCTTTTCTGACCGAGAAGTTTCGGCTGATTCTGTTTGGCATCTATCCACCTGAAGAGCAGTGGCGGCCTATCCTTGTATGTGTGTTCATCGCGGCCATGACGGTTTATTCGATCAATCCGTCGCACTGGCGCCGCGGCACGGCGCTGGCCTGGATTGCGGGCATCGTCGGCGCGATCATGCTGATGCATGGCCGTTGGCTGGGCTTGGCGATGGTGCCGCCTTCGTCGTGGGGAGGCCTGCCCGTGACGCTGCTGCTGGCGGTCTGCGCGCTTGGCGCCGGCTTCCCGTTCGCTGTGGTCCTGGCGCTGGGGCGCCGAAGCGATTTGCCGGTATGCCGCTTTTTGTCGGTGCTCGTCATAGAGACGATAAGAGGCTTGCCGCTCATCAGCCTGCTGTTCATGGCGTCCATTGTGTTGCCGCTGCTGCTGCCGGCGGGCATCACCATAGACAGTTTGCTGCGCGCGGGCGTGGCCCTTACCGTGTTTTCCGCGGCGTATCTGGCGGAAGTCATCCGCGGCGGTTTGCAGGCCATTCCCTCCGGCCAGATGGAAGCCTCGCGCGCGCTGGGCCTGTCGTGGTGGAAAATGACGCGTCTGATTGTTCTGCCGCAGGCCGTACGCTACGTGATTGCGCCGTTGACCAACACGGCCATCGTCATGGTCAAGAACACCAGCCTGGTGTTCATCGTGGGCTTGTTCGACTTGCTCAGTGCCGCGCGCGCGGCACTGACGGACCCTGCGTGGCCCACGCCGTTCGCCGAAACATATCTCTTCATTGCCGCGATCTATTTTGTAATCTGCTTCAGCCTGTCTCGCTATGCAATGTGGCTGGAGCGACGCTATCACAGGGGGAAACGAGGATGACGACACCGCCCGGCACCGATGCCATCCATATTTCGGGCATGCACAAGTGGTATGGCGATTTCCACGCGCTGAACAATATTTCCATTTCGATTGGGCAGGGGGAGCGCATCGTGATCTGCGGCCCCTCGGGTTCGGGGAAATCCACCTTGATCCGCTGCATCAATCGTCTTGAGCGCCATGAACAAGGCACAATAGTCGTCAATGGCATCACATTGAACGACGACTTGCGCGCCATAGACGAGGTTCGCAGCGAGGCGGGCATGGTTTTCCAGCATTTCAATCTTTTTCCGCATCTCACGGTGCTGGAGAATTGCGTTCTGGCGCCCATGCACGTGCGGCGGAAATCCCGCGCCGAGGCCGTGGATATAGCCATGGCCTATCTGGAACGGGTGCGCATTCCCGAACAGGCCGATAAGTACCCGGGCCAGCTTTCCGGCGGGCAGCAGCAGCGTGTCGCGATTGCGCGTTCGCTCTGCATGACGCCGCGCATCATGCTGTTTGATGAACCTACCTCGGCGCTGGACCCCGAAATGGTGAAAGAGGTGCTGGATACGATGACGTCACTGGCCGAAGAAGGCATGACGATGGTGTGCGTGACTCACGAAATGGGTTTTGCGCGCCAGGTGGCCGATCGCATCGTATTCATGGATGCCGGCAGTATCCTGGAGCAGGGACCGCCGAAGCGATTCTTTGAAAACCCCACTCATGCGCGGACGCGGGACTTCCTGGACCGGATTCTGCACTAGTGTCCTGTTTGATCAAACAGGACACTAGACGGTTGCCGGCCGCCATTCCGCCAGCAGGGCAGGCAGCTCGGCCATATCGGTGAAGATATGCGCCACGCCTACCGCGCGCAGCGAGTCGGCGCTGTCGTGCCCCGCGCCGCCCGGGCTATAGCCGAATACGGTCGCGCCGGCTGCCACGCCGGCGGTGGCGCCCGTGGCGGTGTCTTCGATGATGGCGCAGCGAGAAGGCGCGACGCCCAGCGCCAGTGCGGCGGCCAGGTATACATCGGGGAAGGGCTTGCTGCGGGGTAGATCCTGGCCGCTGAAGATCCGGCCCGCAAAGCAATCGGCCAAGCCCACCTTGGCCAGTTGCAGCTTGACCTTGTGCAGGTCGGCGCCGGAAGCGACGGCGATGCGGCCGCTCACGGCGTCGTGCAGGGCGCGCACGGCCTGGGGCGCGCCCGGAATTTCGACCAGTTCGCGGTCCAGGGCTTCGTTGCGGCGCTGGCGGAACTGGGCCATCCAGCGGTCGTCGACCGGCTTGCCCGTGCGCGCCTCGATCAATGGCAGTTCATCCTTGACCGCCTTGCCAGTGAAAATCCGCATACATTCGTCAACGGCGATGGGCCAGCCCAGTTCGCCCAGCATCCGGGCCAGCACGCGATTGGTAATGGGTTCAGAGTCTACAAGCACGCCGTCGCAGTCGAACAGCACGGCGTCAAAGGGAAAGTCTGTCATTTCAATATCTAGATGGAGAATGCCGACTAGGATACATCAGCTTCAGGCCAGCCGCCTATCCGCTTGCAGTGGCCTGATGCCGCCGTGCATCGCACGCCGGGCGGTTAAAATCAGAAAAATTCATATGTTTGAAACATTTTTGATTTATATGGCAATATCCGGATATGAACAGGACCAGCAGAAAATCATCTCCTGTTTTCGGGAACCGCCCTGTATTGATGGGGCCGGAAACAGATAAAGCATTGGCGCAGTTCGGCTCGCCCGCGATACGGCGCAGAGTGGTGCTCGCCCATCTGACGGCTGCCGTGCGTACCCGCGCCCAACGCTACCTGGGCATGCCTGTCGGAAACGTATTGCTAAGACGCTGGCTGCACGACAAGCCTGGCGCGCGCCTGATAGAGCGGGCGGGCCTGCCCCGCCATAATCTCGAGGCTTTTCTGGGCGCCCAGGCCCTGACGCTGCACATCGACCCGCGCAGCCTGATACGCAATGTCGACTCCCTGCCCCGAAAAGACGAAAAGCGGCCGTCGTCCATGGCCTTCATCTGGGATGGGCGATGGGACTTGCGGCGCAATGATTTGCGTGTCGGAACGCGTTATCGGTTCATCAGCGACATCGATGAAAATCGCGCGCAACTGGAGCGTGTCGAGCAGTTCCAGGAATTGGTGGCCTGCATCGACCGGGGCGAGCCGTGGTCTTCTCATCAGCAAGGCATATTGCTGGATACGCCGGACAAGATCAAAAACTACCTCAGGGTTTATATCGATTATCTGGACGACATGGCGGCCAGGGGATACATTGCCTCCGTGACGCGCGACGATCTTGGCGTGGCCATTTCCCGCGAGGGCCGCATCCTGAAGATCAATCGCGGGCTGCATCGCCTGGCGATGGCGCAGCGGGTGGGGCTGCCGCGGATTCCCGTGCGTGTGCGCGCGGTGCATCGCCTATGGTGGGAGCAGGTAACCCGCGGCGCGTCGGGCGAGCTTGCGCTGGAGCGCATGTGCGAGGCATTGCAGGCCTGTGTGGCCGAGCAGGCCCCCGGCCCGCTCGACGAAGCGCCCAGCACTTTCTCTTCCGACGGGTTCTGGCCTCCTTCCCGGGCGAAGTGACGCGGCGATGCCGGCGGGTTGAAGAACGCAAGTGATTTCAGGCCCGCGATTTTCAGCAGGGCGACGCAGTCGCCGTGCATCAAATGAGCGCGCGGTGGAAACTTGTCACCACGCGCTCTTGGCTTATGCGGGTACCGCGCGCGGTTTCCGTCGCATCCACTGCGAGGCCAGGGCAAGCAGCACCAGCCCGTAGCCGACCGAGTTGGCGATGGGGCCGGGGTAGACCAGCATGAAGCCGGCGATGATCAGCGCCACTCTTTCAAGCACAGAGGCGCGTACGATCAGCCAGCCCTGGAAGCCGACCGCCAGGGCAAAGATACCCACTGCCGCCGTGAAAGTAATTTGCGCAATGGACAGCCAGCTGGCTTCGGCCAGTGCCTCGGTGGTTCCCATGAGCAGCAGGCTCTGGCCGCTGGGGTCCAGCACAAAGATGAAAGGCACCAGGAAGGCGGGTATGGTGTACTTCCAGCACTGCATGGTGGTTTTGTAGGGATCGCCGCCGGTAATCGCCGAGGCCGCGAATGGCGACAGGGCGGTGGGCGGCGAGACCTCGGACAGCACGGCGTAGTAGAAGATGAACATGTGCGCGGCAAAGTCGGGCACGCCCAGTTTGATCAGCGCCGGCGCGGTGATGACGGCGCAAATGATGTAGGACGCGGTTACTGGCACGGCCAGCCCTATGACCCAGACCACCAGGGCGGTATAGATGGCCGTCAGCAACAGCGAGCCGCCGGCATAGTCGATGACGATGCCGCTGAACTTCAGGCCAAGGCCGGTCAGGGTAACCACACCGACGATAATGCCGGCGCCGGCGCAGGTGGCGCCGACGTTCAGCATGCCGACGGAGCCGGCCCGCAGCGCCTGGATCAGGGGCGACTGGAAGAAGTGCTCGGAAGCCTTGCCTTTGCCACGGAACAAGTCGTAAGAAATCATGGCGGTGTCGGCGCGCAGGAAGCTGGTCAGGAAGGACACGATGGTGGCCCAGAAGACCGACATGACCGGCGAGAATCCCCACATCATGAATGCCACGATGGAAATCAGCGACAGGAAATGGAACCAGTATTTCCGGGTCAGGTTCCAGACCGTATCGACCTTCTTGATGATGGTGTTGCTCATGCCGTACTTGCGCACATCGATCTCGACCATGAGGAACAGGGCAAGATAGAACAGGCAGGTGGGGATGACGGCCATCAGCAGCACATCCAGGTACGATATTTTCAGGAACTCGGCAATGATGAACGCGGCGGCGCCCATGACCGGGGGCGAAATAATGGCGCCCAGGCCCCCCGCCGCCAGCAATCCGCCCGCGGCATTGCGTTCGTATCCCACCTTGGACAGCATGGGCCACGCCACCGAGCCCAGGGTCACGGTGGTGGCCACGCCCGAACCCGACGGGCCGCCCAGCAGGAAGGAAGCCAGCACCACCGTGCGCCCGGCGCCAGCGGGCTTGCCGCCCATGGCTGAAAACGAGAAATCGATGTAGAACCGGCCGGCGCCGGAAAACTGCAGGAAGGCGCCGAAAATGGTGAACAGGATGATCAGAGACGAAGAGACGTCGACCGCGACTCCGTAAATACCTTCCAGGGTCATATACATGAAGCCGACGATGCGCCCTATTTCGTAGCCTTTGTGCGTCCAGGGGTGCGGCAGGTAAGGGCCCAGGAAGGCATACAGCAGAAAACAGATGGAAATGAAGGGCAGTATCCAACCTATCGTGCGCCGCATGGCTTCAAGCACCAGCAGGATCAGCGCTACGCCGAAGAAGATGTCCCACGGGTTGGGGCGGGTGTTGCGATCGGTGAAGTCGTCGCCGCCCATGATCAGATACACCACGATGGCAATGGACAGCAGTGCCACCATCCAGTCCCACCACATGATGCGATGGCGAAACCGCTTGCTGACCGGAAAGATCAGAAAAGACAGGAACAGGACGAACCCGACGTGAATAGGCCGCAGCATCTGGGTGGGGACAATGGAGTAGGCTGCATACAAATGGAACAGGGACATCCCCACCGCCACGGTTGAAAGGAAAATGCCCAGCCATCCGCCCATCCGGTTTGCCGCGCCTTCTTCTTCCTCGATGTATTCTTCTGCCTTTTTCAAGGCCTCTTCGCTGACAACCTCCGTTGTCGGATCCGATTCCAGTCTGTCGCTCATGCTTTGATCCTGTAAATTGAAAAACCCCAACCACGTAGGAGGTTGGGGTGCAGGGCAGGCTATTTATTAGTTGATGCTGACGCCGCGCTCTTCAAAATACTTGATGGCGCCGGGATGGAAGGGAACGGGCGTTGCCGATGCTTTTTGCTTTTCGAGCTGGAACTCGGCGGTATCCTTGTGCACCGCGATGAGGTCGTCTCGGCTTTCGAAGATGGTTTTGACGATGTTGTAGGCGGTTTCGTCGGACATTTTCTCGTTGGCGACAAGAATGTTCATGACGGTGGCCTGCTTGTTGTCGGCGTCCATGCCGCGATAGGTTGATTGCGGAATGACATCTTCGACGTAAAGGTTGCCGTACGTCTTGTTCATGGCGGGAACCAGGTCGGCGTTGTCTATCATTTTGATTTTGGTGCCCGGAGTATTGGCCAGATCGGTAACGGCCGAGGTGGGCAGGCCGCCGACCCAGAAGAACGCGTCGATCTTGTTGTCTTTTACGCCGTTGACCGATTCGGCCACACTCAGCCGCTCGCGCTTGACGTCTTTGTCTTTGTCGAGCCCGGCCGCTTCAAGCAGGCGGAATGCCATGACTTCGGTTGCGCTGCCCGGCGAGCCGGTGGAAATGCGCTTGCCCTTGAGGTCGGCTACGCTATTGATGCCACGCCCCTCGGTGGTGACGACGTGCATGCGGTTCGGATACAGCACCATCAGTGTGCGCAGGGGCACTTTCTGGCCTTTGAATTTATCCTCACCCTTGTAGGCGTCCTGGCTGGCATCGGCCATGGCAAGGCCAATATAAGAGGCGTCGCCATCGATCAGCTTCAGGTTGTCGACCGAGCCGCCGGTGACTTCGGCCGTAGCCTCCATGCCGGGCACTTTCTTGGAAAGGATAGAGGCAATGCCTCCGCCTATCGGATAATAAACCCCGCCGGTGCCGCCGGTGGCGATGGATATGTTTTCCGCGCTGGCGGGCTGAATTGCCGCCAGCGAAAAACACAACATAAATGCAAGCCGCTTTATTGAAAGTTTCATGATGTCTCCTGTGAACGTCTTTGTTGACGGCTGCACCGTCTATGCGGGCAGCCTGTGTTCTTATCTTTTGTATAGCCGATCCGGGGACCGGATTGGCTAGCTGCAACGTTTAACCTGTGCCGCCTGCCACGTCAATCGGCATTTGTATTAGTGCTGGCCCGGCCTAGGCGAGCCTGCGCGGCACAGACTGTGAAAAGGGGGGCAGTCCTTGTCCCGCCATCAGCCTGCGCACCAGCTCTTTGAAGGGCAGCGGCCGCGAGAACAGATAGCCCTGGAATTCATCGCAAGCGTTGTCCAGCAGGAACTGGTACTGGGTAACGGTTTCGACCCCCTCGGCGACCACTTTCAGATTAAGGTGGTGGGCAAGGCTGATGATGGTCTTGACGATGGCGGCATCGTCGCTGTCGCTGTTGAGCTCATTGACAAATGATTTGTCTATCTTGACTTTGCCGATGGGCAGAGTCTTGAGATAGTTCAGGCTTGAGTAGCCGGTGCCGAAGTCGTCTATGGATGACAGGATGCCCAGCGCGTTCAAGGCTTTGAGTTTGTTGATCGTAAGCGTTTGATCCCCCAGCATGGTGCCTTCGGTGATTTCCAGCTCGATGCTGTGCGTGGGCAGACCATGACGCGACAGTGCGGCGGTAACGGTCTCGATGAAGTCGTTGCGCTCGAACACCAGCGGCGAGATATTGACGGCTACGTGGAAGTCGGCCAGTTTTCGTTCGCGCAGGACACTGATGGCGCGGCAGGCCTGGTCCAGCACCCAGGCCGTCAGGGGGATGATTTGCCCCGTGTCTTCGGCCAGGGGGATGAATTTGGAAGGCGGAATAAAGCCCAGGGCGGGGTGGTTCCAGCGCACCAGGGCTTCGATGCCGACAATCTTGCCGGTGTCGCGCTGGATCAGCGGCTGATAGTGCAGTGTAAGGGCATTGATGTCAAGCGCATGCTGCAGGTCATTGCGCAGTTGCAGGCGCTCGGCGACCGCGGCACCCAGGTCCGCCGAGTATTCACGCCAGGAGCCCGGCGCCGTCCGTTTGGCAAGGCCCAAAGCAAGGTCCGCCTCGCTCACGAGATCCATGGGACTATCTGTGTCAGTGTGGCGGCTGGTAATGCCGGCGCTGGCCGTCAGGCGCAGCTCCATGTTTTCAATATGGTAGGAAGAGGCGCATTGCAGCAGAATCCGATCGATCAGGTCCACCGCCGCCGCGCGCGATACATTGTGCATCGCCACAATAAATTCGCTGCTTTCAATTTGTGCGACGAAACCCTCGTTGCCGGCTTCGGCCCTTATGCGTTGCGCCGCCTGCTGCGTCACCTGGTCGCCCACGCTGTGGCCCAAGGTGTCGTTGATGAGCTTGACACCATCCATTTCGAAAATGGCCAGCCATACGGGGTAGCTGTTGGGCGAGCGGCAGATTCTCGCCAGCTCGATCTCCAGGTAGGCCTTGTTGGGAAGCCCCGTCAGCGTTTGATGCAGGGCGCTGTGCTGCAGTTGCCGCGAGCCGTGCAGCAGCTGCGAGGCCTGCTTTCGAAGGCCTATCATGCCGTACGTAAAGGCCAGGCATACCAGCAGGATCAGGTCGGGCAGCAGCGTTGCGGGCTGGGTCCAGGGCTGGACACGCCATGACGACAAGACCCAGGAAAGATCATCGTGCAGCGGCACCGAGGAACTGCTGATGTGGAAGATACGCCCTGACCGGGCCACATCGTCATAAAGGACCCGGTCTTCATCAAGGATACGGAATTGTATTTGCCCCAGGGCGGGGCCCAGCGCCTTGGCGGTGAGCATGGGCACATTCTGTATGGCCAGTATGGTCCAGCCTTTCATGGCGGTGTTGCTGAGCGGAGCGGCGATGAGGGCGCGCGGTATGGAGGACTCGGTGCTGGTCAGGCTGCGGATCTGGGTTTGATGGTTCCGGTGGGCCTGGTCCAGCCATTTATCGACATCGGCAAGGCTCAGATACCTGTCGAGCCAACTGAGCATCTGGCTGTCTCCGCCCTGCATCCAGCTGATTTTCCGGGCGGGATCGATCACCGCCATATATTCCAGGGTGTTGATGTGCCCGAGGTAGCTGAGCAGCTCTTCGTTGATCAGGCGCTCGGAAGGCATGGTGTCCAGCGCGTTCCAGCGGCGGGCCATCCGGTCTATCAGGGCAATCTGGTCATTGACCTCGCGGCGCAAGCTGTCTTCGACGCGGGTCGTCACGCTTTGGGCGAACTGGTGCGAGGTGATGTGGTTTTGTCCAATGACGGCATACCAGGCCAGCACCGCGACAAAGGCGCCCGCCATGGCGATGGCGGCCAGTCCATGGTGCTTGAACACGCGCGCGGTTGCCGATTGCCGGCTGACGGCGAAGGCGGCGCTGGCGGCGAGTATGTCGAGCAGGGTTTCCTGGTTGATGGCGTTGGCCTGCTCATACAGCATGGCTGGCAGCCAGATGGCCGCCAGCCGAAAATAAATAGAGGCCAGGATGACCATGACAGCCATGATGCGCGCCATGCGCCTGCAGGCCGGACCCAGGCTGCTGCAGAATATGGCCAGCGACAGCAGGCCCACCAGCAGCATTCTTCCGCTTTGTGTGTCCAGCGCCAGGCCTGTAGGCAGCAGCCAACTGCTGCCGGACGCGCCGATGCCTTGCGCAGCCATGACGATGCATATGGCCAGGGAAGCGAGCGCCAGCAAACGGGATACGCGCGCTTTGCTGCGGACGGTCAGCAAGGCGCTGCCGCACAGCAGGCTGACCAGCGCAATGTGCGGCGCAACCGGCCAATATGGCAGCGACTGGCTCGAGAGCCAGAGATGGCCAAGGGGGGCCAGCGCGCCCAGCCAGATCAGTGCGAATGAGACCAGAACGACAGGAAAGCGCCTGAAGTGCGCTTCGCTGTCTGTTTTCATGGCGTGGGGCCCAGGCTTATCCCGCATGTCTTGATCCCGCTGAAAGCCAAAAATGCCTGATTCACTCGCCACGAGTGTAGCAAAACCAGGCGGATTTGCCGCGCGGGGTGCGAGGCTTTCCTGCTAAAAAATCAGTTTCCTGCGGCGGCCAGGGCCGCCTCGATGGCGGCGCCCACGTTCAGTATGTGCTGATCGTGCATGGCCGGACCCGCGATCATCAGGCCCACGGGGGCGGTGCCGGCCGGCTGGCAGGGAATGGACAGCGCGCAGCCGTCCAGGAAGTTGATAAGTGTGGGGTTGCGCAGAATCAGGCGATTGGCCGTGAAATAGGCGTCATCGGATTCTTGCAGCGACTGGATGGCGGGCGCCACGATGGGCACGGTGGGCATCAGCAGCGCGTCGTAATGGCGCAGCCGCTGCTCGACCGATGCAATCCAGGCGGCGCGTGTTTGCAGCAGTTCGATGTAGCCGGCCACCGAGATTTCCTTGCCGAGCATGATGCGTGACGCGACACGCGGATCGTATTGGCCGCCATGCTGGCCAAGCAGATCTTGGTGCCACGCCCAGGCTTCCGCGCACACCAGGCCGCCCTGGCGGTTGATGGATGCCAACTGCTGGAACTCGGGCAGTTCGATGACATCGACCTGTGCGCCCTGGCCTTGCAGCACGGCCAATGTTTGCTGGAAGGTGCCGCGCACATGGTCGTCGGCGCCGTCCAGCACGACGGCGGATGGCACGGCCAGGCGCAGTTGCTGCATGGCGGGCGCGGCGGGCATGACGCAAGGCTGGCCCGACAGGACGGCATCCAGTATGGCGCAGCACGACACGGAGGCAGCCAGAGGGCCGATGGAGTCCAGGCTGAAGGACAGTGGCAGGGCCCCGGTTTGCGGCACGCGGCGGGCGGTGGGCTTGAACCCCGTCAGGCCGCAGAAGGCGGATGGAATACGAACCGAGCCTCCGGTGTCGGTGCCGATGGCCGCCGCCGCCATCTGGTCGGCTACCGATACCCCGGCCCCCGATGATGAGCCGCCCGGAATTCGGCCGGTTGCGCGGTCCCAGGGGCTGCTGGGTGTGCCATGATGGGGATTCAGGCCCAGACCTGAAAAGGCGAATTCAGTCATGTTGGTCTTGCCGACGATAACTGCGCCGGCGTTGATCAGCCGCTGCACAATCAGGGCGTTCTGTGTGGCGGCGGGTGCATTCTTGAGCACCGCCGACCCGGCCAGCGTCGTATCGCCGGCAATGTCGAACAGATCCTTGACCGAAATGGGCAGCCCGTCCAGGGGCGAGCGTGCCAGGCCCGCCGCGCGCAACAGGTCGGAGGCTTGCGCCGACGCCAGCGATTGCGCCTCGTACACGCGGGTGAAGGCGCGCGGGCCTTCGCCGTCTTGATCCTTGATGCGCGCCAGGGCGGCTTGAGTCAGTTTCAGCGAAGTCGTCTCGCCCTTGTCGAGCGATGTTTGCAGTGCGGTCAGGATGGGCAGCATGTTGTATTGAATGTTCGGGTTATGGGGGGATGAAGCGGAGATCGCACACTCACCAAACAGGACACTAGGCGACCTCGGGCAGGACACGCAGAGTATAGCTGTGCCGGATGCTGCGGTCGCGGCGCGGATCGAACAGCTCCATGGTGAAGGAGGGGGCCGGCCGGATGGGGCCAATGGCCGCGACAGTGCCACAGGTCATGCCGGCGTGTTCCGGGATGGCCGGCTGGCCGAAGTGCCCTTCGACCAGATCCAGGGGCGGGCGCAGCAGGGCCAGCGGGCCCTCTTGATATAGTGCCTGCTTCCCGCCTTCTTCTATCCAGGCGCGCAGGATCAGCTCGTCCCAGTAATCGGCCACGTCGTCATAGGCCCATGCCGCGCGCGCCACCGGCTTGGCGCACAATTGCTTGGACAGCGCCACGCTGTGGGCCTCGAGCTTGCGGTCGGTGTGATCGGAAACCAGGCTGATCAAGGTCTTTCCCTGGTGAGAGAAGATGAACACTTCCGCTTCGCCTGATGACCCGTCGCCAACCACCTCCACCTCTTCTTCCTGTGTCAGCTGGTTCGACGCAATGTGATAGTACAGCGGCACCGCGCTGGGGCGGGGCACGCCCAGTTCGGCCAGTTCTTCGATGTGGTGTTCGATGGCGGCCAGGTCGCGGCCGGCCCAGCCCGCCACAATGCAGGTCCTGATGTCGACCTGGATAGGTTCCGTCGGCCCGGCCTGGATCAGTTCAAAAGAAAGTTTCATGGTGGTTTCTCGGCGTTGAGGTGTTAACTGAAAATGCGCGGCAGCCACAGCGCCAGGTCGGGTATCCAGGCCAACATGCCCACCATCACGAGCAGCATGATCACAAAGGGCAGGCTGCCTATCATGACGTCGTTCATGCTGCCGCTTTTGCGCAGGCTTTGGACCACGAACAGATTCAGGCCGACGGGTGGGGTAATAAGGGCGACTTCGACCAGGATGATAATGACGATGCCCAGCCAGACGGGATCGAAACCCAGGGCGAACATGATGGGCGCGACGATGGGAATGGTGGTGATCATCATGGACAGGGTTTCCATGAAGCAGCCCAGCACCAGGTAGAACACCACCAGAATCAGCAGCATGGTCGTGGGCGTGACGTCCAGGCCGGTAATGGTGCTGGTCAGTGCGGTGGTCAGGCCCGTGGCCGACATGATGAAGTTCAGGAAGGCGGCGCCTATGACGATCAACATGATCATGGCGGTGGCCTTCATGGTGCCTTCCATGACGTCGCGCAGCATGCCCAGGGTCAGCCGGCGCATGCAGGCCGCGAGAATCAGCGCTCCGACCACGCCCAGGGCGGCTGCTTCGGTGGGCGTTGCGAGGCCGGCATAAATAGAGCCGACGACCAGCAGGAAGATGCCCAGGGGCGGCAGAAGGTGCACCAAGCTCACCAGGCGCTGGCTCCAGCTTGCCGTGACTTTCTGGCCTCCCCACTGGGGTTTGACCAGGCAGGCCGCGGCGATGGCGAGCATGAAAAGGCCGGCCATGGCCAGGCCCGGGATGATGCCAGCCAGATACAGGCGCGGCACCGAGGTGTTGGTCAGGACGCCGTAGATAATGAGGTTGATGGAGGGCGGGATCAGGATGCCCAGCGTGCCGCCGGCGGCCAGGCTGCCAAGGAACAGCGATTCGTTGTAGCCCTTTTTTTCGATTTGCGGGATGGCAACGGTGCCCACGGTTGCGGCGGTGGCCACGCTGGACCCGGAGGTGGCGGCGAATATGGCGCTGGCCCCAATATTGGCATGCATCAGTCCGCCGGGCAGCCATGACAGCCACAGGCTCATGGCGTTATACATCCGTTCCGCAAGTCCGGATCGCAGCAGGATTTCGCCGAGCATGACGAACAGGGGAATCGCGACCAGCAGAAATTCATTGCTGGTCGACCAGGACACTTCGCCTATGGCCCGTGTGAGAGGCAGCATGGAATACAGGGGGTCCAGGATCAGGCCCAATACGCCCAGGGCCGCGCCCACCGGGATGCTGATACCGATCAGGACCAGCAGTAGAACCAGGGATGTCGTGATCATTGTCTTTCTCCCAGTACCATTTTCTCGCCGGCTTCGGCTTCCTCGGCCGCTTCTTCCTGGGTACTGCGAATGCCGCACAGGGCGCTTATGGTGGCGATGTCTCCGGTGACCAGGGCCAGCGAGGAACGTATGAGCATCAGGGCTAGCACAATGCATAGCCAGGCCAGGCCGGCAAGCCATAAAAACTGCGGTATCCACAGAGGCGTGGCCATGACGGTATTGGCCGTTGCATTGCGGGTCCATGACAGCATGGCGACGTCGCCCGCGTAGCGGGTCAGATAGGCGATGAAGACGGCCAATGCCACGAGGGCGATCCAGTCGAGCACGGCGCAGATGCGTGGCGGCAGTAATTGATATAGGGCATCTATGCGGATGTTGGCGCGCTGCAGGGTGGCAAAAGCAAGGGCCCAGGAAATACTGATGGCGAAGGCGTAGCCCGATAGTTCATCGGAGCCCCCCAGGTGAAAGCCGAAGAACTTTCTTGTTATGACGTCGGTGGTGATGTAAAGGGCGCTGATCAAGGTCAGGCCGCCGGCCACCCAGATGGCGATGCGCGACAATGTCGTCGCGTGCACAAGCAGCCGGGTAAGCATTGGATAGCGTTGTATCGTGTCGTTCATGATGGTCACCCAAAAAGGCCGGCGGCGGCCGATGCCGCCGCCCAGGTGCTGCAGCGACTACTTGCTGGCTGTGATGTTCAGCTTCTTGCCTATGGTGTCGTTGAAGTCCTGGACACACTCGGCCGAGCAGCGGGCCGCCCATTTGGGCACCACGGTTTCCGCGGAGATTTTCTTCAGCAGTTCGCGGTCGGCCTGGGTGGGTTCGACCAGTTTCATCTTGCCCTTGACCGGCTGGGTGCAGGCGTCGGCGCCGGTATTGCAGTCGTAGCCTTCCTGGGTTTCCTTGGCGGCGGCTTCCCAGATCTGGTCGGTCATGACATTGATGTTTTTCTGCAGGAAGTCCTGGACCTTGGGATCGAGTTTGTCCCAGTAGGCCTGGTTGGCGGCGTGGATTTGCTGATTCCAGTTGATGGGCAGGGCGTACAGGTGTGTGCTGACCTCGTACCACTTGGCCGAATAGCCCGACATCGAGCCGGTGATGGCGCAGTCGACGACGCCGTTCTGCAGGGCTGGCACCACTTCGCCGAAGGGAATGGTGACGCTCGATCCGCCCAGCGCCTGGACGAACTCGGCGGTTGTGCGGCTGCTGGTGCGGACTTTCTTGCCTTTGATATCGTTCAGGTCGTTGACGGTGGTATTGCAGAACAGCACTTGTGCCGGGTAGGTGGAAAAGCCCAGGACTTTGATATTGTTCTTGGCGTAGAACTTTTCGTAGACGGGCTGGAAAGCGTCGGTGATTTCGCGCGCGACCTTGACGTCGGGCGCCACGCCCGCCAGGTCGATGGCTTCATTGATGGGATTGTCGCTGGCGAAATAGGCAATTGTCGCCGTGCCGATGGGTATGACCCCCTGACCGATCAGGCGCAGGATTTCAGGGCCTTTAAGGCCCATCTCGTTGAATCCCTTGATGGTCGTGGTGACCTTGCCTTCGGACAGGTCGGGCACCGTCTTGGTCCAGAATGGCTGTTCGAAATTCTGGTAGGCGGTCAGGTTGCTCAGGCCCCCCACCACCTGCAGTTGTGTTTCCGGCAGGCCGGACACTTTTTCTTGCGCGACGGTGCCGGTGCCGATAAGCAGGGTGCCGGCGGCCAGTGTCGATAACAGTATTTTCTTCATTTCAGTCTCCTCGGGAATGTCAAAAATGACAACTTGCTTCGATGCTGCTGTGCGCTGATGCCCTGGGGGCGGTGCGCCGTACAAACAAGCCTTGCAAACCAGGCTTGTGCTGGAAAAAAGCTAGAACAGAGCCAGGCTGGTATTGCTGATGTCGGTAATCAGCATGTGGCCGGGCGCGTGCGTGATGCTGAACTCCGGCTTGACCGTGTTGATGATGGATTGCGGGGTGACGCCGCAGGCCCAGAATACGGGGATCTCGTCGTCGCGGATGTCGACGGGGTCGCCGTAATCGGGGCGGTTGATGTCCTGGATGCCTATGAGCGCGGGGTCGCCCAGATGAACCGGCGCGCCATGCACCGATGGAAAGCGCGAGGTGATCTGGATTGCGCGAATGGCATCGCCGGCTTTCATGGGCCGCATGGATACGACCAGGGGACCATGCAGGCTGGGCGTGCCGGCGGTGGGGATATTGGTCCGGTACATGGGCACATTGCTACCCTGGCTGATATGGCGGATGCCGATGCCATCGGCCAGCAGCGCTTCTTCGAAGGAAAACGAGCAGCCTATGGCAAAGGACACCAGGTCGTCCCGCCAGACGTCCGTGATGTCGTTCGGCTCGTTGATCAGCGCGCCATGATGCCAGACGCGATATTTGGGCACGTCGCGGCGAAGGTCGATGCCTTGTCCCAGCGCGGGCACGGCATGCAGGCCGGGCTCGGCCACTGCCAGCAGGGGGCAGGGCTTGGGGTTGCGCTGGCAGAACAATAGAAATTCATCGGCCAGCGCCTTGGGCAGTATCATCAGGTTGGCTTGCACGCAGCCCGGGGCAAGGCCGGCGGTAGGGCCGGTATGCGCGCCTTGTCGAATCAATGCGCGGCAATGAGCTGCTGTCGCGGCGAGCGGCTTGTTGATGGCATTGTCTGGGTTCATGGAAGCTCTATGCGTATGTTGATACAGCTTCTAGATTGCAGCTTATCTTAGCTGCCTGTCCAATTGTTAGTTCGCATGCCGGGTCATAAAAATTTCTTATGTCTGGGCGACTGAGCCTTTCGCAATGCGCTGCGCCAGCCGCGCGACCGTCTTCACCGTGTGACTGTCCGGCGAATCTATCCAGCAGGCATAAAAACTGAGCGGGGGCGGTGTCCTGGCGACGTCGAGTATGCACAGCTTTCCTTGCGCGACCTCGCGCTCGATCACGGCCGGCGCAATGACGCTGGCGCCTATGCCGCGCAAGGTCATCTGGACAATCGTGCTCAAGGAGGCGCTGCCGTAGATGCGCGGCGCCTTGATGCCGGCTTCGAGCAGGAAGCTCTTGACCGTATGATAGGGCTGGCTGACCGAGGGGTAGGTAATCACGGGGTAGCGGCCCAGTTCGGTGACCGTGATGCGCCGTCCGTGCAGCTTGAGGGCGGGGCTGGCCACCCATGCCAGGTCATAATCGCATAAGTGCAGGTGGCATTCTTTCGGTTCCTGCGTGGGGCCCAGCAGCATGGCCAGATCAATTTGATGCGAGGCCAGCAGCCCCCTGAGCACATGGGTGGTATCCACATGGATCTCCACCACCAAGGCCGGGTATTTCTGGTGCAGGTCGTCAATCAGATCATGCAGCCAGGTTTGCACCAGCGTTTCAGAGGTGCCCAGGCGCAGCGTGCCGCGCACGGCGTTGTGCGCCTTGGCCACTCTGAGCATATCGTTGCGCAGTTCCAGCATGCGTTGCGCGTGCGATAAAAGCTCCTGGCCTTTTTCGGTCAGCTTGATGCCGCGCGCGCCGCGTTCAAACAAACGTACCGCCATGGCGGCCTCCATGGCGGCTATGCGCTGGGAAATGGCGGGCTGGGTCGTATTGAGTTTTTCCGCGGCGGCGCGGAAGCTGCCCAGCTCGGCAACCCAGACGAATGCATCTATTTGCTTGAAATCGATCATGAGACAGAGCGCCTGAACGGATTGCGGGAGGTGCAAGCCCCGGAAAACCCCTATTTTGCAAAGGGTTATCATCGGGCTTGTTGCGCCTTTTGATAAAGTATGATGCTATGTTGCAAGAATTCACAGGGAATCAGCGTTACTTCCCTTTTATATTATTGCTCCGCTCCAAACCTGCCCCGGTCCGTTGCAGCGATACCCCTATTTTGATTTTATTCACGAAAGCCCCGGACTTATGCCCGCAGATTCCCACTTGACTCCTGTGATGTCGAACGAAATGCCCAGTTTGTTCGATGTGGCGCCAACTGCTTTGTGGCTGGAAGACTACAGCCGCCTGCATGCGCTTTTCGCCCAGTGGCGTGGCGAGGGTGTCACTGATTTGCGCGCTTTTCTGATGCAGGATCCCGCGCGCCTTGCGGCCTGCTCCGCCAGCATTCGCATCGTGCGCGTCAATCAGCGCACACTGTCGCTGTTCGCTGCGTCGTCGCTCGATGAGCTGGCGGCGCGCCTGGGCGAGGTCCTGCGTGACGAAACCAATGAAGCGCTTTTGAACGAGCTCGAGCGCTTGTGGCAAGGCGAAACCACATTTCAAAGCAAGAGCGTCAACTATGCCCTGGACGGCCGCCGTCTGGATATCCTGCTCAAGGGCGTGATATTGCCCGGATATGAATCCAACTGGGAGCGCGTCCTGGTAACCATTGACGACATCACCGAGCTGGAGGACGCCCGCCGGCGCATGGCGGCCAGCGAGCAATACGCAAGAGGCATCTTCACCCAGGCGCCGGTGTCGTTGTGGGTTGAAGATTTCAGTTCGATCAAGCGCCTGCTCGACGATGTGCGCATGCAGGGCATCGTCGATTTCCGAACCTTTGTCGACGTGCATCCCGAGTTCGTGGACCGGTGCATGCTGGAATTCAGGGTGCTGGATGTGAACCGCTACACGCTGTTCCTGTTCGGCGCCGCGGACAAAACCGATTTACTGACCCGGCTGCCCGAGGTGTTCCGGGATGACATGCGTTTGTCCTTTCGCCAGCAACTGATCGATCTATGGGAGGGCCGCCTGTTTCAGCAGCGCGAGGTCGTGAACTACGCGCTCGATGGCAAGGTGCTGCATGTCCATCTGCAGTTCTCCGTTTTTCCGGGGTACGAGAAAGACTGGAGCATGGTTCTGCTTGCGCTCACTGATATCACCGCGCGCAAGAAGGCGGAGTCATATCTTGAATATCTGGGCAAGCACGATGTCTTGACCGGCTTGAAGAACCGCTCATTCTATGTCGACGAAGTGAACCGTCTGGAACGCAGGCAGTTGTTCCCGGTGACCGTCATCATCATGGACTTGAATAACCTGAAAGAGACCAATGACCTGCTGGGCCATACGGCGGGTGATGCCTTGCTGCGGCGTACGGGCGAAGTGCTGTCCAAGGCGGTCGACAGGAACTTCCAGGCGGCTCGGATCGGCGGCGACGAGTTTGCCGTGCTGCTGCCCGGGGTCGACGAGACGGGCGGTGAGTCCGTGCTTGAGAACATTCGCAAACTCATCGATCTGAACAACCAGTTTTATACCGGCCCGTCCCTGAGCCTGTCCATGGGCATGGCAACCTGCAGCGTCGGCCAGCGTCTTGAAGATACGCTGCGTGATGCCGACATCTCCATGTACCAAGACAAACGCGGGTTCTACGAAACCAAGAAGGGGGATAGGCGGCGCGTGGGGTAAGCCCGCCCGGCCTTTGCGTCAAGTCATCGATCTGGAAGTATGGCTTTGCGGGCCTTTCGCCAAGCGGAACGTTGCGATAAAATATATCGTTATACGATTGTTTTACTGGATTTGTGCATAGCAAAGCCCTGGGCCATTACAAAAAGGACAAGATATGGTGGAGTTCCTGGAAAACTTGAACTGGATCACGGTGTTCCAGATCATCATGGTCGACGTCCTGCTGGGCGGCGACAACGCCGTCGTGATCGCGCTGGCCTGTCGTAATCTGCCGCCCGAGCGGCGCATGCAGGGCATTTTGTGGGGGACCGGCGGCGCCATCGCCTTGCGAGTCATCCTGATCGCCTTTGCCCTGACCCTGTTGACGCTGCCGTTCGTCAAGCTGGTGGGCGGCGCATTGCTGCTATGGATAGGCATCAAGCTCATGGCGCCCCAGGATGACAACGACAATATCCAGGGCAGCAGTTCGCTGTTGGCCGCCATCAAAACCATTATTCTGGCCGACTTTGTCATGAGCCTGGATAACGTTGTGGCGATTGCCGCCGCCGCGCAAGGGGCTCATGCCGACCATCAGGTCATTCTGGTGATCTTTGGCTTGCTGGTCAGCGTGCCCATCATCATCTGGGGCAGTACCTTGTTGCTGCGCCTGCTCGATCGTTTCCCCATCATTGTCACTTTCGGCGCGGGGCTGCTGGGCTGGATTGCGGCCGGCATGCTGGTTTCCGATGTCTTTGTCGTGCGCCGGCTGGGCGAGCTTGATGGCTTGGCGAAACTGGCGGCGGAAGTGGCCGGGGCGCTTGCCGTCGTGGGGGTGGGCTACTGGCTGGCAAGCAGCAAAGGCGCATCGGTGGCCGGACGGGAAGAGGGCGAGTCGGCCTGAGGCCGCCGTGCTTGTGCCGTGAAGGTGGGGGCGGCCCTGCGGGCCGTATTTTGCGGCCGCGGTATGGACTACAATCCGGCCATGATCCGGCAGATAACCGACGCGGTGCCGCCGCTTGAGTATGCCTTGCAAATAGCGGACGCCTTATCCTTGCATGCGCTTTTCCTGGGTTCCCAGGAAGTCGCCGTGCGGTCGGCCTATGCCCGATCCAAACCTGGCTAACCCCCTCGTCCCCGCGCCGCTGGCGCGTCCATGACCTCCCGCCGATGTGCCTTGCGCTGCCTGCAGCAGCCGATTTATTCATCTTTGCCGCAAGAATCCGATGCCGCCGCGGGGCGGCAGGTTCGACCGCAGGGTACCTCCCCGATTATGTCCGAAAGGCTATCCGCCTTTTTCCGAAAGGCTATTCGCCTTTTCCATTTGTGCGCGCGCTGCGCCTATTCGTCATGCAACTTACCAAGAAATTCGTCAAAGCCAAGAACCCATGTATGTCGGGCTACCGCTGGTTCCTGCGGGATCAGAATGGCCAGGGCGATTACCAGGCCATTCTGGACGCGCTCATTGCCGACAACCGGGTCGACGATGCCTGCTGGCTGCTGGATCAGTTCGGCCCGACCGATGCCGTCCTGACGGTCGATTGCATCGATGCCAACGCGATTGTGTTTGCGGGCACGCTGGTGGTCAGCCAGGGAATCAATGTGGATACCGTGGTGCGCGCCGGGCGGTGGATACGAACGGGTGGCGGCATCAAGGCGGGCACCGATATCGTGGCGGGCGAAGGCATCGATGCCAAAGGCAGCATTATCAGTGGCGGGCATATCCGCGCCGACGATGATGTGCACGCCGGCTGGGGCATCGAAGCGGCCTCTCGTTTCGAATGCGGCGGCAATGTGCGGGCCAAATGGGATATTTGCGCCGGCCAGGGAGTTTCGGTCATGGGCGATATCCGGGTCGGGCAAAGTCTGGTGGCCGGCGGGTCGATCAAGTGTGAGCAGGGCATCAAGGCTGGCGGCAAGGTTCAGGCCGAGCATGATATCTGGGTGGCCAGCGGCATACAGGCCGGTGACTCCATTGTGGCGGGCAACCATATCGAGACCGGGTGGGGCATGCAATCGGGATGCGATATTGTGGCGGATGGTGCCATCAAGGCCGGCGAGGGCCTGGCGGCCGAAGGCCGGATAGCGCCGGGGGCGGGCCATGGGGTTTATGCCGGCCTGCGCGTCAGGCTCGATGCCTGGGCGGATGCGGCACGAGTCATGGCGCGAACCAGGCCGGAGCCCCTGATCAGCGGTTATTGGTGCGGCGCCGATACGCAGGCGTCATCGGCCTGATCATGCATCAGGCGGCCTGCGTGCGGGGCTGCGAGCGCAGTTTGCCCCACACTTGGTCATGTAAAGGCAACAGCAGGACATTGCAGATGGGTTCCAGGACCGCGGCCAATCCGCCTGTTGCCAGTGAGCCCGTGAATGCGTAGGTCACGGCGAAGGCAACCGACATGTGCAAAGCGACCTGGCTGGTCTTTTGGGCAAGCAACAACATGAACTTCTCCTATCAGCAACATTTTCCTGAATGATAATGACTATCATTAATGAGGTGAAGTTGATTGTTTTGATCTGAACGATAGCCGGGAGCTATCGTTGAGCGGCATCCGTCCTTGCCGTCCGCCGCAAGCACTGCCCGTCATTCAAGCGGCGCTTGCGGTCAAGCTGGCTCGATTTGCAGCAAGGCCAGCTTGTCCGCCGTGGTCGCCCAGCGCTCGTGATCGGGCAAAGGCGCCTTGGCCCGGCTGATCTGCTTCCAGGCTGGATGGCGCGACAGCTCGCGGTTCAGATCAATGAAGTGCCGCTGATCGTCAGCGATTTCGTGCTCGCTGGCAATGGCGCCCACCGGGCATTCGGCCACGCAGATCGAACAGTCTATGCATTCATCGGGATTGATGACCAGGAAGTTGGGGCCTTCCATGAAGCAGTCCATGGGACAGACCGTGACGCAGTCCGTGTATTTGCACTGTATGCATGCTTCAGTGACGACGTAGGTCATTCAATTTGGAATTTCAAGGGTAAACCCTTATTTTAATCGATGCCTCCAAGGCTGGCCCATGAAGAATGGATGACAGGCGGCGATCAAGAAAAGGTCACCAGGTCGGGGTGATCGGCATGCGCCAGAATCTGGCGTACGCGCTCCTGCCAGTCGTGAGCGAATTCGTCTCTTGCCGCCTGATCCGCCTGGCCTTTAAGGATGCCATTCAGGGCTGGCATGAGGGTTGGCGGGGCCGGGACGATTTTTGCATGAAAATCGACCACGATACTTTCCTGGGTGTCCAGGCGCTGAAAGCGGATCTCGCCGTCGATGGGCGCGCCGAAGCTCATCAGGTTGCGGCGGTCGTATTGCCCGGCCAGCCCCTTGAAACCGGTATCGACCGTGGCCCCGGTAATGAAGCCGACCACATTGGCGATGACGCCGGTGACGCCGTCGAGCGCATTGTCGCGGAATTCCACCCGGATGCCTCCACGCTTGGGCAGAGTGTCGCGATGCAGTGCCTTCAAGGCGTTCCGGGTCATCAGGTAGGCGCCGGCAACCGTCGGACAAGAATGGCCAGCCAGTTTGACGACGTCGCTGTAGGAATACTCGATGATGCCGTTCGTGGCGGCACCCAGAAGCTCGGAAAGCGGGTCCTGCATGGTGATGCCGGGGGCGCTGTCGAAAAAGGCGGGATAGGACATGAGGGGCTCCGTGTATTCAATACTTGCGCCGCCAATATAGCGCCTTGAGGGCATGGGGCAGGCAGAGCCCTGATTTGCAGTGTGGATTAGGCCGGTGAGGTGTTCTTTATGTCTGTGCTTGAACATGATATGGTTGGCAGGATCAGCCCAGGTTCAGGGTTTGCCGCAACAAGGAGGTCCGCGTCATGGCCAGTATTGATTCTTTTAATGTCAAAAGTCCGCTGCAAGTTGGGGAAAAATCCTACGATATATACCGGCTAGATGCGCTTGCGCAGGCGGGGTTCGATGTGGCCAGTCTGCCGTATAGCCTGAAGATTCTGCTAGAAAACCTGTTGCGCACTGAGAACGGCACCGATATCACCGCCGACGATATCCGGGGTCTGGCCAATTGGGATGCCAATGCCGAGCCCAGCCGCGAAATTGCCTTTACCCCGGCACGGGTGGTGTTGCAGGATTTCACCGGCGTGCCGGCGGTGGTTGACCTGGCGGCCATGCGTGAAGCCATGCGGGACCTGGGGGGCGATGCCAGCCGCATCAATCCGCTCGCGCCGGTCGAGCTGGTCATTGATCACTCGGTGATCGTCGACGCTTTTGGCACGCCCGATGCGTTCCAGCGCAATGTGGAAATCGAATACGGACGCAACCTGGAACGCTATCAGTTCCTGCGCTGGGGCCAGAGCGCTTTCGATGATTTCAAGGTCGTTCCTCCCGGAACGGGCATCGTGCACCAGGTCAACCTGGAGCATCTGTCGCGCGTGGTGTTCGTGCACCAGAAAGATGGCGTGACAACGGCTTATCCCGATACCTGTGTGGGCACCGACTCGCATACGCCCATGGTCAATGGCCTGGGCGTGGTGGCCTGGGGCGTGGGCGGGATCGAGGCCGAGGCCGCGATGCTTGGCCAGCCGATTTCCATGTTGATACCGCGTGTGGTCGGTTTCAAGCTGACCGGGGCGCTGCCTGAAGGCTCCACCGCCACCGACCTGGTGCTGACCATTACCGAAATGCTGCGCAAGCATCGGGTGGTGGGCAAGTTCGTCGAGTTCTATGGACCGGGCGTTGCCGCCGTGCCGCTGGCCAACCGCGCCACCATCGGCAACATGAGTCCCGAGTACGGCTCCACCATTTCCATTTTCCCTATCGATCAGGTCACGCTCGATTACATGGCGCTTACCGGGCGCTCGCCAGATCAGATCGATCTGGTCGAGGCCTATGCCAAGGCGCAGGGCCTGTGGCATGACGAAAAGGTCGAGCCTCGCTATTCCGAACGTCTCGAACTGGACTTGTCCACGGTCGTGCCGTCCATTGCGGGCCCCAAGCGTCCGCAGGACCGCATCGAGCTGTCCGACGCCAAGGAATCCTTCCAGGGTGCATTGGCCGCCCTGATCGGCGACACCGACCCGAAACCGCAGGGTTACGACAAGGCAGTGGCTGAGTCCTTCCCCGCGTCGGACTCCCCCGCATACAAAGACTCCAATTCGCGCTCGCAGGCGCCCACCGACCATACCGCCCAAGCGCCCGCCGACGGGTGGCGCCAGCGCGATCCCATTTCAATTACGCTGGACGATGGCACGCAATGCCAGATTGATCACGGCTCCGTGGTCATTGCGGCCATCACGTCGTGTACCAACACGTCCAATCCCACGGTCATGATGGCGGCCGCCTTGCTGGCCAAGAACGCCGTCGAGCGGGGGCTGGCGCGCAAGCCCTGGGTCAAGACCAGCCTTGCGCCGGGGTCTCGCGTGGTCACCGACTACTACGACCGCGCGGGCTTGACACCTTATCTCGAGGCCCTGGGGTTCAATCTGGTCGGCTACGGCTGCACCACCTGTATCGGCAACTCGGGGCCATTGATTCCCGAGGTCAGCCAGGCGGTCACCGGCAACGACCTGGCGGTGGTGTCGGTCCTGTCGGGCAACCGCAACTTCGAGGGCCGCATCCATGCCGAAGTCAAGATGAACTACCTGATGTCGCCCCCGCTGGTGGTGGCCTACGCCTTGGCCGGCACCATGGATATCGACTTGTTCAGCCAGCCGCTGGGCACCGGCAAGGACGGCAAAGCGGTATATTTGAAAGACATCTGGCCGTCGGCCAGCGAGGTGGCCGCGGTGGTCGAGTCCTCCATCGCGTCCGAAATGTACCGCAGCGGCTATGCCGACGTGTTCGCCGGCGACGAACGCTGGCGCGGCTTGCCAACGCCGCAGGGCGACATTTTCGAATGGGTCGCCGACTCCACCTATGTGCGCAAGCCGCCTTATTTTCAGGATATGCCCCGCAATCCCGAGCCGGTGTCGGATATCGCCGGCGCAAGAGTGCTGGCCAAGCTGGGTGATTCGGTCACCACCGATCACATCAGTCCGGCGGGCTCCATTGCCAAGAGTTCACCCGCCGCCACCTACCTGACATCGCATGGCGTGGCGCCCGAGGACTTCAATTCTTATGGTTCGCGCCGGGGCAACCACGAGGTCATGATACGCGGCACCTTTGCCAACGTGCGCCTGCGCAACCAACTGGCGCCCGGTACCGAGGGCGGGTACACCCGCGACTTCACCCAGCCCGACGCACCCGTCGCCACCATCTTCGACGCATCGCGCGCCTATATTAAGGCCGGCATCCCGCTGGTGATTCTGGCGGGCAAGGAATATGGGTCGGGTTCCTCGCGCGACTGGGCGGCCAAGGGCACGGTATTGCTGGGTGTCAGGGCGGTCATTGCCGAATCCTACGAGCGCATCCACCGCTCCAACCTGCTGGGCATGGGTGTGCTGCCCTTGCAATATCCTGATGGACAGAATGCCGAAACGCTGGGCCTGACGGGCGAAGAGGCGTTCAGCATCGTGGGTGTCACCGCGCTGAATGATGGCGTCATACCTGGGACGGTCAAGGTCAGGGCCGGCGGCATCGAGTTCGATGCCCTGGTTCGCATCGATACCCCCAGCGAGGCCGCCTACTATCGCCATGGCGGCATCATGCAGTACGTGCTGCGCAGCCTTTTGACATAGCGCGCGGATGGGCGGGGCAAGACGGGCGGGCAGCCGGTACACAGGCGCGCCCGCAACTTGGATAGAATGTCCTTTTACTTGCCTTAGAGCATCTCGTGAACACTGAACAGCGTCTGGTAGAAATCGAAATCAAACTGACCGCCCAAGAGGATCTGGTCCAGGAGCTGAACACGCTGGTCTATCAGCAGCAAAGGCAGATAGACGAATTGCGCGCGCTGTGCACCGCGCTGGTCAAGCGGCTGGGCGACGCTGGCAGCGACGACAGCGGCGCCAGCCCGTATGCGCATGAAAGGCCGCCGCATTATTGATGATGGTGTTGGCGCTTGTGGTCATGGGCCGCTCGCCGTCGAGATGAGATGCGTCCGGCGTCCGGTTGCGCAACCGCGTCGCTTACACTAGGGCACCCAGCACGCGGGATCGGACAATCAGGAATTATTGGCAGGGTTATGCGCAGCAAATATACGGGCTCATGGTCGGAGCTTCTACGGGGCCGTAACGGCCTGCGATCACTGGCCCTGTCCGGCGGTGTGGCGGTGCATGCCGTCAATGTCTACATTGTGACCACCATCCTGCCGTCGGTCGTCGCCGATATCGGCGGCCTGGAATATTACGCGTGGAATACGACGTTGTTCGTGGTGACGTCAATTCTGGGCTCCGCCTTGTCCCCCAAATCAATGGGTATGTTCGGCCTGCGGCGCGCGTTCTTGCTGGGCATAACCGTGTTCGTGCTGGGTACGATGGCGTGCGCCTTGTCGCCCAGCATGCCCTGGATGCTGATGGGTCGCACCGCCCAGGGTTTTGGCGGCGGTTTGTTGCTGGGCCTGAGCTACTCGGCGGTCCGGATTGTGTTCGAAGAGCGTTTGTGGTCGCGCGCCATGGTGCTGGTATCCAGCATGTGGGGGGTGGCAACGCTGGCAGGGCCGGCCATAGGCGGCATTTTTGCCCAAACGGGGCATTGGCGGCTGGCTTTCTGGGCGGTACTGCCGATAGCGGGGCTGCTCGCCCTGCTGGTGTATACGCAATTGCGCCAGCAGGCCAAGACCCCCGAGGCGCGTGTCATGGCGCCGCTGGGCAAGATCGCCCTGCTGGCCGTATCGGTGTTGCTGGTGTCTGTTGCCAGCCTGTCGCCCCACTGGGCGTGGAATATAGCCGGCATCGCGGCCGGCCTGATCATGACGGTACTGATCGCCAAGGCAGACAGCCGTGCCAGCATACGGCTTTTGCCTGCTGGCTCGTATTCGGCGCACACGGCGCTGGGTAGCCTGTACGCCTGCATTTGCTTGCTGAGCATCGGTGTCACGACTGAAATCTATATTCCGTATTTCTTGCAGGTCGTACACGCCAAAAGCCCGTTGGTCGCGGGTTACTGGACCGCCTTGATGTCGGCCGGTTGGACCACCGGCTCGTTCATCAGCTCAGGCCGCTCGCCGGCTGTGGCCAATCGCCTTATTCAGGCGGGGCCTATTGTGTCGAGCGTGTCCCTGGGCCTGCTCGCGGCCATCATGCCCTTGGGCGCGTTGTCCCAGGGTGGCAGCCAGGCAGGCAACTGGCTGATTGTTCCCTTGCTGGGTGTGGGGCTGGGCGTTGGCCTGTGCTGGCCCAACTTGTTGACGCGCGTGTTCAAGTCGGCGCCCAAGGGCCAGGAGAACATTGCGTCGGCCGCCATCACTACTTTGCAGCTATATGCCATGGCGATGGGGGCCGCCTTGGCGGGCATGGTTACCAATGCCGCCGGATTTACGCAGCCAGGAGGCTTGCAGGGCGCGCAGCAGGCGGCTGTGGCGCTGTTCATGGTGTTTGCCTGCGCCCCCGGGCTGGCGGCCTTCATGACGCGGGGCGCGCGCGACGCGGCCTATTTGGGCAAGTAGAAGGTTTCAGGATCGGGGCCGTCGCGCCCGTCGGGCCGGTCGAGCGCGGCGATGGCGGCCATGTCGGCGTCTTCGAGCACGAAGTCGAAGATGTGGAAGTTTTCGCGGAGCCTGTCGGCATGGACCGATTTGGGTATGACCATGTTACCCAGTTGGGTATGCCAGCGAAGGATGACCTGGGCCGCGCTGCGCTGGTGCTTGCGCGCGATGCGGGTCAGTGTGGCGTCGTTCAGCAGGCGCCCGCGCCCCAGTGGGCTCCAGGCCTCGGTAATAATGCCGTGCTCGGCGTGGAAATCGCGCAGCTCTGCCTGCTGGAAGTGGGGGTGCAGCTCGATTTGGTTAAGCACCGGCAGCACGCCGGTTTCATCCAGCAGCGCCTGGAGGTGGCTGATATTGAAGTTGCAGACGCCTATGGACTTGGCCCGGCCCTCGTCGCGCAGCTGGATCATGCTTTCCCAGGCCTCTACGAAGAGCCCATTTTGCGGTACGGGCCAATGGATCAGGTAGAGATCGACGTAGTCCAGCCCCAGTTTTTCCAGGCTTTCGGCGAAAGCGGCCTTGGAAATGTCGTGGCCATGGCGGTCGTTCCAGAGCTTGGTCGCGAGGAACAGTTCTTCGCGCGGGATGCCTGACTGCGCAATGCCCTTGCCGACGCCGGTTTCGTTGCCGTAGATGGCGGCGGTGTCGATGGAGCGATAGCCGATTTCCAGGGCGGTTTCGACGACCGATGCGGCTTCGTCGTCTTTGATCTGCCATACGCCCAGACCCACTTGGGGCACAGTTTTGCCGTCGTGAAACGTGACGGTATTCTGATTGCTAGACATGAATGAATGCCCTCCGATGCTTGATTCGATTTTCGGATCAAATGCGCAGTGCGTTGGCTTTACCCGTTTTGCGCCGGTAATGCCTGCGCCCGGCCTGCCCGTGAGGTTTGATCCGGAAAGGAAATTACCACTGAAAGCCGATTGCGCGACCGGCGATTTGTTCTTTCGGATAATCTGACCCATTATACGGTTGTTGCGGCGCGGAAAAATTTTATTTTGGTTACCTTCCGCTTCCGGCGAACGACGACCCAAGGAGAATGAAATGAGTGTGCACAGCCAGGCCAAACGTATCAGCGTACCGCAGCTTATGCAGTACAAAGGGCAGCAGAAAATTGCTGCATTGACGGCGTACACAGCCCCGTTTGCCCGCTTGCTGGATGACGTCCTGGACATGGTCCTGATAGGCGATTCGACGGCCATGGTCGGGTATGCCATGGCGGATACCCTGTCGATCAGCGTGGATCAGTTGGCCGCGCATGCGGCCGCTGTGGTGCGGTCCACCAGCCGCGTATGCGTCATTGTCGACATGCCGTTCGGCAGCTATCAGGAGTCGCCGCAACAAGCGTTTGCCAATGCGGCAAAGATGCTGGCGGCAAGCGGGGCGGATGGCATCAAGATGGAGGGCGGCGCGGCATTGGCGGGCACCACGCGCTTCTTGGTCGAGCGGGGCATTCCGGTGCTGGCGCATGTGGGCCTGATGCCGCAGTACGTCAATACCATGGGCGGATTCAAGGCCCAGGGGCTTTCCGATGCCGCCGCCGAACGTATTTTGCAGGACGCCGTGGCGCATGAGCAGGCGGGGGCGTTCGGCGTCGTGCTCGAGGGTGTTGCCGAAGCTCTGGGCCGCCGCATTACGGAAACGCTGAAGGTGCCCACCATAGGCATAGGCGCCTCGCCCGCCTGCGATGGCCAGATCCTGGTTACCGAAGACATACTGGGCCTGAGCGGTCCACGCATCCCCAAGTTCGCCAAGCAGTTCGCCGATGTCGGCGCGCTGATTCATACTGCGGTGCAGCAGTATGCCTCGGAAGTCAAAGAGGGCACTTTCCCCGGACTGGAGCACTGTTTTGCGGTAAAAAAAGGATAATCACATAAAGGAACAGGGGGAATGAACCCATACTCCATCGACCTGACCGGCCTGTTGCTGGGCATTGCGGGGATGCTGGTGGGGGCGGGGCTGAGCGGCTTGTTCTTGCGCGGCGTACTGGCAACGGTGCGCGCCGAGCGGCGGGCGGCACAGGACCTGGCCGCCCAGCGCGCCGACTACCTGGCCCAGACACGCGCCGAACTGGACCTGGCAAGCAGGCGCGTCAGTTCCATAACCGCCGACAAGGACCTGGCCGAGCGCCAGCTTGCGCGGCTCGAGTCCACGGTGCAGGGCTTGCGGGAGCGACTGGACGAAGGGCGGCGCGCTCTGGCCGCCAGCGATGCCGAGCGGCAGCAGCTTGTCCAGCAGTCGTCGCGCCTCCAGAACGAATTGGTCGAGCTGCGGGCCATCCATACAGAAAAACTCGCCAGCTTTCAGGCGATGAAAGAAGGGTTGGACGAATCCCGCGCCCAACTCAGGACGGAATTCCAGAATCTGGCCAGCCAGGTCCTGGAAGAAAAAGGCAAAACCTTTACCCAAAGCAGCCAAAGCGCCCTCGACACCTTGCTTCGGCCCTTCCGCGACCAGATCGAACAGTTCCAGAGGCGTGTCAATCAGGTGCATGACGAAGCCCTGCGGGGCAATGTGTCGTTGAGCGCGGAAATCAAGCGGGTGATGGACGTTGGCCTGCGGATCAGTACGGAAGCCAATACGCTGGCAAGCGCGCTCAAGGGCGACAAGAAAACGACCGGTAACTGGGGGGAAGTCCAGCTTGAGCGCACCCTGGAGCTTGCTGGCCTGATCAAGGGCGATCACTACGAGCCGCAGGCACGCTTCAAGGATGCGCTGGGAAATGACCGCCAGCCCGATTTCGTGGTGAAACTGCCAGACCACCGGCATGTGGTGATAGACAGCAAAGTGTCGCTGGTGGATTATGACCGCGCCATCGCCGCCGAAACGGAAACCGACCGGAAGATGGCGCTGGATGCCCATGTAAAAGCAGTGCGCAACCATATCGACGATCTTGGGCGCAAAGACTACAGCAATCTGACAGGCATGCGCAGCCCGAGCTTCGTGCTGATGTTCATGCCCATCGAGCCCGCTTATATCGAGGCCCTCAGGCACAACAAAGACCTGTTCGACTATGGATACCAGCGCAATGTGATCCTGGTGTCGCACACGACGTTGATGCCCATATTGAAAACGGTGGCCAATCTGTGGATGGTCGCCCGCAGCAACGAGCAGGCCCACGAGCTCAGCAACCGCGCGGGAGAGCTGTACAACCAGGTCGTGGTAGTGGCCGAAAGGCTGAAAAAACTGGGCGGAACGCTGGACACTGTAAGCCGGCACTATAACGAGACCGTCACGGCAGTGGCGGGGCAGCAGGGTCTGTACGGGAAGGCATCGCGCTTCAGCGAACTCTCGTCCAGGGCGAACAAGACCATGCCGGTGCTGGAGCCGCTGCATGCGGACTTTGAAGAAGAGAAGCTGACGCTGATCGTGGGCGACCAGCCGGCCCCGCAGAATCCGCCCTGCCCTGATGGGGCCGATGAAGGGATGGTCCAAAGCGGCGACCACACGCGGTAAGCTAACGGTTTTTAAATTAATGAGTCTTCTATAGCATGGCTTTGGACCGCAACACATCGTTTTCCATCGACAATCCGTTTCTTGAATGGATGGGGGTTACGCTGCAGGAATGGTCGCCGGGATACGCCGAAATGCATCTGCCGGCGCTCGATAACCTTGGGAACCGCACGAACCGTGTTCATGGCGGCGTGTTATGCACGTTGCTGGATTCGGTATCGGGCTACAGCGGCTTGTATGCCCCGCCGGGCCAGCCGGTGATGCATGGCCTGACCTTATCGCTGACAACGAACTTCATCGACAGTGGCGACGGTGATGTCCTGATCGCCAAGGGGTATCTTGAGCGCAAGGGACGCAGCGTGTTCTTCACGCGCGCCGAGGTCTGGATGGACGACTCCCTGCTGATGGCGACGGCGGTGGGAACATTCAAATATTTACGGCAGCGGTAAATGCATCGTACCGGCGCCGTTCAGGCAAGCGGGCCGCATGCCGTTTAGGTAAAAACCCTGATATAAAAATTTGTTTTGGGAAGAGACGTTTTTATACAATGGCCGATCGTTCATGCACGCAGTTCGCCAGGCATAGGCTTGCGTCGTTGCGTTCAAGGCCGGTAGGCCAGGGGGCTGCTCATGGCGTTGAAACTTCGTCCGTGCGGGGCGGGTTTGTCGAATATCCACAAAGAGCACATCAGTTTGTTTTAACGCTTGCATTTGCACAAAAAACGGCGAATGCTTGTGCATCGTACCGGTCACAGTCCGGCAACAAAGGGGTAAACCCAAGGAGAATGTTATGCGAAAACTATTCAATTCCGCTGTCAGCAAGCGCCTGGCCTTAAGCGCCGGCGCCGCCGCGATGTTCGCGGCGCTGGCATCGCCGCTGCCTGCCGCGGCGCAACAGAAATTCGTCAGCATCGGTACCGGCGGGGTGACGGGCGTTTATTATGCGGCGGGCGGCGCGATTTGCCGCTTGGTCAATAAAGACCGCGCCGACCATGGCGTACGCTGTTCGGTGGAGTCCACGGGCGGTTCGGTTTTCAACATCAACACCATCAAGGCGGGCGAGCTCGATCTGGGTGTTGTGCAGTCCGACGTGGGTTTCAATGCCTATAACGGCGAAGGCCAGTTCAAGGATGCGGGCGAGTTCAAGAAATTGCGCTCGGTGTTTTCGCTGCATCCAGAGCCCTTTACGTACGTTGTGCGCAAAGAAGCCAACATCAAGTCGTTCGACGATCTGAAAGGCAAACGCTTCAACGTGGGTAACCCGGGTTCGGGTACGCGCGCTTCCATGGAACAATTCCTGGCCGCCAGCGGCACCGACCTGAGCTACTTCTCGCTGGCGTCGGAGCTGCGTCCCGACGAGCATGGCCCGGCCCTGTGCGACGGCAAGATCGACGGCTTCATGTATGGCGTGGGCCACCCCTCGGCCAACATCCAGGATCCCACCACCACTTGCGGCGCGCAACTGATGTCGCTGACCGGTCCGGTGGTCGACAAGCTGGTCGACGACTTCCCGTACTATGCCAAGGCTACGATTCCCGCCGGCCTGTATCCCAACAACCCTCAGGAAACCAATACTTACGGCGTGCTGGCCACATTCGTGACCTCGGCCGACGTTCCCGAGGAAACCGTATACTTGGTCGTCAAGGCCGTATTCGAAAACTTCGAGGACTTCAAGAAGCTGCATCCTGCATTCGGCCACCTGGAAGCCAAGGACATGGCGCAGGACGGCCTGTCGGCGCCGCTGCATCCCGGTGCCGAGAAGTACTTCAAAGAAAAAGGCCTGCTGTAATCGCTGGCCGCAGCCAATGAGCCAAGGCGCGTGTTCAAGCATGCGTCTTGATTCATCCGGCAATACCTGGCGGTCATGGGCCGCCTGTCTGCATCAAGGCCCGGCAAGTGCTCATCGCTTGCCGGGCCTACCCGATAGAAACACCATGGGGAAATCAGCATGAGCACCACTTCACCGCCGTCTGCCGCCGATCTGCAGACCAATGCCAAGCTTGAACAATTGGTCGCCGATGTCGACCGCGGAGGCCGTAACGTAGGCGGAATAACCGGTGCTGTCCTTTTCTGTGGCGCCATTGCCTGGTCGCTGTTTCAGCTTTGGTACGCCTCGCCCCTGCCTTTCGCCCTCAATCTGGGCATTTTCAACGATACCGAGGCGCGCGCGCTGCATCTGGGTATCGCAATGTTCCTGGGATACCTAGCGTATCCCGCGCGCAAGAGCGCCCCGCGCGACAAGATGCCCCCGCTAGACTGGGTGCTGGCCATTATCGCGGGCTTTTGCGGCGCCTATCTTTTCCTTTTCTATAAAGAACTGGCCACGCGCCCCGGCATTCCCACAGCCACCGACATTACGGTGGCGGCGGTCGGCCTGCTGTTGCTGCTGGAAGTCACGCGGCGTGCGCTGGGTGCGCCCATGGCGGTGCTGGGCGCCGTGTTCGTGGCCTATGTCTTCCTGGGGCCGTGGCTGCCCGACGCGCTGGCGCATCGCGGCGCATCGATCGAGCGCCTGGTCTCGCATATGTGGCTGACCACCGAAGGCGTGTACGGCGTGGCGCTGGGCGTGTCAGTGTCCTATATTTTCATTTTCGTCCTGCTGGGCTCGCTGCTGGATCGCTGCGGCGCCGGCAACTACATGATGCAAGTATCCTTTGCCCTGCTGGGGCATTTGCGCGGCGGCCCCGCCAAGGTCGCGGTGGTATCGTCCGCCGTCAATGGCATTGTGTCGGCATCATCGGTGGCCAACGTGGTCACGGGGGGCATCTTCACGATTCCTCTGATGAAAAAGGCGGGCTACGGCGGCATACGGGCGGGTGCCATCGAGACGGCATCGTCGGTGAACGGCCAGATCATGCCGCCGGTCATGGGGGCCGCCGCCTTCTTGATGATCGAATACGTGGGCATCCCCTATACCGACATTCTGCGCCACGCCTTGCTGCCGGCCAGCATTTCGTATATTGCCCTGTTCTATATTGTCCACCTGGAAGCCTTGAAGCTGGGCATACAGCCCATGATGTCGTCCGGCAAGCCGCGCACGGTGCTGCAGAAAATGGCGGGCTGGGGCATGGGGATTGCCGGCAGCGTTATTGTGATGGCATTGGTGTACTGGGTTGGCGTCGGGGTTCAGGCGGTGGCCGGTGATGCGGCAACACCCATCCTGGTCGGCGTACTGACTGTCCTGTATTTGTGGCTGCTGCGCATTTCGGCAATGCACCCCGACCTGCCCACCGAGATCAGCATCACCAATCCCGTGCGGCCGGAGCCCTGGCCCACGGTGCGTTCCGGCCTGTACTTCCTGATTCCCATCGGCATCCTGGTCTGGTGCCTGACGGTCGAGCAGTTTTCGGCTGGCCTGTCGGCCTTCTGGGCGGTAGTGGCCATGATTCTGCAAATGCTGACCCAGCGTCCGCTGATCGCCTGGTTCCGCAAGCAGTCCCTGGCGCCGGCCGCCAAGGCAGGCGTTTCCGAAACCATCAACGGCCTGCAGGAAGGCGCCCGCAACATGATAGGCATTGCGATTGCCTGCGGTACGGCGGGCTTGATCGTGGGGGCCATTACCCTGACCGGCCTGGGTCTGCGCATGACGGCATTCGTCGAGCTCATCTCAATGGGCAATGTGCTGATGATGCTGGTGTTTACCGCCGCCGTCTGCCTGATATTGGGCCTGGGCATGCCCACGACGGCCAACTACATCTTGATGGCGACACTGATGGCGCCCGTCGTGGTCGAACTGGGCGCGCAAAGCGGCCTGGTGATTCCGCTGATCGCCGTGCACATGTTCGTGTTCTATTACGGCATCATGGCCGACATCACTCCGCCGGTGGGCCTGGCAACATTCGCCGCGGCGGCCATTTCCGGCGAGGATCCGATCAAGACGGGTATCCAGGGCGTCACGTATGCCATGCGCACCGCGGTGCTGCCTTTCATGTTCATCTTCAATCCTTTGCTGCTGCTGATCGATGTCGAGGGCCTGTGGGAGCTTTCCCTCGTGGTGGGCGGCGCCATTCTGGCTTCGCTGACATTCGCGGCGGCGACCATGAAATGGATGCGCGGCAGGGCGACCTGGGCCGAGGTCGGCTTGCTGCTGGTGGTGACTTTCATGCTGTTCCGCCCGGATTTCTTCATGAATTATGTGGCGCCGAAGTACGAGGTGCGGCCGACGGCCGAACTGCTGAAGATCGCGGCCGAGATGCCTCCCAAAGGCCGGCTGATCGTGCAGCTCACAGGCATGAGCCTGGAAGGCGACGACAAGCAGAAAACGGTGGCCGTGCCCCTGGCCGCACTGCCCGAGGACAACCAGGCGACCGGTGATGCGGCAGGCCTGGCGCGCCTGTCGGCCGCCGGCCTGACGGTCATGGCCATGGGCGACCAGGCGCAAATCGCCGCCGTGCGCTTCGGCAGCCAGGCCAGGCGCGCCGGCTGGGAGCAGGGCTGGGATATTTCGGAGGTGAAGGTGCCGAACCCCAATCGCCCATCCGAGTTCTGGTTCTATGTGCCGGCGCTGTTGATACTGGCGTTCATCTGGTTCAAGCAAGGGGTCCGGATGCGGCGCGAAGAAACGCATCATCCTGTTGCCGCCTGATTGCAATGGCGGCCATGCTGATGGGCGGGTTCAGTCTGCCCATCAGCGCGCATCGCCATCCGGGCCGTTGAAAAAAGCCCAACACATCGAGCTGGCGCGTCAAGCGCCATTGCCGGTGCGTGACGGCGTGGCGCCGAGCCGGGTTTATTTGCCCCGGGGGCCCTGGACGCTGCTGCGGGATTTTCTGTTCCAACGTTTTCCCCATATGCCGCGTGCTACCCTGCTTGAGCGGCTTGCGCGCGGCGATATCGTCGACGAAGCGGGAGTCGCGCAAACACTTGATAGTCCGTACAAGGCGCAAGGCTGGCTGTGGTATTACCGCGAGGTGCCCGACGAAACCCATGTGCCTTTTGACTTGCCGGTGCTGTTTCGCGATGAGTATCTGGTGGTTGTGGACAAGCCGCATTTCCTGGCCAGCATTCCGGGCGGCCGCTATCTTAGGGAAACCGCGCTGATCCGCTTGCGCCAGTCTTTGGGCTTGCCCTTGCTCAGCCCCATGCATCGGCTCGATCGGGACACGGCCGGCGTGCTGCTGTTTTGCGCCGCGCCCCAAAGCCGCGGCGCTTACCAGATGCTGTTCCAGAGCCGCGAGGTGCGCAAGGAGTACGAGGCGATAGCGCCGTTGTGCCGCGGCGTGGAGTTTCCTTTGATTCGCCGCAGCCGCCTGGAGGCGCGCCCCGGACATTTCACCATGCAAGAGGTAGACGGCGAAGCCAACAGCGAAACGCAGATTGATCTGATCGAGACGATGGGCGATCTGGCGCGGTACCGCCTGTATCCGTCTACGGGCCGCAAGCATCAGTTGCGTGTCCACATGAGCGCCTTGGGCATCCCGATTTGCAACGACGGTTTTTATCCGGCTTTGCAGCCGTATGCGCCGGACGATGATTTCAGCCGTCCTTTGCAGTTGCTGGCGCGCGCCGTAGAGTTCGTGGATCCGGTCAGTGGCCGGCTGCGACGTTTCCAGAGCGGGCGCTCGCTGGCGCGTGCCGCGCCGGGGGAATAGCCCGGCCTGCCGTCTTTTCGCCCGGGTCTCTCATTTTCTTTCAGGATTAAGCGTGATCGCGAAGCCGGCAAAGTACAGGCTTAATCTAGAAAGCCAGAAAGAGAATCGTCTAGTAGCGGTCAAAATACGACTGCATCGTGGCACGGTCGCGTGTTTGCGTCAGGGCCAGCATCAGCAGTATGCGTGCCTTTTGAGGGTTCAATGCCTGGGCTGCGATCAGGCCGCGCCGGGCGTCGCCCAGGCTGGGCGATACGATACCGGACCCGGTGCGGCTGCTGCGCACGCAAGGGATTTGATGCCGCTTGGCCAGCCTGGCGCCTTTTTCGGCCTGGGGCGACAGGCTGCCGTTGCCGCTGCCCGCGATCACGATGCCCTGGGCGCCGGCGGCTATGGCGGCTTCATACAAATGCATGCCGGCGTTCTGGTGGTCGTAAATAATGTCGACCCAGGGCAGGGCTTTGATGCCCTTCAGGTGGAACGCCGTATCGGTGGTGTGGGCGCGGTTGGGCTTCTGAAACAGATGCAGGCCGCCGCGCGCGATCTGACCCAGGCAGCCTTGTTGATGCGAACTGAAGGCATTGACGCGGGATGTATTGGTTTTGCTGACAAAGCTGGCGGCATGGACGTCGTCGTTCAGGGTGACCAGCACGCCCAGCCCTTGCGACTGGGGAGTGGCTGCCAGCAGTACGGCGTTATACAGATTCAGTGGGCCGTCGGCGCTCAGGGCCGAGGCGGGCCGCATGGCGCCGACAAGCACGACGGGTTTGGCGCTTTTAACGGTGAGCGTCAGGAAATAGGCCGTTTCTTCCAGCGTATCGGTGCCATGCGTGATGACAATGCCGTCGATGCCGGGGTCGCCCAGCAGGCGATTGACCCTGGCGGCCAGTTTCAGCAGCATGGCGTTGGTGATGTTGCGGCTGTCGACATTGAAGACTTGCTCGCACTGGATGCTGGCCAATGTGGCCAGGGCCGGAACGGCGGTCAGCAGGGCGGCGACACCTTCGGTGACGGCGTAATCGGTCAGCGAGGTACTGTCGGGAGACGTGGAAGCGATGGTCCCGCCGGTGCCCAGCAGGGCGATATGGGGCAAGGGGGGTGTCGTCATTCTGGTTTCCGTTGTGCCGGGCTGCGCGGCTCGGTGCTTGGGCCTGCGCTCCGGCAGGGGCAGGCATGGCGGTGCCCGGAAAAGCGGCAAAACGACTATTCTAACTGGACTTCCCGGCACCTGTTCGCGTGGCGCCGCGATGTCAGGGCGCGCGGCGCAGCTCGGCAGGCGGGACCCTCATCTGCGCCCGGTACTTGGACACGGTTCGCCGGGCCACGACGATTCCTTCGCTCGCAAGTTTCTGCGTCAGGATGACGTCGGAAAGCGGTGCCCGAGGGTTCTCGTCGGCTATCATTTCCTGCATGAGCGCCCGCACTGCGCCAGCGGAACAGGTGCCGCCAGAGCGGGTGGACAGTTCGCGCGAGAAGAAATGCTTGAATTCGAAGATGCCGCGTGGCGAGGCCAGGTATTTATTGCTGGTTGCGCGCGAGACGGTGGATTCATGTATGCCGAGCTCGTCGGCGATTTCGCTGAGCATCAGAGGCCGCAGAGCGATTTCACCGTAGTCGAAGAAGGTTTGCTGGCGCGCCACGATGGCTTGCGCCACACGCTGTATTGTGTTGCTGCGCTGCTCCAGGCTGCGCATCAGCCATCGGGCCTCTTGCAAGGCCTGTGCCATCAGCGCGCGCCCGCTGTAGCGCGTGCCGCGAAACAGCTCGGTATAGGTACTGTTCAGGCGGGCTTGCGGTATGGCATCGTTGTTCGAGGCGGCCATCCACTGGCTGCCGACCTTGCGCACAATGACATCGGGAACGATATACGTGGAGGGGTCGATGGAATGGTAGCTTCTGCCCGGGCGAGGCTCGAGCGTTCGTATCAGCGCGCAGGCTGCCTGTACGGCGTCCAGCGTGCAATTCAGGGCGCGGGCCAGGCCACTGTATTCGCATCGCCCCAGCTTATCCAGATGTTCCGAAACGATGCCGAGGGCCAGCGCGCGATGTGCCGTGGTGTCGGACAGCGCATTCAACTGCAGGAGCATGCATTCTTTCAGGTCGCGCGCGCCCAGGCCGGGCGCGCCCAGCTGCTGCACCAGGCGCAAGGCAATTTCCCATTCTTCATCATCCGGCGCAGGCGTGAATTGCCCAGCGCGGGCCAGCTCGCTGAACGGCACCCGCAGGTAGCCGTCTTCGTCGATGGCTTCGATAATGTGTTCCACCAGAAATCGATCGCGGTCACTGAGCGGATAGCCGCACAGGTCGAGCAGCAGGGCATCCTGCAGCGTGGTGGCGCTGCGCGCCCACTGGCCTACATCGTTGCTCTCGGCTCCATCGACATGGTTACGGGTTGGGTAGTCGCCCGAGTAGGCTGCTGCGGCATCGAGGTCGTTGCGCTCCGCCCCGGCATCCTGCGCAGTGCCGGACTCGGGCGAATTCGTTTCGATGGCCGTGGCATGTGCGGCATCCGCATGGGTCGATTCGGCGGTACCCGTCGTGTTTTCCTGACCGTCATCCGATTCCGTAGGTCCGGCGGGAGCGGACGGGTCTTCCGGGTCTTCCAGAAAAGGGTTGTTGGCAATGGCCTCGGCCACTTCGCGGCTGAAGTCCAGTGTCGACATCTGCAGCAACTTGACGGATTGTTGCAGCCTGGGAGTCAGGGTCAGTTGCTGGCGCGCCTGTAGTTCAACGTGCATCTGAGTCACCGGGCATCTCCTGATTCAAGGTTGGCTTCTTTTCAATAGGCTTTAAGTGTATTAAGCAAAATTCATGCCAGTTTGAAAAGGGCGCGATTTCCCTAGGAGGAGCGGCCCGCGGCGGTGCGGGCGGGGTAGACAAGTTACCGATGGGTGTAAGAAGTGCTGCGCCGGCTCAGGCGGTTTCGGCCGGGTCGCTGGTCATGCGAAATCGCTCAAGACGGTTGTAGAGTGTCTTGGGGCTGATGCCCAGCGCAAGCGCCGTGCGGCGCTTATCACCCGCATAGTGCTCCAGCGTGGCCATGATGATTGCTTTTTGCGCGCTGGATAACGGCGTGCCGATGGGTATCTTCAATAAACCCTGCTCGGTATCCGGCGAGTTGTTGCGAAATGCCCCGGTAGCAATGGGTGGAATTTCGACGATGTCGTCCGCCAGAATATAGGCACGGGTAATGACGTTCTTCAGTTCGCGGATATTGCCCGGCCAGTGGTGGGCTTCAAGTACTTTGGCTGCGGAGGCGGCCAGTTTCTTCTGGGCCTTTTCCTGCTGATTGAGCTCGTCGACGAAGCGCTGCGCAAAATAGCGGATATCTGTCTTGCGTTCGCGCAACGACGGTATGCGTATGGGGAAAACAGCCAGGCGGTACAGCAGGTCTGCACGGAAACAGCCGGCCAGCGCCGCTTCCCTGGGGCTGCGATTGGTGGCTGCAATGATGCGGACACTGGCATTGCGCGGTTCGGAGCCGCCTACGCGGTGATACTGGCCGGTTTCCAGAACACGCAGTAACTGGACCTGCATGTTCAAGGGCATTTCGGTGATTTCGTCCAGAAACAGCGTGCCGTTGTGCGCCTGTTCAAAGCAGCCCATGGTCGTGGACGAGGCTCCGGTAAAGCTGCCTTTCTCGTGTCCAAACAATTCGCTTTCGGCCAGGGTGGCGGTGATGGCGCCACAATTGACGGCCACAAACGGCGCTTTATGCCTGTGGCTTCGATTATGGAGGGCACGCGCAACTATTTCCTTGCCGGTTCCGCTTTCGCCCACAAGCAGGACGCTGGCCTCGGTGGGGGCAGCCTTGACGATGGCGCGGGCAAGTTCGAACGCCACGGGCGAGTGCCCCAGAATTCGGGTGGACTTATTCATCGACTACAGTCTAGTATGAAACAGGTGTTCCCACACGCAATTTCTTTTTGTTGCAAATAACAGGTATGTTTACTGGCCGCGCATCTGAATCCGCGTACGATAGATTCATGACACAATTCAAACCGAAGCTATAAACGGGGACATTGATGCCGCACCTTTTGATCGTAGACGACGACGCCGCAGTACGCGAGCTGGTCGCCGAGATAGCCGCTGAAGACGGCTATACCGTCGCCCAGGCGGGGGATGTTCGCCAAGCCAGAATCCAGGTCGATCGGCAGAAACCAGATGTCATGCTGCTCGATATGCAACTGCCCGATGGAAATGGTATCGATTTTTGGAAGATGACCAACCTGCCCGGCACCCAGGTTGTCTTCATGACGGGGCATTCCAGCGTTGACAGCGCCATTGAAGCCTTGCGCTGCGGCGCAGTGGATTATCTGCTCAAGCCGGTCAGCCTGCGGCGCCTGCGCGGCGTGCTCAAAGAGCTCGAGACCATGATGGTCGATCGGCCCCTGCCGGGAGCGGTCGACTGTTTTTCCAGGATGATAGGCCATTCGCGAGCGATACAGTTGCTGTGCGCGCATATTGAAAAGGTCGCTCCCACGCGCGCCACCGTGTTGCTGGTGGGTGAAAGCGGCACCGGCAAGGAACTGGCGGCCGAAGCCATTCATTTGGCCAGCCCGCGGCATCAGCAGCCGTTCATGCCGATCAATTGCGGGGCGATTGCGTCCAACCTGATCGAGAGCGAATTGTTCGGCCACGAAAAAGGCAGCTTTACCGGGGCGGATCGCCAGCACAAAGGGTATTTCGAGCGTGCGCGCGGGGGGACGCTTTTTCTGGATGAAATCACTGAAATGTCCATGGAGCTGCAGGTGCGTTTGTTGCGGGTCCTGGAAACCGGCCGCTTCATGCGCGTGGGTTCGCACGAGGAGATTACCGCCGATGTCCGGGTGATTGCCGCAACCAATCGCAACCCCGAGCAGGCTGTCAGCAGCGGGGTCCTGCGCGAAGACCTGTATCACCGGCTCAGTGTTTTTCCGCTGGAGCTTCCTCCGTTGCGTGAACGGGAAGACGATGTATTGCTGCTTGCCGGGTATTTCCTGGACCAGCTCAATGCCGAGGGCGGGACAGTGAAAACGTTCGCGCCTGAATCCTTGAAGGCCATGCAGGAGTATTCCTGGCCGGGCAATATCCGCGAGCTGCGCAACTACGTGTACCGCAGCTATATTCTTGCCGACGAAGTCATCACGGGGGATTTCAATTCCTTCGAGCTCGAAGGGCACTCGGCCGGGTGGGGGTCCGAGATCCTGGTCCCCGTGGGGGTTCCCCTTGCCGATGCCAACAGGCAGCTTATTCTTGCCACATTGAAGCAGTGTGGCGGTGTCAAGAAAGCGGCCGCCGAGATGCTGGGCATCAGCCTGAAAACGCTGTACAACCGGCTCGACGAGTATGGCGCGGCTGGCGAGACGGATCAGCCCGCTTCCCGCTGACGGTTCACTGAACCCGCCGGGCACGTTGCGTGCTGCTGGTTCATCCCATGTACTCAATCCGAGGCGGAACGAACATGCTGACTGAAGGGCGCGTATCCATTGTCGTCACGACGCATAACAGACGTATACCTGTATTGAATACGCTGGTGTCTTTATGCCGCTTGCCGGGCAGGTGGCCGATTATCGTGATCGATAACGGATCGACCGACGGGACGTCAGCGGCGGTCGCCGAGCGATTTCCCTCGGTCATGTTGATCAGGGCGCGCCGCAACCTGGGTGCGGCTGCGCGCAATATCGGGGTGGCCTACGTGCATACGCCTTATATTGCCTTTTGCGACGACGACACGCGATGGGAAATGGGAGCGCTCGAGCGCGCTGTCGCGACACTGGATGCTGCGCCCGATGTTGCGGTCTTGAATGCCTGTGTCCACATCGGGCCGTCCCGGAAATTGAGTCCCGCATGCTCGATCATGGCGCAGAGTCCGTTGTCGCATGGGCGCATGCCCGGCCCTCAACTGCTTGATTTCATGGCGGGGGCATGCATTATGCGAACCCGCGCCTTTTACGACGTGGGTGGATATTGGCCGCCTTTCTTTTTCGGCGGCGAAGAGGCGCTGATGGCGCTGGATATGACGGAACGAGGCTGGCGCGTCGTGTATGCGGACGATATTGTCAGTCGACGCTTTCCTTGCGGCGTGACCGATGCGCGTCTGCGAGAGCGGCTGCGGATACGCAACGAGATATGGATGGCCTGGATGCGCCGTCCGCTCCGATCCGCCTGGCGCAGGACCCGCGCGCAACTGGGCAAAGCACGCTTGTCGGGCATGTTTCTGCACACCCTTGCCGATGTGGCGCTGGGACTGCCGCGCGCTTTGCGTCAGCGGCGTGTGGTTTCGCCTTCTGTGGAACGCATGTGCGCGCTGCTGGATGCCGCCTCGGGCGATCGCGCGCCGTCGTTTTCGCCGGTCATTCCGTCCTCCCAGAACCACCGGTCGGTATAGGCTGGGCACGCTACTTGCTAAAAGTCAGCGTGAACGGACTACTGGAGAAAGATTGTGGCGCTGAAAATTCTGACGGTAACTGCCGAGGCGTTTCCGCTGGCAAAAACGGGCGGGCTGGGCGACGCGGTCAGCGGCCTGGGGCAGTCCCTGGCGGCCATGCCGGGCTTGCAGCTTAGCCTGATGTTGCCGGCCTACCCCGGCACGCTGGAGACGGTTCGTTATCTGCGCCGGGTGGCGGTGCTGACCGACATGCCGGGCGGAGACGCAGTGCTGTTGGCGGGAGAGTGCCCCGAACTGGGGCTGCCGGTATTGCTGCTACAGAATGACGCCCTGTACCGCCGCGTGGGGCTCTATGTGGCGGCCGATGGAAGCGAGCACAAGGATAATGCCGTCCGGTTCGCCGCGCTTGCACATGCCGCGGTCCGGGTGGCGCGGGGTATCGAGTCCGTTCTTCGCCCCAATATTGTGCATTGCCACGATTGGCACGCGGGCCTGGTACCCTTGCTGATACGTCAGCAGGGCGTGCAGGAGGTCAAAACGGTTCTTACCTTGCACAATGTGGCGTTTCAGGGGGTGTTTCCCGGGCAGCGAGCGGCGGCGCTGGGTATTGCCGAGCGATACTGCGCGGACCGCGGAGAGGAAGCCGCTGGCTGCCTGAACTTCCTGGAAGCGGGTATTCGCCATGCCGACCTGATTACCGTGGTAAGCCACAACTATGCGCGCGAAATTCTGACGCCGGTTTTCGGCTGCGGCCTCGAGGGCGCATTAAGGGCGCGCGCCAGAGACATGGTAGCCATTCCCAATGGCATCGATACCCGCTTGTGGAATCCGCAATGCGACCCTTATCTGGGAGGGAATGCGTTCAGCGCCGAACAGCCCGGCAACAAGAAGCAGTGCAAGCGCGAACTGCAGCGCAGTTTCGGGCTGCGGGAAGATGACGCGGCGGTGCTGATGGCAATGGGCAGCCGCCTGACGACCCAGAAGATGGCCGATGTGGCGGCGGATGCCATACCGCTGGCGCTGCGGGCGCATCCGGCGTTGCAGGTATGCATCATGGGGCAGGGCGACAAATTGCTGGAACGCAGGCTCGCGACGCTGGCGCAAGCCTACCCCGGGCGTTGCGGCGTGCATATCGGTTTTGACGAGGCCCGCGCCCACCAGCTGCATGCGGGTGCCGATATGCTGCTGCATGGCAGCCGCTTCGAACCGTTCGGGCTGACCCCCATTTATGCCATGCGCTATGGCGCCATACCGATAGGATCCAGGCTGGGCGGCATGGCCGATACCATCATCGACCCGGGCGCGCAGCAGCCAGCCGCCGCGATGCGGGCGGGCTCCGGCATTTTGTTCGATGGAGACCGGGCCCAGGACATGGTGCGCGCCATCAGCCGCGCCCTGTCCCTGCATGCGCAGCCCGATATCTGGCGGGCCATGCGCCGCAATGCCATGCGGGCGGATTTCGACTGGGCCGGCACCGCGCCGATGTATGTCCGGGCCTACCAGGCCTTGCGGCCCGATGTTGCGCTCAATTGCATTCCGGAACGACGCCGCGTGTCTCCCGCCAGGGCATGGCATCTGGGACTGCTCGACGTCGGGCATGCCGCATCCCGGCCAGGCCTGGGCACCGGAAAAATGAGGCGGACACTGGACAGCGGCCCCGGGGCGCGGTTTGTTTGAGTACAGCTTCGGTGCGGTGCCCAGGGGTGGTGGCCAGGTCAAATTCAGGCTGTGGGCGCCCAACGCGCCCGATGTGTATCTGGAACGCGAGGGGCATGCGCCCGTGCGCATGGCGGCGGTTCAAGACGGTTTCCATGAAATCCTGTGCGAGGGCGCGCCGGGCATGCGTTATCGCTATCGCCTGGATGAGCAGTGGTGTGTTGCTGACCCGGCCTCCCGCCAGCAGGATGGCGATGTGCACGATGCCAGTATTGTGCAGGACACACAAGCCTATACATGGCGCAATAACGATTGGCGGGGCCTGCCCTGGAAGGATACGGTGCTGTACGAGATTCATCCGGGCTTGGCGGGGGGGTTCCGGGGGGTGCAGGAAAAGCTGGCCGAGCTGGCCGAGTTGGGCGTGACCGCGGTGGAACTTATGCCCATCGGCGATTTCCCGGGGCCGCGCAACTGGGGCTACGATGGGACGCTGCCCTACGCCCCCGACTGCGCCTACGGCACTCCCGACGACCTGCGCCTGCTGATCGATACCGCTCACGGCATGGGCATGCAGGTTTTTCTGGACGTGGTGTACAACCATTTTGGACCGGAAGGCAATTATCTGGGTGTCTATGCGTCGGACTTCTTCAACCGCGATCTGAATACGCCGTGGGGAGATGGCATTGATTTCAGCAAACGTCAGGTCAGGGATTTCTTCACCGAGAATGCGCTGTATTGGCTGGAAGAGTTCCGGTTTGACGGGCTGCGCCTGGATGCGGCGCACGCGATTTCGGACCGGGGCTGGCTGATAGAAATGCAGCGCTTTGTGCGCGCCCGGCTGGAGCCAGGCCGTCATGTGCATTTCATTCTGGAGCACGAGGACAATGCCGCCAGCCTTTTGCGGCAAGGTTTCGACGCGCAGTGGAATGACGACGCGCATCATGTCCTGCACCATATTCTGACGGGAGAGACCCAGGGCTATTATGGCGCCTTTGTCGACAACCCCACCCGGCATCTTGCAAAATGCCTGGCGGAAGGTTTTGTTTATCAGGGGGAAAGCAATCCCACGCGTGGTGGTCGCCCGCATGGCGAGCCCAGCGCCGATCTGTCTCCAACTGCTTTTATATTTTTCCTTCAGAATCATGACCAGACCGGCAATCGCGCTTATGGCGAGCGGCTGAGCAGCCTGTGCGGCCGGCAACCACGCAGATTGCGGGCTGCCATTGCCCTGCAGATGCTGACACCACATATTCCCATGATCTTCATGGGCGAGGAATGCGGATCGACTGCGCCTTTTCTTTATTTCACCAGTTTCGGCGATCCGGATTTGCAACGGTGTGTGCGGGAAGGGCGGCTCAAAGAATTTTCCAATATGCATGGGCGGGCTCGCGGAGGAAAGGTGCCCGCCGTGCCCGATCCCGGCAGCATGAAAACCTGGGAAGCCTCGCGGGTGGCGCCAGGCGTGCACGATGCCCTTGGCCTGAGCTGGCACGCGCTCTACAAGCGCCTGCTGGACGTGCGTCGCGAGTTCATCCGCCCTTGCCTGGAAGGGAGTGTGTCGGAGTCGGTAGAGGTTGTTGGCGAGCTGGCGGTGCTGGCGTGCTGGCGCATGGGCAATGCAAGCCGGCTGCGCATTCACTGTAATTTTTCACGCGACGATATCGTTCTGGGCAAGAAAATGTCAGGGAGCGAGCAGATTATTTTCGCCAGCCAGGACCAGGCTGGCGATGCGCTGAACGAGGGACGTCTTCTGGCCGAATGTGTGGTGGCGACCCTGGATCCGTACCGCGGCGCGCCGGTTTCCGCGGCGGGGAGCAGGGTGTGAGCACGCCGCGTGCCACCGCGCGCCTGCAGTTGCACGGCGGATTCACCTTGCTGGATGCCTGCGGGCTGGTGCCCTATTATGCCGACCTGGGCGTAAGCCATTACTACCTGTCTCCTGTTACGCGCGCGCGGCCCGGTTCGCGGCATGGCTATGACGTGATCGACCACTCGGTGGTCAGTCCGGAGCTGGGCGGCGAAGCCGCGCTGATACAGCTGGCCGAACGATTGCGCGAATATGGCATGGGCCTGATTCTGGATATTGTTCCCAATCATATGGCGACACATGCCGGCAACGCCTGGTGGTGGGATGTATTGCGGCACGGCCCGGACAGCCCCCATGCCTCGTGGTTCGATATCGACTGGCAGGCCCCGGATCCTTCTCTGCGGGGCAAGGTCCTGGCGCCCTTCCTGCCGGAGGCATGCGAGGCCGGCCTTGCCGGCGGCAATGTCAGGCTGGTCCCCGACGAGTCGGGGCGGGCCTTGTTGATCGAAGCCTATGGGGTGTGCTACCCCATTGCGCCGGGTTCGCTGGCTGGTGGGGGCGAGCCGGCACAGATCATCCGGGCCCATGATGGCCGCGACCCGGCCGGGCGGCGGCGCATGCATGCCTTGCTGGAACGGCAGCACTACCGGCTGGCCGACTGGCGCAGTGCCGCCAGCGCCATCAACTGGCGGCGTTTCTTCGAGATCAATGATCTGATCGGTGTGTGCGTGGAAAAGCCTGCCGTATTCGACGCGGTGCATGCCCTGCCCTTGCGCCTGTATGCGCAGGGGCTGATCGATGGTGTGCGCATCGATCATGTGGATGGGCTCGCCGACCCCGCCGAATATTGCCGCAAGCTGCGCGGCGAGCTGGCCTGCCGGTCGTTGCAGCGGCCTGAGTCGCTGCGGGGTGATGAGCCCTGGATCGTGGTGGAAAAAATACTGGCCCCTGATGAAAACCTGGATTCCCAATGGCAGGTGGATGGCAGTACCGGTTACGACTTCATGGACCAGACCGCCGCCGTGCTGCATGACGGTGGGGGTGCAGCGGCGCTGACCTGGCAGTGGCATGAATTGACCGGCGATGCGCGCGACGTGCAGGCCTATGTGCGTGACGCCCGGCAACAATTGCTGGACCGCCATTTCGTGGCGGAACGCCATCGATTGCTGCGCGGCGTGCGTCGCCTGGCCCGGGCCGGCGAGGGTACGCGGGACTGGAGCCGGCAGGCCATTGGCCGAGCCCTCGATGACGTCCTGGTTTCGTTTCCCGTTTATCGCAGCTATATCGCCGAACAGGCCCTGCCCGGCGCATTGTGGCGCGACGTGATTCGGCGGTTCCAGCAACTGACGCCGCCGCTGGCGGCCAAGTCCCTGGAAGACACGGTGTTTTATCGTTATGGCCGTTTGCTGTCACGCAACGAGGTGGGTTCCGACCCTGCTGTTTTTGCCATCCCGGCTTCGAACTATCATCAGAAGAATGCCTGGCGTGCCGGACATGCGCCGCAATCCATGCTGGCCACGGCCACGCACGACCACAAGCGGGGCGAGGATGCGCGCGCGCGCCTGGCGGTGCTGAGTGAGGTGTCCGGCGCCTGGTGCGAGGCCAGTGGGCGCTGGCTTTCGGGGCCGGGCGGCGCCTGGCGTGAAGCCGGCCCCGCGCAGGCGGCTGAACGATATATGCTGTTCCAGACCATGGTGGGTGGATGGCCGCTGGACCTGGCCAGCGATGACGAACCGGGCCTGCGGGACTTCGTGCGGCGCCTGGGCCATTGGCAGGTCAAGGCGTTGCGCGAAGCCAAACTCAGCTCAGGCTGGTTCGAGCCTGATCTTGCGTATGAACAGGCTGCGCTGGCGTTTCTGGACAGCCTGTTGCCCGGCCAGGAGCATTATGGGCTGTTGTGCGATATTGCCTTGTTCGCGCAGCGTATTGCGCCGGCCGGCGCCGTCAACAGCCTGGCACAGGTCTTGTTGCGTGTCACCGCGCCCGGTGTGCCGGATATGTACCAGGGAACCGAGTTCTGGGATTTCAGTCTGGTCGATCCCGACAATCGCCGCGAAGTCGATTTTTCCGCCCGGCGTGCCGCGTTGACGGCGCTGGAGGCCGGTGCGCAGTTGCCCGATTTGTTGGCGCATTGGCGGACAGGGGGGATCAAGCAAGCAGTACTGGCCTGGGCGCTGAATGTGCGGCGCGCCATGCCGGCCGTCTTTACCGGTGGCGCATACTGGGCGCTTCCATCGACGGGCAGCCGCGCCGACCATGTCGTGGCTTTCATACGCGCCGGGCCAGATGGCTTGGCGCTTGTGGTGGCGCCCAGGCTGTGCTGTTCGGGGGTGTCCCGGGATCGGGACCTGCCGGTGCTGGATCCCGCGTTCTGGGGTGATACGGCGGTATGCGCGCCGCGACGATACGCGGGAATGGCCTGGACCAACGCGCTTGGCGGGGCGCAGCTGAACTGCGCCGCCGACGGCCGCATCAGGCTGGCCGACGCGCTGGCCGAACTGCCGGTGGCTTTGCTGGTGCCAGATTAAGGCCAGTCAGTACGATGCGACGTTAAGGATACAGTCCGCGTACTTCACGCGCTTCCAGGATGCGGGTGCAGGCGGTGATGAAGGCGGATGTCCGCTGGCTGACCTTGTGTTCTTTGGCAACGGCCGAGATCGAGGCATAGGCGGCTTTCATCATGGCCTCCAGGCGGTGGTTGATTTCATCTTCGGTCCAGTAGAAGCTGGAGAAGTCCTGCACCCATTCGAAATAGCTGACGGTGACCCCGCCGGCGTTGGCCAGCACATCGGGGACGATCAGGGTGCCGTTGGCGGTAAGAATGTCGTCGGCTTCGGGTGTGGTGGGGCCGTTGGCGCCCTCAATGACGATACGGGCCCGTATCGAGTTGGCATTGTCCTGGTTCAACTGACCTTCCAGGGCGGCGGGGATCAGCAGTTCGGTTTCCAGCGCCCAGAATTCGGCCGGCGTCAGCTTGTCGGTATTGGGCGCGTCGACAATGCCTCCATGTTCTTCGACATGCTTGAGCAGTGTCAGCACGTCAAGGCCGCCGGCATTGTGCACGCAGCCGGTATGGTCCTGAACGGCGATGACTTTGGCGCCCGCTTCGTAGAACAGGCGGGCGGCGGTGCCGCCCACGTTGCCGAAGCCCTGGATGACAACCCGTGCACCTTCGATGGGTATGCCGGCATCGTGGGCGGCTTCGCGGCCCACCACGAAGACGCCGCGGCCGGTGGCCTCGACGCGCCCCAGGCTGCCGCCCAGTGATACGGGCTTGCCGGTGACGACGCCGGTAGTGGTGGCCCCTTCATTCATGGAGTAAGTGTCCATCATCCAGGCCATGGTCTGGGCATTGGTGTTGACGTCGGGAGCGGGGATGTCTTTGTTGGGCCCGATAATGGCGCCGATCTCGCTGGTATAGCGCCGCGTGATGCGTTCGAGTTCGCCCCGGGAGTAATTGCGCGGGTCGATGCGTATGCCGCCCTTGGCGCCGCCGAAGGGCAGGTTGACGGCGGCCGACTTGACCGACATCCAGGCTGCCAGCGCCATGACTTCCGACAATGTGACGTCCTGGTGGAAGCGCACGCCGCCCTTGCCGGGGCCGCGCGAGGTGTTGTGCTGGACCCGATAGCCTTCGAAGTGGGCAATGGTGCCGTTGTCGAGCTCTACCGGAATATCGACGATCAGCGAGCGTTTGGGGCGCTTGAGAGTTTCGACCCATTTGGCCAGCTTGCCCAGATAGGGAGTTACACGTTCGACTTGCTCAAGATAAATACCCCAGGGACCCAGGTCGTCGGCGTTGAGGTAGGAAGGAAGTGCATGCGTCGGGTGTTCTGACATGATTGAGCCTTAAGCGGATAAATGAAATGACAAGGGTGTCCTGTTTGCCCAGGAATCCGTATTTTAGTGTGCAGATCATATTACGTCCCCAATAAACATTCAGAAAAATTAAATGGGGACGCATTAATTGCATGAGCATATGTCTTTTTCTATTAATGGCTGGAGGTGATAAACACTTAACTATTAAGTCGTTCCCTTGAGCCGGCAGGTTCGGCAAAATGATTCTTTTATTTCACTTGTGTCCAGCAGTGTTGTGGGACGCGGGACGGTGTGTGGATGCAATGCTGACTTCTTCTTTGAGCGTCGCGACCGACAGGCAATGGGCGGCGTTGCGGGAAAGGCTGACAGATATTTCAGGCGAGCATCCCGATGCGGTGTTTGCGTCGTCGTTGGGCGTGGAAGACATGATGCTGGCGCACGCCATTTTCGACGCCCGGCTGCCCATAGAGGTATTCACGCTGGATACCGGGCGCCTGCACTCCGAGACCCTGGCGCTAGTGGATGGCATCCGCGAGCGCTATGGCGTTACGGTGACTATGCTGCGGCCAGATCCTGTCGCGGTCAAGCAGCATGTGGACGCGCACGGGGCCTTTGCCTTCTACGAAAGCACCGAGCTCAGGAAGGCGTGCTGCAATCTGCGCAAGGTAGAGCCCCTGCGGCGCGCCTTGCGGGGGCGGTCGGCATGGCTTACCGGGCAGCGTCGCGAACAGTCGCTGACCCGCACAGAGTTGGCCGAATCGGAGTTCGACACCGCCTTTGGCCTGCGCAAGTACAACCCGCTGGCCAGCTGGACGCTGGAGCAAGTATGGGAAGTCGTGCATGCATTGGCCATCCCCTATAACCCGCTGCACGATCAGGGCTATCCCTCCATAGGCTGCGAGCCCTGTACGCGGGCCATTCGCCCCGACGAGGACGTCAGGGCGGGTCGCTGGTGGTGGGAGCAGAAGCTGTCCAAAGAATGCGGTCTGCATGCAGGCCAGGTAAAGAACTGAACAGGATACGAATATGGGCAATATTTCCGCGCGCACGCACTTGGATTGGCTGGAGTCCGAGGCCATTTATATCTTGCGCGAGGTTGCGGCCGAATGCGAGCGGCCAGTGCTGCTGTTTTCGGGCGGCAAAGATTCCGTGGTGCTGCTGCGTCTTGCCGAGAAGGCTTTTCGTCCGGCCGGTTTTCCGTTTCCGCTGATGCATATCGATACCGGCCACAATTTCGACGAGGTCATTGCCTTCCGCGATCAACGAGTCGCAGAGCTGGGCGAAACCCTGATTGTGCGGCATGTCGAGGATTCCATTGCCCGTGGCACGGTCGCCCTGCGCCGCGAGACCGACTCGCGCAATGCCGCCCAGGCCACGACCTTGCTGGAGGCCATCGAGGAGTTCGGCTTCGATGCCTGCATAGGCGGCGCCCGGCGCGACGAGGAAAAAGCACGTGCAAAAGAAAGGGTGTTTTCCTTCAGGAATGAGTTTGGGCAGTGGGACCCCAAGGCCCAGCGGCCGGAATTGTGGAACCTGTTCAATACCAAGGTGCACGCGGGTGAAAACATGCGTGTCTTTCCCATTTCAAACTGGACCGAGCTGGATGTATGGCAATACATTGCGCGCGAGCGGCTCAGCTTGCCGTCCATCTATTACGCGCACGAGCGGCTGGTGGTGCGGCGCAATGGGCTGCTGGTGCCGGTGACGCCCATCACGCCGCCGCGCCCCACTGAAATTCCCGAAACGCTCACGGTGCGGTTCCGCACGGTGGGTGATATTTCATGCACCTGCCCGGTTGCCTCCGACGCCGCCGATCCGCAGGCCATCATCGCCGAAACCGCGATCACCACGATTACCGAGCGCGGCGCGACCCGCATGGATGATCAGACTTCCGAGGCCTCGATGGAGCGCCGCAAGAAACAAGGGTATTTTTGATGAATGCAGTCAACGACTCGTGGATATCGGCCCACGACACAGGCGTGCTGCGCCTGATTACCGCCGGTTCGGTGGATGATGGCAAATCAACGCTGATAGGCCGTCTGCTGTATGACAGCAAAGGCGTCTTTGCCGACCAAATGGCGTCCATATCGCGCTCCAAGTACAAGCGGGTGGCTGCCGACGAGATCGATCTGGCCTTGCTGACCGACGGCCTGGAGGCCGAGCGCGAGCAGGGCATCACCATCGATGTGGCCTATCGTTACTTTGCCACGCCGCTGCGCAAGTTCATTATTGCCGATGCGCCCGGGCACGAGCAGTACACGCGCAATATGGTGACAGGCGCTTCCACCGCTCAGGTTGCCATCGTGCTGGTCGATGCCAGCCGGGCGGCCGATGGGCAACTGTTGCCGCAAACCAAACGCCACAGCGCGCTGGCGCACCTGCTGGGGCTGCGGCATATTGTCGTGGCCGTCAACAAGATGGACCTGGTCGGCTGGGACCAGGAGGTTTTCGAGCGCATCCGGCAGTCGTATGCCGCGCTGGCCGACACATTGGGCATTGAACATTTCCATATTATTCCCATGTCCGCCCTGAAGGGGGACAATGTGGTCGAGCCATCGAAAAACATGCCCTGGCATGATGGGCCCGCGCTGCTGTCGCTGCTGGAAACCTTGCCCGGCAGTGCCGATCCCGGACAGGCCTCTGCGCGTTTCTTCGTGCAATGGGTCATTCGGCACGGCGGCCACAATATCAATGATTTCCGGGGCTATGCCGGGCAGCTGGCCGGCGCAGGCCTGAGCGTGGGCGAGTCAGTCAAGGTTCTGCCGTCAGGGCAGACAGCGCGCGTGGCCAGGCTGTTGCGAGGTGAGCAGGATGTCGACCAGGTTTATGGCGGCGAAAGCATCACTATTGTGCTCGATAAGGATATCGACGTATCGCGTGGCGACCTGATCGTTCCGTCCGAGGCGCAGATCAGGCTGGCCCGGGAGTTCGATGCCGAGTTGTGCTGGCTGGACCAGCAGGCCCTGAGCCCCGCGCGGCACTATTGGCTGAAGCAGGGCACCCGCCTGACCCAGGCCCGGGTCAAAACGGTGCATACCCGGCGCGATATCCACGAGCTGCGGAATGTGGTGGCCGGCGGGGTGTTCGATATGAATGATATCGGTCATGCCACGCTGGTTGCGCGTGATGTGCTGGCACTGGATGCCTATGCCGAGCATCCGGCCACCGGTGCGTTCATCCTGATCGATGCGGCAACGCACCAAACGGTGGCCGCGGGCATGGTTCGCTAGCGGAGCGCGGGAAGAAAGGGGAAGAATAGGGCGGGGCCGGGTTCAGGCAAACCCCGGGTTTTATCCATGGTTAATCCGTTGCATAATTGCAAACGTAAAAAGTTTGTATTGATATAGTCCACGGAGGAACCATTCATGTCTAAATTAATAAGAACGCTTGCCGCCGCATCGCTGCTTGGCGCGGCCAGCCTGGCCCACGCCGCCTGGCCGGAACGGGCTGTCCAGTGGGTCATTCCGTATCCGGCGGGCGGTGGTTCCGATGTGATCGGCCGGGTGGTGGCCGCGGGCCTGGAAAAGTCGCTGGGCCAGACTATTGTGGTCGAGAACAAGCCGGGCGCGGCCACCATCATCGGCGCCACATACGTCCAGCAGGCCCAGGCCGACGGTTATGTCATCGGTACCGCCGACTCGGGCACGCTGGCGTTCAATCCTTCGCTTTACGCGTCGCTGCAGTACGACCCCGACAAGTTCACCTATATTGGCGGGCTGGCGCGCTTTCCCCTGATGCTGGCCGTGAATGAAAGCTCGCCTTTCAAGACGGTGCAGGATGTCATTGCGGCCGCACGGGAAAATCCTGACAAGCTTACGTCGGCGTCGGCCGGCGCGGGTTCACCTCATCATCTGGCGCTGGAAATGTTCAAGCAGCGCGCCGATGTCCAGATCACCCATGTGCCCTACAAGGGCGCCGCTCCGGCGCTGCAGGATATGCTGGGCGGGCAGGTCAGTCTGGGATTTGTCGATTCGGCGGCGGCGGCGTCCAATATCAAGGCCGGCAAGTTGCGGGTGTTGGCGGTGGCAACGCCCGAGCGCCTGGCAACGTTGCCTGATGTGCCCACTATGGCGGAGGCGGGTGTGCAGGACTTTACCGCTTATGCGTGGCAGGGCCTGGTCGGACCCGCGGGTCTGCCTACCGAGGTTGTCGATAAGCTCAGCGCGGATTTGCAGGTGGTGCTGAAGTCGGGCGAAGTGGATGAGAAAATCCGGGCGATGGGAGTGGAGCCTTTACCCATGACCGCCGATGATTTCAAGGCTTATGCGGAGGCGCAGCGCGCGGAATGGGCCGAGGTCATCAAGAAGGCGGGGATCAAGCTGGATTGACGGTGCCTGGTGGGCGGCTAGTGTCCTGTTCGGTTAATTCGCACACCGACCTTGGGTATGCTGCGTTGCAAATCCTCGCGATAGTACTGGCTATTGCTGGTTTGCGCCTTGCCTGGCAAGCCCATGCATCTGAATCTGAGCATCCAAACTAAGCAAACAGGACATTAGGCTTCGTTTTTAAGAAAGTCGGATTGGTATTTGGAGCAGGCTTCGTTCTTGAGAAAGTCGGGTGTGGCGGGGGCTGTTCCGGCTTCGCGCGCTACGCCCCTGGCGTTGCCAGGGGTACCCGTTTCAGGCCAGCCTGGCGGGGCGTCCGAGGAACTCCCGCGGTGGACAATCCCCCGGATTGTCCACACCCGTCGCGGTCAAACAGCCTCGGACTTGCATCCCCACCAGGCTGGCCTGAAACGGCGTGCGCGAGGCGCCTGCACAGCCCGCGCCACACCCGCCTTTTTATGCCGGCGAATGTCGGGGGAGGCCTGACAGCCTCTTTTCGTACCAGCGCGAACCGGAGGGTCTAAAGCCGTCAAGATACTCCTGCCGTAGTTGTCCGGTGTGGGTGGGGGTAGGCCGGCGTGTAGGCGTGCGCCGCGTGCTGACGAAGGGAGGCCGGGGGGTGTCGTCGGCCGCTGTCTGACCGAGCGCAGCGAGGGAGTTCGGCCGACGCCCGGCTGTACGAGGCAGACGCGGAAACAAGCACGCCGTGTCGGACTGCCCCCACCCACTCCGGACAACGCCGAGCAGAACAACGTCGCTAGAACAGCCCTGACGCTTGGCGTAAACGCCAACCCGGCAGCACGATACGTTCCTGATCTTTACAAACCATACCCGCGCAGGCCGGCCAGATCCAGTACCTGCACGGCCCCGTACTCGACTTTCAATAAATGCGCGGCTTCCAGCGTGCGCAGCGCCTGGTTTGTGCGCTGCCGCGAAATGCGCGCCAGATAGCCGATTTCCTCCTGTGTGATATCGAGCCGCATGCCATTGCCCGGATACAACAAAGGATTGAACAGCTCGGCCAGGCAGCGGGCCACACGCGCATCGGGTGCCAGCAGGCGGTCGTATTCGGCTTTGCCTATGAATTGGCCCACACGCTCGTTGAGCTGATGCAGCAAATACCGGTTGAACGGAATACTGTTGTCGAGCAGCCAGTTGAAAGTGGCTTCCGGCAGCCGTGCGACGGTCGAGTCGCGCAAGGCAACCACATCGTATTTGCGCGCTTCACGCTTGAGCAGCGACCCTTCGCCTATCCAGCCGCCCGCGGGTACGCCGGTGAGCGAGGCCATTTTGCCGTCGGAATTGCCTACCGATACCTTGATCAGGCCGGCCAGCACGCCGATCCAGGCGTAGGCTTTTTCGCCTTTGCGCTCTATGATGGCTCCTGCGGGATACTGCGCAACCGACACGTCACGCCGCACGCGCGCCTGCTGTTCAGCATCGAGCACGCCAAACCACGCAGCCGCATCTTGCAGTGATTCTTTCAGAAGCATGAGGATTTACCCTAGAAAAAGCAGGAATGTCATATCCGTGACAGTTGATGCATCAGCAAGTCTATAACTTAAGCGCCAGCCCATCATAAAACAAAGGCTACGTAGATTACAAAATCCCCGAAAAGGGGCTGGATTTCTGGCTGAAGGAGACAACCGTGGCGCAAAACCCGACTGCGCAAAGCGCATCTGTGGTGCCGGCAACGTTTCCGGCGTTGGTGGAGCACCATGCCAAGGTGCGTGGCGCACGCCCCGCAATGCGTGAAAAAGATTTGGGTATATGGCAAACCATGACCTGGTCGGAACTGGCGAGGCAAGTGCGCGAGTTGGCCAACGGCCTGGCGTCCCTGGGCGTCGAGCCCGGCCAGCACGTGGCCATTGTAGGCGAGAACCGCCCGCGTCTGTACCTGTCCATGATGGCGGCGCAGGCCATAGGCGCCATTCCGGTGCCGCTATACCAGGACGCCGTGGCCCAGGAAATGCTGTATGTCTTGCAAGACGCCGAAATCAGAGTGGCCGTGGTCGAGAACCAGGAACAGGTCGACAAAATGCTGGAAGCCAGCGAGCACTGTCCCGCCCTGGCTTATGTCGTCTACGACGACCCTCGGGGCTTGCGCAATTATGCGCAGGGCCGCCTGCTGGGTTTCGATCGCCTGCTTGAAATGGGGCGCGAATATGCCTTGGCCCATCTGGATTACGTCGACAACGCGATGGCAGCGATCAAGCCCGATGATGCGGCCGCCATGTTTTATACGTCGGGAACCACGGGCAAGCCCAAGGGTGTGATGCTGTCGCACCATGCGCTGATCGACCGCGGGCTGGCCATCCAGGAACTCGAGAACCTGACCGACCAGGAAGATGTGCTGGCCTACCTGCCGCCTGCCTGGATAGGGCAGAACATGTTCTCGTACACCCAGTTCCTGGTCACGGGTTTTACCGTGAACCACCCTGAATCGCCCGATACGGTTTCCATCGATATGCACGATATCGGGCCCACTTATTATTTTGCGCCGCCCAGGGTGCTGGAAGGTCTGCTGACTCACGTCATGATACGCATGGAGGACGCCAGCGCCATCAAGCGCAAGCTGTTTCATGCCTTCATGAAACTGGCGCGCAGGGTGGGCGTGCGCATACTCGACAAAGACCCGGGCGTCGGCGCCCTGGACCGTTTCAAGTATGCCCTGGGCAACATGCTGGTTTACGGCCCATTGCGCAACGCGCTGGGCATGAGCCGGGTTCGTGTCGCCTACACGGCGGGCGAGGCCATCGGGCCCGACCTGTTCGTGTTCTACCGGTCCATAGGCATCAATCTGAAGCAGCTCTATGGCTCGACGGAAACCTCGGTGTTCGTGTGCGTGCAGTCCGATGGCCAGGTTCGCTCCGACACGGTCGGACCGCCGGTAAGGGGTGTAGAGATCCGCGTGGCTGAAAATGGCGAAATCCAGGTCAAGAGCCCGGGCATGTTCAAAGGCTATTACCGCAATCCCGAGGCCACGGCCGAGTCCTATACGGAAGATGGCTGGTATCACACGGGCGATGCGGGCTACCTTGATGCCGATGGGCAGCTCAAGATCATCGACCGTGCCAAGGACGTGGGCAAACTGGCCGACGGCAGCCTGTTCGCGCCCAAGTACGTCGAGAACAAACTCAAGTTTTTCCAGCACATCAAGGAAGCGGTGGCCTTTGGCGCCAACATGCCCGAAGTGTGCGCTTTTATCAATATTGATCTTGAAGCGGTGGGCAATTGGGCCGAAAGGCGCGGCTTGCCCTATGCCGGCTATACCGACCTTGCCGCCAAGCCCGAGGTCTACGAATTGATCCGCGAGTGTGTCGGTCAGGTCAATGCCGAGCTGGCCAATGATCCCAAGCTGTCGGGTTCCCAGATTTCGCGCTTTCTGATTCTGCATAAAGAGCTGGACCCCGATGACGATGAATTGACCCGAACCCGCAAGGTGCGGCGCGCCTTCATCGCGCAAAAGTACGGGGTGCTGGTCGATGCGCTGTTCCAGGGGAAGACCAGTCAGTTCATCGAAACCGAGGTCAAGTTCGAGGACGGGCGCAGCGGCAGGATATCCGCCGATCTGAAAATTGCCTCGGCAACTGTCCATCCCGGCAACACTAACACCGGCAACACCCAGAAGGCTGCCTAAATGAGTCAGAGTCACACCGCTCGTCACCAGCGTATTGGGGAAATCATCCTCGACATGAAGAATATTTCACTGGCCTTTGGCGGAGTGAAAGCGCTGACCGATATTTCCTTGGACGTCAAAGAGCACGAGATTCGGGCCATCATCGGCCCCAATGGCGCCGGGAAAAGCTCCATGCTCAATGTGATCAATGGCGTCTACACGCCCCAGCACGGCGAAATCACGCTTGCGGGCGTGAAGTTTTCGAAAATGAATTCCCGGCGCGCAGCCGAAATGGGCATTGCACGCACATTCCAGAATCTGGCCCTGTTCAAGGGAATGAGTGTGCTCGACAACATCATGACGGGGCGCAATCTGCGCATGAAAAGCGGGGTGCTGGCCCAGGCCTTCCGGCTGGGCTCGGCCGAGCGCGAAGAAATCGCCAACCGTGAGTTTGTCGAAAACATTATCGATTTCCTCGAAATCCAGGCCTATCGAAAAACCCCGGTCGGGCGCTTGCCCTATGGTTTGCAAAAACGGGTCGACCTGGGGCGGGCCCTGGCCATGGAGCCCCGCATGTTGTTGCTCGACGAACCCATGGCCGGCATGAACATCGAAGAAAAACAAGACATGAGCCGCTTCATTCTTGATGTGAACGACGAGTACGGCACCACCATCGTGCTGATCGAGCACGACATGGGCGTGGTCATGGATATCTCCGACCGGGTGGTGGTGCTGGATTACGGCCGGAAAATCGGCGACGGCCTGCCTGATGAGGTTCGTCAGAATCCCGATGTCATCCAGGCCTATCTTGGCGCTAGCCACTAAAGGACGGCAGACATGGCATTTTTTCTGGAAACCCTGTTTGGCGGCCTGATGACGGGCATGCTGTATTCGCTCGTGGCGCTGGGCTTCGTGCTGATTTTCAAGGCGTCGGGCGTGTTCAATTTTGCGCAGGGCGCCATGGTGCTCATCGCCGCGCTGGCCATGGCGCGCTTCTCGGAATGGATACCCAGATGGCTGGGCATAGAAAGCCTGATTCTGGCCAATCTGCTGGCTTTCATCGTGGGCGCGCTTTTCATGTGGCTGATTGCCGTGGTGGTCGAACGCTGGGTCCTGCGCTATCTGGTCAACCAAGAGGGCACGACCCTGCTCATGGCCACGATCGGCATCAGTTATTTTCTGGATGGCATGGGTCAGATGATCTTCGGCAGCAGTGTGTATTCCATTGATGTCGGCATGCCCAAAGATCCGGTTTTCATCCTCGACAACATGTTCGAAGGCGGCTTGCTGATCAGTCTTGAAGACCTGACGGCCGCCGGGGTGTCGGCGCTGCTGGTCGCCATTCTGGCGTTCTTCTTCCAGTACACCACGGTGGGCCGGGCGTTGCGCGCCGTTGCCGATGATCACCAGGCGGCGCAGTCGATAGGCATTCCGCTCAACCGTATCTGGGTCGTGGTGTGGACGGTGGCGGGCCTGGTGGCCCTGGTGGCGGGGATCATCTGGGGGTCCAAGTTCGGGGTGCAGTTCACCCTGTCCACCGCGGCATTGCGCGCGCTTCCCGTGGTCATTCTGGGAGGACTCACATCCGTGCCCGGCGCCATCATCGGCGGGTTGATTATCGGTGTGGGCGAAAAGCTCTCCGAGGTCTACCTTGGTCCCTACGTAGGGGGCGGCATTGAAATCTGGTTTGCCTACATGCTGGCCCTGGTGTTCTTGCTGTTTCGCCCTCAGGGTTTGTTCGGCGAAAAAATCATCGACCGCGTTTAAGCGATAGGAATCATAAAATGTTTTATCGTGAAAACGGCCAATTCAAAAGCACCTACCGGGCCGATCAGCAGATCTTCCCCATCCGGCAAGACCGGACCTTCATGCTCGGGTTGCTGTTTGCCGCCTTTGTTCTGGTGCCCTTGCTGGCTTCCAACTATTTCCTGCAGGCCATTTTCACGCCGTTTCTGATCCTGTCGCTTGCGGCAATCGGCCTGAATATCCTGGTGGGCTACTGCGGCCAGATATCCATAGGCTCGGGCGCCTTCATGGCCGTTGGCGCCTATGCAGCCTGGAATTTCGGGGTGCGCATACCGGCCACGCCGCTGGTGGTGCAGATATTGCTGGGGGGCGTTTTTGCGACCCTGGTGGGTGTGGTGTTCGGCGTGCCCAGCCTGCGCATACGCGGCCTGTATCTGGCCGTTACCACCCTGGCCGCGCAGTTCTTCGTCGACTGGGCTTTTCTGCGCATTCCTTACTTCACCAATTACTCCTCGTCGGGCAACGTGTCCGTGCCCACCCTGACGGCTTTTGGCCTGCCCATTCAAACCCCCACCCAGCGCTATCTGTTTGTATTGATTTTCGTGGTGGTGTTTGCGCTGCTGGCCAAGAATCTGGTGCGCGGCGCCATCGGGCGGCAATGGATGGCCATACGCGATATGGACGTGGCGGCATCGGTGATTGGCATTCGCCCGGTGTATGCCAAGCTGACTGCGTTCGCCGTGAGCTCATTCATCATAGGCGTGGCCGGTGCCCTGTGGGCCTATATACACCTGGGTTCGTGGGAACCCCTGGCGTTCGACCTGAACCGTTCACTGCAACTGCTGTTCATTGTCATCATCGGCGGCCTGGGGTCGATTGTGGGCAGTTTCTTCGGCGCGGCCTTCATGGTGCTGTTGCCGGTGCTGCTGACCAATGTCCCGCACCTGTTCGGCATGTCCATGCCCATCGATCTGGCGTCGCATATCGAGCACATGGTTTTTGGCGCCTTGATTGTCTTTTTCCTTATCGTCGAGCCGCATGGGCTGGCCCGGCTGTGGAGCATAGGCAAGGAGAAGCTGCGTATCTGGCCTTTCCCGCATTAGGTCAGTCAGCACAAATCAGTAACCCGGCCGGCCTGTTCAGGCTATGCCGAAACACAAACGGTGCATACAGACACCATCAGGAGGACTTGGAGATGAAACGTTCATTTAAATTGGCCGCAGCCATGCTGGCAGTGGCTGGCACCCTGGCAACGGCCTCGATGCCCGCCGCGGCCGCCGACGAGCAGTTCATACCGCTGCTGGCATACCGTACCGGCTCTTTTGCGCCGCTGGGCATTCCCTGGGCGGATGGCAAAGTCGACTACCTGAAGCTGGTCAACGAGCGCGACGGCGGCATCAACGGTGTCAAGATCATTTACGAAGAGTGCGAAACCGCTTATGCGACCGACCGGGGCGTTGAATGCTACGAGCGTCTTAAGAACAAGAATGGCGGTGCATCGGGATTCGATACGCAATCCACCGGTATTACTTTCGCGCTGACCGACAAGGCCATTATCGATGGCTTCTCCATTGAAACCATGGGATACGGCCTGTCGCAATCGGCCGATGGCTCTGTCTTCAAATGGAATTTCCCATTGCTGGGCACCTACTGGACCGCGGCCGATGTCATGATCCAGGACATTGCCAAGAAGCTGGGCGGCGAAGACAAGCTCAAGGGCAAGAAGATTGCACTGGTCTATCACGACTCGCCCTACGGCAAAGAACCTATCGCCCTGCTGCAGGAACGTGCCAAGGCCAATGGCTTCGAATTGCTGCTTTATCCAGTCACCGCTCCCGGGGTGCAGCAAAAGTCCACTTGGCTGCAGGTGCGCCAAAACCGTCCCGACTATCTGCTGCTGTGGAGCGCGGGGATCATGACACCGACGGCAATTCGCGAGGCGCAGGCGGTTGGGTATTCGCGCGACAAGATCTACGGTATCTGGTGGGCCAGCTCGGAAAACGATGTCCAGGATCTGGGCCAGGTGGCCAAGGGATATAACGGCATCACCATCCATAACAGCGCCGATCATGGCCGTGTCCACGAAGACTTGAAAAAGCATGTATATGACAAGGGCCAGGGCAGCGACAGCGATGGCAAATATGTAGGAACCATCGCCCATACACGGGGCATGATGATTTCCATGCTGCAGGTCGAGGCCATCCGTACCGCCCAGGAAAAATACGGCAAAGGCAAGCACATGACGCCCGAGCAGGTCCGCTGGGGTTTTGAGAACCTGAACATCACGCAGGAGCGCCTTGAAGAGCTGGGATTCGCCGAGTTGATGAAACCGGTAAAGACGTCGTGCAGCAACCACATGGGAGACGACTGGGCCCGCATCATTCAGTGGGACGGCTCGAAGTTCGAAATAGTGTCCGATTGGTATCAGGCCGACCAGAAGTTCGTGGGCCCGCTGGTCAAGGACCTGGCCGCCAAGTACGCCGCCGAGAAGAAACTCGAAGTCCGCAAGTGCGAGGACTAATGTAGTGCCCGGCTGCCGGCGGCCGCCGCAAGGTTGCTGCCGGGCCGGGCGATTGCAGGGAATACATGTATGAATGCGACTGTGCAGGCCGAAGCCCCGAATATCCTCCTTAATGTGAATGGCATCGAGGTGATCTACAACCATGTGATCCTGGTGCTCAAAGGGGTGTCGCTGTGTGTGCCCGAGGGGAAGATTGTCGCGCTGCTGGGGGCCAACGGAGCGGGTAAGACCACCACTTTGCGGGCGGTCTCGAATTTGCTCAAGGCCGAGCGTGGCGATGTCACCAAGGGCACTATCGATTATCGCGGCGAGCGCATCGAAAGGCTGACGCCGGCCGACCTGGTCAAGCGCGGCGTCGTCCAGGTGATGGAAGGACGCCATTGTTTTGCGCATCTGACCATCGAGGAAAACCTGCTGACCGGCGCCTATACGCGCAAGATCAGCCGGGGCGAATTGAGCGCGTCGCTCGACAAGGTGTACCAATATTTTCCGCGGCTCAAGCAGCGCCGGGGCAGCCAGGCCGGCTATACCTCGGGCGGCGAGCAGCAAATGACGGCCATTGGGCGGGCCCTGATGGCCAGTCCGACCATGATTCTGCTGGACGAGCCTTCCATGGGCCTGGCGCCGCAGATCGTGGAAGAAATTTTCGAGATCGTGCGTGATCTGAACCAGCGCGAGCGAGTCAGTTTTCTCTTGGCCGAACAGAATACCAATATTGCGCTGCGCTATGCCGACTATGGCTACATTCTCGAGAATGGCCGGGTGATGATGGATGGCGAAGCGCAAGAGCTGGCCGAAAACGAGGACGTCAAGGAGTTCTATCTTGGGGTGTCCAGCGGCGAGCGCAAAAGCTTCCGCGATACCAAGTTCTATCGGCGGCGCAAGCGCTGGCTGGCCTAGCGTGCTGTTTGGTTAGCCCAGGCGCCGAAGTTGAGTATTTGAATTAACCAAACAGAACACTAAGTCTGGCGGGACATATCATGAACAACTATTACGAGGAACGCGAGGCGGCAGAGGCGACCGAGCGAGAGCGCAATTTGCTGGCGCGCCTGCCCGACGCGCTGAAGCGCGCCCGCGAGCGCGCACCGGCCATCGCTCAGCAACTGCAGGGGCTGGAGCCCGGCGATATCCGTAGCCGCGCGGATCTCGCGCTGATACCGGTGATACGCAAAAGCGAGTTGCTGCAGGCGCAGCTCGCCATGAGGAACGGCGAGGCGGGCCAAGGGCTTGCCCACGTCAGCCGGTTGTTCGGCGGGTTTTCAGCCATAGGCTGGGGCGAGGCGGCGCGGGTGTTCGCATCGCCCGGCCCCATCTACGAGCCGGAAAGCCAACGCAAGGACTATTGGGGTTTCGCCCGGTCGTTGTACGCGGCGGGGTTTCGTCCGGCCGAATTGGTTTACAACTGCTTTTCCTATCATTTCACGCCTGCGGGCTCTATGATGGAAACGGCGGCGCATGCGCTGGGCTGCACGGTGTTTCCGGGCGGCGTGGGGCAAACCGAACAGCAGGTCCAGGCCATTGCCGATCTGGCGCCGTCGGGCTACACCGGCACGCCCAGCTTCCTGAAGATCATTCTGGAAAAAGCCGATGATCTGGGTGTGGCCCTGCCTTCACTCAGGCGCGCCCTGTTTTCAGGCGAGGCGTTTCCGCCCTCATTGTGCAAATGGTTCGCCGAGCGTGGCATTGACGGCTATCAGGCCTACGGCAGTGCCGATCTGGGCATGATGGCTTATGAAACATCGGCGCGGGAAGGGCTGGTGGTGAACGAAGACATCATTCTTGAAATCGTGCGTCCGGGTACCAGCCAGCCGGTGTCCGAGGGCGAGGTCGGTGAAGTTGTCGTCACTACGCTCAACCCGGATTATCCACTGGTTCGTTTCGGCACCGGCGATTTGTCGGCGTTGATGCCGGGCATGTCACCCTGCGGCCGCAGCAATATGCGTATCAGGGGCTGGATGGGCCGGGCGGATCAAACCACCAAGGTCAGGGGGATGTTTGTGCATCCGGGGCAGGTGGCCAGTGTGTTGCAGCGGCATCCCGAGGTGCAGAGGGCCAGGCTGGTGGTCAGCGGCAAGGTAGGCAGTGATGTCATGGTTCTGAAGGCCGAGCTGGCGCAGCATGATCAGGAGGCGCTGCAAAGGCTGGCCGCTTCGGTGCGCGAGCTGACCAAGCTGCGGGCCGAGATCGAGGCTGTTACGCCGGGCAGTCTTCCCAATGACGGCAAGGTCATCGACGATATACGCAGTTATGAATAAGTTTATGTGCTTTTTCGCTCCTTGATTGCAGTAACATGCGCTGAGACGATTATTGTTTTCGAGGGGATGTTCATGCGCAAATTCAAGTATGTTGCCGGCGCCGTTGTCCTGGCGGCTGGTTTTTCGGTCGCTCATGCCGATACGCTCGATGTGGTCAAGCAGCGTGGTGTTGTCCATTGTGGTGTCACGACGGGCTTTGCGGGATTTTCGGCACCCGATGCCAAGGGTGAGTGGCAGGGTCTGGATGTGGATTTGTGCCGCGCTGTCGCCGCCGCCACGCTGGGCGATGCGAGCAAGTTCAAGGCGGTGCCGCTGAGTTCGCAGCAGCGCTTTACGGCGTTGCAGTCGGGGGAAATCGACTTGCTGGCGCGCAATACCACGGTGACGCAGCAGCGCGATACGGCGCTTGGCGCGATTTCGGCGGGTATCAATTTTTATGATGGCCAGGGTTTTCTGGTGGCCAAGTCGCTGGGCGTGAACAGCGCCAAAGATCTGGATGGCGCATCGGTGTGCATGCAGACGGGCACTTCGAACGAGAACACGATGGCTGATTGGGCGCGTGCGAACAATGTCAGTTACAAGCCGGTGGTCATTGAGCAGTTCAACGAGGTGGTCAATGCGTTTGCGGCGGGTCGTTGCGATGTCTTCACCACCGATGCATCGGGGCTGGCTTCGATCCGGATTTCGAAGCTGTCCAATCCTGATGATTATCAGGTGCTGCCCGAGATTATTTCGAAGGAGCCGCTGGGGCCGTTTGTGCGCCAGGGCGATGATCGCTGGCTGAATGTGGTGAAGTGGTCGCTGCAGGCGATGGTGGGCGCGGAAGAGCTGGGTGTGACGTCCGCCAATGTGGACGATCAGTTGAAGAGCGAAAACCCGAATGTGCTGCGTTTGCTGGGTGTGACGGAGGGGTCCGGCAAGAATATGGGCGTCGATGAAAAGTGGGCCTACAACATTATCAAGCAGGTTGGCAATTACGGCGAAAGTTTCGAGCGTAATGTCGGGCAAGGCAGCGCCTTGAAGATAGAGCGCGGCTTGAATGCGCAGTGGACGGACGGCGGGCTGATGTATGGGCTGCCTGTCCGGTAGGGAACAGGCTATACCTTGTTCTTGACCGACGCCGTGCCTGGCGCTGGATGCCGCTCAGATCGCACGATCCCGGCTGCGCCGGGATTTCCCGCCGTTGCTGGCCGTATCGGAGCGGCCGCAAAACTCGCGCGGTGGACAATCCCCCGGATTGTCCACAATCGCCGCGCTCAAGCAGTTGCGGCCTTGCCTCTCCGATAAAGCCAGCAACGGCGGCGTGCTCAACCTTCGCTCTATCCAGCGCCAGGCACGGCGTCTTTAGAGTGAATCAAGTTCGATGGGCGCAAGCAGTTTTCGGCCAATGACGCAATACCGCAGCGGGCTTCATTGCAATCCCACGATATCGAATCGA
>JBATWU010000034.1:0-25177 GCA_049672825.1 Pusillimonas sp.
GTGCAAGGGTACCCCCGCAGGGGGCGCAGCGATGGAGCCCGGCACCGGCCCAGCACCCGGGCAACGTCGCAAGAAGCAAGAACACCCTGGGTGCCAAGACTGCAATTTCACCGCATCAGCCTTCCACTCCATCGGTACGGCATGGTCCTTGCCTGAAGTCCCGCCCAAATGCGGTCTCAAGCAACCGTAAACACTTGAACCAAAAATGCACTAACCATGGGCGCCGCGCAGCTCATGTTTTCAGCCAACTACGTACGTGAGTAAGGCGTTGTGGACAAAGAGGAGAGAAAAAGTCACAGCGCCTCGGCACCGCAATGCCTTATTTCGTTGGCAGCCTGCCTGCCACACCTTGCACGTAGTAATTCATTTTGTTCAAACCGGCGTCATCCAGCACACCCGACTCAAGCTGAACCTTGCCCTGGTTATCGGTAATGGGCGCGGCGAAAGGCGCCAACGTGCCGGCAACGATGGCCGCCTGTTTCTCTTCCACCAGTTTCTTGACATCGTCGGGCAGAGCGGGGCCAAAGCCTTCGATGGCCGCCATGTCTTCCTTGATGCCTCCCCAGGTGCCATCGGACTTCCAGGTGCCATCCAGTACCTGCCGCGCCGCCTGGGTAAAGTATTTGCCCCAGTGGTGGGTCACCGCGGCCAATTGCGCATTGGGGCCGAACTTGTTCATGTCGGAATGATAGGCAATGGCATACTTGCCTTTTTCCTCGGCGGCCTGCACGGTGGCGGTGGAGTCGGTATGGTGCGTGACAATGTCGGCCCCCTGTCCGAGAAGCGCCAGCGCGGCGTCGCGCTCTTTGCCCGGATCAAACCAGCTATTCACCCAGATGACACGCACCTCGGCATTGGGGTTGACGCTGCGCATGCCCCGGGTAAAGGCATTGATGCCTTGCAGAACTTCGGGAATGGGGAAGGCGCCCACGTAGCCGGCAACATTCGAGGTGGTCATTTTGCCCGCGATGATTCCGGCCAGGTAGCGGGCTTCGTAAAAGCGGGAGTTGGTCGTGGCCACGTTGGGCGCCGTTTTATAGCCGGTCGAATGAACGAACTTGACGTCGGGAAATTGCTTGGCCACTTTCAGCGTGGGGTTCATATAGCCGAAAGAGGTGGTGAAAATAAGCTTGTTGCCCTGCTGCGCCAGATCGCGGATGACACGCTCGGCATCGGCGCCTTCAGGCACATCTTCAACATACTGGGTCTTGACCCTGTCGCCCAGCGCCTGCTCCATTTCTTTGCGGCCGATGTCCTGCTGCCAGGTCCATCCGGCTTCGCCAATGGGGCTTACATAAACGAAGCCGATTTTCAGGGGCTCGTTTTCGGCCGCGCCCGCGGTGGCGGTCAGGGCAAGGGCCGGAACCAGGGCCGCCACGCATAGGACTTTGCGTAGAGTTTTTACAGACATGATCATCCTTAGGTGTTCGGGTTAAAGTTTTTACCGAGCGAAGCAGGCATATTCAGCCTGATCCAGTTTGCGTTGCGTGAAATCAGAACCAGCACCAGAATCGTCGCAAGATACGGCAGCATGGAAAGCAGTTGCGAGGCGATGGGCACGCCCAGCGCCTGCATATGATAGGTAAGAATGGTGATTCCGCCAAACAGGTAGGCGCCTATCAGCACGCGAGCGGGACGCCAGGTGGCGAAGGTGGTCAGCGCCAGGGCGATCCAGCCGCGTCCGGCCACCATGCCTTCCACCCACATGGGTGTATACACCAGCGACATGAAGGCGCCGGCCAGGCCGCAGCAGGCGCCACCGAACAAAATCGCGTACAAGCGGATACGGCGGACGTTGTAGCCCAGCGAATGCGCCGAAGACGGCGATTCACCCACGGCGCGCAGGACCAGTCCCGCCCGCGTGCGGTTCAGAAACCAGATAATGCCCCCGCACAGCAGCAGCGATAAATACACCATGGGATGCTGGCGGAACAACGCCTGCCCCAGAAAGGGAATATGCTCCAGCAGCGGAATGCCGAATTGACGGGACTGCAGGCTGTCGCCGACGTAGGCAATACCAATATAGGCCGACGCGCCGACACCGAACAGAGACAGTGCCAGTCCGGTGGCGATCTGGTTGGCGCCCAGCCAGACGGTGAGCCAGGCAAAGAAACCGGCCATGGCCATACCGGCCAGCGCGCCCGCCACAAAGCCCAGCGCAACACTGTCGCTCTGTATCGTCACGGCGAAGCCCGTCACGGCGGCAACCAGCATCATGCCTTCGGATCCCAGGTTGATGACCCCCGATTTTTCGTTGATCAGCAAGCCCAGCGCCGCCAGCATCAAAGGCGTGCCGGCAATGATGGCGGAGGCGATGAGCGGCGCCAGAGCGTCCATTATTTGCTCCAGCGCAGTCGGTTGTGGATCAGCACATCGCAGGCCAGCAGCGAGAACAGCAGGATGCCCTGGAAGATGCCGGTAATGGCGCTGGGCATGCCCAGACGGCTTTGCGACAGCTCGCCTCCAATGTACAGCAGCGCCATGATAAAGCTGGAAAAGATCACGCCTATGGGGTGCAGCCGGCCGACAAACGCCACGATAATGGCGGCAAAGCCATAGCCGGGCGACACCGAGGGGGTAAGCTGGCCTATGGGACCCATGATTTCACAGGCGCCCGCCAAGCCAGCCAATGCGCCCGATACCGACATTGAAATCCAAAGGCTGCGGCGCGAAGAAAAACCGGCGTAACGCGACGCCCTGGGCGCCATACCGCCAACCTGCAGCTTGAAGCCCGGGAAACTACGCGACAGGTAAAGCCAGGCGGCCAGCGCGGCGATCAAGGCCAGCAGCATACCCAGATGCAGGCGGGTGCCGGGCAGGATGGCAGGCAGCAGAAAGCCGTCGGAGAACAGCCGCGACTGCGGAAAGCCGAAACCGTCGGGGTCCATCATGACCCCATGCACCAGGTAGCTGAGGAGCAACTGCGCCACATACACCAGCATGAGCGACACCAGAATTTCGTTGGCGTTGTAGCGGTCCTTCAGCCAGGCGGTGACGGCGGCCCACACAGTTCCGCCGGCGGCGCCGGCCAGCAAGGCCAGTGATATCAGCCAGAAGCCGCCATTGGTTTCGTCGTCGAAATAGAGAATGACGGCTCCGGCGGCAATGGCGCCCACCACCAACTGCCCTTCCGCACCGATATTGAATATGCTGGCCCGAAAGCACATCGCCAGGCCTACCGAAATGAGCAGCAGCGGCGCCATCTTCACGCCCACCTCGGACCAGCCGTGCAGATCTTTGATGGGCTCCAGAAAGAAGACAGCCAAGCTGGCGATGGGATCCTTGCCCACGGCAAGGAACAGCGCCAGGCCGCATGCCATGGTCAGCAACACTGCCAGCACCGGCGAGAACCATGACATCCATGCGGACGGCCGGGCGCGCGGCTCCAGTCTAAGCATGCGCGGGCCCCACCGCCACGCCGGCATTGCGCGCCCAGAGGCCGCTCATCCACCGCCCGATAAGATCCAGGTCGGCATCCGCCGTCTTGATGGATGGCGATATCTTTCCCTTGGCCATGACAATCAGGCGATCGGAAATCTGGAACAACTCGTCCAGCTCTTCGGAAATGACCAGCAGTGCACAGCCCTGGTCGCGCAGGGCCAGCAGCTCGGACCGTATCTGGGCGGCGGCGCCGACATCGACGCCCCAGGTAGGCTGCGCCACCACCAGAACCTTGGGCTGACGCAGGACCTCGCGCCCGATGATGTATTTTTGCAGATTACCGCCGGACAGACTGCCGGCCTGCGCCTGCGGGCCGGCGGCCTTGACGCCGAAACGTTCAATGATGGCGCCCGCCAGCCTGCCTATGGCCCCGCGCCGGATGAAACCATGCCTGATGGTGGCGCCGCTCTGATGAGACAGTAGAATATTCTGGGCCAGCGACAACTCGGGAACCGCGCCGCGGCCCAGCCGCTCTTCGGGCACCAAGGCTATGCCCCGGGCACGGCGCCAGGCGGTCGATCGTCGGCCTATGGCCTGGCCATCGAGCAGGATCGCGCCAGCCTCGACACGCGTATCTTCGCCCGACAGCACCGCAAGCAGCTCCTGCTGGCCATTGCCCGACACCCCGGCAAGACCCAGGATTTCACCCGCGCGGATATCGAAGTCGAGATCGATGAGTTCCGTCGCGAACGGATGCGCCCTGGCCAGCGACAGCTTGCGCACCGATAGCGTGGTCTTTCCCGGTGACGTCTGTCTGGGTGTCGTGACCGGGGGCTCCGTCCCTATCATCAGGCGCGACAGGCTGGCATCGGTCTGTGCACGCGGATCGCACACCCCCGTCACCCTGCCGCCGCGCATGACCGTGCAGGCATGGCACAGCGAGCGTATCTCGTCGAGCTTGTGACTGATGTACAGAATGCTGCATCCTTCGGATGCCAATTGGCGCAGGGTGTCGAACAGCTTGCCAACAGCCTGGGGCGTGAGCACAGAGGTGGGTTCGTCCAGAATCAGCAACTGCGGCCGGCCCAGCAGCGCGCGAACGATTTCCACGCGCTGGCATTCACCTACCGACAGGGTGTGCACATGCCGAGAGGGTTCAAGATCGAGTCCGTACTGGCTGGCGGTGTCGGAGATGCGGCGTTCGAGCTCGTCCAGGCGGGTGTCTTTGGGCAGGCCCAATGCAATGTTTTCCGTCACTGTGAGCGTATCGAACAGGGAAAAATGCTGGAAAACCATACCTATGCCCAACCGCCGCGCGGCGGCCGGACTGGCCACGCTGGCTGCCCGTCCATTCCAGAACATCTGGCCGGAATCGGGCGCCGTCACCCCAAAGATGATTTTCATGAGAGTGGCCTAGCCCGCACCCTTCTCGCCCAGCACCGCATGGATTTCGCCCGGCGACACCGTCAGGTCGACGCCATCGTTGGCCACCACGGCCGGATAGCGTTTCGTGACTTGTTTGAGTGCGAGACGAGGGGTCATTGTTCTATTGGCCACACAATGCGCAGGCTGCCTGCGGCACGACCGGGCAGCGTCAACGCTGCCCGAGCGCTTTCTCTATTTTCTTGTCGGTTTTGTATTGACTGAGGGCATAGACAGCCCAAATGGTGGCCGGCAGCCAGCCTATGAGCGTCAATTGCAGTATCAGGCAGATGATTCCCGCGATGGGGCGCCCTATGGTGAAAAAGGTAAGCCACGGCAATAGCAGCGCAATAATCAATCGCATCGGATAACTCGTCAGTGTTGTTTCCAGGGCCTGCTATTCTAACCGCTGCGGCGCCAGGGCCCCGTATCCCTAAGGTTTGGATTGCATCGACGGCCAGTTTTCACGATTCGATTCGTCGGCCGGCTGCCCATCGGCATCTTGCGTCTTGGCACGATCGGTTTGCGCGCCGGATGCGGAATCGCCGCCCTTAGCTGTCTGGCCCGGCGGCGGCGCCTTGGGATCGGCATTGGCTGCGGCAACCAACGATGCGCAGCCTGCTGAGTCATCGGTGCCCACGTTCAACAAGGGCAGCAGGGCCGCGAATGGCGTGGCGACCACGCCCAGCACCACCGCGGCGCCGGCCCTGGCAAACAAGGGGCCCGACTGCACCCCCACATCGGGATGCTTGAAGGTTCCTTTTGCGTACAAGGGCGAACGCAGCGTAAAGACGCGCACGGTCTTGTTCGCCGGGCGAATGTCCAGATCCAGCGTTTCGCCGCCGAGATTGATGGTGCCACTGATATCGACGATGGTGTCATCGGTTTCAAGCCTGAACGCCCGGGCCGTCATGACACCCTCCTTGACACCGAAGTCGCTGGCCAGGCAGTTCAGCATGATCTGCTCGTCGCCGAAAAGCTTGACCATCACCATATTGGCTACATTCAGGCCTGCCGCCTCCAGCAGAAAATTGCTGATGGTGCCGCGACTGACCAGCGCCTTGATCTCGCCGTTGGAATGGGCCAGCAACTCCGCCACCGAGCGCCCCTGGGCGGTAATTTTGGCATCGCCGTGCAGCTCGCCAAAACTGGCGTCCATGCTTTCGGCACCTGGAAACAATTTTTTCAGCTGCATATGGCGCGCGGCGGTTTCCAGTTCGGCCTTGATGGCGGAGCCTTGCCCGTCGAGCTTCAGTGTATTGGTCAGCGTGCCGCCCGCCATTCCGAAATTCAAAGGCGTGAAAGAAAGCACTTTATCCTGCAAACGAATATGAGCCTCGATATCTTCCAGCGGCAAGTCCTTGCTGTGCAGGATACGCCCACCTTTGAATTTCACATCGGCATCCATGGTGCCCCAGGCATCGGTGCCTATGGCTGCCACCGGCAGGGCCTTGTCGGCCGGCTGGCGGGATGCTTCATCCGATTTTTTTTCGGCCTTGACATCGCTGGTGTCCGCGCCGATCAGGGGTCCCAAATCTTTGAGCCGCAACAGCCTGGACGCGACCTCGCCGGTCAGCAGCGAGCGCGGCTCGCGAACCTGGTAGACCAGCATGCCTTCCAGGTCGCTCTTGCCGACCATACCCGTAAAGGATTCGTAGCGCCAGGTGTCTGCGTCGCCTTCGAGCTCCGCGACAAGACGCCCTTCTGTGCGGTAAGGCGGCGTATTGGGCAGGGCGACCCCCAGCAGGCCATAGAGATCGGCCATGGTGTCCCCGGCCAGCTTGAGCCGCACGTCAAGCGCCGCCAGCGTTTGCGGGCGCGTTACTGAACCTTCCAGCCCGATGGTGGTGCTGCCGATATGCACCTGCCCTCGCAATGGAAACGGTTCGCCGCCCTCGCGCAGCGACAGCAAGCCACCCATTTTGCCCTCTCCGCTGATCTTAGCGTCGCGATAGCCGCCATCGGCCTTCCAGCCTATGCCGTAGCCCTCGGCGCTCGGCTCCTTCAGGGTGTCGAGCTCCGTCTTCATTTCAAGCGTGCTGACCGCATCCTGCACCTCGGCGCGCACGCTTTCCAGGGACAAAGACTGTAAATCCACTTTCCACTTTGAGGGACCGGCATCCTGGTCTTTACCGAAAGTCCAGTTGGCTTTGCCATCGGCCTGCCGCTGCAGCAGCAGATCGGCCTGGCCGATCTGCAGACTGGCAATCTGCACGGTGCGATCCAGCAAGGCCGACGGATTGATCAGCAGGCTCAGTTGCGACACCTGGGCCATGTTCTGTTCCTGGGGCATCCAGGACGGGTTGCCTACCACCACATCGTGAGCCGAGATTTGCGGCCAGGGCAGCCAGCCGCGCCAGCCCGGCTTATTGTCCGGCCTGTGCCACTGGACGTCCAGATCGCCGCGGATGGCGACCTGGCGGTCAGCCAGTTCACTGGCCTGGCGATTGATCCAGGGCCTGGCATGGTTCCAGTTGAAGGTTGCCAGCAAGACGACGGCCAACGTCAGAAGCAACGCCAGGCCCAGGCAGAATCCCACTATGATTTTGGCGTAACGCGGCATAGTTCTTATTCCTCCGTATGTCGCCAAGGCTGCTTTGCGGCAGGCAAGGTGAATTCATTGTAGGCCTGGCCGAATGCCGCCCCTGCAACATGGCAATACCAGACGCAACGAAATACACCGCGACGCCCAGTAGTGCCCTGTTTTTACAGCAGTTCCTTGCGCAGTTGGGCCGGCGGTTTGGGCGACAGCAAGCCTGGCGCCACATCGAACACCGTTCTGGCGCCCTTCTGGCCTTGCCGGTTCAGCCTGGCCGCCGCACGCGCATAAGCCACCAGCACACTGGAGGTGAACCCCGGATTGCTCTCGAGTTTCAGCGAGTATTCAACGACCTGGGTCGAGCCCTGGCCGGTTTTTCCGCTGCGAATGACGAAGCCGCCATGCGGCATGGCGCTGTGATCGCGCTTGAGTTCGTCTTCGGTAAGGAAGTTGACGGTGGTGTCGTAGTCAGCGAAATAATCCGGCATGGTCACGATGGCCTGCTCGACCACGGCGGCATCGGCGCCCTCTTCCAGCACCACATAGCAGTCGCGCGTGTGTTTCTGGCGGGTGGACAAGCTGGGCAGCGACCCGCTGCGCACCTGATCGACCGCGGCGGCCACCGGTATGGTGTATTGCACCGCATCCTTGACCCCCGCAATCCGGCGCACGGCGTCGGAATGCCCCTGGCTCAGCCCCTTGCCCCAGAAGGTATAGGTTGCGCCTTCGGGCAGCACGGCTTCGCCGAACAGGCGGTTCAGCGAAAACAGGCCCGGGTCCCAGCCCACCGAAATCAGGGCAATGTGGCCACCGGATTCAGCCGACTGGTTGACCGCGTCGAAGTATTCGGGAATTTTTGCATGCGTATCGTAGCTGTCCACCGTGTTGAACAGCGCCGCCAGGGCCGGTCCCTGCTCGGGCAGATCTTTCCTGGAGCCGCCGCACAGAATCAGGACATCGACTTCGTCCTGGAAATCGGCAATGCCCGCCAGGGGGCGCACCGGGACACTGTCATCCAGTGTCTGCACGCTGGCGGGATCACGTCGGGTAAACACGCCCACAAGCGCCATATCGTCGTTTTGCGCAATGGCATGTTCGACACCGCGCCCCAGGTTTCCGTAGCCGACAATTCCAATTCTGATTTTTTCATTCATATCCGGCAGATCCTTTACATGCATTCAGAGTGACAGCGGATTATTGTAACGAAGGACAGCCCGCCTCCTATAGAAAGAAAAAAGGCTGGACTTAACTTGTCCAGCCTTCGGGCCGCTAGTTCAAAGCCCCGACGAGTGCCCGGGCTTTGAGGTGAGGTCAGCGCCTGTGAATCAGGCTGACACCGCTTCGGGCGCCGCCACGGTTTCCTCGGCATCCGACACCGAACTGCGAATCAGGTGATCGAAGGCGCTGAGCGCCGCCTTGGCGCCGTCTCCGGCCGAAATCACAATCTGCTTGTAGGGCACGGTGGTGCAGTCGCCCGCGGCAAAGACGCCGGGCAGCGAAGTCTGGCCCCTGGCATCGATCTCGATCTCGCCGTGGCGCGACAAATCGATTGCGCCCTTCAGCCATTCGGTATTGGGCACCAGCCCGATCTGGACAAAAACTCCGTCCAGATCGACCTTGCGCATTTCACCGCTGACCCGGTCTTTGTACGACAAGCCGTTGACTTTCTTGCCATCGCCATGGATCTCGGTGGTTTGCGCCGACAGGATGACCGTGACATTGGGCAGACTGTGCAGCTTGCGCTGCAGCACCGCATCGGCACGCAAGGCATCGCCGAACTCGATGAGTGTGACATGAGCGACCAGGCCGGCCAGATCGATGGCCGCCTCGACGCCGGAGTTTCCGCCGCCGATGACCGCAACGCGCTTGCCCTTGAACAAGGGGCCGTCGCAGTGCGGGCAATAGGCCACGCCATTATTCCGGTACTCGCGCTCGCCGGGCACGTTGATTTCACGCCAGCGCGCGCCCGTTGCCAGGATCACGGTCTTGCCTTTCAGGACACCGCCGTCGGCCAGCCTGACCTCGGTCAGCTTGCCGGGCACCAGCGTTTCGGCCCGCTGCAGATTCATGATGTCGACGTCGTAGGCCTTGACGTGCTGTTCCAGCGCCGCCGCGAACTTCGGCCCGTCGGTTTCTTTCACGGAAATAAAGTTCTCGATCGCCATGGTATCTAGCACCTGGCCGCCGAAGCGCTCGGCCACGATACCCGTGCGTATGCCCTTGCGCGCGGCATAAACCGCCGCCGCCGCGCCGGCCGGACCACCGCCGACAATCAGCACGTCGTAGGCTTCCCTGGCGCTGATTTCTTCGGCCCGGCGCGCCGCGGCGCCCGTATCCAGCTTCGACAGGATTTCCTCGACGCTGGAACGGCCCTGCCCGAATACTTCGCCGTTCAGGAACATGGTGGGCACCGACATGATCTGGCGCGCATCGACCTCGTCCTGAAACAAGGCGCCGTCGATGGCAACGTGCTGGATGCGCGGATTGATGATGGACATCACATTCAGCGCCTGGACCACATCGGGGCAGTTCTGGCAGGACAGTGAAAAATAGGTTTCAAACTTGAAGTCGCCATCAAGATTGCGGATTTGTTCGATCACGTCCTCGTCGAGCTTGATGGTATGGCCGCCAACCTGCAGCAGCGCCAGCACCAGCGACGTGAACTCGTGACCCATGGGAATACCCGCAAAGCGCACACTGATGTCGGTGCCGCTGCGGTTGATGCTGAATGAAGGCTTGCGCTCGTTGTCATCGTTACGTTCAGTCAGCGTAATCTTGTCCGACATCAGTTCGATTTCCTGCAGCAGCCCGCGCAATTCGCGCGACTTGGCGCCGTCGTCCAGGCTCGCGACGATCTCGATAGGCTGCGAGACCATGCCCATATAGGATTTCAACTGAGTTTTAAGATTTGCATCCAACATAACGATCCACCTTCATGATAAGAGGAATTTCTGGGAGAGGCCGCGCCCGGGCTTTTGGCCTGAGCGCGGCGGCTATATAACGTACCCGCTTATCGCAAGCGAGCGTTTATTTAGATTTTGCCGACCAGGTCGAGCGAGGGCGTCAGGGTTTCGGCGCCTTCTTCCCACTTGGCGGGGCAAACTTCACCGGGGTGAGCGGCGATGTACTGAGCGGCCTTGACCTTGCGCAGCAGTTCGGAGGCGACGCGGCCAATGCCGTTGTCGTGCACTTCCAAGACCTTGATTTCACCTTCGGGATTGACCACGAAAGTACCGCGCAGCGCCACGCCTTCTTCTTCGATCAGGACTTCGAAGTTCTTGGCCAGGACATGGGTGGGATCGGCGATCATGGGGTAGTTCACTTTGCCGATTGCGTCGGAAGTGTCATGCCATGCTTTGTGCGAGAAATGCGTATCGGTCGAAACGCTATAGATTTCGGCGCCGATTTTCTGGAACTCGGCGTATTGCTCGGCCAGGTCTTCAAGTTCGGTGGGGCACACGAACGTGAAGTCGGCGGGGTAGAAAACGAAAACCGACCATTTGCCCGCTACGGACTCGTCGCTGACATCAACGAATTTGCCATTGTGATATGCGGTTGCCTTGAATGGTTTGATTTTGGTGTTGATCAGGGACATTGCGTTTCCTTTTCTGAAAGGGTTGAAAAAATTAAGCACAACGTCAGTATAGGCACTCGCTATTGATTTGTAAAATTGATTAATATTATTAATGCGATAGCCTGACGCTATGAAGAAATTGCTAAAAAACACGGGGAAAAACCCGTGCGATGCTTTGCGCATGTGCTAAACCAGCACAGCCGGAAAATGGCGGATACCGCCGAAAGCGCATGCGGCTTGAATAGTGTACAGGCCGGCGGCCCAAGGCGGCAAGCCCCGGCCCGGTCTTTTCATCGGCCAGGTATGCGGCCAGGGTCCGGCCTTGCCGCGGCTACGTCCCGCCTTGCCGTTTTTACATCGGTCTTGATCGCTGCTGGGTCAGCCCATGCGTTTCCCTGGCACGCACATCGGTGCTGCGCGCCTTCACCAACAGAGTCCGGCCCGCCCCCCATCCATTCACTGCCACCAGCAAGCCCAGGGCCATGAACAGCCACGCGGTGGCATCGTAGCTGCCCGTCATGCTGTGCAGCACTCCAACCAGCAAGGGTCCGAATGCCGCCAGCACGTAGCCGACCCCCTGCGCCATGCCGGACAAATGCGCCGCCACATGCGAATCGGGCGAGCGCAGCACAATGACCGTCATGGCCATGGCGAACAAGCCGCCCTGCCCTATGCCCTGCAATACCGCCCATCCCCAGATGGTGGGCAAAGGGGCGTAAAGCATGCCGACCAAACCGACGGCCGCAATGATGCCAAAGCCCGCATTGATCCATTTCTGACTCTTGAACCGCAGCGCCAGCGTGGGCGCCAGCAGGCAGGTAACGACTTGCACCATGATGGACACCGAGGCGATCAACCCCGCCTCAATGCCGTCCAGGCCCCGCCCACGCAAGATAGGCGCCATCCAGCCCAGGACGCAGTAGGCCAGTGCGGACTGCAGTCCCATGAACAAGGTGACCTGCCAGGCCAGCGGGTCGCGCCATAAACCGGTCACCGTGCGCCGAGGCTGCCCCGAGACCGAACGCGCCCGCAGCGCCTGAGGCGCCCAAATTACGGCAACCAGCGCGGCGGGCACTGCCCAAATCGCCAGGCCCGCTCGCCAGGAATCGTCGAAAACATGCACGATGGGCAGCGTCAAGGCCGCCGCCGACGCGGCACCGCCGCACAGGGCCATGGTGTAAAGCCCGGTCATCAGGGCAGCCTGGCCGGAAAAATCACGCTTGACCACACTAGGCAGCAGGACATTGCCCGTGGCGATAGCCGCTCCCGCCAGGGCTGAACCGATAAACAGGGAGTACATGTCGCCCAGCCCGCGCAAGCCGGTTCCCGCCAGCAGCACCAGCAAAACACACAACAACGTCCGTTCGGGGCCGATTCTCTCGGATATTTTTGGCGCCAGCGGCGCAAACAACCCCAGGCACAGGACCGGCAAAGTCGTCAGATAACCGGCCTCGGCGGACGAGAGCGAGGTTTCCCGCAGCAAATCGGGCAGCAGGACAGACAGGCTGGCAAACAGGGGACGCAGATTGAAGGCGATGAGCATCAAGCTCAGGCCCAGCATGATCCTCGCGAGCCGGCTCCGGGATGGCGTTGTTGCGTGAGCGTTTTCAACGCGGGATTCTTTGGAGGTCATGATGCCGCTTGATATCTTATGTTCGTATTGCCGTGAATGATCCGGATGCCCGATCATAACCCCTTGACTTGCGACGCCTGCCTGTCTCATCGCGACCAATGATGTGATTTTTCCCTAGCCCCAGGCCGAAAAAGCTGGCTGAGCGGACGGCTTGGCCTTTATATTTATAACTGAACACTCGCGGCTCGCACTCTTATTTAATTTAAGGAAGCGTTTTGAATTCACTATTTGCGTTCCTGCACCATTTGGCCGTTTTCGCTCTGGTTGCCGCGCTGGCGGTCGAGCTTGTGCTGATCGCGGGGCCACTCACCGTGCCCACGGCCCGCAAGCTGGTGCTAGCCGATCTTGTTTTTGGCGTCTCGGCGGGCATCGTGCTTGTCGTAGGTTTGCTGCGTGTCTTTTATTTCGAAAAAGGCGCCGCTTTTTACTTCACCAATATTCCCTTCCTAGTGAAACTGGCCCTGTTTGCCCTGGTGGGCGTCGCTTCGATACGTCCCACCAAAGAATTCCTGTCATGGCGAGCCGCAATCAAGGCCGGTCGCACACCCGCCCCGGCACCGGAAAAAATGCGGCAGTTGCGCGGCATTATCCAGATCGAACTGGCCGCCTTGTGCGTCCTGATCCTCTGTGCGGCGCTCATGGCGCGTGGCGTGGGCAGCCTGGCGTGATCTGGGCAGCCGGACGCCGTCCATCACGGCCCGCCTGATGCCGCGCGCCTCATCCGGAACGCCGCTGTGGCTGGCGGCCGCGCCCGCGCTGTTTCTGCTGCTGTGGTCCTGCGGTTTCGTGTTCCTGAAGCTGGGACTGGCCTATGCCGATCCCTTCACCTTCCTGGCGCTGCGCTATGCCTGCGTGGTGGCGTTGCTTGCCGTCCCCTTTTTCTGGATGCGTCCGCCACTGCCCGCCACGCCCCAGGTCTGGCTGCATCTGGTCGTGGTCGGGCTGCTCGTGCAGGCGGGCTATTTCGCCTTCACCTACCTGAGCCTGAAACTGGGCATGTCGGCGGGCGCACTCGCGCTGATTACCTCGCAGCAACCCATACTGGTCGGACTGCTGGCGCCGGCCCTGGCCGCAGAGCGTGTCGGCGCCATCCGCTGGGCGGGACTGATCATGGGCGTTGCGGGCGCGGGTATCGTGATCCTGGCCAAATCCTCGGTGGAAGTCGCCTCGGCGGCGGGATTGCTGTACGCCATGCTTGCGCTGCTTTGCATGGCGGGGGGTACTTTGTGGGAAAAACGGTTTGGCACCGAGGTGCATCCCGTTACCGCGAACATGGTCCAGTATGCCGTTGGGCTGGCGGTTGCGGCGCCCCTGGCCTTTTTCCTGGAGTCCATGCACGTGCAGTGGACTGCGGGGTTGTTCGCATCGCTGGCTTATCTGGTCGTGTGCAATTCCCTTATTGCCATTTCACTGCTGCTGGCCATGATCCGGCGCGGAGAGGCGTCGCGCGTATCCGCCTTGTTCTGCCTGGTACCGCCCACCACGGCCATTATTGCCTTTCCGGTACTGGGCGAAGCCATTCCCGTGCTGGCCTGGCCGGGCATGCTGCTGGCCGTGGCGGGCATCTATCTGGTCATGCGCAAATCGTAGTTCACCCGACGGGCCGGGCCGCCGGCTTCAGGGCAGGCCGGCGGCCCGGTGCTGCCTCTGGATCCCTACCCGGCCAGCTTGGCCACCAATGCGGCGAAGCGATCGATATAGGCCTGCAGAAAGCCGCGCAGAGAGTCATCCGCGATTGCGCCATCCGTGCCCAATTGCTGGGACTTGAACGCTATATAGGCTTCGCCGCCCAACACCGTTGCTCCCAATATGCCCAACACCTGCCGCAGATGCTGCTGGCCCACCGCCGTGCCGATAGCGCCGGGCGACGCGCCACAAATCGCCGCGGGCTTATCGCGCCAGACATTGTTGTCGGCCGGCTTTGAACCCCAGTCGATGGCGCTTTTCAGCGCCGCGGGGATCGAGCGATTATGCTCGGGCGTCACGAACAGCACGGCATCCACCTTGGCTACGGCAGCGGTGAAGCGATTGACGGCATCCGGCCGCGCGTCCTCGAGGTCGCCGTTATAAACCGGCAGATCGTCGATGCGAATGTCTTCAAAGCGAAATGCTGGCGCATCCAGCTTCACAATGCCCTGGGCCAGTGCCCGGTTGATGGATGCACGCCGATTGCTGCCGACGATGACGCCGACGGTGTAGTGTTCTTTTGCCATTTCACACTCATGTTGAACAGTTGAGAGTCGTCGCAAGGATTGCGGCACCTCGCATGCGGCCGGAAAACGCCCGGTCCGTGCGCTGTTCATTATCGCTTACGCGTGGGACAAACTCGAAAGCCGGCGCCGGCCTTTGTTGCATACAGCAGCAAATGTCACCAAACCCTGTCGAGAATAATTCAAAGCCATTACAAAAACAGCCCCGAAACCCGAGCTTCTTTCAGCCCGTTTCAAAAGCGGATTCGGCGCTTGCCTGCGGGTTTCCGCCCCACTACGCTTGGTGCATATCCCTTTCAAACAGGAGCAACATCATGAGCGCACAAGGCAAATTCGGACGGCTCGCCGTGATTGGCCTCATGGCAATTTCGCTTGCGGGCTGTGCCTCATCTTATGATCGAAAAGCGAACAACACCATGATAGGCGCGGGCCTGGGCGCGGCCACCGGCGCGGTGTTTTCGGGCGGCGACCCCATGTATGCCATCGGCGGCGCGGCCGCGGGCGGTTTATTGGGCAACATCTTCACGCAAGAGCGCAGCTACCGGCCCCGCAACGACATGCGTCACCAGGAATACAGGCGCTCCCGCCACGACAACCGCGGCTGGCATCACCGCAATGACAGGCGCCACAACCACAAGCACAGGCGTTGACGACATCCTGTCCCGTATGAAAGATGGAGCGATATATTCATCGGGCCAGGGCGGACCCCGCCGCCCGGATTGAACCGATCTATTGGTTGGCCTGGAATGACAGCACAAGCGTCAACCCTTTGGATCGCCCGGGCTGCTCTTGGGCAAGTTCCAGGCTCCAGCCCTGCACGACGCATACGCGCTTGGCAATGGCAAGTCCCAGCCCCGTTTCCTCGTGGCGAGGAGCAGGCTGTCCATCCGCCATGACATCGAGTCGGCGCGCGCTGTAGTACCTGTCAAACAGATGCGGGGCGTCTGACTGGCTGACGCCCGGGCCGTCATCCGTGAACACCAGCCCGTGTTCGACGGATGCAATTTCCAGCCTGCCCGGCGCGGCATGGGCAATGGCATTGCGAACGATATTCCTGATGACCGTCAGCAACATGTGCCGGTTCAGAAACTCGGTGTGCCCTTTAGCGACCCTGTTGTGCAGCGCCAGGCTCCGCGAAATCGCTTCGGACTCCGCGCTGGCAAAGGCCGCTTCGACGCAATCGTATACCGATGTCTGCTCGGGCAAGCCATGATCGGCATGAGCCAGATGATAAGTGGCCTCCAGGCTTTCAGCCATCTCGTCGGCCGAGCGCATGATGCGATCAAACCGCAATACAGCCCTATCCAGCGACGCCACCTCGCGCTTGCCCAGCTCCGCGTCGGTTCTTATCAGCGATAGCGGCTTTCTGACCTCATGGTTGAGGTTCGAAGAAAATTCTTTCTGATCGGCCAGGGCCTGGTCCACGCGATCCTGCATTCTATTGAAGGCTTCTGTCAATTGCTCCCCTTCATTGGAACTGAGCCCGAGCGCCTGCGCTCGCCCAGGCGCCCATCGCGTCAAGTGAGACGTAACGGCCTGGATAGGCTGCACGGCCCATCTGGCCAACTGGCGAGCACACAGGTAAGACAGCACCATGAAAAACAGGGCAATGGCCAGCAGCGCCAAGCCAAATTTATCGGTGAGCGTTTCTGCATCGCGGGCATCGTACAAAACATACAGGCGGCCATCCATGGCGTCCACAGCCATCACATGCCAGGTACTGTCCCCGGGACTCAGCCGGCTCAGTCCGTTTGGAAGTGTCCGCAATACTGTGGGCAGGGAGGCTGAGTGGTATGAATTGCTTTCAGCCCAGACACGCATGTTGGGTCCCAGTTCCCGCTCGAATGCCGAATCCCAGCGATCTTTTCCTTGCGAAAGCTTTGTCTGCAGGCGCAGCGCTTCCGTTTCGACCAAATGATCGATCATCCGCTCGCCCATGCTCTTGTGGGCTTCGTAGGCGGAAAAACACACCGCCAGGACGGCTGCCCAAACCAGTGCGGTCAGTGCAAAGGTAAAGCGAAACATCAGCGAATGCTTGCTGCGCGGCTTCTGCCTGGACATGCTATTTCCCATCGCTCAGGCGCCACCCGCTTCCACTGACGGTTTCTATCCCCGTGAACCCATGGTCGGCCAGCATGCGCCTGAGAATATGCATCTGGCTGCGCAAAGCGTCTGAGTTGGGCACTTCGTGGCCCCACAATGCGCGCTCCAGGCTTTCACGGCTGATCAAACGTCCTGGATGCGTCAAAAGCAGCTCCAGTATCTGCATGCCTTTCTTGGGAAGACGCACTTCCTTGCCATTGATCCATACCTGGCGATTACGCACCGACATGCGCAGCGCCCCATGGCTGAGCTCGGCCAAGAAACTGGAGACGTTGTCGGCGCGGCGCATCAGGGCCTTGATGCGGAATACCAGTTCCTCCAGCGCGAAAGGCTTGGTCAGATAGTCGTCCGCGCCCACGGTGAACCCTGTTTTCTTGTCTTCCAGGCTGCCCCTGGCAGTGAGAAAAATGACAGGAATTGAAGATTTCAGCGTTTCGCGCAGATGGGTCAGGACCTGATAGCCGTCTTTGCCCGGCAGGCCGATATCGAGGACCAGCAGGTCGAATTGCCTTTCGGCCAACGCATGAAACGCCATATTGCCGTCGTAGACGGCATCCACCAAGAATCCTTCCATTTCCAATGCAGTCAGGATATTGCCGGCCAATGAGGCGTCATCCTCAACCACCAGTATGGAATACGCGGAGTAGTAGGCGCTATCTCTATTCATAAGGACATGAGCATAAAAATTCCTGCCGGTATCTCCGACATGTAACTTGATAAACATCAAGAATAACTTGACGCTGACTTCACAGACGCAACCATAGAATACTAATGCGAACCAATCTTATTCGCAGAGAAGAAGTTGATTTGACCTGATTTGTCCGCACGAGTCCAGGCATATGTGGGATGGCGCCGCCATCCCATTTCTGTGCACAGTCGTCGTGTCGGCCATCAATTTGAACAGGCATGCGGCCCCCGGGGCCCGCATGCTCGACCGTTATGTCTGGAATCAAAAAGGAAGAGTGTATGTCAGTAGGAAACGTGCCAGACCATCTGGAATCCAATGGCCTGATCCCCCAGGCGTCTTTCGAAGGCGCATTTCGCAAGTCCATGCTGGCGTCGGCCGTCGTAGGCGGCGCAATGGCAATCAGCCCGGCTTTCGCGCAAAACACCGCGGCCACGCTGGATCCGGTAACCGTCCAGGGCCAGGCGGTCAGTGACTACAAGGCGCCCGAAGCGGCCAGCTCCCCGAAATTCACGACCCCTCTTCTTGATACCCCCCGCACCATTACGGTCATTCCCGAAGAACTCATCAAAGACCGCGGCGCAACCTCGCTGCAAGACGTCCTGCGCACTACGCCGGGCGTCACGCTGGGGTCGGGCGAAGGCGGCACGCCGGTTGGCGACCGTCCGTTCATCCGTGGCTACGAAGCCAGCACCGACATCTTCGTCGACGGCCTGCGCGACTATAGCCGCGGCTCGCACGAAACCTTCAACCTGGAGTCCGTCGAAGTCATCAAGGGGCCCAGCTCGGCCTACACCGGCCGAGGCGGCACCGGCGGCAGCATCAACCTGGAAACCAAAAGCCCCAAGCTCCACGACTTCTTCGAAGTATCGGCGGGCTACGGCACGGCTGACCAATGGCGCACCACCACCGACGGCAACATCGCCTTTTCCGACACGGGCGCTTTCCGCCTGAACATGATGAAAATGGGCGGTGAAGTACCCGGCCGCGACGGCGTCACCGTCGATCGCTGGGGTATCGCCCCTTCGCTGGCATTCGGGCTGGGCACCCCAACCCGCGTCACGCTCAGCTACTCCCATATCGAAAACAACGATATGCCCGACCTGGGCGTCCCCTTTAGAAACGCCGCCAATCCCGACCGCACAACGCCGCCCAAGGTGGACCGCGACAATTTCTATGGCCGGCACCATGTGGACTTCCGTGAAAACGTGTCCGATATGGCCACCGCGCGCATCGAGCACGACATCAACAGCAATGTGACCCTGCGCAACACCACCCGCTACGGCACAACCCTGAACCACTACCTCATGACCCGCCCGTCGTTCGACAACTGCGGGGCCGGCGACGGCCCCCCTTGCAGCACCGAAGGGCCTGGCGTAGAGTTCACCCGCAGCGATCGCGCACGCTGGCGCAGTTCCGAATCCCTGATCAATCAAACCGATCTGTTCGGCAGCTTTACCACAGGCTCGCTCAAGCACAATTTTGCCGCGGGCTTCGAGTTCAGCAAAGAAGACATCTACTCCAAATCCATGTCCGGCCTGCCCGGCGGTGACACCGACAGCCTGTACAACCCGAATCCAGGCCGGTACTACAACGCCAACATCACACGCGGGCCCAAAGAAAAAGACGGCGACATCAGAACCAGCTCCGTCTACTTGCTCGACACCATCGACCTGAACGAGCAGTTCTCGGTCAACCTGGGCTTGCGCTACGATAATTTCAAAGTCGACGACACGCGGGATTCGCGCACCGACACCTTCCTCAACTATCAGTTGGGGCTGGTCTACAAGCCCGCGCGCAACGGCAGCATCTACCTGTCGTACGCCACGTCCTCCAATCCCTCTGGCGAAAACCTGGGCCAGGCCGGCGGTGCGGACGGTCCTGCCGGCGGCGCCGCCATCCGCGACCTGGAGCCCGAGAAAAGCCGCAGTTGGGAACTGGGCACCAAGTGGGACTTCCTGAATGACCGCCTTTCATTCAGCGCGGCGCTATTCGAAACCAAGAAGACCGATGCGCGCACCGCCGATCCCCTGACCGGCGATGTCACGCTGGCCGGCAACAACCGGGTGCGCGGCGTGGAACTGGGCCTGACCGGCTCCATTACCCCGCAGTGGGACGTCTGGGCCGGCTATACCTATCTTGATCCCAAGGTAATCTCGTATCAAAGCGGGTCAAACAACTACGACGGCAACCAGATGAAGTTCATCGCCAAGCAAAGCGCAACACTATGGACCACCTACAAGGTCATCCCCCAGCTCACACTGGGCGGCGGGGTCTCGTACCTGGGCGAACGCTATGCCGATGACGCCAACATCCTGAAGCTGCCGTCGCACGTACGCTACGATGCCATGGCGCGCTACGACTTCAACAAGCAGTTCGCGCTGCAATTGAACGTCAACAATATTTCCGACACCGAACTGTACGACGCCTCGCACGTCGGCCTGTTCGCCAACGTCGGCGCCGGACGCTCCTACATGCTGACGGCTACCTACCGCTATGATTAATACGCGATAATGGCGTAGCGGCGAGCGATGATCCGCTCGCCTTTTTTTATGGCTGGACGGGGTCTGCCACCACTATTCAAGGAGCAACAAGCATGCTGCTGACCATTCCAGACGTCCTGTCGACGGACGCGGCCAGGCAGATTGCGGATCGCCTGGCAAGCGCCGACTGGAAAGACGGCAAGGAAACCGCTGGCCACCTGGCCGCACTGCAAAAGCGGAATGCCCAGCTGGACACGTCCGATCCCCTGGCGCAGCAAATCGGCGACCTGATCCTGTCCCAGCTTTCGCGCAACCCCACCTTCATATCGGCCACCCTGCCCTTGCGCATTCTGCCGCCCATGCTGAATCGGTACGCCGCCAGCGAAACCTATGGCGACCACATCGACAACGCCATCCGAACCTTGCCCACCACGCAAGAATACGTAAGAACCGATGTCTCAGCCACCGTCTTCCTGTCCGACCCGCAAGACTACGAAGGCGGCGAGCTGGTCATCAACGACACGTATGGGCCCAGGCCGGTCAAGCTACCGGCGGGACATATCGTGGTCTATCCTGGAACCAGTCTGCACCGGGTCAATCCCGTTTCCAAAGGGGTACGGTATGCCTCCTTTTTCTGGGTGCAAAGCATGATCCGGGAAGATGCCCAAAGGGCCTTGCTGTACGAGCTGGATTCCACGATCCAGGCCTTGACCGCAAAAGGATCCGACCGGGAAGAAATAGTTAGACTAAGCGGCGTTTATCACAACCTGGTACGCAGATGGGCACAAACATGACCCATCCCAGGCCAATCCCGCCAGGCGGCATACATTGCCATCAACGATCAACGGACGACTGACCACCATGACGAAGGGCGCCGTAATCCCGACTTGTCTTTCCGACTATGAAGACCTTGCCGCACAGGCCCTGCCACCGCAGACATGGGCTTATGTCAACAGCGGCGCGGCGGATGAACACACCTTTGCTCGCAATCAGCACGCGTTCAAAGACATCAGCCTGCTGCCCCGCCACCTTTGCGCCATGCAGGGCGCAAGCACCGCGCTTGAAGTGTGCGGCACCGCGCTCGACTACCCCATACTGCTTGCGCCCGTCGCCTACCAGAAGCTGGCGCATGCCGACGGCGAACACGCAAGCGCACTGGCCGCGTCGGCCATGCGCGCGGGCATGGTGGTCAGCACGCTATCCAGCGTTTCCCTGGAAGACATCGCCCAGACGGCTTCCACAGCGCTGTGGTTCCAGCTTTATCTGCAGCCCGACAAGGCCGACAGCCTGGCCCTGATGCGGCGCGCCGAAGCGGCCGGCTACCAGGCATTGGTCATCACCGTCGATGCGGCCGTCAATGGCTGCCGCAACGCCGAGCAGCGCGCGGGCTTCGCGCTGCCCAGTCACATTTCCGCCGTCAATCTGAATGGCCGCCAGACGCCCTCGCCGGGCATCTCCATCCCCGCGGGCGAATCACTATTTCAAAGCCCCCACATCGCCCGACTGCCAGACTGGAGCGATATCGGCTGGGCCATCGAACAATCCCGGCTGCCCGTTCTTGTCAAAGGCATTATGTCGCCGCAAGATGCGCGCCGAGCCATCCAGGCGGGTGCCTCGGGCCTGATCGTGTCCAATCATGGCGGCCGGGTGCTGGATACCGTTCCCGCAACCATCGATGTGCTGCCCGCCATCGCCGATGCCGCCAACGGCGCCCCCGTGTTGCTGGACGGCGGCATCAGGCGCGGAACCGACGTCCTGAAGGCATTGGCGCTGGGCGCCCGAGCCGTCCTGCTCGGCCGGCCCATCACTCATGGACTTGCCGTCAACGGACCGTCGGGCGTGGCGCATATTCTGCATATTCTTCGAACAGAGTTCGAAATGGCCATGGTGCAGTGCGGCTGCAGGACGCTGGCCGATATCGACCAGTCGGTTCTCTGGGCGCCAGCGCCATTCCGCTTGCCGGCGGATAATATTTAGAATCAAAATAATACAAAAGTCACATTTACTGATACGATCAACCCCAAGGCTTTAGTTCTACCCCATACGAACACCAACCAGCTGAAGGGGAACAAGATGAGCTCAAGGGCGCGTCCGGAATCATCCAGCTTTATAACAAGCTTATGGTCACGACAGCCCCCAACCACGCCTCCCAAACGCGGAATTTCCGTTCAGCTGTTCATCGCCCTGACCATCATATGCGGCACGCTGCTGCTGGGCGGCGTATTGGCCTGGAAGAACTACCACAGCCTCCAGAAAATCATGCTGTCGGCGGCGGGAGAATCGGCCCAGCAATTGGCCAGAACGCTGAACGAACGAGCGCGCAGGTTGATCGAACCGCCTGAAAACGTCATACATCTGCTTGCCTATGACCCCATCACGCAAGCCACCACCCTGGCACAACGGCTCTATCGCCTGCCCCTGCTCGCCGAAAGCCTGAACGCGAACGAAATGCTCAGCGCCATCTATGTAGGCTACACCAACGGCGAATTTCTGCTGCTGCGCGAACTGTCCAGCCAGCCTCTGAAAGAAAGCTTTTCGGCCCCGCCAGACAGCGAATTCCTTGTCCAAAGCATCAGCCTGGGTCCGGACCTAACCATGGCCGGCGAATGGCGTTTCTACAGCCGCGAGCTCGGACTATTGCGAACAGACCCGAAACCCGATTATCGCTTCGACCCGCGCAGCCGACCCTGGTTCGCCCAGGCCATCTCCCAGGCCGAAACCGCCGTCATCAAACCCTACGTCTTCTTCACTACCGGCCAAACGGGGATAACGCTGGCGCAGCGCGATGCAACCGGCCAGGCAGTGATAGGCATGGACGTGGAGATTGACGACCTGAATAGCGCCGTCGTCGATCTGCGCATGACGGACAACTCCGAACTGGCCGTGCTTGACGCCCAGGGTACCGTCATCGCTTATCCTGACACACAGCGCATACGCCTCTCGGACAAGGACGGCGTCCTGAATTTACCGAAAATTACCGAGACCGGCGTCGCCAGCCTGGCCGCCGTGTTCCAGCATCCTCCGCCAGACACCATGCCGCGCCTTTACCGCGTCAATGGCGAAGAATGGTATGGCATGCGCGCCCCGCTTTTAAGTTTCAGCCACTATGGCAGCCACTTGCTGATTGCCGTGCCCGCGGCCGAAATGCTGGTCGACGCCCAGCGCGCGCTCATCGAAGAGATCACCTGGGTGGCGGCATTGACCATATTGCTGTTGCTGCTGGGCTGGATCCTGAGCCAGCGCATCAGCCGCCCATTGCAACTGCTGACGGACCAGGTGCGCTCGCGGGCCGACTTCGATTTCAGTGGCAATATAGGCGCACCCTCGTACATTACCGAAATACGAGAACTGGGCCAGGTGCTGGATGGCATGTCGCGCACCATTAATAATTTCCAGGCCATCTCCCTTGCGCTGAACCACGAAACGCAGCTCGATCGCATGCTCGGCGACGTCCTCGAGAAGCTGATCGGCGCCTTTGGCGTCGACAGCGGCGCCATCTACCTGCTCGATAGCGATACGAACACGCTCCAGCTTGCAGCACACCATCACAGCAATGCCTATCCCGCTGCGCTTCATCTGGACGCGGACAGCGCGGAAGCACTGCCCGCCACCGTCGCCCGTGCGCTGGACAGCTCGGCGCAATTCCTGTGCGTCGGGCTGGACGATCGCAATCAGGAACAGCTGGGCGTCCTGGTTCTGCAGCTGAATGCAGCGCATCCACACGCAGGCGAGGTCCAGCGCACCTTCCGCCGATTCGTCCAGGAATTATCGGGCGCCGCCGCGGTGGCCATCGAAACACGCCAGTTGATCGAAGCCCAGCAACGCCTGCTGGATGCCATCATCAAATTGCTGGCCAACGCCATCGATGCAAAAAGCCCCTATACCGGCGGCCACTGTGAACGCGTGCCGGAACTGGCCGAACTGCTGCTGAACGAGGCCATTTCCGCCACCGATGGCCCTTACGCGGACTTCGACATGAACAGTGCCGAACGCTATGAATTCCGCATTGCCGCCTGGCTGCACGACTGTGGAAAAATCACCACACCCGAATCGATCATGGACAAGGCCACCAAACTCGAAACGCAATACAACCGCATTCATGAAATACGCACGCGCTTCGAAGTGTTGCGGCGCGACGCCGATATCGACTACTGGCAGGGGCTGGCCCAGGGCGGCGATCCGCATGCCCTGCGGCAGCAACTGGAACGCCAGTACGCCATACTGCAAGACGAGTTCGCCTTCGTGGCCAACGCCAATATCGGCGGAGAATCCATGGACGACGCCGACATCGATCGCCTGCGGCAGATCGGCGCGCGGCGCTGGTGGCGGCACTTCGACAACAGGCTCGGGCTGGACAAGCAGGAAATGTCACGCCTGGGCAATGCTACGCGCACCTTGCCGGCGCAGGAAGAGTTGCTGACAGATCGCAGCGACCACCTGGTTCCCTGGACGGCACGCAAGCCACCGGTCGACAAGAACGACCCCCGCAACGTGTGGGGCTTCGACATGCACATCCCGGCCCATGCCCACAACTACGGCGAACTGCACAACCTGAGCACCCGGCGGGGTACCCTGACTGCTGAAGAGCGCTTCAAGATCAATGAGCATATCGTGCAGACCATCATGATGCTGAGCAGCCTGCCCTTCCCCGAGCACCTGAAGCGCGTGCCCGCCATTGCCGGCAACCATCATGAAAAAATGGATGGAACCGGATACCCTCGCCGCCTGGACGCAGACGACTTGAGCATTCCCGAACGCGTCATGATGATTGCCGACATCTTCGAGGCTCTGACCGCCGCCGACCGCCCTTACAAGACACCCAAGACGCTGTCCGAGTCCATCAAGATCATGACCGCCATGGCCCGCACCGGACACATAGACCCCGACCTCCTGCGCCTATTCCTGAACAGCGGCGTGTACATGACGTACAGCAAAAGATTCCTGTACAGCGAACAGATCGACGAAGTAGACGTGCGGCGCCACCTGGAGATGCTGGACGCGTGAAGCTACTCTTTCAACGCCTGGGCGAGCAGATCATTGATCACCTCATTGGTTCCGACCCCATCGGCAGCGGCCTTGGCGCGCAGGGCGTCGATCAGCGGCTGCCGCAGCTTGACCGGAAACGGCACCAGGCCGGCGGCCTGATC
>JBATWU010000035.1:0-4141 GCA_049672825.1 Pusillimonas sp.
CGACCGCGCCGGGCGCGTATTCGCCTTCGACGCAGTTCGCCATCCGCGCCGGCGCCCAATGGGACGACGTCCGTCTGTCGCAGCTGTACACGGACAGGCTGGGCCATGCCTATGGAGAAAACGACGACGGCGCGGCCGATGCGGCGGGCTTCGTCGCCCAGCTTTCGTCCGTCGAAGCCGCCGTCTTCAGCCGCAGTTCGAACGCCTATGGCTTGCTGGACACCAGCATGCCGGCCGCCTACCTGGGCGGCATCGGCATGGCCGTGCGCGAGCATACGGGGCGACAAGTGAGCAACTACGTGGCCGACCTGAAAGCCTCGCAAACCGGCCAGGCGCATCTGGAGCCCCTGGCACGCACCTTCGGCCGGGAACTGCAGTCGCGCTACTTCAACCCAGAGTGGATACGCGCCATGCAGAAAAGCGGCTACAACGGCGCGCGCTACATGGCCGACTTGCCGGCCCACATGCTGCTGTGGGATGTGACCACGCCGCAGCTCGTCGCCGACGCCGACTGGGCCGAGATTAAGGAAGTGTATGTTGAAGACAAGTACGGTCTGGATCTGGAAACTTACTTCGAGCAGCACAACCCGCATGCGCGCCAGCATCTGCTGGAAACCCTGCTGGACGCCATCGAGCGCGGCAGTTGGCAGGCCGATGACAGTGACCGTGAGCAACTGGAGCAGGTGCTGGCCGAAAGCGTGGCCCGGCACGGGTCGGATTGTGCGTTGCCGTCATGTCAGGCCACACAGCTTGTGAAGATGGAACAGCCCGCGCCCGCCTCCTCCTCGACGCCTGCCGTCGCGCCGCCGACTGCCGCAGCGGCACAGGCTGAACCATCGCCGGCGACGGCCAGTGTGGAGGGTTATGCGCTGGAGCCGCGTGCGGCTGCACCGGTTCAACCGGTGCAGCAAGGGGTTTGGCTCTGGCTGCTGGCTACGGTAGCGCTTATTGCGGGAGGATGGATGCGTCGACTGCGCTGGTAGCATGCTTGGTTGCTTTGCTGGACCAGTTGGTGTGCTTTATGCAGCCTCAGTCCGGTTTCGCTTCTTAGAGGCATGCATGCCATGAGGATATGTCCCTTGGTGCGCTGCGAAACTCTGCGCATAAGCGACGTATTCGCGGCAATCTTTCGAGAAGTGCAGTTCGGGCTACCAGAGATACATCAGTTGGTCGAGTCAGTATTCAAACGCTGTTCCAAATCGGCAATGGCCTGAAATACGTTATCGATTCCAGGGGGTGGCTCGAAAATCATGCCGCCCATTGCATCGTAGTCACGGACCAGCGCCTCGCGCATCGCATCAGATGGCGCCAGTGTAAAAGATCCGTGTGCTGCCACGTCCAGTCGCAGGTCTGCGCTGCCAAAGAATAGTCGAGCATGCCGTGCGCAATCCAGCGCTAGATTTCGGTTATTCATCCATGCCGCCGCGTCTGGGTGCTGCAGTAGGCGGTAGACATCGTAGTAGTGTCGGGAAACGCGCTGGCCACCTTGGCGTAACAGTTTCCTGTTGTCGTGCCATCGGCGCAGGCCATGCAGAATGATGATCTTGTCCCAAAAAGTGCGTTCAGGTTTGACGGTCGTGACTTTGCGAACGGTCAGATCCAGATCGGGTAGATCATCAGTCACATACGGGGTGATCACAGTCGCTTCGTGTGGATCTAGGGCTGACTTGGCGCCTGCCTCGATCTTTACGGCTGAGCGGATATAGTCATCGGAGGTGGCCGTCACAGCGGGGTACCAGAACAGCAGTGTTTGCCTGTCCGCGTCGTCGGGGTCCAGTTCCAAGCGGAAGCGGCCGTCGGGTATGGCCTTCGTTGCGACGACGCCAAGCTGTGTCGTCATGCCATCAGCGATGTATTGCTGGCAGGCGGTTCGAATGTGCTTTAGTCGGATGCGTCGCTGTTTACCGCTCAAGGCGTCCAGTTCTTTCGCTTCGGCAGGTTCCCCGAGGTCTTCACGGAATACCGTGATGTCGATGTCTTCGGAAAACCGGGAAATCAAGCTGTATGCTTTGGACAAAGATGTGCCGCCCTTGAATAGCAAGCGTGGGCCACCTGCTTGCAGGCCATTGAACAGTGCATCCAGCGCCCAGCATACCCAGAAATCTTTTTCGACGTTCTGAACGGCTGTGCCGAGGCGGGCGGCAGTCGTCAGAAACAGACCGCGCCGGTCATCGTCGGTGACCTGAATGATACTGTCGAAATTTTTGTTCATGGAAGGGCCTCTGTGCCTTGGCGGTTTTTTGCAGAGGCTGGCGGGGATGTGCCGAAGGCTCCCGCCTGCGGGTCGCATCCTGGCAGCTCACGAATAATGGCCTGCATCCATGCCGGTAGGGTATTGAAACCTGCAATCAAATCCTGGCGGATGGCATCGCCTTGTGTATCGGCGAGCAGTTGGGTCAATCGCTTGATGATGCGAGGCTTGTCGGAAGAAAGGGTGTCCTTCAGCCAATGTAGTGCCTGTACGACACGCATGGCCGGACGGCCGGCCCAATACAGACGGCTCGGTGCAGTGAGCTTGAATGTGATGGTCAGGTTATCGAGTTGGATAGTGCGCCGACGTGCATCCGTATGAATGGTGACGCGCGCGGGCACAGCGTCCGTCAGGCCCAGGTCATTTGCGGCGGTCATGCCATCGACGAGCAGGCGCAGTTGGTCGCGGCGTGCGATCGCATCCACGATGGCACGGTAGTCGGGGGCCGCTGCCTTCTTGGTCAGGCTGTTTACCTTGGGCTGGTCATACAGGCCACGATCGATGCGGCGCAGTTGGCCAGCCGCGACCAAGCGCTGGAGTGCCTTGTCTACAGCATCACGGCTGCCAAGGTGAGAAAAATCGGTCGGCGTCCACACTTTGCCGGGAGCGGACGCGTCCATGTGGGCGAGGATTTGTGTTTTTAGATCGTTCATAAAGTGCCTCTGTCCGATATTTGTATGCGTTTTTCGGACTTTTAGCAAATTTGTCCGAAATTTGTGGTTGTTTTTCGGACTTTTGGCTAATGAACAGCGGGCTACTTAGCTCTTATGAACCTCCTCGCGTCGAGGCTGAGTGGTAACTGCTATGTTAGATAATAGGAGCGAGTGAGCACGGTTGTTCGGCATTTTCCAGCAGAACATATTCGCCGTAAGATTCGCGTCGAATATTGCGCTTTTCGCCGCAGGCTCTGTTTGCTATCAGGAAGAAATAAAAAGGCCGTCTCTGCATAATTACAGAGACGGCCTTCCGAAATTGGTGCCCGGGGCCGGAATCGAACCGGCACGCCTTGCGGCGGGGGATTTTCTTCCCACTTCGGCTTTCGCCGCCGACGTTTCCGAAGAAACGGCGTTCGTGGTCTGGAGCACGCCTTCACCGTAGCATCGCGTGTTACCGCTTTGCCTTAGGTGCCCGCCGTCTGCTCTCTACACCTTCCGAGGAGCCTTTCGGCTCCATGGCTTGGCTCGGCATTAGCTCGGACTTACATCGTCCAGGGCCTTCACCGAGTTTGACGGGCTTCACCTCTGGGGTTTCCCCCGGAGGGCTCAAATTTGGTCTGAGTCCCCTGCGTCTACCAATTTCACCACCCGGGCAAAATTGTGAAGCAGTCCTACTTCACTACTACTTACTACCACCTGCTAGGAGCCAGTACGACTTCGTTTGGCTCCTATTTGGCTCCTAGAACGAAAATCAGTGCTTTCGTTACAAGTGCCTGAATTCCTGCAAACCCTTATCCCATGCGGTTTGGCGGGCATTGGACCCATGCTGCATATAGGTAGAAGCACCTATTTTTGAGTCCCCTGCGTCTACCAATTTCACCACCCGGGCATCGAGTAGAACGCCTGGCTTAGAACCCAGGCGCGGTAGGAAGGCGTAATTATACACGCTTGCCGTTACCTGAATCGGCAGTTCCAGGCACGCTACTTGCTGTTCTGTCTCCAAGTATTTCGTCTACCTTCGAAATGCCCCAATATTCATGGACACTCTAGGAGAAAACACATGAAAACACGAGTCTGGATGCCTATACTTTTGGCGCTTGCTGCATTGGTAGGCGGTTGCATGAACACGCTTCATGGTGCCGGCGAGGATATCGAGCGCGGCGGTGAGAAGATCCAGGAGAAAACCAACTAGGCCAGGGCCGCGTCCATCCATGCGGCGCGCTCGCCGCAGCGG
>JBATWU010000036.1:0-20290 GCA_049672825.1 Pusillimonas sp.
CCCGCCCTGGGGTCCGGCGTTATGGGGTGCGCCGCGTCAGGCTGTGGTTGCCGCTTTGGTCGACAAGCCCATTTTTGCCGCGGTAAGCAAGGCATTTTTCATGGCACCCGGGGTGGCGATGCCTTGCTGCACGATATCGTAGGCAGTGCCGTGAGCGGGTGTGGTGATGGGCATGGGCAGGCCGTAATGTACCGTGATGCCCTGCCCGAAGCTCATGAGCTTCATCGCGATCTGTCCTTGGTCGTGGTACATCGTCAGCACGCCGTCATAGCCGCCGCCATTGGCCTTGTTGACCGCGCGGACAAAAGTCGTGTCGGCGGGGAAGGGCCCCTCGGCATGAAAGCCGCGGCTGGCCGCCAGCTTCACGCCCGGTTCGATCACGTCGATCTCGTCCCGGCCGAATGCGCCGCCGTCTCCATTATGCGGATTCAGGCCGCACACGGCGATTCTTGGCTGCTCGTAGCCGGCCGCATGCAGCCCTTGCCACAATAATTCCACGCCCGTGGCGATGCGCTCGGCGTTCAACAGGCCGCTGACGTCTTTGTGCGGAACGTGGGAGGTGACCCGCGAGGTCCAGAGCTTGTCGTTCACATTGAACTCCACCGTCTTTCCCTTGAAGTCCAGCACCTCGCAGAAATAATGCATTTCGTCCGGATGCTTCATGCCCCCCGCGCGCAGGGCCGCTTTGTTCAGCGGCGCTACACACATGGCATCGGCGATATTCTGCCGACAGAGCTGCAGTCCAAGCGCCAGTCCGTCAAGCATGAACCGCCCGCTTTTTGGGGTGACCTGTCCCAGTTCGAAGTTGTCGTCCTGTTCGTGTTCCCAGTGCACCAGCAAGGGCGCATGGTCGCCGTCGGGCAAAACGGCCGGGGCGTATTCAAGTTCGGTAAATGTGTCGGCCGCACGCATTCCCGCTTCGAGCACCGGCCGGCTGCCGATGATGAGCAAATTCGCGGCGTCAAGCACCTCTTGGTCCGCCAGGACTTTGGCCACGATTTCGGGACCAATGCCGGCGGGGTCGCCCGTGAATAGTGCAATAGTAGGTTTCATAGGAGATCAGCCTCGTCAGGAAATAATAGGATGAATGGATTTTATGCGTATTGTCGACAATCGTCAATGTTAGTACAATGGCAGCACCTCATACCTCAGATCAAGGAGACAACATGAAAAAAGTTCGTCATATGCTTGCTATGGCTTGTGCCACGATCGTCGGCACAGCGCTGCTGGGTCCGGCCGCCGCGCAGACCTTTCCCGACAAGCCCGTCAAGCTGCTGGTCGGCACGGCGCCGGGTGGCGGCACCGATTTTGTAGCTCGGCTCGTGGCCCAGGAACTGTCCAAGGAATGGGGGCAGACTGTGGTTGTCGAAAACCGCACGGGCGCAAGCGGAACGATAGCGGGTTCGGAACTGGTCAATGCCAAGCCCGACGGCTATACCTTATGGATTTCGCCGCAGACGTCGATTGCCGTTGCGCCTCAGCTATTGGCCAAAAGCCCTTATGATCCATTAAAGGATCTCACCCCCATTACGGTCATTGCTTCCTCGCCGCTGGTCCTGGTCGCCCATCCTTCGTTTCCCGCGTCGAACTTCAAGGAGTACATTGAATACGTCAAGAAGGACCCCGGCAGCGTCAGCTTCGCTTCGGGCGGGGTCGGTTCGTCGCCGCACATGACGCAGGAGCTATTGAACAAAGAGCTCAGCCTCAAGATGATTCACGTACCGTATCGCGGCGAAGCGCCCGCTATCGCCGATGTCCTCGGCGGGCAAGTTCCGGTGCTGTTCGCCAACATTCCTTCGGGCATGCCCCATGTCAACAGCGGAAAGCTGAAGGCGCTCGTCACCACCGGAGCGACCCGATCGCCCCAAGCCCCAGAGGTTCCCACCATGATCGAGTCGGGCGTCGTCAACGTCCAAACGGCCACCTGGAATGCCTTGTACGCGCCGGCGGGCATGCCCCCGGAGCTGGTCCAGAAGATTTATGCCGACGTCGCCCAGGCGTTCAAGCAAGGCGAAGCCCGAGAACGGCTGCTGGCATCCGGAAATGAGCCTGTGCTGAATACGCCTGCCGAGTTCGAGGTGTTTCTGCGGGATGAATATAAACGCTGGGGTGATGTGATCAAGGCCGGCAATCTTCAAGCGGAATAAGCGCTGCTATATTCCGGCGTGTGCCGCAAGCATGATAGAAGGAGAAAAATTTGGACTACAAGCGAATTCTCATCACGGGAGCCGCCGGGCAACTGGGGCAATTGGCCCGCCAGACCCTGCGCGGCCGCATACCGTATTTGCGGTTGAGCGATATTGCGGTAATGTCGCCCGCCGCCGATAACGAAGAGTTGTGGCCTTGCGATCTGGCCGACGCGGCATCGGTCGACCGCATGCTCGAAGGTGTCGATGCGGTAGTCCATCTGGGCGCCAGCCTGAATGTCGACGATTGGGAGGATACCCTGCGAGTCAACATCGCGGGAACCTATCATATCTATGAAGCGGCCAGGCGGGCCGGTGCAAGACGCATTATTTACGCCAGTTCGCATCACGCCGTGGGCATGTATCCGATAGATCAGCGGCTGGATGCCGATGCGCCCGCCAGGCCCGACAGCCTGTACGGTTTGAGCAAATGCTTCGGTGAAAATCTTGCCCGTTATTGCTGGGATAAGTTCGGCATCGAATCGGTCTGTCTTCGCATAGGCTCGACCAGGCCGCTACCGAATGAATCCAGGGAATTGGCGACGTGGCTCAGCGAGCCGGACTTCGGGAGGCTGCTGCTTGCCTGCCTGACCGCGGGCAAAGTGGAACATACCGTGGTTTACGGCGTCTCCAACAATCCCGCTTCGTGGTGGGACAACGAAAAGGGCGCGTCGCGCCTTGGCTTCGTCCCGCAAGACGACGCCAGCGCCCATGCCGAAAGAATCGGGCGGCAAGTGGAAAACGGACAATCGCCCGGCCCATACCCCCTGCAGGGCGGAAAGCGCGCCGAGTACGGCAAGATACCGAACAATGATGTCCGCTGAACGCAACAGCATGTCAATGAACGAATCCTTGCGCCTGCCTCGGGGGACGTGCGACACCCATTCGCACATATACGGCGATACGTTGCGGTACCCGCTTTGCGCAGGGCATCGTCTGGAACACGATGCGACTATCGACGACTACATTGCGCACACCCAAGGCATCGGTGTGCAGCGGCATATTCTTGTGCAGGCCAAGTCATATGGACTCGATCCGCAATGTTTGCTGGACGCGGTGGCCCGGTTGGGCCAGCATCGCGCTCGCGGCATTGTCATGGCGGATACCGCACTGAACCCTGCCGATATGGCGCGGCTGCACGAGGCCGGCATACGAGGCATGCGCTTTCTTTTCCCCGACGGCGCCCCCGTTGACATGACAGCCGTCGGCCTTGCGGCGGAAAAGGCGGCGGCTTGGGGCTGGAGCCTGCTGGTGCAGGCGGAAGGGCCGGTGTTGGCGCAGGTGGCCGCCGCGCTGGCGCATATGCCTTGTCCCATTGTCATCGACCATCTGGGCCGGCTCCCGGCGGGGATGGACACAGAGGCCCCGGTGTTTCGGGCCTTGACGGCCTTCGTCCGGAATGGCGGGTGGATCAAGCTGGCTGCTCCCTATTACGGAACGCCTGATGGCGTATCCGACTTCAATGCGCTAAGCTCGCGGGTGCATGCATTTTTGAATGCGGGCGCCGAACGCGTGATCTGGGGTATGAACTGGCCGCATCCCAATCTGCCCGCCGGGGGCAAGCCCGACGACGCGGCGACGCTCGGATCGCTGCTCGCGGTGCTTCGATCAGAGGCTGAGCAACGTGCCGTTCTGGTCGATAATCCCGCCAGGCTATACGGATTCGCCCCTGTTTAAAATGCTGGCAGGCCTTAGTCGTCATTCCGCATACTTAAAGTAATGTTTGATCTGTATGGCTTCCAACACTCCGGTCCGAACCCTCAAACCGCCCCGCTCGGCGGCATCGCTCGACGCTGGGCAGGACGAGTCGTCGGCGCTTGCTTTTCTTCGGTCCGAGTCGCTCACCACCGTTCTCCAGGAAAAAATCGAACGCATGATCCTGGAAGGCGAGTTGAAGGCGGGCGAGCGCATCAATGAGTTCGCCCTGGCCCAGGCCTTTGGCGTAAGCAGAAGCCCCATCCGGGAAGCGTGCCGCAAGCTGGAGCAGGCCGGGATGGTTGAAATCATCAAGAATCGCGGTATGTTCGTGTGCAGCATAGACGTGCAGCGCGCCATGGATATCTACGAAATCCGGGGCGCGCTTGCCGGCCTGGCCGGCAAGCTCATCGTCCAAAGAGCCACCGACGACGATATTGCCGCTTTGCGCCTGATGGTTCAGCGCATGGAGGCCACGGTCGAATCCGGCATGGTCGCCGAGTACTACCGGCAGAATATTGCCTTTCACAGCGCGCTGGTCCGGTGCGCCGGCAACCAGCGTCTGGTCGACATGTTCCTGGGCACCGACAAAGAGCTTCATCTATACCGGCACCGCAGTCTGGTCCAGCCTTCGGGTGTCAGTATCTCGAACCGCGAGCATCGTGAAATCGTGGAAGCGATCGCGTCGCGCGATGCCTCGCGCGCCAGCCAGGCATTCCAGCAGCATATCCTCAACGGAAAAGCCCGGGCCATGGCCGCGGCAAATGCCGTCGACGCCGGGCAGGGCGACCAGCCCGCCACATAAAAAGCGGTCCGAGCGGCCCACCGCAGATCGCCAGGGTGGGTACAATCGGATCATGACTGAAGCAACTTTCCCTACCCCATTTGTGCATTTGCGCGTCCACTCCGAATTTTCGGTAGTGGACGGTATCGCCCGCATTCCCGACTTGGTCCGGAAGGCGGCTGAATACGGCCAGCCAGCCATGGCCCTGACCGATCTATCCAATTTGTTCGGGTTCATCAAGTTCTACAAGGCAGCGCGCGGCGCCGGCATCAAACCTATCGCCGGCTGCGATATCTGGCTGCAGAATGAACAAGACCGCGACAAGCCCTATCGGCTTTTGCTGCTGGCCAGCAATCAAGACGGCTATCTGGCCTTGTGCGAGCTGCTTAGCCGCGCCTGGCTCGACAACCAGTACCGCGGCCGCGCCGAAATCCGGCGCGAGTGGCTGCTGGGCAAAGCGGGCCTCATAGTGCTTTCGGGCGGCCGGGCCGGAGACGTCGGCCAGATGCTCGAAGCAGGCAAAATCGACGAGGCCGCAATGCTGGCGGCATCGTGGGCCAGCGCATTTCCCGGCAGCTACTACATCGAACTGCAGCGCAGCGGGCACGACGGCGACGAGACCTACGTGCAGGCGGCCATGCGGCTGGCTGCCAGCGTGGGGGTGCCGGTGGTGGCCACGCATCCGGTGCAATTTTTGCAAGCCAGCGACTTTCGCGCGCACGAGGCGCGTGTCTGCATCGCCGAGGGCGAGCAACTGGGCAACGCCAGGCGCGTTCGCCGCTATACCGCAGAACAATACCTGCTCGATTCACAGAGTATGGCCCAGCGGTTCGCTGATGTACCCTCGGCCCTGGCCAACACGGTGGAAATCGCCAAGCGCTGCAGCCTGACGCTGGTGCTGGGCAAGCCACGCCTGCCCGATTTCCCCACGCCGGCGGGCGTGACGCTGGACGATTACCTGGTGCAGCTGGCCCAGGAGGGCCTGGCTACCCGCATGGCACAATTGTTTCCCGACGAAGCCGAGCGCCAGGAAAAATATCCCCAGTATCTCGAGCGGCTGCAATGGGAATGTAAAACCATTATCGGCATGGGCTTTCCCGGTTACTTTCTGATCGTGGCCGATTTCATCAACTGGGGCAAGAACAACGGCGTGCCGGTGGGGCCGGGACGCGGCTCGGGCGCGGGCTCGCTGGTGGCCTATTCGCTGGGTATTACCGACCTCGACCCGATTCGCTACGATTTGCTGTTCGAGCGATTTTTGAATCCGGAGCGGGTGTCCATGCCCGACTTCGATATCGATTTCTGCCAGGACAACCGCGAGCGCGTCATTGACTATGTGAAGCAGAAATACGGGAAAGAGGCCGTCAGCCAGATAGCCACTTTTGGTACGCTGGGCGCCAAGGCGGTGGTGCGAGATGTCGGCAGGGTGCTCGAGATGCCCTATATGCTGTGCGACGGCCTTTCCAAGATGATACCGTTCAGCCCGGCCGACCCCTGGACTCTGGCGCGCGCGCTTGAAGAAGAGCCCGCTTTCAAAGAACGCTACGACCAGGATGAAGAGGTGCGCGCGCTGATCGACCTTGCGCGTCCGCTCGAGGGCCTGACGCGCAACATCGGCATGCATGCGGGAGGGGTGCTGATTGCGCCCGGCAAGCTGACCGATTTTTGTCCTTTGTATTGCCAGCCGGGTGTCGACACCAATGCGGTGTCGCAATTCGACAAGGACGACGTCGAAGCCGCCGGCCTGGTCAAGTTCGACTTCCTGGGCTTGCGCAACCTGACGATTCTGGATTGGGCGGTGCGCTATGTGCGCCAGTTCAACGCAGACAAGCGCGACTTCGATGTCATGGCATTGTCGCTGGATGACCCGCAGGCCTACAAGCTGCTCAGCGAAGGCAACACCACCGCGGTCTTCCAGCTTGAGTCGCGCGGCATGAAAGAGCTGCTGAAGAATCTGCGGCCCAACACCTTTGAAGATGTCATCGCCATGCTGGCGCTGTATCGGCCAGGCCCGCTCGAATCGGGCATGGTGGTCGATTTCGTCAACCGCAAGCATGGCCGGGCCGAGGTCGACTACTTCCACGCCGACCTGGAACCCGTGCTCACAAGCACTTACGGTGTGATCGTGTATCAAGAGCAGGTGATGCTCATTTCGCAGATCATCGGCGGATACACCTTGGGGGGCGCCGACCTGCTGCGCCGCGCCATGGGCAAGAAGAAAGCCGAGGAAATGGCCAAGCACCGCGCCATCTTCGAAAAAGGCGCCGTCGAGAAAGGCTATGACGCCGATCTGGCCGTCAAGCTGTTCGATCTGATGGAAAAATTCGCGGGCTACGGTTTCAACAAAAGCCACTCGGCCGCTTATGCGCTGATTGCCTATCACACCGCCTGGCTCAAGGCCTACCATCCCGCCGAATTCCTGGCCGCGACCCTGTCGTCCGATATGGATGACACGGACAAGGTGCAGATATTCTGGAAGGATTGCCTGGCCAACGGGGTGGCGGTGCTGCCGCCCGATGTGAATGCGTCCGCCTATCGCTTCGAACCCGTTCCCGACGAATACATGGCGAAAGGGCAACCGCCGCGCACCATCCGCTATGGCCTGGGAGCCGTCAAGGGAACGGGGCAGGCTGCCATCGAAGACATCCTTCGCGCCAGGGCCGAAGGCGGGCCGTTCGTCAGCCTGTTCGACTTCTGCCGCCGCATCGACCGGCATACGGTCAATCGCCGCAGCATCGAGGCCCTGATACGCGCCGGCGCGTTCGACACCATAGAAGAGAATCGCGCCGCATTGCAGGCAACCGTAGGCAATGCGATCGAGGCGGCCGAGCAGGCCGAGCGCAGCGCCAACCAGGTTTCGCTGTTCGCCGACGATGCAAATGATATCGTGGAAGGCGAAGTCGCCAAGGTGGCCCCCTGGGACCTGCAGACGCGCCTGACACAGGAAAAGGCCGCCATGGGCTTTTACTTCAGCGGCCATCTTTTCGACGCCTGGCGCGATGAGGTCAGGCGCTTTGCGCCCAAGCCGCTGGCGCGGCTGGAGCCTTCCCGCGGCCTGCAATGGTTTGCCGGCGTGCTGTCTTCAGTGCGTCCCAAAATGACCCGGCGCGGGAAAATGCTGTACGCCCTGGTCGACGACGGATCCGCGCAGGTCGAGGTGGCCATCTTCAACGAGCTGTACGAGCAGCATCGGAACCGCCTCAAAGAAGATCAACTGGTCATTATTCATGGCAAGGTCAGCAACGACGATTATTCGGGCGGGCTGCGGGTGTCAGCCGATGAAATATTCGATCTGCAGCTGGCGCGCGAGGCCCGCGCGCGCAGCCTGCGCATTACGCTCAATGGCAACGCCGATGCCCAGACGCTGCGGCAACTGCTCAACCCCTTCCGGGCGGAACCCGAAAACGGAGTGCCGGGCGTCCCGGTCGAAGTCCGCCTTCTGCGCGATCAGTTCCTGTGCACAGTGCGCCTGGGGGAAGACTGGCGCGTGCGCATGGCCGACGCTTTGCTCGAGCAACTGAATGGCTGGACCGAACCCGAAGGCGTGGAGATCAATTATTCATGACCCCCTTGCGCATCCTGCACTCCGAGGCGGCCACCAGCTTTGGTGGCCAGGAGCAGTACATCTATCGCATGATGCTGGCCATGCGAGAGCGGGGGCACCATCTCGAGGCAGTCTGTCAGCCGCACGCCGTGCTCACCGAGCGTCTGCGTGAGCAGGGGTTTACGGTGCACACCACGCTGATGGACGGCCCGGTCAACTTTGTGAAGGGCGTTGCCGCAATACGCCGTGTGCTGCGCGGCGGACACTTCGACGTCCTGAATACCCATAGCCGCCGCGACACGATCGTGGCGGGCTGTGCAGGCCGGCTGGCGGGTACGCCGCTGATCGTGCGCACACGCCATCTGGCCAAACGCGTCGGATCGCTGCTTTCGTATACGGTCATCCCGCACCGGGTGACGACGGCCAGCGACTTCGTGCGCAATCACTTGATCGAGCGCGGCGTGAAGCCGGACAGCGTGGCAACGGTTTACCCGGCGGTAGAGTTAGCGCCCGCGCCCGGGCAGTCCACCCTGCGGCAGGAATTGCGACTGGCACAGAACGATATCGTGGTGGGCTGTGTGGCCGTCATGCGGCCACAGAAGGGGCACAAAGACTTGATAGACGCCATGGAGCCGCTGATCAGGGAACGGCCCAACGTCCACTTGGTGCTGGTTGGCGGCGGCTCGCCGGTATTCGAGCAGTTGCAGGCCTATGTGACTGAAAAAAAACTGGACAAGCGTGTCCATCTGCTCGGCGTGCGGCGTGATGTGCCTAATCTGCTGGCGGGTTTCGATCTGTTTGCGCTGGCTACGCGGCAAGAGGCGTCGGGCACGGTTTTCGTCGAGGCGGGCGCCGCGGGTCTGCCGGTCGTCGGCACCAATGTGGACGGCGTGCCCGAAATGATGCAGGACGGCGTCAGCGGTATTCTTGTGCCGCTGGACGACCAGGCGGCACTCACGGCCGCGCTCAAGCGCCTCATGGATGATCCCGGCTTGCGCCGCCAAATGGGGCAGGCCGGCATCGAGTTTTGCCGCGGGCAAGGCCGATTCGGGCTCGACGCCATGGTACAGCGCATCGAGTCGTGCTATACCCGTTGGCTTGCGGAGCGAACATCATGAAACCTTCCCGAACCGTACCTGTGCTGATGTACCATCATGTCTCGCCGGCCGAGGGCATGATAACGACCTCGCCGTCGAACTTTGAAGACCAATTGCTGTGGCTCAGGCGGCGCGGCTACCGCTCGCTGACCAGCAGCGAATTCGCCGGCCACCTGAAGGGCGTGCCGGTCCCCGCCCGATCCGTTCTCATCACTTTTGACGACGGCTACCTGGATAACTGGGTCTATGCCTATCCGCTGCTGAAAAAATACGGCTATACCGCACTGATTTTTCTGGTGACGGCATGGATGCACGATGGCCCCGCGCGCAAGCAGCTGGGCCAGGGCGAACTGCCTGAAACGCCTTCCCATCGCGACTGCGAAGCTCTCATCGCCCAAGGCCGCAGCGACGAGGTTGCCTTGCGCTGGAGCGAAATCAGGGCCATGCGGGACGACGGCGTCGTCGAGTTCCACAGCCATACGCATACCCACACGCGCTGGGACCTGACCGAACCATCAGAAAAAAACGAGCGTATGGCCCAGGAGCTGGCATTGTCCCGCGATGCGCTGCAAACCCATCTTGGCAGTGTGTCGGAGCACTTTTGCTGGCCGCAGGGGTATTTCGACGCCGACTACGTTGGTCTGGCGCAAGAGGCGGGATTCCGTTATTTGTACACCACCCAGGCCTTCGGCCAGAATCGCGCGGGTACCGATCCTGCGCATATTTACCGATTTGCCGTACGCAACACTTCGGGTAATTCCGTCGGACGACGCATTCAAGTGGCGGCGCATCCGCTCATCGGGCCTTTGTTCAATAAATGGAAGCTCTGGAAACGCCGTATCAGGAAGCGCGCATGAAGCTCTCGGTCATCATCATTACCAAGAACGAAGCCTTGAACATTGGCGACTGCATAGCGTCGGTGAGTTTCGCCGACGAGGTCATCGTGGTGGATTCGGGCAGCACCGATCAAACGCGCGAAATCGCAGAAGGCCATGGCGCCAAAGTCACCCTGGCGGATTGGCCCGGCTTTGGTCCGCAAAAAAACCGCGCCCTCGACCTGGCGACGGGCGAGTGGGTGCTGTCCATCGACGCCGACGAGCGTGTCACCCCCGAACTGGCGGCCGAAATCCAGAGCGAGCTTGCCCATCCGCGCGCCGATGCGTACAAAATCGCCCGGCTGTCCAATTATGCGGGCCGCTGGATACGCCACAGCGGCTGGTGGCCCGATCATGTATTGCGGCTGTTCCGGCGCGGAACAGCCCGTTTCAAGGATGTCGCGGTGCATGAAAGCGTTCAGACCACCTCATCGGTGGCCGTGCTGAATTCGCATTTTCTGCACTATCCCTATGCCGATCTGGAAGCGCACATCGCCAAGCTCAATCACTACTCATCGGAAGCCGCGGCCATGATGCATGCCCGGGGCCGGAAAACCAGTGTGCCAGGCGCTGCGGGCCACGCTATTTGGACATTTATCCGCATCTACATCATCCGGCGAGGCTTTCTGGATGGCAAAGAAGGTTTCATCCTTGCCGCCATGGGCGCGGCAGGGAGCTTTTTCCGCTATGCCAAGCTGCTTCTTCTGAATCGCCAGAGCAAATAAAATAAATGGCAATACGGGTCACGTCGATATAATCTGCAGCATGATTCCCATTCTTATGTACCATCAGATCGGCCAGCCTGCCCCCAAAGGCGCTCCCTACCGCGGGCTTACCGTGCATCCCGCCGACTTCCGGCGGCAAATGGTCTGGCTGCGCCGTTTTGGCTACCGCGGCCTGTCCATGCGTGACCTGCTGCCCTACGTGCGGGGCGAGCGTCAGGGCAAGGTTGTTGGCATCACCTTCGATGATGGCTATCGCAATGTGTATCAGAACGCCTTGCCTGTTTTAAATGAACAGGGCTTTACCGCCACAAATTATTTCGTGGCCCGCCAGCTCGATGGGGGCAATGTGTGGGATTACGAAAAAGGCATCGCCCATTCAGACTTGATGTCCGCCGATGAAATGCGGGCCTGGGCGGCAGCGGGAATGGAAGTCGGTTCACATACGCTCGATCATCCCTTCCTGCCCAAGCTGTCGCCCGATATCGCGGCTTTCCAAATCAAGCAGTCCAAGCAAGAGCTGGAAGACATCCTCGCTGCTGATGTTACGGCATTCTGCTATCCCTATGGCGGGGAAACCCCGGAGATCCGGGCCATGGTGCGCGACGCGGGCTACACCAATGCCACCACCACCGAGCGGGGCCTGGCCCGAACCAGTGACGATCTGTATGGTCTGCCCCGCGCCACCGTTGCCCGGTCTACCAATATCTTGCGCTTTCTGCAGAAATGCATGACAGGCCTGGAAGATAAACGGCGCAAAGCTTGAATAAGAACCTATGCCCACATCACGTTTAAAAATAGCGTTTGTCGTTGACCGGTTTGGGCACCGCTTTGGTGGCGCGGAAGCCTATGGCGTGGAGCTCATGCGCCAGCTTGCCGCCGACCATGACATCACCGTCTTTGCCCGCGATTACGACCCCGATTGCGACCTGAAGCTGGGTTTCGTGCCTTTGCGGTCCTGGTCTTTCCTGCCCAGCTGGATGCGTGTATTGTGGTTTGCCTGCCGCGTGCGCCGTCTTACACGCAAGGGCTACGATGTCGTGCATTCTCATACCAATGGGTGGTGTGGCGACATCGAAGTCGTGCATGTCACGCCTGTGCGCTACAACTGGCGCGTCCGGGACATCCCCGCGCTCAAGCGCATGCTGTCATATGTCAGTCCGCGTGTGCAAACTTACTTGTCGCTCGAGGCGCGCCGGCTTGCGGCCCGGCCCGGCCATCGCAGCGTTGCCGTTTCGGGCCTGATTGCCGAGCAGCTCAGGCAGGCCTACGGCGCCGAGCGGTCCTTTCCTGTGATTCCGCCCGGTGTGGCCCGCCCCACACCGCCTGTGCCTGACGAGATCCGGCGTATGCGCGATAGCCTGGGCCTGGCCTCCGACGACAGGGCTTGCCTGCTGGTGGCTCGCAATCCCTTGCGCAAGGGATTGCCGACCATGCTGAAGGCCATGGCCCGACTGCCTGATCGCTATAAGCTGCTGGTGGTCGGAAGCAATGCTGCCACGCGCAATTTCATACATACCGACCCCGGCCATGCGGGCTTGTCCGGGCGCATCAGGCTCATCGAGGAAACCTCCGACGTTGCGCCGTATTACCAGGCTGCCGATGTCTACGTACATCCCACGCTGAATGACAGTTTTGGCATGGCGCCGCTGGAAGCCATGTCTTTTGGCCTGCCTGTGATCCTTAGCCCCGCGCCCTGGTGCGGGTTTGCGCAATACGTGCAGGATGGGCGCGATGTAATGCTGCTGGATCATCCTGAAAACGATGAGCAGTTGGCGCGGTTCATAGAGCGCATCGGTGAGGATGGCGACTGGCGCAAGCACTTGGTGCTGGGCGGCGGCGAGGTGGTCGATCGCCATGCCTGGAGCGAAGTGGCCAAAGCGTATCTGGCGCTATACGAACAGGTGCTTGAAGAGCGCGCTTCTAGCTAGCATCCTGTTTGGCCAATTCGGATACTCAACTTCCGCACCCCAAGTCCGGCGGCCTTTTATGGCCTGGAGGGCGCCGTGAGTTTTTCCAGATCGGCGATCCATGCCAGGGCATGCGCGCGGGTTTCTCCACACATGTCTGCGGATGCCTGAAGCCCCGCACAGAAGGCCGGCCGATCGGGGTGCCCGAAAATCAGGCAGCGATTATCGTCGGACAATTGGATGCATCGGACACCCGCGGGCTTGCCGTCTGGCATGCCGGGTATCGGGCTGGTCACGGACGGAGCGATGCAGCAGGCGCCACAGCCGGTACGGCATTTCATGCCTTCGCGACTCCTTGAATAGTGTTGAGAGGCCCTAGACCCAGCCCCTGACCCAGTACACCAGCAGGCCGACGTATTCCTTGACGATAGACCTGCTGGCCGATAGCGAGCGCATATCGGGCTGCCAGAACGAAAACCGGGGGTCATCGGGCACGACAATTTGCGGCGCCAAGGGCGCGGCAATCGCGGATATGTCCAGCTTCTTGAAAACAGCCATGGCCCGGGGCATATGCAGCGCCGATGTGACCAGCAGGATACGCTGGATATCTTTTTGCTTCAGGATTTCGGTCGTGTAGACGGCGTTTTGATGCGTGGTGAAGCTGCGATTCTCCATAATGATGGCGCTTTCCGGAATATCGCGCTGCTTCAGGGCGCCAGCCATGATTTGGGCTTCGCTGACATCGCCCTCCAGCGCAGCGCCCGATACGATGATCAGCGGCGCCAGTTGTGCTTTGTACAGGACGGCGGCGGTATCGATGCGTGGGGTGGCCGTTGCGCTGTCGTAAGGCTCGAACCAGTTCGGGCGTCCGTTCGCCGTGCTTCCGCCCAGTACCACGATGGCCTGGGCGGGCGGGAGCCCGGCAGGATTTTGGTAGGCGTACAACTGCTCCAGCCTGCCGCCCGCCCACAGCGAGGAGGCCGGCAGCGACCAGAACAGGGCCCAGCTGAGCCCCGCGGCAGCCACTGCAAAAGCCGTTTTCCGCCAGCGCACCATGAACAGGATTGCCGCGGCCAATAGAAAGGCTACGCACAAATTCAGTGGAATAACCAGATTGGTCAGAAAACTCGAAAGTGTCATGCGCTCCGTTCGCTTACGGTCGGGTTAATAGGGCGTCAATGTGTTTCATGGTTTGTTCCACCGAGGGCCAGGCTTGGGCCGATCCAAGACATACGGCCTTGGCCGACCAGGGGCCTGTTCTTTCAGGCTGGGTGACGCCGAACAGGGTCAGCTGCCTGGCGCCGGCCGCGGCGGCAAGATGCGATACGCCCGAATCGTTGCATACAACCAGTGCCGCGAGTTGGGCCAGTGTAGCAAAAGCGCCCAGCTTCAAGGGAGGCAGGCAGAGCGCGGTGGGGGCATTTTCGCGAGCGGCGTCTGCCTCTGCCGCCGGTGGGCACATGACGACCGTATGCCCCTGTTCCTGCAGCAGGCGCGTCAGCGTGTCGTAGTGGGGCCAGACTTTGATTTTTCCACGATGCAGGCCGGTGGCGGTGGGGGCTATGAGTATAAAACGACCGGGCTGCAGGCCGGCATCGGCCAGGGCCTGCTGCCCCTCGGAACGATGCCGGTCGGCCAGGTGCAAGCCCAGGGTGCGATCGGCTGGCAGGCCGCTTGATGGATGATTCCAGCGCTTCAGCGCCTGCGCGGTAATGTAGTGCCAAGATTCCACGGCATGAAGGCTGGCCGGTGGCTTGTTGACGGGCCATCGCAGGATCAGGCTGCGGCCGTCATCGCGGTAACCCGCGCTGGGTATGCCGCCGAACTTGAATACCATGGCACTGGACAGGGAGTCGGGAAGCAGGATCCCGCGTGGGTGTGAGTGCTGCGCTTTCTTCCTGAAGGTGTGCACGGCCGCCCGGTCTTCACGCCACCGGCCCTTCATGTCGATGAATCCCGCCAGCCTGTAGGCGGCAAGCAGGTCCCTGGCCCAGGGGCGCGCGCAGACCACGATGGGCAGGTGTGTATCCAGCAGCGTGTGCAGGCTGGGCAGGCTCATGCAGACATCGCCAATCCAGTTGGGAAGACGCAGATAAATAGCGGAAATAGTCGACATGAATACGGATGTTTGCGGGAGGGGCGGTATGATGGGCCTGGTGCGTGACCAATGTGAATTGGATGAACGTTAAAATAAACCATCCAATAGTATATAAGCGAGTTTATTGTTGAAGTCAGCCCCTGAAGCCACATCGTCGCAGACTGAGCCCGTCAAGCTGGAATTGTGGCGCCGGATATACAGCCGTGTAGGCAAATACTGGAAGGCGGTGGTCCTGGCTGTCTTGTTGGTGAGCGTGGCGGCGGCCACGCAGCCCACGCTGGCGCTCATCATGAAGCCGCTGCTCGACGACGGCTTCTCGGGCGCCAAGCCCTCATATATGTGGTCCATTCCATTGGCGGTGGTGGGGCTGATGCTGCTGCGCGGCGTGTGCAGCTTCGCCAGCAGCTACATGCTGGCCTGGGTAGCCAACAATATGCTGCTGGGCCTGCGCAAAGATATGTTCGAGCGGCTGCTGGGCCTGCCCGACGAAGACTTCAAGCGCGGCGATACGGGCAGGTTGCTGAACCGCTTCACCATCGATGCCGGCACCGTGACGGGCCTGGCCACTGACGTGGTCACGGTATTGGTGCGCGAAAGCCTGACCGTGGTGGCGCTATTGTGCGTGCTGCTGTACATGTCGTGGCAATTGACCCTCATCGTGCTCGTGATGCTGCCGGTGTCAACGCTGATTATCCGTATCTTCATCAAGCGGCTGCGGCGCATCAACCGCGAAACGATAGGCATGAACGCCGAACTTACCCGGGTCGTGCGCGAAGGCATAGACGGCCAGCGCGTGGTCAAGCTGTTCGATGGCTACAAGCGTGAATCGGGGCGCTTTGAATACGTGAATGCGCGCTTGCGTCGCTTTGCCATGCGCGCCGCCAGTGCCGACGCGGCCATGTCGCCGCTTTCGCAGTTTTCCATTGCCATTTCCATTGCTGCCGTCATTGCCGTTGCCCTGTACCAGGCCAATACGCAGGGACTCACCGTGGGCAGCTTTGCCGCTTTCATGGCTGCGCTTGGCCAGATATTCGACCCCATGAAACGTCTGACCAAAATCGTCAGCAGCATGCAGCGCATGCTGATTTCAGCCGAAAGCGTATTCATGCTCATCGACCAGAGTCCGGAAAGCGATACCGGCACGAAATCCCTCGACATGCCGGTAAAGGGGCGCGTCGAGTTCAGGAATATCCATCATCGATTCCCGGATGCCCATCGCGATACCCTTACCGATGTCTCTTTTGTGGCCGAGCCGGGCTCGACCATAGCATTGGTGGGACGTTCGGGCAGCGGCAAGACCACGCTGGTCAATATGCTGCCGCGCTTCGTGCATCCGGGCCGGGGCGACATTCTCATCGATGGGCAGAACATCAAGGATCTGAGCCTGCGCGGCCTGCGCTCGCAGTTGTCGCTCGTCAGCCAGGACGTCGTGCTTTTCGAAGGTACGATTGCCGATAATGTGGGCTACGGCTCGCTGGGCGATGCCAGCCCCCAGGAAATCCGCGACGCGCTCGAGGCGGCCAACTTGCTGGAGTTCGTCGATGGCCTGCCGCAGGGCATGGATACCCCTGTCGGTGAAAACGCCAGCCAGTTGTCCGGCGGGCAGCGTCAACGGCTGGCGATAGCGCGGGCACTGATCAAGAATGCGCCCATTCTTATTCTCGACGAAGCGACGTCGGCGCTGGATAACGAATCGGAGCGACAGGTTCAGGCGTCGCTGGAGCGGCTGATGGTGGGAAGAACCACGCTGGTCATTGCGCACAGGCTGTCCACCGTACAGAAAGCCGATCGCATCGTCGTGCTGGACGCGGGCAGGATCGTCGAGCAGGGACGTCACGAAGAACTGCTGCAGCAGGGTGGCCGCTACGCGTCGCTGTATCGCATGCAGTTCCAGGAAGAAAGTTGATTAAGGAATCCGGGTCATGAAGAAATCGATGGCGCTGTTGGCATTGCTATTGCTGGCGGGATGTGCAAACAATGGTGTTGGGTCAGGGGCGATGGCTTTGCGTGATGACGCCAATTTTCGGGGTCAACGTGTTCTTCCCATGACCTTTCCCCAAATACAGATGGCGCTGTTCAAGCACGAGGCCGCTTGCGGGACGGCGCCGCAGTTTGCCCTGGAACCGGGCCAGACGGCCTATGCGACATTGACCGATAAGCCTCTGGTCGGCACCAGTTACCGGGATGCCGTCCTGGCCGAGCTGATGTACTACCGGGCCAGCGATCTGGGCAGTTGGCTGGCCAAAGATGAAGAGCGCGATTGGCGAACCCGCGCCAAGATATACAGCTATTACACTGGGACTGAAATCGATGCTCGCATCGATCAGATGTTCAGGGCCGTCACCCATCCTGGGGAATGCGCAGGCCAGACCCCCGAGGCCGGCGTATCGCCGCCCACCGACGATCCGGATGTCAAGCGGTAGGCGTTGTTTGGTCTGGGCCTGTTAACACGAACTAAGCAAACATCGCACTAGATCAGGACGATATCGTATTGTTCCTGCGAGTATTGGCTTTCCACTTCCAGCGAGATCGGTTTGCCAACGAAGTCGCCCAGCATGGCAAGATGCGCGCTTTCTTCTTCCAGGAACAGGTCCACAATGGCCTGCGAGGCCAGTATCCGGAATTCCTTGGGATTGAACTGGCGCGATTCGCGCAGTATTTCCCGCAGTATCTCGTAGCACAGCGTGCGAGGCGTGCGCACATTGCCGCGCGACTGGCAGGTGGGGCAGGGCTCGCATAGCTGATGAGCCAGCGAATCCCGGGTGCGCTTGCGTGTCATTTCGACCAGGCCTAGCTGGCTGAAACCGCTGACAGTCATGCGGGTGCGGTCTTTGCTGAGTGCCTTGTTCAATTCGGCCAGCACCGAGTTCCGGTGCTCGGCGTCGTCCATGTCGATGAAGTCCAGAATGATGATGCCGCCCAGATTGCGCAGCCGCAGCTGGCGCGCCAGTGCCACCGCTGCTTCCAGGTTGGTCTTGAAAATGGTGTCGTCGAAATTGCGGCCCCCCACGAAGCCGCCGGTGTTCACATCGACGGTGGTCAGGGCTTCGGTCTGATCAATAATCAAGTAGCCACCCGATTTCAACTCTACGCGCCGGGATAATGCCCGTGCAATCTCTTCGTCCACATTGGCGGTATCGAACAGGGGGCGCTCGCCACTGTAGTGCTTGATGCGGTCGAGCACCGATGGCGTATAGGTTTTTGCCCAGTCCAGCAGGTTCTGGGTGGTGCCGCGCGAGTCGACCAATATGGTGCCGGTGCGGGGGCCGACCATGTCGCGCAGCACGCGCTGGGCCAGGGTCAGATCGGTATACAGAAGCGATGGCGTAGGCTGGCTTTTGGCCTTGTCCTGTATGGTATTCCACAGAGTGCGTAAATATGATTGATCCGCCTGGAGCTCGTCGTCGTTCGCGCCTTCGGCCTGCGTCCTGACGATAAAGCCGCCTTTTTCGTCCGCGGCGCTGAATCGCAGGACCCGCTCTCTTAGCGAGATCCGGTCCTCTTCCGACTCGATTTTCTGCGAGATGCCCACATGCGGGTCGTAAGGCAAATAAACCAGCATGCGTCCGGCGATACTGATTTGCGTGGAAAGCCGGGCGCCTTTCGTGCCCAAGGGGTCTTTGATGACCTGAACCATCAGCGACTGGCCTTCGAACAACAGCTTCTCGATGGGGGTGGCCACGGTACCGTTGCTGCGTTCCTGGCGGTTCTGTCTTAGGTCGCCCACATGGATGAAGGCGGCGCGCTCCAGGCCGATGTCGACGAAAGCGCTTTGCATGCCCGGAAGCACTCGCACGACCTTGCCCAGATACAGATTGCCGACATGGCCCCGCTGTATGCTGCGCTCTATGTGAAGTTCCTGGACGGCTCCTTGCTCGACCAGCGCGACGCGGGTTTCAAAGGGTGTGACGTTGATAAGTATGTCTTCGGTCATGAGGCGGCAAATGAATAAGTGGTGATGCAAGTGTAGAGTCAATTGACGCTTTGCTGTGCAAATAGGCTCTGGACGGCGTGGTGCCTGCGTTTCCAGCGGTATGGCGGGCGGATCAAGTCAGCATGGCCGCCGGGCTGCGCGGCCCGGGTTAATAGAGGGAGCCCGCAGAACCAGATAATCGTCCCATCAGCCTGTCAATCGATCGATGCAAGGCCGCGGGAGGGGGCGCAGGCACGGTATTGGGGTCTGAGGTGATTTTTCTTAAAAAAACATTTCATATTGATTTCAAGGGCTTGCTGCCGGTGGCGCGGGTGGGGGTCGGGGTTTGGGGGTGTTGGGGCGGTTTTGCGCTTGCATGGGCTAAAAAAGCTATGCTATAGTTGCGTTCTTTCGCAGCCAGCACATCAGGGTTTTCCCGGATGCGCAAGGCGGTGCAAGGCCTGGTTATCCAGGCTTTTGCCCGGCGGCCACGAAAGGCGGCGCAAAGCGCGCTGGGTGCAGATATGGTATAGTTTCTGGCTAGCCACAGCGTGCACGCAGCGGGTGGCGAGACGTGGGCAGGTTTGCCAGGTTGAGCGGCAGGTTTTTAGGGCGATACGCCCGGCACCGAGCCCTGACTTGACAAGCAAAAAAAACTGCTTCATAATCTCGTTTCTTTGCTGCTGACACAGCAGTCGCCGGCAACGGCGGTGGCGGTACAGTAGTACGGTGCATTGCACCACACGCTCTTTAACAATTTAACAGCCGATAAGTGTGGGCGCTTGGAATGAGTGCGCAGCCTTCTCACGAGGGTTCGCCAAATTATATCAAGTGCTCGCACAAATGAAGAAGTAAGGTTTGAAGAAATTTAAACCGGTCTTTTTCTTTGAGCGAAACGCGACGTATGACCACTGGCCTTCGGGCCGGATGGAAATTACGATTTATACAGAGATTGAACTGAAGAGTTTGATCCTGGCTCAGATTGAACGCTAGCGGGATGCTTTACACATGCAAGTCGGACGGCAGCGCGAAGGAAAGCTTGCTTTTCTTTGGCGGCGAGTGGCGAACGGGTGAGTAATATATCGGAACGTGCCCAGTAGCGGGGGATAACTACGCGAAAGCGTGGCTAATACCGCATACGCCCTACGGGGGAAAGGGGGGGATCGCAAGACCTCTCACTATTGGAGCGGCCGATATCAGATTAGCTAGTTGGTGGGGTAATGGCCTACCAAGGCGACGATCTGTAGCTGGTTTGAGAGGACGACCAGCCACACTGGGACTGAGACACGGCCCAGACTCCTACGGGAGGCAGCAGTGGGGAATTTTGGACAATGGGGGCAACCCTGATCCAGCCATCCCGCGTGTGCGATGAAGGCCTTCGGGTTGTAAAGCACTTTTGGCAGGGAAGAAACGGCGCTGGTTAATACCTGGCGTCACTGACGGTACCTGCAGAATAAGCACCGGCT
>JBATWU010000037.1:0-56225 GCA_049672825.1 Pusillimonas sp.
ATCCAGCACCCTCGCCCGATAGTGGGCGTCCGCTCTTTGCAATGCGGCCAGCGGCGCGGCAAGGACTTGCTTGGCCTGCGCCGTGATGAACACCACCTGCGCCGTCATCTGCGGCATCAGCTCGCCGTCCGTGTTGTCGACATCGAAAAGCACTGTGTAGGCCACCGCCTTGGCAGCCGCTTGCGGAGCGCCGCTCTCGGAAGCCGGCGGGGCCGGCGGCGTGGGGAGGACTTGACGCACCGTGCTTTCCCAACGGCGCGGCGCATCCTCGCCGCCGCCCAGGGTCGTAAAAAACACCGGCATCCCGGCCTTTACCCGCCGGACGTCGGCTTCGGACACCTCGGTCCATACAGTCATGCCCGACAGATCGGCGATACGCAGGATGTTGGGCGTCTGGTAGGTGGCATTCAGCGTCTGGCCTTCGCGGGCATCGACCGATACCACCGTGCCCGCCATGGATGCGTAAATGCGTGTATAGCCCAGCCGCGCTTCTTCGGCCCGCTGACTGGCTTGCGTTTGCTCGATCTGGGCGCGCAGTTGTTCGATGCGGGCCGCGGCGAACGCCAGCTCGGCCTGGGCCGTCTGCACGTCTTCCTGACGGGTCGAGCCATCTTTCGCCATGCGCTGCTGGCGCGAATATCTGAGTCGCGCCAATTTATGCGCGGCCTGCTGCTCGGCCAATTGCGCCCGCAAACCCGCCACGGCGGCCCGGCCCGCATCGACTACCGCCTGTTGCACGCTGGGATCGATTTCGACCAGCAACTGGCCCGCTTGAACCACATCGCCCGGCTGGACAGCCAGGCGCGTGACCTGGCCCGAAACCTGCGCGCCCACATCGACGTAACGACGCGGCTGGAGAGCGCCGATGGCATTGACGGTGGCCTGGATATCGGTGCGATCAACCGCCACCGTGTCGTAGCGGGGGCCAGCCGGGCGCTGCAGCCACAGCAGGCCTGACGCAAGCGCCAGCATGCCGGCCACCAGCACCCATGCGCGCCGATTCCGGCGCTTCAGAAAACTACTGGGCATACGGAAGCTTTAGCGCAAATCGATACGCACCACGCTGTCCAGGGCATCCTTGCGCCAGGCCGGGTGCTTGTCGCCATGCGGCGCTTTCACCGTGACATACAAAGTTGCGCCATCCGGCGTCAGCGCGAGGCTGTTCGGATGGACCGGCAGATCGAGAGTGCGCTTCACTTCATAAGTCGTGGCGTCGATGAAGGTCAGCGCCCCGCTGCCATTGGGCTGGCTGCGCGAAACGCCTCGATGCGTGGTGATCACCTGGTTGCGCTGCGCGTTGTAGACCACGTCCAGCGCGCCTATGCCAATGGGGATGGTATTGAGCACCCTGCCGCTGGCGATGTCGAACACATAGACCTGATTGGTGCTGGCATCGGTGCTGAACAGCCTTTGCCCTTGCACATCGATCGCCAGATTGATGAAGAAATGCCTGGAATCATTGGTATTGGCGGCGTCGGTGGTGTCGCCTGTGCTCAGGCTGCCTATCACCTGGCCCGCGTCGGGGTCGATCACCAGAATCTCGTTGACGCCGCCCTGGCTGACATACAGACGATTGGCTTGCGCATCGTAGGCCGCGCCCGCCGTCCAGATGCCATCGCTGGTAATGGTGTGGGTCAGGGTGTTGCTTGCGCCATCCGCGATCCAGATCAGCCCCGGCTGGCCGGGGCTGGTGACGAAGACACGGTTATGCGCCTCGTCGACAATCACTTTGCGCGTATGCGGCATTGACTCTTCTCCCTTGTCGTTCTTGACGGGAGTCGCCAACTGGATCACGCCTTTGACCATGCCGCTGGCGGCATCCACCACCGATAGCGAGCCCTCCATGGTATTGCCCACGTAAAGGGTGTTGGTCACGCGGTTAAGGCCCAGGGCAAAGGAACGATGCGGCACCTGGATGGTTTGCAGCAACTGCAGGCTGCGCGCATCGAGGCGCTGGATGAACCCGGCGTTCTGTTTATCAAAGCCATTGATGGTGGCCACGAATACCGAGGCCGCATCCGCGGAAACCGCCACTTCATAGATACCCTTGAAGGCATCCTGACGCAGCATGGGCGCTGTGGCCACCGGTGCTGCGGCGTCGGCGGCGGCCACCCCGGGCTGCACCGCTGCGGTCTGGCAGCCGCCGAGCAAAAGCGCGGCAACGGCCAAGGAGACAAGGCGAAATCCTGACTTGATGTGAAGAGACATGAGAAATCCAATGGGACGAACGGAGCAAGGGGGAAACGGATGGCAAGCCGCGCACAGAAGCGCATCCCTTATAAGTAAGACGTTTGAAACGCCCCCTTTCCGTAATCAAATAGCATTTTTTGTTGTAACAGTTCGTTTTCGGAGCCCTGCCCCGCAGCGCAAGGCCCCATGGGAAGCTACATCCGATATTCGGCCCTCAGCATTGCGTTCAGTGGCGCGCCGTAACGCACCGCGCCGCCCGACCAAGACGCGCCCAGCGCGCTGCGGTAATGACGGTCGAACAGGTTATCGACGTTCAGTACAAGGCTCAAGTTCTGGTTGACGCGATAGCCCGCCATGACGCCCACCACCGCGTATCCCCCCTGGTAAGCCTGGAATGCGCCCTCGTCCACGAAAATGGCGCTTTGCATGTACACCGAGGCGCCGAAGTTCCAGCGATGCCAGTCGCCACCGGGGCGATAGCTGGTGAACATCTTGAACAGGTGGCGCGGCACTTCGTCGCTGAGACGCTTGCCGATGCGCGCGGCGTTGGCATCCTTGGTATAGCGGGTCAGGTTGTAGGTATACCCGCCCCCCACCTGCCACCGAGTCGTCAACGCGCCGCTGATTTCAACGTCTATGCCCTGGCTTTCAACTTCTCCCGCCGCGCGCGAGCACGAGATGGGCCCGCCGGTGGGGCAGTTTTCCTCGTCGGACACGGCGCGGTTGCGTTGCTTGATCTGGTACAAAGCCAGGCTGGTGTTCAGCGCGCCGCCAAAGTACTCACCCTTGATGCCGACTTCCAGGTTGGTGCCGGTCATGGGATCGAGCTGGTTGCCATTGAAGTCCACCGCGCTTTGCGGCTTGAAAACCTGCGCATAGCTGGCATACACCGAATGCCAGTCATCCAGGTCCTGCACAATGCCGGCATAGGGGGTGAATTCGGCGTCTTGGCGCACGGCCTCGCCCCACTGGCGCGAGCCGAAATACCAGCCCGTGCCCTGCTGCTTGTACCAGCCCAGGCGGCCGCCGAGAATGAGCTTGGTCGAATCGGTAAGGCTGAAACGCGCTGTGCCGAACACACCGCTGTTCTCTGAGCGATTCGCCCACATCATTGGATCCGCGCTGGGCGTCAGGCCCGAACCGGGCGATAAATGAGGATTGAAGTTGTATGGATCCACGATGTAAGAGCTGCCGTCATCGTCCCAGGGGTTGCCCGCCTTGGAGAATTCCTTGCGGTAGTTGGCGCCCACGACAAGCTCGTGCTCACGCCCCAGCAACTGGAACGGGCCGGTCAGCGTGCCCTCCAGATTGGTTTGGCGCGTGCTGTAGTCCCAGCCGGTGCTGCTGAAACTGAAATGATCCGGATCACCCGAGATGCGGCTAAATGTGGGATAGACCGAGTCCGACTCCCCCGTGGTGTACATGGCGCTCAGCTTGGACTTCCAGCCATTGCCAAAATCATGATTCAAGTCTGCGAAATAAGTGGCGGTTTCGCGCTGCTGCGAGGACCAGGCCTGGCCCCAGAAAGCACTGCGCGGCAAATCGAAGGGCGAACCGTCCAGGTGCGCGGGCGTGCCGGCGTGGATGCCGTCCATGCGATAACGCTGATACGATGCGCCCAGGCCAAGCGTACTGCGCTCGCCAAGGTCGAATTCCATCACACCGTACAGGCTGCGGTTGGTGCTGCGCGAAACGTCGACGAAACCGTTGTCGTTTTGGTAATTGGCCACCAGCCTGCCGCGCACGTTGTCAGTGGGGCCGACTGCGCCGCCACCGTCGAACATGGCTGAATAGCGATCATGGGTGCCCGCACCCACGGAGAGATTCAGCAAGGGGTCGGCCGTGGGACGCTTGCGTATCATGTTGACGGCGGCCGAAGGCGTGCCCACGCCGTAAAGCAGGCCGGCCGCACCGCGCAATACCTCCACGCGGTCGTACATGCTCATGTCGCCGGAAATAGTGCGTTGGTTGAAGTTGGTGCGATCCGTGGCCTGCCCATCGATGAGGATGTTGTCCACCCCGAAGCCGCGCGACTGGAAGGCGACCTCCTGGTCTGAAACCCCGTCGGGCGCGGTGACGTACATGCCGGGCGTATAACGCATGACATCCTGCAGCGTGCTGAGGTTGTAGTCCTCGATTTCTTGACGCGTCACGACACTGACCGACTGTGGGGTCTCGCGCAGGGACAGGTTCAGCCTGGTGGCGGTATTGGTGGCGCCGGTCGTATATGAGTTTGTTCCTTCCGTCGTCGCGGGCAAGCGCCCCGTGATCGTGATCGACTCCAACTGCGCCGCGTCGGTGGAACGCCGCAGATTGATCGTATTCCCTTCGCGAGAGTATTCAATCCCCGTACCCGCCAGCAGCCTGTCGAGCGCCTGCTCCGGAGTCAGGTTGCCGCTGACCGCCGGCGCTGACAAGCCGCTAACCAAATCTGAGGTGTACAGAAACTGCAGCGAGGTTTGCCGCCCCAGTTGCAGCAAGGCATCACTCAGCGACTGACTTGGAATATTGAGCTGTACGGCGGCGTCCTGTGCCTGGGCGCGCTGCGGTGCGACCGCCAGCGCAAGCGATACCGCGAGAGCGAGAGTGGTCACGGTGGTGGGCAATATATTCCGCGCCATACGCGTTGTACGCAGCTTGCGGCCACGGGAAATGTCATCAATCACGAAAGGTTTTCCTAGTTCAGTGTTCCGGCTGCGCGCAGCACCCACCCTTAGTCCGAAGGTTCCTGAAGACGGATCTTGCATGAGACCTGTCCTCTTACTGGGTACGACGAGCAAGCCAGGCAAAACCCTGAACCGGAAAGTGAACTATTTTGTAACAGAACTGATTCTCGTTCTTATTTCCATCAGCGCAACAAGGCCAGATCGGCCCCGCCGTCTGCCCGGATGTGCACGGCAATCGGCAGTGTGGCGCGCAAGGCCTGCAGAAAGGCCTCGGCGTCCTGCACATTGAAGACGCCCGTCATGCTCAGCCCCTTCAACCTGCTGTCCGCCAAGCGGATGGGATGCGCCAGGTAGCGATTCATTTCGTAAACCACCTGTTCAAGCGGCTGCTCCCTGAAAACCACTTTGCCCTGGCGCCAGGCCGTCAATGCGGTGATATCCGTATCTTGAACAGCCGAAATGCTATTCGGCCGGGCATGGATGCGCTGGCCTGCCGTCAATGCGGCGGCCTGCCTGTTCCACCATCGCCCCGTGATGACGTCGACCGAGCCCGACTGGACGGCCACATCCACCAGCCCGGCATCGCGCCGCACATTGAACTGCGTGCCGGTGACCCGTACAGCAGCCACGCCGGCATCGACCAGGAAGGGTTGCCGGGCATCGGGCGCAACCGAGAACATGACTTCGCCCTCGAGCAGCTCGACACGCCGGTGGTCATCGTAGTAACGGACAATGATATGAGTGCGGGTGTTCAGTTCCAGCGCGGATCCGTCAGGCAGGGTTTCCGACCGCTGCTCGCCGGCGGCGGTCGCGTACTCGGCGGTGAAGGATGGCTCGTTCTTCAGCGCACGCGGAAGGCCTATACCTGCCGCAAGCGCCGCGGCACAGGCCGCCGCTCCGCCCGCCATCCACCGCCGCCGCGACAAATAAGGCCTTGCGCCGCCAGGCGGCCGGGAGGCTTCCAGCAGCTCGTGCAATTCGCCCTCGGGAATCAGGCTGGTAGCCTGCCAGATTTCGTCGAGGGCCCGGTATTCGCGTTCGTGGCGGCTGTCGGCCCCGCGCCATTGCATCAGAGCCTGCTTCTCGGCCGGAGTAAACGTGCCTGAATGCACACGGGCGAACCAATAGGCGGCGGCTTCGCGTGGGTCCTGAGGCAGGTCGGGCTTCTTGTCATTCATGAGATAGGAGAGTGTATGGGCGCCTTGTATCCGGGACAGTTCGCCGGCGCTTCGATTTTCTGGCGCTTCATGAAGTAAGACGCTCGAGAAGACCAAAACCCTGAATCAGAGCGGGCCATAATTGTGCAATCGACTGCGTAAATGCCGGGCAGCCTTGATCATATATTTTTCCACCATATTGACGGAAATACCCAGGCGCTTCGCGATTTCCTCTTGTGTATAACCTTCCAATCTGTGCCATAGAAACACTTGCCTGCACTTCAATGGCAATTCGGCCAGCGCCTCTTTCAGGGCTGCCAACAACTGCGCCGTGCGCACTTGCGCATCGGGATCCGTCAACAACGGATGATCCGCTTCGTGCAAATCGTCCAAAGACACCGGATCCAGCAATTGATTGCGCCGATGCAGGTCTGTCAGGCGGTTGCGCACACAGCGATGCAAATAGCTGCGCGGGTTCTCTATGGCGGACGCATCCATCGCCAGCAGTTGCACAATACTATCGTGCGCGGCGTCTTCGGCATCCTGACGGGAGCCCGAACGCTTCGCCCACGTATTGATCAGCTCGCGATAATGCGCGAGCCAGACTTTACCGGGCGGGGGGCGGCGGGACATGGCGTGATGATGAAACGAAGAACAAAGACCCGGAATTATTGCAAATCGTTCTCATTATTACAAACGATGAATGGCAGTAAACACGCTTGGGTGCCGGAACTTTCTGCTGAGAGCAGGTACCATGAGCCTCACGCACGACAATCAGGTCGTGCCAATAATGGAGTCCATATACTCGCCAGTACAGCTTACTCATTCGTTATCAAAGGACGCAAATATGCCTGACAACATCTATGAAGCGCTACGTGAAAGCCATGAAGTTCAACGGACACTCTGTAGGAAATTGCTGCGCGCCTCGCCGCAGAGCGGGCGTCGCAAGGAAATCCTGCGAGAACTTCGTATTGAACTGGCCGCCCACGCGGCGGCGGAAGAACGGTTTCTTTATGCTCCGATTCTGATGGATGACATGGGATTGAATTCATCCCGGCACGCCCTGGCGGAACATCACGAGATCGATGAGTGCGTGGAAGATTTGGGCAAGGCGGATTATGAGGGTGGCAGCTGGCACGCCAAAGCCAAGCAGTTGTCGCATCAGGTGCACCACCACCTGCGTGAGGAAGAAACGAAGTTCTTCCAGGTGTCTGGAAAAATTCTTACCGATGTGCAAAAGACGAAGCTGGCCAGGCAATACGTGAAGGACTATCAGCGCATGAAGCGCGTCCTCTCAGACCCTTGACCGCCTGCCTGCCTTGATTTTCGCCGCGCGGGCGTTGTCCTTGCCCACCCGCGCTCCGCCTTCGATCAGCGGCTCCATCCACGACAAGGCATCGATATACGACAGAAAATGGTGCAGATACCCGGGCGACAGATTCTGCATCAGTGCCAGCGATCGGTGGGCCAGGTTGCTGGAGTTGAGCGGACCGGCGTTGTCGGGCACCTGTGCCCGCGACTGCCGCAGCTGCCGATTGGCGCCGACCCTGGCCCAAGTGTTTCTGAAGTAATCGATGGCCGCAAGCTCGGGATGGGCGCCTGGCTGGCTTATATCGCCCGGCCCGGCGCTGCTCCCCTGGCCTGGGGCCTGGCTGGCGATATAGACCAAAAGCGCCGCCAGCGGGCCGGGAGCCCGCCCGTCCGGCTGAATGCTTTGGTCCATCTTGACGGACGCACCCGGCGTGCTTGCGTCGACCGCACCATCTGCAATGTCCACCGTGCCCGCCACGCCGCGGGCGGCCACCGTGCTGGCGGAGGCCTCAATCCTGCCCTGATAGGCCAGCAGCAATTTTGCCAGCCTGTCGTCCAGCAGGCGCCGCGCTGCGCCGTGCTGGAGCGCCGCCCGCCTGGCCAGCGCCTCGATCGCATAGAAACGAACCGGGTCCAGGCGGTCCTCGCCACGCTCGCGCCAGGCGGCAAGCCGTGCCTGGACTTGGCCGATATGATCGTCACTCATCAGGCGGTCCCGCCGTGGCCGCCATGCTGGGCACCGGAGAAATTTCCACCCGCCGGTTCCGGGCGCGCCCTTCTTCGTCTTCATTCGAGGCCACGGGCTGCTGCGCGCCAAATGCGGCCGCAAACACCGATGAAGGCGGGATGCCCGCGTCGATCAAGGCGCGTGTGACGGTCAGCGCACGCTGGGCCGATAAATCCCAGTTGTCCGCAAACCTGCGGTTGCCTTCCAGCACCTGCTGATCATCGGTAAAGCCGCTGACCATCAGGACCTGGTCATCGCGGGAACCCAGGTAGTCGGACAGCGGCTCGACCAGCGACTGAAGCACCGCCTGGCCTTCGTCCTGCAACTGAGCTGAATTCAGCGCGAACAACACACTGCCACTGATGCCGATGCGTCCGTCTATCAGGGTCACGCTGCCTTCGGCAAGCGGCCTCGCCAGGGCTTGCTCCAGGCTGATGCGGCGCTGCGTTTCCTCCTGGCGCTGCAGCACTTCCTCGTCCAGCCTGGCCGAGAGCTCCAATTGCAGGCCTATCACACCCACCATGACGAGCACGAAGGCGCCCAGCAGCACAGACATCAAATCGCCGAAGACGGCCCACACCGGGGCCGTCGGCTCAACGCCGGTGTCCAGTTCCTCGTTCATGCCGATGCCGGATTGCTGGACGGAGGCTGCGCGGCCATCTGCTGCAGCTCTTCAATGATCTGCTTTTGCGACATCATGCTCAGATCAATGATTTCTTTCGCCTGCGCCACATAATAAGCAAGCTGTTCATCGCTGCGCGCCATCGACTTATCCAGCGCGTCCTCCACGCGCCGCAAGTGTTCGACCAGAGCCGCATTCGATTCGCCAAATGACTGCACAGCCGCGCCGAATGCATCGCCCAGGCTCGCGACCTCGACGGCGCTGCCAGTGACCTGGGCCGCCATGTGGCTCAACTTTCCCGATTCCGCCTCGACCGTGTCGGTAAACCGGCTGCCGACTCGATCCAGCACATCGGCCGATCTGGCCAGTAACGCATCCACGGCTTCACGCTGCTCGGACGAGGCATGGTTGACGGCATCGAGCAGCGTTGCCTGTGTTTCCAGCAGGCGATTGCGTTCGTCCAGCATGGCAGTATCGCGCGCCGTACTGTCGGAAAAGGCCTGCCGCACTTCGGCGACCAGGCCAGCCGCCAGCTTGGGCGCTTCCCCCGCCGTCTGCGCGAGCCGCGCGATTTCGGCAAGGGTGCTGTCGGCGTGCATTTTGGACTGCGATGAAATATTGTTGGCCGTTTGCGCCAGGGCCTCGCAGATTTCCCTTTGCCGGCCGGCCATATGCGTGCCTGCTTCTTCCCATTCCTTGCGCAACAGGACACTGGTTTCAAGCAAGGCGCTATTCCATGCCTGCAGCCGTTTTTCGTCCTGCGACGCCAGTTCGTCCCGCAGTTCACCGTGTGACTGGCCCATCGTGCGTATGAGCGCCGCGCCATGCTCTTCAAAAGCGGCCGCCGCGGCGGCCAGCGCGCGCTGATTGTCGGCCGCCAGCTTTTCGCCTGACGCTTCGTGCCTGACCAGAGCCTTGCCCCACGCTTCCGACATCGTCACCGCCGCGCCGTCCACATGGGTGGCGACGCTGTCCAGCAGGCTGGCCGAACGCTGCTCGAATGTCTGCGCGAACCCGTCGAGCGACAGTCGCAGATCTTGAGCCAGCGACTCGCCTGCCCGCTTATGCTCCGCGGCGACACCGTTCCAGGTGTCGGCCACTCTGGTCGAAGAAGCTTCGAAACGCGCTGTCAGGCCGTCCAACTGCCGCTGCACAGCCTGCATGATCGTGTCATGCAGCGCGGTGGTATCCCGCTCGAGCCCGGCCATTGTGGTTTGCACTAGCGGCTGAATTGCCGTGCCGGCCGCCCGCACCCCCTCGGCGACGCTGTCTTTCAAGGACTGCTCCACCGAGCCGGCCAGACGTGTGTATGCAGCCTCGGCCTTGACATGAAAGTCGTTCTGCCTGACGGCCAGCGCCTCATTCAGGCTCTGATTATGCTGCTCCATTGCGGTCATCATGGCCTGCAGCTTGTCGACCACGGCAGTCATTCCCTGAGTCTGCTGCTGCAACAGCTTGAAGCTTTCCTCGCGCCTATGCGCCGGCGAATGAATGCGCAGCGTGGTTCCGATCTTTGTATCGAGTGTTTGCACGGCCCGGATACGATCCCGGGAGCACAAGGCGGACAGCAGTCCCAGCATCGCCGACGTGGCGACACCGGCGACCGAGGTGCCAAAAGCAAATCCCAGGCCCTTGACGGGCGCCGCCAGCGAGGCGCGAATTGCCGCCAGGTCGGTCGAGCTTTCCAGCGCCAGGCCGGTGCCCCGCAGGGTGGCGACCATGCCCAGGAAAGTGCCCAGCATACCCAGCAGCACCAGCAAACCCACCAGATACGGCGTCAACACTGGTCTGGGCAGGCCTGCGCGTTCGCCCGCCACACGCTGGCCCACGGCAACGCGCAGCCCCGGATGCACTGTGCTCAGCCATTCGTCCAGGCCATCCGGCGGCTCGGACAGTCTATCCAGTGCCTTCGTCAGCGTCGTGGTCGCCTGCCCGTAGCGATACAGCTCCAGTGCGCCGGTCAGGTAAACAACAACAATAAGGGCGGTTACCGCCAGTGCCAGCGGATTCGAGGCGACATAGCCGCGGCCTATCCAGCAGGCAACGGCCAACCCCAGCGCAAAGACAAGAAAATGAAGAAGTCGATTCATAAAGTTCTGGGTTAATGGGCTCGAAGGGCGCACAGCAGACCTTCGATCGGTTGCAAACGAATATCCAGCTCGGCCAATAATACGCGCTGCATATCCTTGTGAAAGATATCCAGCCATGCGCCGGGCCTGGCCACGGGCGACTGCCGCCCCGCCCCGTCGTCGGCAGGTGCCACGGGCCCTGACTGCCGCAAGCGTTCGAAGTGGGCCTCGAGCATGCCCGGAACCCCTGCCAGGAGGCGGTACTCGCGCTCTTTCAGCGCCTGCTCCATCGCGGCATCCACAGCCGCCAGGCTTGCCATGGCGGGGGAGCGGCCAACCAGCCCGGCGCGCAAGTGCATGCGCAAATCGGTGATGCGAGTTTCCATGTCCTGCTGCAGCGAAGCATAGCGCTGGCGGTAAGTCGAGAATTCGACGGCGGCGCCCTGCGCCGCATCCTCCTGGACGGCGGCAGGCCGCTGTCTTCCGCGATGCCTGGGCGCAGCGGGGGTATTGATACCGGCGATCGCATTGCTCAATGCCGCCCGCACACGGGCGTATTCATTTTCCTCGTCAAGACCGGGCGCGCCGCTACCCGCCGGCAATGCCGGCGCGGCGCCATTCAAGGCGCCGGCCAGCGAAATGGCATCCGCCCACCCGAGCCACTGGCTCAGGCGGTCTGAAAGCGTTTGTCTGGGCTCGAATATATCGGCATCGTTCAGGCGGGCAAGCAGGCGGACGAGTGCTGGTCCGCTGAAACTTGTGCGCCGCGACAGTTCCTGCACCATGGCATCGGGACAAAAACGTAGAAGTGTACACGCTCGCGGGCCACGCCTTTATTCAGTCGTCATCGCGGTCGTCAAGATGGAACTTATGGATGACGCGGTGGGCTAGCGGCGCCAGCACCAGTCCCAGCGTAGCGACAAAAACCAGGCCGACCAGAATGCTATAGAGGGAAAAGAAAATCTTTCCCATGACGCTGGCCGGTACGATATACGGCCCGATACCCGAAAGGATCAATGCGGTGTTCAGGATGGCGTCGTGCCACTCGACCGGCTCGAAGACCAAATGGCCCAGCACGCCCACCGACAGCGTAACCATCACGACCAGGAGCGCCAGTCCGACATGCTGCAGGATTCTGAGCGTGAAATCGCGCGGATGCAGCATAGGCTCGTTTTTAGACTCGTACATGACCTACTATCCCCCGTTGACCGCACAATTCGATCCGATGCCAGCCTGGTTTCCGCCAGCACATGCAATGCGCCACCCGGCATGATTTTGTTGCCGTAATCTTTTCGATCGGAGGCAGTTTCCTGCTATGGTGGAATTTTCCGTATCAGCATAGGAATGCATATGAGCCCAACTTTGACACCCCGATACTGGCTGGCCGCCGCGCTGATGGCCGGAGCCTTCGCCTTGCCCGTCCATGCCCAATACACCGGGCCTTCCGATGGCACCGCCAGCCCAACGGTTGCCACCATACTCGAAAAACCGGTGGATGACCAGAACGTCAGGCTGCAGGGCCACCTGCTGCGCAAGGTGGGTCATGAAAAATACATTTTCTCGGATGGCACCGGCGAAATCATTGCCGAGATCGATGACGATGATTTTCCCCGGCAGACCATAGACGAAAAAACCGTGGTTGAATTGTTTGGCGAGGTCGATACCGGGCTGCGCCGGCCACCCGAAATAGAGGTGGACACCATCAGAGTGAAGTAAACCGCTTCCATCTTGGTGGTGAACCGGGCGGGCAGGTGTCTTGAACACGCAGAAAACACATAAAAATTACTACGTGATAACCCTGCTCGCAAGCCGCCAAAAATTGCTTTAAACATCAAGAATTCAATCTGAAATAAGCGACAGAACCCGCATGGATGCTTGGCTTTCCTCATTGTGAAAGGGTTTTCCATTAATCGGAAGGCCTATTTTTTCTTGGTATACAACTTATTGACGTGCGTATTGGTATCGCCTATAAAAGCACCGGCAGTCAAGAGTTTGTACTTTGTTGCAATCAACAAAACGTAGTCATACAAAGCCAGGAGACACAGATGAAAAGTAGTGCAAAAGTGGACGTCAAGTCCGTCCAACCCAAATCGTCGCGCCGCCAGTTTCTGGGCGGGGCAGCCGCCGGCACCGCAGCAGCGGTAGGCATGGGTTTCCCCTCTATTGTCAGCGCGCAAACCCCCGTCAACTTCCGTTTCCAGAGCACATGGCCAACGGTTGATATCTTCCACGAGTACGCGCTTGATTTCGCCAAGAAAATCAATGACATGACAGGTGGCGAGCTTAAAATTGAAGTGCTGCCCGCCGGCGCCGTCGTGCCCGCGTTCGCCCTGCTCGACGCCGTATCCAAAGGCACGCTGGACGGCGGCCATGGCGTGCTGGGCTACAACTACGGCAAGCAAAACGCCCTGGCCCTGTATTCGTCGGGCCCGGCCTTCGGCATGGATGCCAACATGGTTCTATCCTGGCACAAATACGGCGGCGGCAAAGAAATGCTGGATGAGCTGTATGCCGAAATCGGCGGCAACGTCGTAACCTTCCTTAGCGGCCCCATGCCTACCCAGGCATTTGGCTGGTTCAAGAAACCCATTACAAAAACCGAAGACCTGAAAGGCCTGAAGTTCCGCACCAACGGTCTGGCCATTGACTTGTTCACCGCCATGGGCGCGGCAGTTAACGCTCTGCCCGGCGGTGAAATCGTTCCTGCGCTCGACCGCGGCCTGCTCGACGGCGCCGAGTTCAACAATGCTTCGTCCGATCGCCTGCTGGGCTTCCCCGACGTATCCAAGGTGTGCATGCTGCAAAGCTTCCACCAGTCGTCGGAAACCTTCGAAATCATCTTCAACAAAGACAAATACAACGGCTTGCCCGACAAGATGAAGGCCATTATCGCCAACGCCGTTGAGGCGTCGTCGGCCGATATGTCCTGGAAAGCGGTTGACCGCTATTCGCAAGACTACATCAAGCTGCAGGAAGACGGCGTCAAGTTCTACAAAACGCCCGATGCCATCCTTCAAGAGCAATTGGTGGTCTGGGACAAGATCGTCGCCGAGAAGGGCAAGACCAACCCCATGTTCAAGAAGATCGAAGAATCGCAACGCGCCTTCGCCGCCCGCGCGGTGGCCTGGGACATGGACACCAACAACAATCGGCGCATGGCCTACAACCACTACCGCAAAGCCGCCCAGCAACAGGGCTAAGCCGATAGCTCCGCCCAACAATACCACCCAGCAGTACGGGTGGTGTTTTTAAATCGGCTACGCAGGGGCGTCTTGCACGACAAGCCCGCCCCTGCCGTTTCCTCCCAGCAGGTTATCACCATGCAAAATTTTTTATTGACCATCGACCGGATCAATACCTGGATCGGGCAGCTTTTTGGCTGGTTCGTCCTGGCGCTGACCCTATTCGTGACCTACGAAGTGTTCTCGCGCTATGCGCTGGGCACTCCGCACTCATGGGCGTTCGACGCCATGAACATGATGTATGGCGCGCTATTCATGATGGCCGGCGCCTACACACTGTCCAAGAATGGGCACGTTCGCGGCGATGTACTTTACGGCTTTTTTCCTCCGCGCCTGCAGGCCGGCCTGGACCTGACCTTGTACATCCTGTTTTTCTTTCCGGGCGTTATTGCGCTGGCCTGGGCCGGCTACAACTACGCGGCCGAATCGTGGGTGATCAACGAACACTCCACCATCACGGCCGACGGCCCGCCCATCTACCCCTTCAAAGCCATTATTCCCCTGGCCGGCATTACCCTGCTGTTCCAGGGCCTTGTCGAAGTGGTGTTTTGCATTCGCTGCCTGAAACATGGCAACTGGCCCAAGCGCGATAAAGACGTTGAAGAAGTCGATGTGGACAAACTCAAAGATATGGTGCACGTGGATACTGAAGAAATCAATGCGCTCGACCATCTGGTGGTCGAGCAGGAAAAAGGGAAGCAACCATGAGAAAAGAGATATGGTTCGGCCTCTCTATACTGGTGGCCGTCGTAATTGGCCTGTTTGTGCTGATGCCCTCACCGGCCGACATCACCAACGGCCATCTGGGTTTGCTGATGCTGGGCCTCATCGTGGTCACCATCATGCTGGGTTTTCCCACGGCCTTCACCCTGATGGGCATGGGGGTCATGTTCACCTATCTGGCCTACCGCGGCATGGGGCCGCAGATCGCCATCGAACAAACACTCGATCTGATGGTATTGCGCACCTATGCCGTCATGACCAACGACGTGCTGATTGCCGTGCCGCTGTTCATTTTCATGGGTTATCTGGTCGAGCGCGCCAACCTCATTGAAAAGCTGTTCAGAAGCATGCACCTGGCCATGGCTCGGGTACCCGGGTCGCTGGCGGTTGCCACGGTATTTACCTGCGCCGTCTTCGCAACGGCAACCGGTATCGTGGGCGCGGTCGTCACGCTGATGGGCCTGCTGGCCATGCCGGCCATGCTCAAGGCGGGCTACAGCATCCGGCTGACAGCCGGCTCCATTACCGCGGGCGGCTGCCTGGGCATCATGATTCCGCCCTCGGTGCTGCTGATCGTGTATGGCGCGGTGGCTGGGGTCTCGGTCGTCAAGCTGTATGCGGGCGCCTTCTTCCCCGGCATCATGCTGGCACTGCTGTACGTGGTGTACATCATGATCGTGGCCAAGATCAGCCCCAAGTCGGCCCCTCCGCTGTCCGAGGAAGAGCGCCGCGTGACGCTGCCCGAGTTCGCCGAAATCATCAAGAACACGATCAGCAACCGCGTCATTCCCGGCTTGGTCGGGGCCATAAAAGGCAAGCGCAACGCTGGCGTACCCATGCGCACTTTGCTGAACCACATGATCATTGCGTTGCTACCCGCACTGGTCTTCGCGGGCATCATGGCGCTTACGTACGAAATCGTCACCAAGCCGGCCCCTGAACAGCAAAGCGGCCTGATCCAGATGGGCTTCTCGGCGGACTACAATAGCAGCCAATTCTCGGGCGGCCTGGCCGAACCCGAAGGCTCCGCCACCCTGGCCGAACCCGAAGCCGCCCAGACGCTAGGCGCTGATGCCGCGCCCGCCAGTGCGGATGCCGCCGACGAACCGGCCGCCGAGGCCGTGGCGGGGCCCGATGCCCCCATGTCGTTCTGGATCACGCTGGTGGCGGGAACGATTCTGCTGCTGATCTTCTACGCCTACTTCACTTTTGCAAGGCTTGAAGTCTTCAAGATGCTGCTCAGCTCGTTCTTCCCGCTGGCCATCATGATCATGGCGGTGCTGGGCAGTATCGTTTTCGGCTTTGCAACGCCATCGGAAGCCGCTGCCATGGGCTCGTTCGGCGGCTTGCTGCTGGCGTTGGCCTACCGGCGGCTGAATATCCCCATGTTGAAGGAGTCGGTCTACCTGGCGGCCAAGACCAGTGCCATGGTGTGCTGGCTGTTCGTGGGGTCCAGCATCTTCTCGGCGGCCTTTGCGCTGCTGGGCGGACAAGAGATCATCAACACCTGGGTACTGGGCATGAATCTGACCCCGGTGGAGTTCATGATCCTGGCGCAGATCGTTATCTTCCTGCTGGGGTGGCCGCTGGAGTGGACGGAAATCATCGTGATTTTCATGCCCATCTTCCTGCCGCTGCTGGCCCACTACCAGATTGATCCGCTGTTCTTTGGTCTGCTGGTGGCGCTTAACCTGCAAACGGCCTTCCTCTCGCCGCCTGTGGCCATGTCAGCTTTCTACCTGAAAGGGGTCTCTCCGCCACACGTGACATTGAACCAGATCTTCATGGGAATGATGCCGTTCATGGGGATACAGATCATCGCCATCGTGCTGCTGTACTTGTTCCCCGCGATTGGTCTGTGGCTGCCCAGCGTCCTGTACTGACCGTGAGCACGTCAGGGCGGTAAGCGCCGCCCGGCTGTTCGAAAGCCGGCTCCGAAAGGAGCCGGCTTTTTTATGCCAAACGGCTGCCGATAGTGACGATTGTTCAATGGAAAGAATCTCCGATACAGGCCAGCGCCGTTTCCGCGGTGAGCATGATACGGCGCCAATGGCGCAATGAGGATGGAGAGGCCACGATATCGAGCGCGTTCCCAACGAGCAGGATGCGCGAAGCATGCTTATGCAGCTTACGAATCAGGGACTGGCGTTGGAGAACCGCCAGACTAACTGTGCTAACTGACCTTTTCCATGCGCCGCTGCAGCCACAGCAAGGGCAAGCCCGCCGCCAGCACCGCCAGGCCCAGCAGCGAACCGGCCCCAGCGTACTGCACGCTGGACCAGCACAACGCCAGGCAACTCAGGGCGAATAGAATCGGCGTCAGCGGATACAGCGGCACCTTGAACGGCCGCGCATGTCCGCCGTCGCGGCTGCGCAGCACCACCACCGCGCCCGCGGTCAGAGACATGAACAGCCAGAACACCGGTGCAGTATAGGCCACCATTGCCTGTACGCCGCCCTGGGTAAGGGCGCCGAACAGAATCAGGGCCAGCGTGATGCATCCCTGCAAAAGCAAGGCCCGCGCAGGCGTTGCGCCGCGCACACTCCAGGCGCCCAGGCCCTGCAAGGCAGGCACATCGCGCCCCAAGGCATAGTACACACGGGCCCCGGTGAAAATGCTGCCGTTGATCGTGCCCAGCGCCGTGCAGCACACCAGCAGGCTAAGCAACACGGCGGCCCAAGGACCGGCCACCAGCCCCATTAGGTCGGCCCCCACCGCATGCGTGGCGCGCAAGCCCTCGAGGCCAAAGATCTTCAGATAGGCCGCGTTCATGACCAGGTAGACCGTGGTCACCACCACCGAGCCGATCAACAGCACCCGGCTCATATTGCGGGCTGGATTGCGCAGTTCGCCGGACAGATAGGCCGCTTCGTTCCAGCCGCCGTAGGTCAACAACACGAACACCATGCCCAGCCCCAGCGCACCGGCCAGGTTGCCCGAAGGCCCCTGCGCCGCCTGGGCCACCGCGGCGGGCGCCGAGTCCGCCAGCGTCAGGCCGGTAATACTGGTGATCAGCAGGGCTGCAATCGTCGCCCCTGTCAGCAGCAATTGCAGGCGCTTGGACTGCAATGTCCCCAGCACATTCAAGCCAGTCAGCGCCATGACGGCCATGGCCCCATGGACAGCCGGCCCGTAGCGGCCCAGCGGCCATAGAATCTGTGCGTAGTCGCCGTAAATGAAAGCAACCGCTGCAATCGAGCCGGTCTGAATCACCGTGCCGCGCGCCCAGGCAAACAGCACGCCTACCGACCCGCCCCATGCCCGGACCAGAAAACTGTATTCCCCGCCTGAATCCGGATAGGCGCTGCCCAACTCCGCATAGCACAATGCCCCCATCAGCATGACCAGGCCACCTGCCAGCCACAGGGCCATATAAATGAATGGTGTCGGCGACTGCTGCGCCACCAGTGGCGGGAAGCCGAAGATGCCAATTCCTACGACCACGCCCACGAGCATGGCGACCGCATCAACGACAGACAGACCGGCGGCCGCCCCGGAGCGTGAAGTAGTATTCATCTAGACTAGCGCCGTGTTGCGCGCCAGCCCGGCACGGCCCCGGAGGCATCGACCGCGACCATGCTGTCGCCCTGCACTCGCCCAATGTAGCGCTGCACAGCGCCGCCCTGCTCGATATCGAACTGGATGTCGGCGCCGCGCAACTGCCCGCTTACCGTCCCCTGCCCCGACGCTTGTCCTTCGAGCAGTTGGAATGTCTGCGTCAGATCCAGCGCGAAATCGCCATCGGGACCCTGGACCTGCCATGCGCCATCGGCCTTGGCGGGCACGATCCACAAATAGATGCTGCTGTTGCCAACTTCGTCGAATTGATCGCTTTTCCAATCCCCCATGCTGAAATCATGGGAGACCACCCGGGTGCCCGGAGCCAGATCCAGAATCACGGGACGCAGCTTAAGGTTGACATCGGGCAGCAGATACATGCTGAGCACCGTCGCTTGCGCAAGATCGGTGTCGAACAAATCCTGCACCTCGAAGCTGACCTTGTCCGATACGCCCGCCTGTTCGGCGTTGGCCCGCGCTTCGCTTACGCGCTGCGGGTCGATATCGACCCCGAAAGCGCCGCGCGCCTTGAAATCACGTACGGCAGCCACCGGGATGCGGCCATCGCCCGAACCCAAATCCACCAGAAAATCGGACTCGCCCACCTGGGCCATTTCCAGCATTCGCGACACGACTTCCGTACGGGTCGGCACGAATGGGACATCGAGATCAAGCGGCCGAGGAGTCGTCTCGGCCATCGCGCCGGACGGCATCAAGGCTGGCGTCAATGCCAGGAGAAAAGACATCGCGGCGGATGCCGTGCCGCGCGTGAACCACCATTGATAAGAATGTTGCATGATGAGCCTCCGGGTTCTAGAGCACATACTTTACAACAAACTGAAATGAAACTTACTTAAAGCTGAATAAAATATTACCTAACGATAAGTATTGAGACTACCGCTCAAGAGGCTTGGCGGCCATGGCTTGCAGGCTCGCCGCTCCGACGGCTCCTACCGTCCCTGCGCCTGGCGCCCTATCGAATAATAAACAATGCCGCGCCTTTCCAGGCGGGCGGGCTCGAACAGATTGCGGCCGTCGAACACCACGGGGCGGGCCAGCCGCTCTTTGATGTAATCAAAGTCCGGCGCCTTGAACGGCTGCCAGTCGGTCACGATGACCAACGCGTCGGCACCATCCAGCACGGCCTCTTTGGTGTCGCACAATGCAATGTCGTCGCGCATGCCGTACAGGCGGTGCGCCTCGTCCATGGCCTCGGGATCGTAGGCCTGCACGCGCGCGCCAGCCTTCCACAAGGCTTCCATCAACACCCGGCTGGGCGCTTCGCGCATGTCGTCGGTGTTGGGCTTGAAACTCAAGCCCCAGATGGCGAAGGTCTTGCCCTGCAACTGCCCATCAAAGTGCTGGTGTATTTTCTTGAACAATACGGTTTTCTGTTCGTTGTTGCGCGCCTCGACGGCTTTCAGTATCTTGGCGTCGAAGTCTATGCCGTCAGCCGTGCGTATCAGGGCTTGAATATCTTTCGGAAAACATGAACCGCCGTAGCCGGCCCCCGCATAAATAAAGTCGTAGCCGATGCGCGGGTCGGACCCGATACCCTGGCGCACCATTTCGATATCGGCCCCCAGTTTTTCAGCGAGGTTGGCCATTTCGTTCATGAAGCTGATCTTGGTGGCCAGCATGCAGTTGGCGGCGTACTTGGTGAGCTCGGCGCTGCGCACGTCCATCACGATCATTTTCTCGTGATTCCGGTTGAAAGGCGCGTACAGCTCACGCATGACATCCTTGCTGTAGCTGCTGTGCGTGCCGATGATAATGCGATCGGGCCGCATGCAATCACCCACGGCCGAGCCCTCTTTCAGGAACTCAGGATTGGAAACGACATCGAAGGTCAGGTCGGAACGGCCCCGTTGTGCCAGCACATCGGCCATGCGCGCGGCCACTTTGTCGGCGGTGCCCACCGGCACCGTCGATTTATCGATGACAATGCGATGGCTTTCCATATGCTGCGCGACCGTGTGGGCAACAGCCAGCACATGCGTCAGGTCGGCCGAGCCGTCTTCATCCGGCGGGGTGCCCACAGCAATGAACTGCACTTCACCGTGCTGCACGCCCACGGCGGCGTCAGCCGTGAAACTCAGCCTGCCCGCCGCATGATTGTCCTGGACCAGGCGGCTGAGCCCTGGCTCAAAAATGGGAATATGCCCTTGATTCAATCGCTCGACCTTGGCATGGTCTACATCGACGCATACGACCTCGTGCCCTACTTCGGCCAATACGGCGCCTTGTGTCAAACCCACATAACCTATGCCGAATACGGTGACTTTCATGAGTTATTGTTACCAGTGCTTTTTATCTAAAGATGAACATTAACGCAAATGCTTGAATAAAATGTGACACAATGGTCCGTATTAAGATCGAAGCCGCCTGCAAAAATGCCGCCATGACGCATCTTGCCTTGACCTCGACCCGTACAATCTTTCTGCCGCTTGCCATGGCCGGCTTGCTGCTGATGGCAGGCTGCGCCGGGCCGGGCACGGGTCAGCGGCCCTCGGGCCCCACTGTGCCGCCCCCCACTATAGCGCTCGATCCCAACCACCGCAGCGACGTCGTGCTGACCGCGCTGGGCCTTCTGCAAACACACTATCGATACGGCGGAAGCGCTCCCGCCACGGGTTTCGACTGCAGCGGCCTGGTGGCCTATGTCTTCCGCAATGCCGCCGACCAGCCCCTGCCTCACAATACCGCGGCCATCGCCAGCATGAGCCGGCCAATTGCCAAAAACAGACTGGAAGCCGGCGATTTCGTTTTCTTCAATACCCTGAACCGGCCGTTTTCGCACATGGGCATTTATATTGGCGACGGACGTTTCGTCAATGCGCCCTCGACCGGCGGCCAGGTGCGCATCGATTCTTTACACAACCCTTATTTCGCCAAACGCTTTGAATCCGCCCGGACGATATTCCGCTCGTAGGCCGCGCCGCCGCTAACCAGCCCGTCCGCCGGCTGGACGCTGGCCATCGCGGCCCCGGCCTTTCAGGCGGGCACGCGCTGGTACTGGGCGGCCAGCGCCAGGAATTCATCCAGATGAGGGTCCGCCCCGGTTTCCTCTTGCAGAATATCCGCCACCGTGGCCGCCAACTGAGCGGCCAGTTTTGCGTCGAGGAACAGCAGGCGCACGCGCCTGGCCAGCATGTCTTCCACGGTGCGGGCATATTCATAGCGCGCGGCAAAGCGCAGCATTGCCACGCTGATGCCCGGCGCGAGTTCGGTATCGGCGCCCGGCAGGGACTGCACAATGGCGGCCTCGGAACCATAGGCCAGCAAACCCGGAGGCTGCGTGATGGTCTTGCGGCCCAAAGCAGCCCCCACAAGCTTCAGGCTGCCCGTCCTGGAAGGAGGCAGCGGCTTCAGCAAGGCGCTGTCCACGCATTTTTGCAGCGTATCTTCCGCCATGGCCCGATAGGTGGTCCATTTTCCGCCAGTGACCGTGACCAGCCCGGCGGGACTGACCAGCACCGTATGTTCGCGGCTGATTTTCTTGGTGTTGTCGCCTTCGTTTTCGGGCGGCCGCACCAAGGGGCGCAATCCGACCCAAATGCTTTTGACGTCGGCCCGCGTAGGCGCGCGTTTCAAGTACCTGCCCGCTTCGCCCAGAATGAAATCGACCTCTTGCGCAAACGCATCGGGTTCGCGCGCCAGATCGTGCCGGGGCGTATCGGTGGTACCCAATATGACCTTGCCCAGCCACGGCACGGCGAACAGCACCCGGCCATCCTGGGTTTTAGGCACCAGCAGGGCATGCTCGCCGGGGAAGAATTCGCTATCGACCACCAGATGCACGCCCTGACTGGGCGCCACCATGGGCTGCACCGTCCGGCCGATGGCCTCGCCGTCTTTCTGGCGGATCTGATCGACCCATACGCCCGTGGCGTTGATCACGCAACGCGCCCTGACGGTATAGGGCTGGCCCGACTCGGCGTCGATGCAGCGCAGGCCCGCCACCTTGCCTTGCTCGTGTATCAGATCGGTGACGGGACAATAATTCAGCAGCAAGGCTCCCTGCGCCGCAGCCGTGCGCGCCAGCGCAAGCGCCAGCCGCGCATCGTCGAACTGGCCATCCCAGTATTTCACGCCGCCTTTCAAACCCTGCGCCCTGACACCCGGCATGCATTGCAGGGTTTGGCGGGTATCGAGAAACTCGGTCGAACCCAGGCCAGCCTTGCCCGACAGCGCATCGTAGACTTTCAGCCCCACGCCATAGAAGGGCATTTCCCAGCACTTATAGCCCGGCACCACAAAAGGCAGTGGGCTGGCAAGGTGGGGGGCATTATGCAGCAAGGTGGCGCGTTCATGCAGCGCTTCGCGCACCAGTGCGATATTGCCCTGGGCGAGATACCTGACCCCTCCGTGCACCAGCTTGGTGGCGCGCGATGACGTGCCTTTGGCAAAATCGTGCGACTCCAGCAAGACCACCGACAGGCCGCGCTGAGCGGCGTCCAGCGCAACGCCCAGGCCGGTCGCGCCACCGCCGATGACGGCCAGGTCAACTTGGCCCAGCCCCGCCAGCGCCTTCAGCAACTGCGGGCGCCCGGATTCGTGAGGAGCAAGGGGAGTAGTCATGTGAAAAAATTTGATTTTACCGCGCCCGCACTTGAACGGGAAATGGCATTCAGGCCCTGATATCCCGTGCATTATTGTTGGTGATACCCTTACACTCCAGATCAGCACAATCTCCAGAGCCGCCATGACTTATCTCCTCGCACTCGACCAGGGTACTTCCAGCACGCGCAGCATTGTTTTCGACCAACAGGGCAATATCGTGGCGCTGGCCCAGAAAGAACTCACGCAGATATATCCCGAGCCCGGCCAGGTCGAGCACGACCCTCTGGAAATATGGCAGGCGCAATTGGCCACCGCGCAGCAGGCCATTGCCAAGGCGGGGCTGACTGCCTCGGACATCCACGCCATCGGCATCACCAACCAACGTGAAACCACCGTGGTCTGGAACCGGAAAACAGGCGTTCCCATCCATAACGCCATCGTCTGGCAAGACCGGCGCGCCGAGCCGACCTGCGCCGAGCTGCGCAAACGCAGCCTCGACACCGTCATCCTGGAAAAAACCGGCCTGAGGGTCGACGCCTATTTTTCGGGCACCAAGCTTAAATGGATACTGGACCACGTTCCCGATGCGCGCGCCCAGGCCGCCAAGGGCGAGCTGGCCTTCGGTACGATAGACAGCTGGTTGATCTGGCAACTGACAGAAGGCGATAAACACGCGACCGACGTCAGCAATGCATCGCGCACCATGCTGTTCAATGTACACGACAACGAATGGGACGCCGAGCTCATGCAGATGCTGGATATTCCCCCGGCTCTCATGCCCCGGGTACTGCCGTCGGGCGCCGAGTTCGGCGCCGTGGCAACCCACCTGCTCGGCCACGCCATCCCCATATGCGGCGTGGCCGGCGACCAGCAAAGCGCCCTGTTCGGGCAAGCCTGCTTCACCGAAGGCATGGCCAAGAATACCTACGGCACCGGATGCTTCATGCTGATGCACACCGGCACGACCTTCCAGGTATCGCAGAACGGACTGGTCACCACTAGCGCCGCCCAAACCGGCGACCAGCCCCTGTATGCCATGGAAGGCAGTGTCTTTGTGGCGGGCGCTGTGGTGCAATGGCTGCGCGATGGCTTGCATGCGGTGAAAAAAAGCAGCGAAATCGAAGCGCTCGCGCAAAGTGTTCCCGACTCGGGCGGAGTCATGCTGGTGCCGGCATTTACCGGCCTGGGCGCCCCATACTGGAAGCCCGACGCCCGCGGCACGATTACCGGACTGACGCGCGGCAGCACCATGGCACACATTGCGCGGGCCGCGCTGGACAGTATCGCCTACCAAAGCACCGCCCTGCTCCAGGCCATGAGCCGCGACGCCGTCGCGGCGGGCTCTGCCCCCCTGACGGAGCTGCGTGTCGATGGCGGCGCCTGCGTCAACGACTTGCTGATGCAGTTCCAGGCCGACCTGCTTGGCATTCCGGTGCTGCGGCCAACCATGATAGAAACCACGGCGCTGGGCGCCGCCTACCTGGCCGGCCTGACCAGCGGGGTGTACCGCGATACCCAGGAACTGTCGGCGCTCTGGAACGTAGAGCGCCGTTTCACGCCGCAGATGCCGGCATCCGAAGCCCGGGCGCTCATGGAGCGCTGGGAACATGCGGTGCGGCAGACCTGCGCCGAGTGAACCGCCCCCACGCGCGGCATGGCCCTAGTGCGCTGTCAGTGCCACGCCGCCGTTCAGCCGTTCCAGGACAGCGTGCCGCACAGCCGGCGGGCTGTCCTTCAACAAGGCCGGCCAATCGGCCTGGGCGCGTTTGACCAATTGCCGCGCCAGCGCCAGATAGCGGCCGGGCCGCAGCAGCCGCGCCGCCGTCAGCAAAGCCTCGAGATCGTTCCAGTTGAACTGGCGCACGGCCTTGTCGATAGCCCGATTCACGCCATAGTCGGATTCAGCCACGCTGTCGAACAGGGCCGCAACGCACACCGGGTCGTAGACGGGGGCCAGTTGCGGCGTAACCCCATCCGGATAAATCAACGCCCAGTTCTTCAGATGCGCATCGGTATTGCCCATGAGAATGAATGCCACCAGACGTTCGACGAAACCCTGCAGGTCTTGTGCCGGCCGACCGGACAATTGATCGAGCACCCGCAGCATGGCCGCATAGTCCCCCTGCATGTCTTTGCCGTACTTGTGCCGGGGCTCGTACTGCAGCGCCTGCGCGAACTCTTCCATATGTATGCGCTGTCCGGCCGGCCCGCGGTCGAACCGCGCAACGGCCAGAATCTGGTCGAAGGGCAGCGTATCGGGCAAGTCGGCATCGGCCCGCGCTATCACCGAGGCGGCGGCGCAGTCCAGCTCCAGCGCCTGGCAGAGCCGATAGCAGGTAAATTCGTTTTCCACCAGATCCGGATGACGCACGGAGGGCAGCTTCAAGATGAACGAACCCGCCTGGCCACGGCGCTTGACGACATAACGGCGCCCTTCTTGCACTGCGGAGAACTTGGTGACCACGCCAGGCAGCGAAGCGGCGTCTTCGACGGGCAGCTCGACAAAACCCGGCTCCAGGACATCCAGTCCCAAGGCAGTATGCCAATGCCTGACGACATCCGGCACACCCTGATCGGCGGGAACAGGCTCGACTTCCAGCGCCCCCATCAAGTCATGGCCCGCCGCGGCCAGCAGTTCGAACTCATCGTCTGGCGCGCAGCCGCGCTCGCGTGCCAGACGCTCCCGATTGTGCCCTTCGGGGAGCAAATTCTGGAAGAAAACCGGCAGACGCCCATCGGTGCGCACCAGCCTGGCATCGCGCGCGGACATCAGGATTTCGCGGGTGGCCGCCTCGGTGGCGCCCAGATAGCCTAGCGACAGCAGCGGGCGGTCGGCGTCATTGACATAATCAACGTCGAAAGAAACTCGAAGAATATCGCCGTACTGCGACAAATAGCCGATTGGACGCTTCTCCCGCGAGGGAAGATGCAGATACATGCGCAAGTATTTGATGAAGGTGCTCATGACCCGGGCTTTTTGGCTGACCTGGCGTTTGGCGCGGTCAGCAGTTCGACCACGGACGCGGGCGCGTCGGCACCCGCCGGCTGAGCCAGCGTGCGCCCCCCGGACCGGATAAAGCCATGGACTTCGCGGCGCAGCGACTGAGGCACAAGCAGCAGTTCCATACCCATGGCACGCGCCATTTCAAGCACGGTCGACAAACGCGGGTCGAGCGCGCCGCTTTCCAGGCGCTGCACCGTCATGCGATTCAGGCCCGCCCGCGCCGCCAACTGGCCCTGGGTCAGGCCCGAGGCTTTCCTTACGGTTTCGAGTTCAGATGCCAATGAATTGATCATTTAAATACTCTTTTCATATAAAAAGATATCTTATAGTAGCTATAAATCATTGAAATAGCAAACCAAAAGATTATTATCAGCATCTTTTTATTGTAAAAGATACTGATAATAATCTTTTTAAAACAAATTAGCCTCAACCATGTTCACCTTACAATGGAGCCCTCTCCCACCGGAATAATTCCTGCTCTGCCTTTTCCATGCCTGCAAGCACGCCACTTCCCGCCCCAGGCCTCGCCACCTGGATCGAAGACAACACGACCCGCGAAGCTCAGTGGCCATCCCTGGTTCAAAGTCCGGCGCCTCTGCGCATCGTGACAGCCGACGACAGCCTGAGCGCCGATGCAGCCTATCGGCTGGCCAGCCAGGGCACCTCGCTGTTATGGCGCGGCGACTTCCAGAATGCACGGCAGCTTCTGCAGGCGCTTGCCCGCAGAGCGGACAAGAAACCCTCCCGAAAACCACACCGCGATCCCGGCACGGCACCACCCGAAGCGCCGCTGGACACGTTCAACCGCCACCGCCAGCAACAATCCCAACGCGCCGCCCTGCTGAATCGCCTGTTGATCGAACTGGATGCCGACGCCCGCATTGCGCTGCGGCGCGCCCCCGATGTACAGGCCGCCTGCCGGGCGGCCCTGGGCGAGACCAGCGCGCCTTTTCTCCTTCCCCTGCGGGCGCTGCAAGGCATTATGGGCGCGCACGAGTGGCGCAAGAAGGGAGTGCCCATAAACGGCCTGTCTGGAAACATTCACGTTCATTACGGCGTGTTCTCTCCGAACCGCGGTGAATACATCGATCTGGTCGCCCAGGCTCCCCTGCCCGCCACCGACCTGGCGTTCGACATAGGCACCGGCAGCGGCGTGCTGGCGGCGGTACTGGCGCAGCGCGGCGTACGCAAGGTCATTGCCACCGACCAGGATCCGCGGGCGCTGGCCTGTGCCCAGGAAAACATCGACCGCCTGGGGTTCGGCGCCACGATCGAACTGCGCCAGGCCAACCTCTTTCCAGCCGGAAGCAGCTCCCTGATTGTTTGCAATCCACCGTGGCTGCCCGCCCGCCCCACCACGCCTATCGAGCATGCCATCTACGACCCCGACAGCCGCATGCTGCTGGGCTATCTAAACGGCTTGTCCAGCCATCTGAGCGCCAGCGGCGAAGCCTGGCTGATCATGTCGGACCTGGCCGAACACCTGGGCTTGCGCAGCCCACACTTCCTGCAAGACGCATTCTCGAGCGCCGGGCTGCGCGTCATTGACCGGCACACCGCCCGGCCAAGACACCCAAAGGCCGCCAGCCAGGCCGACCCGCTGCACAAGGCCCGCCAGGCCGAGATCACGTCCTTGTGGCGACTCGGACATGCGCGCCAGTTAGGCGCCGAAGGTGAGTGTGCGAATTAAGCAAACAGGACGCTAGCATTGCTTGCCCATTGATACAAGGAATCTCATTACACTAAGAGCGGTCTGAATCCTTCATGCCATTCTCAACCGTGCCGGAGACCCGGAACCCACCATGCTGCAAAAAATCATTCTGGCAATCGCCATCTTCATCATCATTCTGGTGGCGCTGACTTTTGGCGAAACCATCGCCCACGAGGTCTTCTCCTGGCTCTCGCATCTGACCGGACTGGTCATCAACAATTTCTCGGACATCTACCGGGCCGCCCACGACTACGTCGTTGCCCACGCCAGCAAAGTGCTGATCGCCCTGGCGCTGACGGTACCCATCAGCCTGTGGATCATCAAGACCAAGAACAGCGAGCTCAAGAATCCCACAAACCACCGCAAAATCACGATTGTGCTGGCGATATTCCTGGGCTGGCTGGGCGCCCACCGCTTTTACCTGGGGCAGATCGGCTGGGGCATTCTCTATCTGCTCATCTTTTATTTTTTCGCCCCGCTGGCGGTCGTCCTGGCCCTCATCGACGCGGTGCGCTATATGTTCATGAACGACGAGGATTTTGCGCAAGCACGTCTCTAGGCCATGTCATTCACACTGCTGCCTTACGCCGGCAACGCGCCGCAACATGCCCGTTTTGACGAGTCGCTGATCGCCCTGGCCGCGCAACAAGGCCCCACCGCCTGCATCTGGGAAGCGGAACAGGGCCTGGTCGTGCCGCGCACCTATCGGCGCTTTGCCGCCTTTGCCGATGCCTGCGCGCAATTTGACGAAGCCGGATGGCCGGTGACGGTGCGCCAGTCCGGCGGGGGCATCGTGCCGCAAGGGCCGGGCATCATCAACCTGAGCCTGAGCTATCCGGTGCGGGGCAAGCCCCTGGACCACTCCGATGCCGCCTACCGGCTGATATGCGGCATCATCAGCCAAGCCCTGCGCGAATATGGCATCGAATCCCGCCCGCAAGCCGTCGAGGGCTCGTTTTGCGACGGCCGCTATAACCTGGCGGTGGGCCAAGGCGCCAATGCCAGGAAAGTTGCCGGCACCGCCCAGATGTGGCGCCGGCACCGGTCCGCGGACGCATCCAGCGACCAGCAGATCGTCCTGGTCCATGCCTTGATACTGGCGCAGGTGGATGTGTTGCGGCTCAGCACTCTGGCAAACCGCTTCGAGCAAGCCCTGGGCAACGACAAATACTATTCCGGCGAGCGCATTGCCTCGCTGCATGCGCTGCAGGGAAAGCCGGCACTGGCGGGAGGCGCCTGGATATTGGCGCTGACCGGCTCACTGGAGCGGCAGATCAAGCGCCTGCCCGGCGCCGACCGGAACGCGGCGGTGTGAGAAACGCGCGTATTACATTATAATCCGGTTAACATCATTACCTTGACCAGCCATGGAAAGCAAGACAGCACGCCTGACAGTGCTTATCGACCCCAACAAGAAAAAAGCCTTTGAACGCCTTTGCGCGAGTCAGGACATCACACCTTCGCAGGTTGTACGGCAACTGATACGTGATTATCTGGCCGAGCATGGCATCAGCTATGGCAAGCCCGGCACTACCGCCAATCCCAAGGTCAAAAGCAAATCGGCATAGGCGGGCCCTGAAACACCCCCCTGCGCCGACTACAGGCGGGCCAGTGCCTCGGCCAGGCCAGGGGCAATATTCTGGCTGCCCAGCCTGTCGACAAGGCCCATTTTCCGCAGTTTTCCGTAGACCCGGTCATTGGCTTCCACCAGCAAAACCCGTATCCCCCGGGCCTGCAGGCTGGATACCGCTTCTTCCAGCGCCTCGAGGCCGGTGGCATCGATGAACGGCACATGCTTGAGCCGGATCACCAATACTTTGGGATCGGTATGCGTGCTGGCCAGCGCCCGCTGGAAAACGTCGGCGGCAGCGAAGAAAAACGGCCCTTCGACAGCGTAGACCAGGACGCCGGGCGGCAATTGCGCAACGCCCTCGTGCGCCAGTTCCCTTTGCAGCGCACCATTGTCCTGCTGGCGCACAACGACGCTTTCCGCCATGCGGCGCATGAAGTGCAACATGGCCAGCACGACGCCGATATTCACGGCCACCACCAGGTCGGCGAAAACCGTCAGGCAGAATGTGACCAGCAAAATGATGGCGTCGGCCCGGGGAGCCCGCCTGACCATTCTGACGACATGGCGCACATTGCTCATGTTCCAGGCAACCACAAACAGGATGGCGGCCAGTGTTGCCAGCGGAATACTGGCCGCCAAAGGCGCCAGTACCAGCAGGATCAGCACCAGCGTCAGGGCATGCACCAGGCCAGCTATGGGGCTGTTGCCGCCATTGCGGATATTAGTGGCTGTACGGGCAATGGCGCCGGTTGCGGCGATGCCGCCGAACAGGGGCGCCAGAACGTTGGCCAGCCCTTGCCCCACGAGTTCCTGGTTGGAGTTGTGGCGCGTCCCTGTCATGCCGTCGGCCACCACGGCGGACAGCAGGGATTCGATGGCGCCAAGCATGGCGATGGCAAACGCGGGGCCGATCAGCTCCACCAGCCGCGTCACGGTGATGTCTGGCCATTGAAAAGCGGGCAGGCCCCGCGGGATTTCGCCAAACGTGCTGCCTATGGTGGCGACGCTTTCAAAATTGAACAGGGCCTGCACCGCCGTGACCACGACCAGCGCGCACAAAGGCCCCGGAACGCGCGACAAGCGGGGGATGCGCGGGGTGAAAATAACCAACAGCAATGACGCAATGGCCAGCAAGGTGGTGGCCCAGTCGAATTGCGGCAACAGCTGCAGCAGATACCAGAGCTTTTCGTGAAAGTGCGTCCCTCCAACAGCGGGCAGGCCGAAGAAATCCTTCCATTGGCTGACCCAGATAATGACGCCTATGCCCGCGGTAAAGCCAACGATGACCGGTGCCGGAATGAATTTGATGACCGCGCCCATGCGGGCCAGGCCGAACAGCAGCAGAATGACGCCAGCCATCAGGGTGGCGATTTGCAAGCCGTCGATGCCATGTTGCGCCACGATGCCCGACAGGATGACAATGAATGCGCCGGTGGGGCCGGCAATCTGTACCCGGCTGCCGCCGAACACCGATACGGCAATGCCCGCGACGATTGCCGTGTACAGCCCCTGTTCGGGCTTGACGCCCGAGGCGATGGCAAAAGCCATGGCCAAAGGCAGGGCCACGATGCCCACGATCACACCGGCGACAATATTGGATAACCAGTGCCGGCGCCCCAGCAGGCCCGCGCGCTTTGCGTCGACAAGTGCGAACATGCCTTCGCGACTCCTTGAATGGTGTTAACAGGCCCTGGTCCGCATCGATCTTCAAGAGCCGCATTGAATGTGGCTTGTATTATAATACGATGTGAACTGAATGCTATTTCTTAAGCAGTCTCAGGCTATTGGCCAGCACCAGCAGGCTTGCCCCGACATCCGCAAATACCGCCATCCACATGGTTCCCAGGCCTGCCAGCGTCAGGCCAAGAAAAATCAGCTTGATGCCCAGCGCCAGGCTGATGTTCTGGACCAAAATGGCATGGGTTGCGCGCGACAGCCGTATAAAGCGTGGAATCTTGCGCAGGTCATCGTCCATCAATGCCACGTCCGCGGTCTCGATGGCGGTGTCGGTTCCCATCGCGCCCATCGCAAAGCCAATATCGGCCTGTGCCAGGGCCGGTGCATCATTGATGCCATCGCCCACCATGCCCACCACCCCGCGTTCGCCGTATTCCCGCACCAGGCGCAACTTGTCTTCAGGCAGCAGGCCCGCGTGCACGGCATCGATGCCCAGCGGGCCGGCGATACCCCGCGCCGTTGTTTCATTATCGCCGGACACCATGGCCGTGCGGACATTCAGCGCGTGCAATTGCTCGATGGCCTCGCGGCTGGACGGCTTCACGGCATCGGCAACGGCAAAAAGCGCCAGCGCGCGGTCGTCGGTGGCCAATACCGCCACGGTATGGCCACCGGCATGCAGGCGGGCGGCCTGCTCGGCGACCGTATCCACGGTTCGAGGGTCCGGCGGCAGTTGCCCCAGAACCCAGCGGTCGCTGCCCAGCCGATACGCGACCCCATCGATCTGGCCACGCACACCGCCGCCCGGCACGGCTTCGAAGCTCTGGACCGGCCAGAGTGCCGGGGCGGGTGCGCTGGACGCCTGGGCAATAGCGTTGGATACCGGATGATCCGACCGGCTGGCCAGGCTGGCCGCCAGGCGCTGGACATGCCGCGCATCCATGCCGGGCTGCAACGAGATCACTTCGACCAATCCCGGCCGGCCAAGCGTCAGCGTGCCGGTCTTGTCCAGGGCCAGCCAGGTCAGGCTGCGCCCCTGTTCCAGGTAGGCCCCTCCCTTGACAAGAATCCCATGGCGCGCAGCCGCCGCCAGTCCGCTGACGATGGCGACCGGCGTCGAAATGACCAGCGCGCAGGGGCAGGCAATGACCAGCAGCACCAGTGCCTTGTACAGCCACTCGGACCAACCGCCCTGCCACAACAAGGGAGGCAATACCGCAATCGCCAGCGCGAGCGCGCACACAATGGGGGTATAGATACGCGCAAAGCGATCGACAAAACGCTGGGTGGGCGCTTTGCTGCCTTGGGCCTGCTGCACCGCGTGAATGATGCGCGCCAGCATGGTGTGGTCGAATGCGGCCTCCACGCGGTAATCGATCTCGGCCATGCCATTGACGGTACCGGCATAAACCGGGTCGCCCGGCTGCTTGAGCACCGGCATGCTTTCCCCGGTGATGGGCGCCTGATTCACCGTCGAACTGCCCGCGACTACTTGCCCATCAAGGCCGATGCGCTCGCCTGGACGGGCTCGCAGCAAGGTTCCCACCGCAACCTCGGACGCCGCCTTGTTGATCCAGCGGCCGTCGCTTTCCTGGGCCCATACCGTCTCGGGCGCAACCTCGAGCAAGCGTTCGACCGCCCGGCGCGCATGGTCCAGCGACCTATCCTCGATATGCTCGGCAAGCGAAAACAGGACCATGACCATGGCCGCCTCGGGCCATTGCCCCAGGATAAAAGCGCCGGTGACCGCAATGCTCATCAACGCATTGATGTTCAGATCGCCGCGAGCGATGGCGGACAGCCCTTTTCTATAGGTGCCCACACCGCTCAATGCAATGGCCAGCACCGCCAGCCCCATCGCGAACCATTCGAAATCGCCCAGCCACCCCAGCGCCTCGGCCAGCACGGCGGCCACCCCGGCGATGGCCAGCGGCCACCATGGCTGGGTCTGATGCGGTTGGCCCGCGGCATGCCCCGAACAACACGCCACGGCCAGCCCCGCCCCCGGGGCGGACTCCGCATGAACATGAGTGTGAGGTGAAGACATATGTTTTCCTGTCAATATGTTGATTGCATATTGACAGTAAACACCTTAAAGTAACTATAAGGTCAACCCCGATAAGACGGAGCTCATCATGAAAATAGGCGAATTGGCCAAGGTGGCCCGCTGCAGCACGGAAACCATACGCTTCTATGAGAAGGAAGGCCTGCTGCCGGCCCCCGGACGCAGCCAGGGCAATTACCGGCAATACCAGGGCGAGCATGCCGAGCGCCTGCGCTTCATCCGCAACTGCCGCCTGCTGGACATGACGCACGACGAAATACGCACCCTGCTGGCCTTTGTCGACCGCCGCCAAGGCGACTGCGCGCCGGTCAATACCCTGCTCGATGAGCATATCGTCCATGTCAACGTCAGGCTGGCGGAGCTGGAGCGCCTGCGCGAGCAGTTGGAAGACTTGCGCAAGCAATGCACCCGCGCGCAGGCTATCGAGGACTGCGGCATTATTCACGGCCTGGCCGCCATGCCGAGCCAGGAAAAACAGACCCCGGAAACCCATCTGGGATAGCGGGAAAACACCGCGGGCGCATGCAAAAAGGCCGCCCCGTGGACGACCCTTTTTTCCCGGCTGCGCGCTTTTGCGCACAGCATTCAAGACTTACTCGGCGCCCACCACCGCGCCGTGGCCGATCTGCGCGGCATAGCGCTTGGGACGAAACACGCCCAGCACGACCTGCCAGAAGATGGCCAGCGCACCGATGATGAACACAACGTCGCCAAAGGTACGGACCCAGCGCAGGGTTTGCAGCAGCGGCTGCTGCATGAATTCCTCGCTGCGGGCATACCACATGCCTTCCGAAACGCTGGCATAGAACTGGATGAGCCCGATGGGCAGCAGGCTGGTGACGATCATCAGGACCAGGCCGGCATTCAGCCCCCAGAAGCCGGTACGCATGACTTTCTCATTGAAGGAGAAGCCCGGAACGATATAGCGCAGCACCAGCAGCGTGAAGCCGATGGCCAGGAAGCCGTAGACACCGAACAGCGCGGCATGCGCATGGACGGGGGTCGTATTCAGGCCCTGTATGTAGTACAGCGAAATCGGCGGGTTCACCATGAAGCCAAATACGCCCGCGCCCAGCATGTTCCAGAAGGCCACCGCCACAAAGCACATCAAGGGCCAGCGCACCGCTTCCATCCAGGGTGCGCGCTCTTTCAGGCGCCAGTTTTCCCAGGCTTCGTAGCCGAGCACGATCAGCGGCACCACTTCCAGCGCGCTGAAACTTGCGCCAATCGCCATGACAGGCGTGGTAGTGCCCGAAAAGTACATATGGTGCAGGGTGCCGGGCACGCCGCCCAGCATGAACAGCGATGCCGAAGCCAGGCTGGCCACCGTTGCGCCGCGCTTGGAAACCAGGCCCATGCTGGAGAAAATGAATGCCAGGGCGGTCGTGGCGAACACTTCAAAGAAGCCTTCCACCCACAGGTGCACCACCCACCAGCGCCAGTACTCCATGATGGTGATGTGCGTGCGTTCGCCATAGAACAGGCCTGTGCCGTAGAAAAGGCCAATGGCAATGGTCGATGCGGCCAGCAACGCCAGCAGGTTCTTGTCGCCTTCTTTCTTGAATGCGGGCAGCATGCCGCGCAGCATCAGAAGCAGCCAGAAAGCCAGGCCCAGGAACTTGACGATCTGCCAGACGCGGCCGAGCTCAAGATACTCATAGCCCTGATGGCCGAGCCAGAAGTTCAGATGCGCGGGCATGATGTGCTTGATGGCCAGGAAGTTGCCGATATAGGAACCGACGACCAGCACTACAAGAGCCCAGAACAGGACATCGACGCCCAGCTTCTGATATTTGGGATCCTTGCCGCCGTTGATCATGGGCGCCAGGAACAAGCCGGCCGCCAGGAAGCCGGTGGCAATCCAGAACAAGGCCGTCTGCAAGTGCCAGGTGCGCGTCAGTGAATAAGGGAACCACTGCGACACATCGATGCCGTAGAAAGTCTGCCCTTCAACGGTGTAGTGCGCGGTAAAGCCACCCAGCAATACTTGAAAGACGAAGAGCGCCACCACCAGGAACAAGTACTTGCCCAAGGCTTGCTGGGACGGCGTCAATGCGCCCACGCTCAGCGGATCGTTCTTGGGCGCCACCGGTTCCGGCTCGTGGCGATGCGTGAAAGCCCAACCCCAGACCAGGAAAGCGATGCCCGCGATCAGGAAGATCACACTGGCGATCGACCACAGGACATTGGCGGTCGAGGGCTTGTTGTCGATGAGGGGCTCGTGCGGCCAGTTGTTGGTGTAGGTCACCTGGCTGTTCGGCCTTTCGGTGGAGGCCGCCCAGGCCGTCCAGAAGTAGAACTTGGTCAGGTCTTCGCGTCGTCCGGCATTGGGCAGCGTGTCTTCCTTCATGGCGAAGTTCGAGCGCGTACTGCGGAACTCGGGATCGGCGCCGTACAGTTTTTGATAGTACTCGGCCGTTTGCGCCATGGCTTGCGCGCGGCGGTCGGTCACGGTGACGATGCCGGTTGCGGGATCCAGTGTATTGCGGCGATATTCGGCTTTAAGCTGGTTTTTGAGCACGACCTGCCGATCGGAGTCCAACTGAGCGTAAGGCACGCCAGCCGTTTCCAGCGCAGCCAGATCCAGCCAGGCCACCAGCTCGCGGTGCAGCCAGTCGGACGACCAATCGGGAGCCTGGTATGAACCATGCCCCCAGATCGAGCCCACCTGCATGCCGCCTGTGCTTTGCCAGGCGGTCTGGCCGTCAAGAATATCTTCCTTGGTCATCAGCACCTTGTTCGACGTCGTGATGACCTGCTCGGGAATGGGCGGCACTTGTCGATAGACTTCGACCCCGCTCCACCCGAGAATAGCAAATGTAAAGGCCAATACGGCCAGCAATAACCACCATAACTTCTTATACTCGCCCATGATGAGCTCCTTCTGCTGCATTTGAGGCATTTAAAAACAGCACATCGTTTTCCAGATAAATGTGCTGCGCCAGATCTTCAATAAAACGCTCCAGGCCGCCATACAGCGCCCGCCAGGTCTGGCAGGCGCCATCAGGCGCGGCCAGGTCATGCGTCATGCGCCGGATGTCCTGGATGGCGCGATCCTGCGCTTCGTGCTCGAAGCGCATGACCGCGACAGGGCCGCGGGCCAGCGCACCCATTCCCTGTATCAAAAGGGGAAATAGCACTTGCTCTTCCTTCAACATATGGCTTTCCAATTCCTGTTGCAGGCCGTCCAGCGCATCGGCCAGCCCTGCGGGGCAGGCCGGGTCCGACGCATGGACATGCTCGACCTTGCGCGACAAGCGGATCAACTCGGGCAACTGCGCCCGATGCCTCTCATGGAAACGCTTCACGATATGGGCGACCAGATCGCCGACAGGCGCTGCATGCCAATCGGCGGGCTCAGGTGGACCTGACACAATGGCGTTCATTTGCTTTATCCTTTTGCAAATTGATCGTGCCTTTCAATAAGCAATAGCTGTGCCAGTTTTTATTTCCTTATTTATCAGCACATACAAAACAAAAGGGTATAATTAACCCTATTAAATACGGTTATATATACCCTTAAAAGGTTGATAATACCCTGTGGATCAGTTGATACTCGCCGACCTGGTTACCGACCTGCCCAATGCCGTACGCCTGCAAAGGGCGGTGCATACGCTGCGCGAGCATTTCGAATGCGATGCCGTCGGCCTGCTCAGCCTCGACGACCACAGCCTGCGGCTGGTGGCCGCGGCCGGCCTGGCGCATGAAGCGCTGGGCCGGCGCTTCGTCGTGGCCCAGCATCCGCGCTTCGCCACCATTCTGTCGCGGCGCGAGCCTACCTGGTTCGAGCCTGGCAGCATGCTGGCCGACCCCTACGACGGCCTGCTGGACGACAAAAAAGGAGTACCGCTGCCGGTCCATGACTGCCTGGGTATGAGCCTGTACATTGAAGGGCGGCTGTGGGGCGCAGTCACGCTGGACGCGCTGGCGGTGGGTGCATTCGACAACGCGGCGCTGGCCGAACTGCAGCGCTACGCACTCATGCTGGAAGCCGCCATCCGGGTCACCGCGCTCGAGAAAGAAAACCGCAATCTGCGGCAACTGGGCAGCACCATCAGCGGCGCCCTGCAAATCGCCGACGAAAGCGAAATCGTCGGTGAAAGCGATGCCATCACGCAACTGCTGCACGAGCTCAATGTGGTGGCGGATTCCGACCTGCCCGTACTGCTTACCGGCGAAACCGGCGTGGGCAAAGAGCTTTTTGCCCGGCGGCTGCACCGGCACTCCCGGCGCAGCCAGAAGCCCATGGTGCATGTCAACTGCGCCGCCCTGCCCGAGTCGCTGGCCGAAAGCGAACTGTTCGGGCACGTCAAAGGGGCTTTCTCGGGCGCGGCCCACGACCGCGCCGGCCGTTTCGAGGCCGCCCAGGGCGGAACGCTATTCCTGGACGAGGTCGGCGAACTGCCCCTGTCGGTACAGGCCAAGCTGCTGCGCGCCCTGCAGAATGGTGAAATCCAGCGACTGGGCGCCGACCAGACCATCAAGACCGACGTCCGCATCATTGCCGCCACCAATCGGCAGCTCAAGGAAAACACATTGGCGGGGAATTTCCGCCCCGATCTTTACCACCGCCTATCGGTGTATCCGGTGCATATTCCGCCGCTGCGCGAACGCGGACGCGATATTCTTATATTGGCCGGACACTTCCTGGAGTTCAACCGGGCGCGGCTGGGCCTGCGCGGACTGCGTCTGTCGTACGCCGCCGAACGCGCGCTCATGAACTACGCCTGGCCGGGCAATGTGCGCGAACTTGAGCACGTGATCAGCCGCGCCGCCCTGAAAATGCTCAGCCGCGGCGCCTCGCGCGACCAGATTCTTACACTGGACCCCGATGTCCTGGATGTCGACATCGCCCCGCCCGCCCCTTATACCGAGGCCATTCACGGTAGCGGCCATGCCGCGCCCAACGACGCTCGCGACAATCTGGCCGACACACCCATGGCCGACGACGATTTATACGCCGCTGAACCGTTTTACGGACCCGCTCCCGCGGGCATCGCACACACCGGCGCCCCGCCCGCGGTCGAACAACATATCATCCCCTTGCGCACGGCCATGGAAAACTGCCAGCGGCATGCCATACATCATGCGCTGGCCCGCACCCGGAACAACTGGGCGCAAGCCGCGCGCCTGCTGGATCTTGACAGCAGCAACCTGCACAAGCTTGCCAGGAAACTGGGTTTGAAATAAGCCACGCTTAGCCCGCAAAGCCGCCTTCGGCCAGAAACTTGAGCTCTTCCGCGGTGCTTTCCCGACCGAGCACGGGGTTGCGATGGGGGAAACGCCCGAACCGCGCGATGATATCGCAATGATCGACCGCGAAGCCGAGATTGGCGGGGCTGAATGCCTGGTACAACTCGACGCCATAGCGCTGATCGTCGATCGCTTCCGAGTGTATGAAGGGCACACAGAAGAAAAGCGATAATGATCGGTCGACCTGTTCAATCCGGCCCGCAGCGATGGCCTGGCGCGCATACCCGCGAGCCAGTTCGTCGGTGGCGAACATGGCCGGCGTGCCGCGAAAGGCGTTGCGCGGAAACTGGTCGAGCAGCAGCACCAGCGCCAGGCTGCCCACCGCGTCGTCCAGCCAGCCGTCCAGCTCGCCACGGGCGGCCGCCTGGTGCAGGCCAAGAAACTGTTGGCTGAACCGCGCATCGAAATCGGGGTCCTTGGTAAACCAGGCCTGCGGCCCGGCCTCGAGCCAGAAGTCGACCAGCTCCTGCGCCTGCGGGAATCGCACCCTGCTCATGCACGCACCTATCGGCCCATGGCTTTTGCGCTGACCCCGCCGGCCATTCCCATATTGGCTTTGGGATAATCGACCAGCCGCACACGAACTTCGCTTTCGGGTATACCGGTGGTTTCCAGGCCCACTTTGCTCAGTGCGGCGATCAGCGCATTTTTTTGATCTTCAGTGCGGCCCTCGATGAAGTCCACCACAAACATCAGGCCGGGGGTATTGAATTCACCCGCGTTCAGATAATGGCCATTGGGCAATTCGCTTAATAGAACCCGCACATTGGCCAGCGGCGCCCCTATGCTTTGCACCACCGCATCGCTGCTGCGCTCCAGCAAATGCTTTTTCTGTTCGGCGGAAAGGCCTTCAGTGGCGGAAATCGTAACGTACGGCATTGTGACCTCGTGTTGGTAGACAGTATTGAATACCAATTATCGCTGTACGATGGGCTGCTGCACAAGCACTGCGTGTAACATCAAGGAAAGCCCGCCGCGCCATGGGCGCATCTTTTCAGGGAAGCCACATGACATCTCCACAAGTCCACGCCTTCTTCGACGAACAAACCTCCACCTTTTCCTATGTGGTCTACCACCCCGACGACCCCGCCTGCGCCGTGATCGACTCCGTGCTCGACTTCGACCCGAAATCGGGACGCATCAGCACCGGATCGGCCGACGCCATCATCGACTTCATCCGGCAGAAGCAGCTGCAAGTGCAATGGCTGCTGGAAACCCATGCGCATGCCGATCATTTTTCCGCGGCATGCTACATCCAGGGCCAACTGGGCGGCAGGATCGCCATCGGCGAGCACATCATCCAGGTGCAAAAGGTTTTCGCAGACATCTTTAATCTGAAAGACGAACTGGCGCCGTACGGCGTGCAATTCGACCATCTGTTTTGCGACGCGGACACCTTCCGGATCGGCCGCATGAATGCAACCGTGATGCATGTGCCAGGACACACTCCCGCCGACCTGGCCTACCGCATCGAGGGTTTGGGCGTGTTCATCGGCGACACCCTGTTCATGCCCGACGTGGGCACCGCGCGTTGCGACTTCCCCGGCGGCGATGCCGGCCGGCTTTATCAATCCATCCAAAAACTGCTCGGCCTGGGCGACGACACGCGCCTGTACCTATGCCACGACTACCCGCCCGAAACCCGTCCAGCCCAGTATTGCTGTACGGTAGCCGAACAGCGCAGCGGCAATATCCACGTTCGCGATGGCATCAGTGAAAGCGAATTCACGGCAATGCGCACCGCGCGCGATAAAACCCTGGATATGCCCACGCTGATCCTGCCCGCCATACAGGTCAATATCCGCGCCGGCCGCCGCCCGCCGCCCGAGGACAATGGCACAAGCTACCTGAAAATACCCCTCGATCAGCTATAAACCAGAGTCTATCGGCAACGGGCCACCTGAACCGGCCCGGGGAACGTTTCCCTCGCAATAGGGTCTTTGTTGTTTTAGAAACTGTACCCACACCACATAAACAAGAAGAAAGTGCATGAACTGGAACAACGCATTGGTTGAAAGCGGCGTATGGCTGATCCAGGCCTACGCCATTACCCTGGTCCTCGCGATTTCCTGTATAGGCGTGCTGGCCCGATGTACTGTCTGGGGCAGGCAATTCTGGGCATTGGCCGCGGGCTATTTCTCACCGCGGCGCAGTTGGCGGCCCCTGGCCACACTGGCCCTGATTCTGTTCCTGACGCTATGCGCCGTGCGCCTGGATGTCCTGTTCTCGAATTGGTACAACACCATGTACACCTCGCTGCAAAAGCTGGACGAATCCGGCTTCTGGGCGGCGATGCTGCTGTTTGCGATCCTGGCCACCGTGCACGTGGCGCGTTCGTTGTTCGACTTTTATATACAGCAGGCCTTTACCATTCGCTGGCGTGTCTGGCTCAATGAAAAGCTGCTGGGCAACTGGCTGGACAGGCAGGCCTATTATCGCAGCCAATACTTGGACACTCCTATCGACAACCCGGATCAGCGTATCCAGCAGGACATCACTACTTTCGTGAACATGTCGCTGTCGCTGTCCATGGGCGTCATCAACGCGCTGGTGTCCACCTTTGCCTTTACCCTGATACTGTGGGGCCTGTCGGGCCCGCTGGCGCTTTTCGGACTGGAAATTCCACGCGGCATGGTCTTCCTGGTGTTTGCCTACGTGCTGGTGGCCACCGTCTTCGCCATCAGGATAGGGCGGCCGCTGATTCTGCTGAATTTTCTTAACGAGCGCTTCAACGCCGATTACCGCTACGGGCTGGTGCGCCTGCGCGAGTATGCGGAAAGCATAGCCTTCTATGCCGGTGAAAAAGTGGAAGGCGCCATACTGCGCGGCCGATTCGCCAACGTGATCAACAACGCCTGGGCCATTGTGTACCGCTCGCTCAAATTCCTGGGCTTCAATTTTTCGGTCTCGCAGGCGGCCGTGGTGTTCCCCTTCATCATTCAGGCCCAGCGCTTTTTCTCCAAGCAGATCAGCCTGGGCGATCTGATGCAGACCGCACAGGCCTTTGGCCGCCTGCAGGACAATCTGTCTTTCTTTCGCAACGCCTACGACGACTTCGCTACCTATCGCGCCACGCTCGATCGCCTGACCGGCTTCACCAAGGCCATTGCCGAAGCCCGCGCACTGCCCGAGCCCGACGTGCAGGCGCAAGGTCCGCGCGTTGCCCTGCAACGCCTTACCGTGCGGACACCATCTGGCATACTGCTGCTGAAGGACCTGAGCCTGGAGGTCCTTCCGGGCGCGCCCTTGCTGATACGCGGGCCTTCGGGCTCGGGCAAGACCACCTTGCTGCGCGCCATCGCGGGTTTGTGGCCTTACTGCGATGGCCAGATCATCCGGCCCGGGCACGAAGCCCTCTTCCTGTCGCAAAAACCGTATCTGCCGCTGGGCAGCCTGCGCGACGCCCTGTACTATCCGCAGCGCCTGCCTGGAAACGGGCATCCGCCCACGCCCACCGACATCCGGCCCAGGGAGCAGGCTGTGCTGGCCAGCTCGCATCGCGACCCCAGCAACCTGGATGGCTTGATCGGCGCCCACCAGAACCCGTCGCCCGGCCGGTCCCCGGACGCGACCGCAAACCCGGGCCTGAACAGCAATGTGGCCACCCCGCCCAGCGCGCCCGATGATCGCGCCATCGATGTCCTGAGGCTGGTGCAGCTGGGACATCTGGCGGACCGGCTCGATCAGGTGACCGACTGGAGCCGCATCCTGTCGCTGGGCGAACAGCAGCGGCTGGCCTTCGGCCGGCTGCTGCTGGCCGAGCCCGATGCCGCTTTTCTGGACGAAGCCACATCGGCCATGGACGAGGGCCTGGAGGACGCCATGTACCGGCTGGTGCGCGAGCGGCTGCCGGACACCATCTTGCTCAGTGTCGGGCACCGTGCCACATTGGCCGCCCACCACGCCCGTCAGTTGATTCTGAAGGGGGACGAGACCGGCGCCTGGGAAGTCACCGATATAGAACTGCTACGATAGCACCCGTTTACCATGAACCTGCTCCCTTTCCATATCAAGCGTGCATATCGTCGGCGTCGCTTGCCTCGCGCCAGTCATGTCTGCGTTTCACCTTCGCATTCACGCTTGACCTAGAAAGGGAATTACGATGAGAGCCACATCATGAATTATCTTGCCATCAAGCATTTGCACGTGACCGCCGCGGCGCTGAGCATTCTCTTCTTTGTTGTACGCGCCTATTGGTCGGTGACAGGCTCCAGCCTGCTGCAGCGCCGGCTGGTCAAGATACTGCCGCACATCATCGATACTGTGCTGCTGCTGGCCGGCATCACCCTGGCCGCCATGATAGGCCCCGAACAGCCCTGGATACTGGCCAAGATCGTGGCCCTGATCGCTTACATCGGCGTGGGCACCATCGCCATCAAGCGCGGAAAAACCGCCAGAACCCGCGGCATCGCCGCGCTGGCGGCCATTCTTATTTTTGCGTATATCGTGGGAGTCGCCCTGAATCACCACCCGATGTCGTGGCTGGCCTGATGAACGCCTGTTGAAACTACCAGGCGCCCAGCAATCGCTGCACCAGCAGGCTGCTGCCGGCCACCGATACCCAGACGCCCAGGCCCAGCAAGATGGGGCGCAGCCCCGCCGTGGCCATGCGGCGCAAATCGGATGACAGGCCGATGGCCGTCAGGGCCACCACGATCAGGAACTGGGCCAGCAGATGCAGGCTGGCGTGCAGGTATTCGGGGATCAAGCCGCTGGAGCGCAGGGCCGACGCCACCAGAAACCACATGATGAACCACGGGAAAATACGCCACAGATTGAAGCCGGTGCCGCCCTGTTTTTTTTCACGCCAGGCAACCAGTACGGCAAGGATCAGACAGATGGGAATGATCAGGGTTGCGCGCGTGAGCTTCACAATGGTGGCGTAGTCGCCCGCGGCCGTGCTGTAGCTGTATCCGGCCGCCACCACGGACGAGGTATCGTTGATGGCGGTGCCCGCCCACATGCCGAACCCCGCGTCCGACATGTTCAGCCAATGCCCCATCAAGGGAAACAGCAGCACCGCGACAATGTTGAAGATGAAGATGGTGGAAATAGCAAAAGCCGTTTCATGCTCTTCGGGCTTGATGATGGGCGTTACCGCCGCAATGGCCGACCCGCCGCATATTGCCGTGCCCACGCCAATAAGTGTTTTAAGCCTGGATGGTATGCCCAGCCATTTTCCCAGCACATAAGCCGAGGCGAACGCCACCACGATGGTCACCAGCGTGACCCAGAGTGATTCCATGCCTGTCTTGGCCACCTGCTGGATGCTCAGGCCGAAACCCAGCGCGATAATGGACCACTGCAGTATTTGCCTGGAGGCAAACTGGAGGCCGGGCTTGAACACGGGCCCCACGCCCACCGTATTGCGTATGGCAATGCCCAGCAGTATGCCAAAAACCGGGCCGCCGATGATGGGCATCCAGCGCCCCAGTATCATGGCAAAAATACCCACCACCACCGCCAACGCCAGGCCATAAAGCGGCGACGGCAGGCGCGGCAAGGTATCGCGGCGCTCAGTGGCGGGCCGTTTTGCCGCCGTTGCGGGCAATGAAGTGATAGTTGATGAGGTGAGAGCCATGTGTTGCAGACAGAATATGTTAATAACCTGAAGCTATTTTAACGGCGCCCCATATATAAATAAATTAACTTATATTTATTTGTGGTATAAAATTTATTGATGCTTGGAATCAGCCTCAAACAACTCGAAGTTTTTGTCGCCGTCGCATCGGCGGGCACCGTGCGCGCCGCCGCCGAGCGTCTGTTCGTGACACAACCGGCGGTCAGCATGGCTTTGGCCGAACTCGAGCGTCAACTGGACGCCCAGTTGTTCGATCGCGAACGCGGCCGACTGCGCCTGAGTCCGCGCGGCAAAGAAGTCCTGCCCATGGCGCAGGAAGTCATCGAGCGCGTCCAGGAGATGCTGCGCCAGGCCGGTCAACAGCCATTGGTGCTTACCGGCGAGCTGCATGTGGGTGCCAGCAATACCATAGGCAATTATCTGGTGGGGGAACTGCTGGGCCCCTTCATCGCCCTGCATCCCCACGTATCCCTGCAGGTCAGCGTCGAAAACACCGACACCATCACCGCGGGGCTGCTGGAGCATCGCATCGATGTCGGCTGCGTCGAGGGGCCGGTCAATCATGCTCAGCTTGAAGTATTGGCCTGGCGCGATGACGCGCTGGTGGTGTGCGCGGCTCCCACGCACACGCTGGCGCAGCAAACCGGGCTGAAACCCCGCCATTTCAAGAATGCCAAATGGATACTGCGTGAACGCGGCTCCGCCATGCGGGTACAGGCCGAGCATGCCCTGGACTCCTTGCCGGCGGGCCAGATATTGCTGGAACTCGGACAGGTCGAAGCCATCAAGCAGGCGGTAATCGCCGGGCTGGGCATAGCCTGCCTGCCCTACGCTGCCGCCATTGAATCGGTGGCGACGGGGCGGCTGAAAATACTGGATACCCCCTTTCTTGATATGCAGCGGCGCTTATCCCTGGTCCTGCACAAGTCGCGCTATCGCGGCGCGCTGATCGACGCCTTTGTCGCCAGCCTGGCCGGCGCCTCAAATAGTATGATGGATGAAGGCGCGATCAAGCCTCAACCGCAAACAGGCAAACCGTCATGAATCCGCAACTCGAGCTTTTTCCCGGCACAAGCAAGAAAACCGTCAAGCGCCAGGCCGCGCAGGCCACGCGCAAGCGCGGCAACACCCGGCGCCTGCCCACCAAGGCCAGCACCGAAGAAGCCGCGCTCAAGAATGCCAATCTGCCCGCCAGCGACGCGGCCGGATTGCCGCCGTATGAAACCATAGCCCTGGTCCTGCAGGGCGGGGGCGCCCTGGGCGCCTACCAGGCCGGCGTTTTCCAGGGCCTGCATGAAGCGGGAATAGAACCCAGCTACCTGTCCGGAATTTCCATCGGTGCGCTGAACATCGCGATTATTGCGGGCAACCCTCCTGAAACCAGGCTTGCCCGGTTGACGGAATTCTGGGAAACGATTTGCCAGCCGAACTTCGGCCTGAGCCTGAATCCCTTCATTGAGCAATCGCTGTTCAACCTGAACGATACCGTGCGCCAAACCTTGAGCGCGCTGCATGCCGGCAGCGCCTTGCTGAATGGCCAGAAAGGATTTTTCCAGCCCCGTTTTCCGCCTCCGCCCACCCACACGCCCGGCGATCCGGCCACAGCCAGCTATTACGACACCAGCGCGCTGAAAGACACGCTGGAGCGGCTGTGCGACTTCGACAGAATCAATGCCCAAATCCAGCAGGTATCGGTGGGCGCCGTGAATGTGCGCAATGGCAACTTCGCCTATTTCGACAATACCAAAATCAAACTCAGGGCCGAGCATTTCATGGCGTCGGGCGCCCTGCCGCCCGCTTTTGCCGCCGTCGAGATCGACGGCGAGTTCTACTGGGACGGCGGACTGGTATCCAACACGCCCCTGACGCAGGTGCTGGATTCACGCCCCTTGCGCGACACACTGGTCTTTCAGGTGGACTTATGGAGCGCGCGCGGCCGCCCGCCCGGCAACATGAGCGAAGTCTCCGACCGCATCAAAGACATTCGCTATTCCAGCCGCACCCGCATGGTCACCGAGCAACTGCGCTGGTCGCAATACCTGCGGCACATGCTGCAGCATGTCCTCGAAGAAATTCCCGAGGAAACCCGCGCCACCAACCCCTACTGCCGCATGGCGCAGGATCTGGCCTGCAGCAAGCGCTACAACGTCATTCACCTGATTTATCGCAACCAGGCATACGAGAAGCACTACAAAGATTTTCAGTTCGGACTGGCCACCATGCGCGGGCACTGGGACAGCGGCCTGCAAGACATACGCCAAACATTGGCCAGCCCCGATCGGCTGGCCATGCCCGAGAACGCATCCGGTTTCGTTACGCACGATGTCCATCGCGAAGAAATCGAACTGCTCATGGAGCAGGCGGGCCGCAAGATGCTGGACGGTGCCAGCTGACTGGCACCGCCGAAGCCTTTAACGGCGCCGGCTCAGTACAACCGCGCCGGCCAGGGTAAAGGCGGTGCCCAGCAATTGCATGGCGGTGAGCGGTTCGCCCAGCAGCCACGCGGCCAGAAACAGCACGGACACCGGTCCCAGCAAACCCAGCTGCGCCGTCATGGGCGCGCCGATGCGCGCCACCGCCCACATGATCATGAAGGTCGGCACCACCGTATTGACCACGGCGTGGATCATGGACAACTCGTATACCTGCCTGACCTGATTCAGGCCTTCCAGACCATGCACGCCAAAGAAATGCAACATGCTGATAATGGCCGACACCGACATCGCATACGCCACCAGCCGCGTCGCGCCGACCCGCTTGATCAGCTCGCCAGAACCGATCAGGTAGAACGCGTAAGTCAGGGCGGCCCCCAGCACATACAAAGAGCCCAGCATGACGTCGCTGCCACTGAATGACAGGTCTTGCAGGAAGACAAATACCACGCCCAGGTACGACAGACCCAGCGCCACCCACTGCCCGGTCGTGATCGTCCGCTTCAGGGCAACGGCCGATATCAGCAAAACAAAAGTGGGAGACAGAAACAGAATCAAGCGCTCAAGCCCGGCGGAAATATACTGCAGGCCCAGGAAGTCAAGAAAACTGGACAGGTAATAGCCGATGAATCCCAGAAAAACCAGTTGGACGCGCTCCTTGCCGGTCAGGATGGGCAGCTTGCCCCGCCTGGCCCGGCGGGCCTGATAAAAACCGATGATCGCGAAAAAAGGCAAAGACAGCATCATGCGAAAGCCGATCACCGTCAGCGCATCGATGCCATAGCGATAAGTGAACTTGACCACAATGGCCTTGGACGAAAACAGCACCGCCCCCAGACCCGCCAACAGAAATCCCATCCAGAACTCTCGACTTCTGGATTGATCGGTACCGCTGGGAATAGAATTCATATGCTGCTGCAGGTAAAAAAAGAAGGCAAGACGCTATTTTGCCTGAAACACGGCGGGCGAGTCGAAAGCGGCTGCGGATTCTTGCCCGGGTACTAACAGCTGCTCCCGCACGCCGGAAATATTTGCCTAGGCAGATACATGGCGCTAAAATGCCCGAATGACCAAGCCTGTTTCTTCCAGCACAGCCAAAAAGCCCGCGGCACGCGCAATACGCCGCGAGCAGCAGCCCTACTATTCGGCAAACACCGACTCGCTGGGGCCCGACAACAACATCGGCATTTTGATCAAGCAGGTTCAAGCTTCCCTGAACCGCATGATAGACCAGCATGTTTCGCCCCTGGGCCTCACGGCCATGCAATGGCGTCCGCTGGTCATGATCCATCACCTGAATATCAACACGCCGGCCGAGCTTTCGCGCCATGGCCACGTCGACACCGGCGCCATGACGCGCACTCTGGACAGACTCGAAGCCAAGGGCTTCATTGGCCGCCAGCGCTGCCCCGATGACCGCCGGGTGGTCAGAATCGAACTGACGGAAAGCGGAACGCGGGTCGCCAGGCAAATCCTGCCTGCCGTTGCGGCAAGCCTCAATACGCACCTCGAGGACTTCAGCAAGGCCGAAATACATAGCCTCATCGATTTGCTTCAGCGCATGCTTGCCAACGGCAATCCCCCAGGCCCTGACCCGGACACAGCGTAAGCCTCGCTCTTTTTCCCCCACGCCCCACAACCATCATTGCGCCTTGGCTTGCCAACGACATTAAATTCCGACATATAATTGCCTAGGCAGATACAGTCTAGTCAGACATATTCAGGTAAATGTAAGCAAGCCGACTGCCCACTTCTTATTTCCTTCCATCCTCGAACAGCATGAAATCACTGTTACCCCTTCTGCTTGTCGCCATCCTGTCGGGGTGCGCGGCCATCAAGCCGGGCGAGCCGGCGCTGGCCACCACAGATGCCGCGCAGCTGGGCCTGCGCGATAGCGCCGTGGCCTGGCCCACCGAACAATGGTGGCAGCGCTACCAAGACCCTCAACTGAACCAGCTGATCGCCCAGGCGCTTGCCGACAGCCCCACCCTGGCGGCTGCGCAGGCCCGGCTGAATCTGGCCAATGCCGCCGTGGGCAGCGCCCGCGCCCTTCAACTGCCACAGGCCGACGCCAGCCATACTCAGACGCGCGAGCGATTCTCACAGAATTACATCTACCCGCCCCCCTATGGCGGTTCCATGCAGACCGACGCGAACTTGCGGCTGGACATCGGCTTCGACCTGGATTTGTGGGGCCGCAACCGCGCGCATTACGCCGCGGCCGTATCCCGGCGGCAAGCCGCCCAGGCCGATGCGCAGATGGCGCGCAACACACTCGTCAGCGGGGTCGTGCAAAGCTACTTCAATCTGCAGAACGCACTGGCCCAGCAGCAGGTGCTGAGCCGAATCGTGACGCAGTTGGAAAACGTGCTGGATATCACTCGCCAGCGGGTTGCGGCGGGCCTGGACACCGAGGTGGAAACCAATCAGGCCGATTCGGCCGTGTCGGCGGCGCGCGTGCAGCACAGCCAGGCAGCCACCAATGCGGATCTGCTGCGCCATCAAATCGCCGCGCTGCTGGGCGCCGGGCCGCACCGAGGCCAGGCGATCGGACCGGCCGCGCTTGCCCGGGCGCCCACCGGCGTGCCGGACAGTATTCCACTGGACCTGCTGGGCCGGCGGCCCGACATCGTGGCCGCCCGCCTCCGGGCCGAGGCCGGCGCCAGCGATGTATCGGCAGCCAAGGCCGAGTTCTACCCCAATGTGAACCTGTCGGCCTTTGCGGGTTTCATGTCGCTGGGCCTGAGCAACTTGCTGGAAGGCCGAAGCCAGACTTATGGCGTAGGCCCCGCCATCACCCTGCCCCTCTTCCATGGCGGCGCGCTCAATGCGCAGCTCGATGCCAGGCAGGCCGAGCGCGACCTGGCCATTGCCAACTACAACCAGACCCTGCTGGCCGCCGTACAAGAGGTGGCCGACGCCACCACCGCCATCCAGGCGCTGCAACAGCAAACCCTGGACCAGGCTGCCAGCCTGAACGCCATCACCTCGGCCTATGAAATTGCCGTCAAGCGATACAAATCGGGGCTGGGCAATTTCGTGCAAGTCCTGCTGGCGCAGAACGAAGTACAGAAACAAGCCATCCTGAACACCGATATGCAGGCACGCGCCTACAAGCTCGACGCCCAACTGGCCACCGCCCTGGGCGGCGGCTACGGCGCCCGCGCATCGATGCACTGAAACACGAGAACCACCATGACTACCGCAAACGCACCCTCCGCCCGGCGCAAGCCGCTGCTCATTCTTGCCACGCTTGTCTTCATCGCCATCGGCCTGGCCTACGCAATATGGTGGGTCATCTTCGCTTCCGGATACGAAGAGACCGACGATGCCTATGTGCACGGCAACCTCGTCCAGGTCACCTCGCAAATTCCCGGAACCGTCATCGCCATCGGCGCCGACGACACCCAGATTGTCGACAAGGGCAGCCTGATGATCGAACTGGATTCCAGCGACACCGATATCGCCCTGAAGCAGGCCCAGGCCGCCCTGGCCCAGGCCGTCAGGAAGACACGCACCATCTTCGTCCAGAACAGCGCCCTGGAAGCCGACATCGCCATGCGTGTGGCCAACATCGAACGCGCCGAAGTGGACCTGGCCAAGGCACGCAACGATCTGAAGCGCCGCCAGACACTGGCCAGTTCGGGCGGCGTCAGCGGTGAAGAGATCCTGCACGCCCAAACCGCCGTCAAGGCCGCCGAGTCTGGCCTGGCCCAGGCCCGCGCCGCCCATGCCGCCTCGCAGGCCACGCTGGCGACCAACCAGGCATTGACGGCGGGCACTACCATTGAGGCGCACCCGGACGTCATGCAAGCCGCCGACCAGTTGCGCAAGGCATGGCTGGCCAACACTCGCACACGGCTTCCCGCGCCCGTGGACGGCATGATTGCGCAGCGGTCCGTGCAGGTCGGACAACATGTCGCACCCGGCACCCCGCTGATGACCATCGTTCCCCTGCGGCAGGTATGGGTCGAAGCCAACTTCAAGGAAGGCCAGGTACGCCATATGAAGCCCGGCCAGAAAGCCACCCTGACGGCCGACCTGTACGGCGGCGGCGTCCGCTATCACGGCGTCGTTCAGGGCCTGGCCGCCGGCACCGGCAGCGCCTTCGCCCTGCTGCCGGCGCAGAATGCCAGCGGCAACTGGATCAAAGTCGTCCAGCGCATCCCCGTCCGGATCGCACTGGACCCGCAAGAACTGTCCGAGCATCCCCTGCGCGTGGGTCTGTCCATGCAGGTCGAAGTGGACTTGTCCGAGCCCGAACAGGCCAGCGCGCCATCCCCGAACAGCGGCTTCAAGACTACGGTTTTCGACGACGGCAGCGGTGAAGCCGAGACCCTGATCAAGCAAATCATCAACGACAACCTGAGTTCATGAGCCATACCGAAACCGAAGAAAAAGCGGCGGCGGGCAACAACCCGGGCCACCCGCCCCTGGAGGGCCGGGCGCGGGTATTCGGCACCGTTGCCCTGTCGGCCGCCGTCTTCATGAACGTGCTGGACTCGTCCATCGCCAACGTCTCGATTCCCACCATAGCCGGCGACCTGGGCGTAAGCGCCACACAAGGCACCTGGGTCATTACCTCATTTGCCGTCGCCAACGCCATTACCGTGCCGCTGACGGGCTGGCTGACCCAGCGCTTCGGACAGGTGCGCCTGTTCGTCATATCGGTCATGCTGTTCGTGATCTCATCCTGGCTGTGCGGATTCGCCTGGTCGCTGGAATCGCTGGTCGCCTTCCGCGTCCTGCAGGGCGCCGTCGCCGGCCCCATGATTCCCCTGTCCCAGTCCTTGATGCTCGGCTCCTATCCCAAGGAGAAAGCCGGCATGGCGCTGGCCCTGTGGTCGATGACCATTTTGGTCGGCCCCGTTGCAGGCCCGCTGCTGGGCGGCTGGATTTCCGACAACTACAGCTGGTCATGGATTTTCTATATCAACGTCCCGGTGGGCCTGCTGGCAGGCTGGGCCTCGTGGCAGTTGTACAAGCACCGGGAAACGCCGCGCGCCCGGCTGCCCATCGACACCATCGGACTGGCCCTGCTGGTCGTATGGGTGGGCGCCCTGCAACTGATGCTGGACAAAGGCAAGGAGCTGGACTGGTTCGCCAGCACCACCATCACCATCATGGCCGTGATCGCCGTCGTGGCATTGGTATTTTTCGTGATCTGGGAACTGACCGCCCGGCACCCCGTGGTCGACCTGAAACTGTTCGCCCACCGCAACTTCACCGCGGGCGTGATATCGATTTCGGTAGGCTACGGCGTGTTCTTCGGCACCGTCGTGCTGCTGCCGCTGTGGATGCAAAGCACCCTGGGCTATACCGCCACCGACGCCGGCATCGCATCCGCCCCCGTCGGCATTCTGGCCATCATCATGTCGCCCATCGTGGGGAAAATGCTGTCCAGGCACGATCCGCGCACCATCGCCACGTTTGCCTTCCTGGTCTTTTCACTGATCAGCTACATGCGTTCAGGCTTCAATACCCAGGTCGACATCTACACCATCATGCTGCCCACTTTCATACAAGGCGCGGCCATGGCGACCTTCTTCATCCCGCTGACCACCCTCACCCTGTCGGGCCTGGACCCACATCGCATCCCCGCCGCAGCCGGGCTGTCCAACTTCGTGCGGCTGCTGTTCGGCGCCTTCGGCACCTCGATCACCACCACGCTGTGGGAAAACCGGGCCACATTGCATCACGCCCAGCTGACCGAAGCCGCCCGCCCCCGCGAGCCGGCATTCGACGCGGTCATGGCCGGCATGCAGCGGCATGGACTGAGCCACGAGCAATCGGCCGCCGTGGTCAACAACCTGATCGCCGAGCAGGCCTTTACCATGTCGGCCACCGACATCTTCTACGCCTCAGCCATTCTGTTCCTGCTGCTGATCGGATTGATCTGGATAGCGCGCCCCCACTCCAATGCCCCGGGAAGCGCGGCCTCGGGAGCCCACTGACGACGGGCACGGTAGTTGCTGCTCCGCTCATGACAGGCAAGGCGCTTTCATCCGGCCTTGCCGACCTTTTCCACCCAAGTACAAGGAACATCATGAGCGCCAAACAAATGGAAACCACTCCACAACAAGATCCCATCGATATAGAAGCCATACGGAGGGGCGCGCGCGAGCTCGATGGCGGCGCCGTCCCGCAGGGCTACCAGGGACATCGCGAGGAAATCATCAGCATGCTCAATGCCGCGCTGGCCACGGAACTGGTCTGTGTGCTGCGCTACAAGCGCCACTACTACACAGCCACCGGCCTGTTCAACGAGCCCATCAAGGCGGAATTCCTGGAGCATGCGCAGCAGGAGCAGGATCATGCCGATCAGATCGCCGAACGCATTGTGCAACTGAACGGCGAACCCAATTTCGACCCCTCTACCCTGACCGAACGCAGCCATGCCGAATACGACGAATGCACCGACATCAAGGGCATGATCAAGGCCAATCTGATCGCCGAGCGCGTCGCCATCGAATCCTATCGGCAAATGATAGAGCGCATAGGCGATACCGACCCCACCACCACACACATGCTGATCAACATCATGGCGGTCGAGGAAGAGCACGCCGACGACATGAAGGACCTGCTGGACTGACCGGCCCGGCTTGCCCAAGCCAAGAAAAACATGCTATAGTTTCGCTTCTTTAATTCCCCGATAGCTCAGTCGGTAGAGCGACGGACTGTTAATCCGCAGGTCACTGGTTCGAACCCAGTTCGGGGAGCCAGAAAATTCAAGCACTTAGGCCAATTCTACGGAATTGGCCTTTTTGCGTTCTGGCCTATGTAGACTTTATGTAGACGCCAATTAGCGATATCCCTGCTCACTTTGGCAGATATCCGCCGGGTTTACGCCGATCCCCGATCAATGCGAATCAGCTTAAACTATCGAGAAAGTAACAAATATTTAGTTTGGTGTGGTTTTGTAAAGAACTACAAAGAGAAAAAATAGGGAGACAAAATATGAAAACAATTCGTTTGCTCGTTGCTGCCATGCTATTTAGTGTGGCGGCCTACCCATTTCAGGCCTACTCGCACGGAGGCGGCTGTCGCAAAGACTCGCCGCCGGGTAAGTGCTGCCACATGGATAAGAAGAAGGGAGAGGTGCATTGCCACTGAGTGCCGGCCTTGCGTTAAAGCTCTATCTAGCGGCAGGCGCCTATCTCGGGCTGTTTGCCTGGCCGCTTTGGCGGGATGGGCGTAAGTGATGGTGATGGAAACCGGGAGATATCTCATGAGACAAGCCATTGCACTGATCGTGCTTCTTGCAGCCTGCGCTGGTTTAGCGCTGGCTCAATCGCCTAACGACTTGGTGGATGGCGGTACCAATGCTCTATTAGCGACCAAACAAGCTTTTTCGATTAGCGTAAATGATGAAGTGACCGGCGGGTGCCTACCTCGGCCTAATCATCTGAAAGATGCATTGGAAGTCTCACTAAGGAAAAACGGATTTGAAATTGCAAGCGACGTTCCTTTCGGGAATGAGATCGTTATTAATGCTCTCGGATATGGGTACGGCGCCAACGAGTCCTTATGCGCAGTCACCGCATCAGTCCGCTTGGATTTTCTTGTTTTGGTCGGCGTGCCCCACACGGTAATAAACAACACGGCAAAGGACACCATAGCAACCTTTTTAGTCCCCGTTGACACTGTTCTACTCACCGGCCCAAAAAATGGGATCAAGAGAGGCTTGAGAAAAGTATGGCCGATGCTGGAGACCGACTATTCCTCTTAGTGTCACGCGCAAGGGACGATATATTCAGCAAGTACCCAGGCATTAAGGCCAGCTTTGAAAAGCAGTCGGGGGGCAGCAGTAAATGACGGCCAATTGCGTAATGTAGGAAGGATCGGTCTTTTCACCGCCCTGCCCCTATCGTCTCCGACCAGGCTGTATACACCGGCCCGGTGAAAACATACACGTCGCCCCTGGCGCACATGATGTACTTGCGCGTATCGGCCTCGATCTTGTTCCGGGGTCCCGCGTTCTGGCGCTGATCTTGCGGCACCATGTTGGCCAGGCTAAAACTTTGCGCCATCGCCTCGGCGGTATGCATGTCGCCGGCAGGCGCCATGTGACCACGTGAGTAGACCGAACATAGAGGTGCGGTCGTCAGTATCGACCGCAGCAGTCCCGCGTTACTGTGCAGCCATTACCGGTGCCGCGCGATAACCCGTTGTTTCCAACGCCTTCAAAGCGGCTGCCAGTGCTTGCATTTTAGGAGTGGCCATTGTGGACGGCGCCATGAGATCGGCGGCGTTTCGGGGGTTCATCAGTGCTTCTGCAGGTCGTGCGGTCAACTGCTTATTAGCGCCGCCATAAACTGCTTGGCCGCCCCGCTCAAGAAGGCTGCCTATAACCCCAGCCGGCCCGAAGTTCCGTATACCGCTTGGGATACGCTCCCAGTCTGGCGCTTTCCTTGCTTGCGCCATATGTATTCGCCTTAGTAAAAAGATACGGCCCCACCATCAAATGACAGCAGGGCCGCGAGTTGCTGCGGGGGAACGCAGCAGGAGACAACTGGTATAAATGTGGTTTCCGTGTTGAATTAACCATGACCCGAATCAACTGCGTGCCCGTTCAAGAACTGAGCGGCCCCCATCTTGTCGCAGAGTACCGAGAACTGCCGCGCGTGTTCGCCCTGGCACAGAAGGCCGCGCTGCGTGGCAGCTTTACTCAACCACAGGCGTATACACTCGGGAAGGGTCACGTTCTATTCTTCTATACTCGGCTAGGCTACCTCGCCAGGCGTCATTTGGCGTTGATCGAGGAAATGAAGCGACGCGGCTATAAGCCGACCTTCACCGGGGTGCGGCGAGAGGACTTCCCTGATATGCCGGACTCTTATTGGAGCGATTGGGAGCCGACCAATGATGCGCTACAGCTAAACCGAAGACGAATCGAAGAACGAAACTGAAACCATTAAGCCCCGCACGCGGCATGTCTCAGAAAATCGGCTGACAACTCGACAATCTTCCCTGACCACGGCAACAAGGAAATGGGTAAAGGACTAGTCGAAGCGATCAAGAAGCAGCTCGGTATCAAATGAAGTACGGCAGACCTCTCGGGGTCTGCTTATCGCGCATCGCCCAGAAAGGAAAAATATGTTGACCTATCCTATTACTCTCACCCCAGATGACAACGGCACATTCCTTGTCCAGTTCCCAGATGTTCCTGAAGCCATCACTGTCGCAGACGATGAAACAGAGGCCCTGGTAAACGGACAGGAAGCATTGGAGGCCGCCATCGAAATATACTTTGATGAGAAACGGGTCGTTCCCCCGCCGTCAAAACCCAAACGCGGTCAGCTCTCCGTAACCTTGCCTGCCATTGTTGCGGCCAAAGTACTGCTTGCCAACGAAATGGTGTCTCAGGGTGTCCGCAAAGCCGAACTGGCCCGTCGCCTGAACGTCCATATGCCCCAGGTCGACCGATTGGTTAATCTGCGCCATTCGTCAAAGCTAGAGAGCATTGAGCTGGCGTTTCAGAAACTCGGGAAATCGCTGGATATCCGGGTCGTCTAAAGTAAAAGCCCTGTACGTGGCAGAGCTTTTGAAAACTACGGACGCAAGGACCCTACCGTATTAACGCCCTTTCTGTGGCATTTTTGCGAAAGCTCATGCGGCACTTTCCAGGCATACGTAGCAAATCCGCTGCGTTCGGCTCCACGCACCAGACAATTTCCCGCGTTTTGAACCGCCGGCATCGTCGGCTATGCAGGCAAGCGCACTGTCCACCGCGCGCTAAACATATTGCTTCGCCAGATTCCAGCGGGTCAGCCGATCAGAGAACCCATTCAGGCCGCCATTGATACGCTTCGTGAGCCGCTCGAAATCCTCGGTATCAGCAATTTGATTGCACCCGTTGCACGACCACCACCAGGCCGCAGAGCGAGCGGCACACTCGGGTGATTCAAGCAGTGTTGGCTCGCCCAGGCAATCGATACTGAGGCCGTTGGACACCGCTCGATAGTTTGCCCGACCGGTGATCTGGATCAGCCCGCGCCCGCGGAACCGGCTGCCGTCCCCCCGCTCGATGTTGCCCAGATCTGCCCTGCCCTCGTAACGGAGTTGCGCGGGCGTTGGACCCCAGATTTCCCGCGTATAGA
>JBATWU010000038.1:0-81132 GCA_049672825.1 Pusillimonas sp.
CCACGACCTGAACAACCTCGGTGTCGGCGCCAGCGACGCCAGCCGCCGTGGTATCGAGCAGGAAACGCTTGGCGGCATGCACCACCTCGGCCGGCAGCGACTCGAAGCGCGCTTGCGCCCAGTAGCCGGCCAACTGCTCGGTCAAGGTCGGCATGGCCGTCACTTCATCCATACACTGCCCCACCACTGCTGATTCGCCGCCTGCCACAAGCCCTGCAGACGCGAGCTCGCGACCGCAAACTGGGGCTGCTGGTGAAGGCTCAGCACCGGCAGGTCGTGCGCCAGGATCTTCTGGATCTGGCTGTAGTAGACCTGGCGGTCGGCCTGCAGCGGTGCATCCCGGCCGGCGTCGAACAGGCGATCGATCTCGGGGTTGGAGTACTGGGCCGCGTTGTTGAAGGTGGTGCCCTTGACGATGGACTCGGTGACATAGGTGCGCGCAATGCCCAGCGCCGGATCACCCAGCGTCGTGTAAGTCTGCAGCGTGGCCTCGAAGTCGTAGTCGCTGTAGACGCGCTTGAGGATCACGGGCCGCTCCGCGCCTTCCAGCACGACCTTCACCCCAACCGCCTGCCAGAAACGCTGCAGCGCCTGCGCTGCCGGCAGCCACTCCGGACGCCCCGTCTCGAACAGCAGCCGGATGGTCAGGCGCGTGCCATCAGGGCCGGGCTTGAAACCGGCGGCATCGAGCAGCTCGCGCGCGCGGTCCGGGTTGTATGCGTACATCTCCTGATAATTGATAGCCTTGTCGTAGGCCCACAAGCGGGTGTCGAACGCGCTCAGCGGCACGCCGCCCAGGCCGTAGTAGACCTTGTCATGGATGAACTCGCGGTTGACGGCTATGTACAGCGCCTGGCGTACCTCGGGCTTGGACAGCGCCGGATGCGCATTGTTCAGGATGATGATATCGCTGCCCGGATAGCTGACCTGCTGCACCTGGAACTGCGGGTTTTTCTCGAACATCTGCACCGCGTTCAGGGGCATGTAGTCCGGTACGATATAGTCCACCTCTCCGGCTCGCAGCGCCAGCACGCGGGCGGCGGCATCCGGCATGGTCTTTACCATCACGCGGTCCAGGTAGGGCTCGCCCTCGCGCCAGTAATCAGTGTTGCGCACCAGCGCCACGTGACTGCCGCGTACCCACTCCGAGAACTTGAAGGGGCCGCTGCCGATCGGCTGGTTCAAGATGGCCGGGTGGCGCAGGATGTCCTGGCCCTTCAGGATATGCGCCGGCATCACGGCCGCGTTCTGCTCGCAGGCCAACGAGAACAGCATCGGCGCGAACGGCTTCTTGAGCGTGATGACCACACTTTGCGGAGTCGGTGCCTCGATGTGATCGATGAACCGGCTCGCCGCATTGAAACGCGGGCCGTATTTGCTGCTGACCTCTTCGAGCGTGAATTTCACGTCTTCCGATGTCAAGGGCTGGCCATCATGCCAGTTGGCTTTCTCCAGCTCGAATTTGTAGACCAGGCCATCGGGGGAGATCTCCCATGATTTTGCCAGACCGGGCACGATCTCGAACCCGGTCTTGAAGCGCACCAGGCCGTCGTAAATCAGGCAGCTGGCGGCCACGTCGGGCACGGAATTCGTGGTATTGGGGCTCAGGCTCAGCGGATCGGTTCCAAGCACCATGACCGCGGTGCCGCCGCGCTTTGGGGTCTGGGCCTGGGCCTGGCCCGGGGCCGCAAGGCCTGCCGCGGCGATCAGGCCGCTTGCCAGCAGCACGCCGGCTGCCGCCTGCCGGCGCAGCGCCGGCAACACAGAAGGGAAGTCACACATCGATGTCTCCAGATAGGTTATAGGTATCCGCCGTCGCGGCATCAGGCACGATGCTGGACAATGGCAATCGTACGCAGCATCTCGTTGGTCAGAATCATAAGGCCTTCATCGGCCCCGATGCCAGGTTTGGACAACATGAAATCCGGACCAGTCGCCAGAGCGATCTGGGCCGTCATGCGCGCCGACAAGTCTGTTTCATTGGCCGTCCCTCCCAGGCAGCACCCCATGCCGTGCGACTTGCAGAACAGCACGGCCTCGATACTGTTGTTGATGCCCCCCAGATCCGGGGTCTTGATCTGCACATAGTCGCTGGCCTGCGCTTCGGCGAACAGCCGGATGTCCTCCAGCGTGTTGCACCATTCGTCGGCGATCAGGCCCACGCGGCTGCCGCGCGCGGCCAGCCGCTGCTTCAACTGCTTGAAAATCTCGATCTGCTGTGCCTGGGTCGGCGCAATGACCGGAGACTCCAGCAATAGGTCGAACGGCGCCACTTCCTTGGCCAGCGAAGCAATATAGTCGGCCAGGCCATCCAGGTCGTCGCCGAACAGATCGCCCAGCGTGCCATACAGATCCAGGTGGATGCGCGGCTTGTAGTCGGGCGCGCCCACCTCCTGGATACGGCGGGCAATAGACCGCGCATACTCCGTCAGCACCTTGGCGCCCGGCCCCAGATCCACCGCCATGGTGAACGAGGCGTGCGGGAGAACGGCGGCGCGCTTCATGATGACTCGATCCAACTGCAAGGCATCGCCCCGATGGCAAGAGGCCAGCAAGTCCACCGGTTTGTCCTGCAGCGTGGCGCCATACTCGGCGGCCACCACCTCGGCCGGCGTGCGCCGGACGGCCAACGCCGCAGCAGCCAGCAGTGCCTGCGTCAAGCCATAGCGCAGCGAGGTGTGCAGGCGCTTGCCGTCGACCAGCATGCCATCGATCTCTTCGGCATGCGCGCGGAACGTGCCAACGTCGCGGCCGATCAGCCACTGGCGCACCGTAGACTCCAGCATTGGCAGGTGCTCCTCGGGCACAAACAGGGGGTCGCGGCCAGCCAAGCCAGAGAAAATCACGTCGGCGCATTCACCGGTGGCAATGCTGCCATCATCCAGAACCAGCATGATCGACAGGATGGCGCCAGGCTGCACGATGGCCCGATAGCCGGGGGTCAGCGGCTTTCCCTCGACAAAACTGCCATTGTTGCGCCCATGCGCCTTGACCGCGACCAAATCTTTATTGAAATAGCCCGACAGGCCGGTGGCATAGATAACGTGTTGAATCTTCATCTGACTTCTCTCAAAGGATAATCTGTACGATAAACATTTTTACTAATGGATCAGGAAAGCGCCAGCGCGCGCAGCGCCGGCCACAGCCCGGTGTCATCACGGCCAAGATCCCCGGCCAGCACACGCTGCTGCATCGCCATCATGTCCGGCGCCAGGCTGCGATCCGCCATCATAGCGGCAGACACCTCTCGCACCAACTGAATAATGCGCTCCAGGGGTTCGGAACTGCGCAACGGCCGCAGAAATTCGATGCCCTGCGCCGCAGCCAGTAGTTCGATGGCAACGATATGCGCGGTATTGCCCAGCATGGGCCCCAAGCGGCGAGCGGCGAAGGTTGCCATGCTGACGTGGTCTTCCTGGTTGGCGGAGGTAGGCAGACTGTCGACGCTGGCCGGATGGGCCATCGACTTGTTCTCCGAGGCCAGCGAGGCCGCCGTCACATGCGCAATCATAAACCCCGAATGCAGGCCGGCATTCGGGGTCAGAAACGCGGGCAGACGGGAAATGGCCGAATCCACCAGCATGGCAATACGGCGCTCGGCGATGGCGCCCACCTCGGCCACTGCCAGTGCCAGGCCGTCGCAAGCCAGCGCGACCGGCTCGGCATGGAAATTGCCTCCGGAAACCAGCGCATCGTCATCGGCGAACACCAGCGGGTTGTCCGTGACCGCGTTGGACTCGATAACCAGGATGCGGGCAGCGTGGCGGATCTGGTCCAGGCAGGCACCCATGACCTGGGGCTGGCAGCGCAAGCAGTAGGGATCCTGGACCCGGTCGTCCCCTTCCATGTGCGACTGGCGGATTTCGCTGCCTGTCAGCAATTCGCGGTACGCCGCCGCCGCAGTGATCTGCCCCGCTTGCCCGCGCACAGCATGGATGCGCGGATCAAAGGGGCCATCACTGCCGCGGGCGGCATCCAGGGTCAGCGCGCCGGCGACCACGGCGGCAATGAATACGCGCTCCGCCTCGAACAGCGCATCCAGCGCCAGCGCGGTCGACGCCTGTGTGCCATTGATCAGCCCCAACCCTTCTTTGGCCTGCAGACAAATCGGCGCCAGCCCGGCGCGCGCCAGGCCCTGGGCCGCGGGTATGCGCTCGCCATTCACAAAAACTTCGCCCTCGCCGACCAGCGGCAGGCAAAGATGGGCCAGCGGCGCAAGGTCGCCCGACGCGCCCACCGACCCCTGCGCGGGCACCACCGGCAGCACATCGGCGTTATACATGGCCAGCAGCAGATCAATGACTTCCTGGCGCACGCCGGAATGCCCCCGAGCCAGGCTGGCCGCCTTGAGCACCAGCAACAGGCGCGTAACCCGGGCCGGCATGGGTTCACCCACGCCGACGGCATGCGAACGCAGCAGGTTCAACTGGAGGGCGGCCAGGTCGTCCTGCGCGATGCGCTGGTTGGCCAGCTTGCCAAAGCCCGTGTTCACGCCATAGATTGCAGCGTCGCCGCTGGCGGCACGATGCACCATCCGCGCGCTCTGGCGCACGGCTTCGCGGCTGCCGGCATCCAGCGCGACGGGTACATGGGCGTCGAACAGGCGCCGTAATTGCTCGGCCGACAGGGCGCCGGGATTCAGGATTTCTGCAGATGACACGATCTATGGCTCCAACATACTTGCTTCTGGCTTAATAAAAAATCAACTGATCATCGGCAGATTCAGGCCATGTTCGCGCGCGCACTCCTGCGCCAGCGCATAGCCCGCATCCGCATGGCGCATGACGCCGGTGGCGGGGTCATTGAACAGCACCCGTTCCAGCTTCTGGCCGGCCTGCGCCGTGCCGTCGCACACGATGACCACGCCGGCGTGCTGAGAATAGCCCATGCCCACCCCGCCGCCATGGTGCAGGCTGACCCAGGTGGCGCCGCTGGCCGTGTTCAGCAGCGCATTGAGCAATGGCCAATCGCTGACGGCGTCGCTGCCGTCGAGCATGGACTCGGTTTCGCGATTGGGGGACGCCACCGAGCCGCTGTCCAGATGGTCCCGGCCAATGACGATCGGCCCTTTCAGTTCGCCGCTGCGCACCATCTCGTTGAACGCCAGGCCCGCGCGATGGCGCTCACCCAGCCCGATCCAGCAAATGCGCGCGGGCAGGCCCTGGAATGCAATGTGCTCTTGCGCCATATCCAGCCAGCGATGCAGGTGGGCATTCTCGGGGAACAGCGCTTTCATCTTCGCATCGGTCTTGCGGATATCCTCGGGGTCCCCTGACAGCGCCACCCAGCGGAACGGTCCGATGCCGCGGCAGAACAGCGGCCGGACATAGGCAGGCACGAACCCCGGAAAATCGAAAGCATTGTCCACCCCATGATCGAGCGCGACTTGGCGCAGATTGTTGCCATAGTCGACCGTCGGGATCCCCATCGCATGGAACGCCAGCATGGCGCGCACGTGCGCCACGCACGACTCGCCGGCCGCCAGCCGAAGCTCGGAATGCCGGGACACGTCTTTTTGGGCGGCGTGCCATTGCGGCACCGTCCAGCCCGCCGGCAGATAGCCGTTAATCAAATCATGCGCCGAGGTCTGGTCGGTCACGATGTCGGGGCGCGGACCGCCGGCCTGCGCACGCTGCGCCAGCAGCGGCAGCAGTTCGGCCGCATTGCCGCACAACCCGATAGACACCGACTCGCGCCGCGCCGTATGGTGCGCGATAAGCGCCAGAGCTTCGTCCAGATCCCGCGCCTGCTTGTCCAGGTAGCGGGTCCGCAGGCGGAAGTCGATCCGGCTTTGCTGGCACTCGATGTTCAGTGAGCAGGCGCCGGCAAATGAGGCCGCCAGCGGCTGCGCGCCGCCCATGCCGCCAAGGCCGGCGGTCAGCACCCAGCGGCCCGCAAGATCACCGCCGTAATGCTGCCGGCCCGCCTCCACAAAGGTTTCATAGGTGCCCTGCACAATCCCCTGGCTGCCAATGTAGATCCAGCTGCCCGCCGTCATCTGACCGTACATCATCAGGCCGGCGCGATCCAGCTCGTTGAAATGCTCCCAGGTGGCCCAGCGCGGTACCAGGTTGGAATTGGCAATCAGCACGCGCGGCGCGCCTTCGTGCGTGCGGAATACCCCCACCGGCTTTCCTGACTGCACCAGCAGCGTTTCGTCGGGCTGCAGCCTGCGCAGCGCCGCCAGGATCGCCTCGAACGCTGGCCAGCTGCGCGCCGCCTTGCCGATGCCGCCGTACACGATGAGATCCTCCGGGTGCTCGGCCACCTCGGGATCGAGATTGTTCTGGATCATGCGGTATGCCGCCTCGATCTGCCAATTGGCGCAACTCAGTTCACTGCCACGCGGCGCCCGAACCGTGCGCGCTCCAACCCTACGATGTGTCATTACTGTCCCTGCAAAGTCAATAGCGTATTTGTCTATACAACAATATAAGTTGTCTATACAATAACTCTAGATGTATATACAAGATCATGTCAACTGATTTATCATCAACCTATGGAAATCACTAATACCCCAGCCTACGAGCGGGTCAAGGAATATATCAAGGCGCATATCAGCAGCGGCCGATGGAAACCGGGTGATCCGGTGCCCAGTGAAGCCGCGCTGATGCGGCAGTTCTCGGTCAGCCGCATGACGGTCAACCGCGCCCTGTGCGAGCTGCAGGCCGACTCCCTGGTCGTGCGCGTGCAAGGATCCGGCACGCGCGTGGCCGAACTGCACCGCATCTCTTCGAGGCTGCACATTCGCGACATCCAGGAGGAAGTGACCGAACGCGGCCACCAGCACGCAACCCGGGTGCTCCTGATAGAAAAAGTACGCGGTGGCGCGGCATTGGCCGGTGCACTGGGGCTGCGCACCGGCGCCATGGTCTTTCATACGGTACTGGTCCATCTGGAAAACGGCATACCGATACAGCGGGAAGATCGCCATGTGAACCCGGCCGTGGCGCCAGACTACCTGCAAGTGGACTTCACACGCATCACACCCACGCACTATCTGCTGACCCATGCGCCACTGACCGAGGCAAGCTACAGCATCGAGGCCTGCACGGCTTCGGCGCAAGAGACCCGGGACCTGCACATCAAGCGCAACGAAGCCTGCCTGGTGATGAAACGGCGCACCGTCAGCGGCACCCGCGTGGCCAGTGTGGTGCGCGTCACGTATCCCGGCTCCCGCTACAGCTTCGCGGGCCAGTTTCAGGTATGAGCCCAGGCGCGCCCGCATTCTTGCGCCATGGGTACGCGCATTGTGCCGACCGCAGAGAAAGTCACAAACCCCGCAACGCAAAGGGACGAATACGATGACACGCACAGCATGGCTCAATTGCCACATCACCACCATGCGCAACGGCCGGTGGCACACCGTTCAGGATGGCGCCATCCTGACCCGGGGCGCGCATATTGAATGGGTGGGGCCCCGCCAGGACATCCCCGCCAGCACTGCCAGCCAGCATGATCTGGGCGGCGCCTGGATCACGCCCGGCCTGATCGACTGCCATACCCATGCCGTGTTCGGCGGCAATCGCAGCAACGAGTTTGAACAGCGCCTGGAGGGCGTCAGCTACGCCGACATCGCGACAGCCGGCGGCGGCATCGGCAGTTCCGTGCGGCAGACGCGCGCCGCCGATGCGCATCATCTGTACACCTCTGCCCGCAAGCGGCTCACCCAGCTCATGCAGGACGGCGTCACGATCGTCGAGATCAAATCGGGCTACGGTCTATCCCTGGAAGCAGAGCGGAAAATGCTGCAGGTTGCCCGCCGCCTGGGCAACGACCTACCCTTGACCGTCAAGACCACATGTCTTGCGGCCCACGCCCTTCCCCCGGAATTCCAGGGGCGCGCCGACGACTATATCGATCATGTCTGTAATGACATCCTGCCTGCGCTGCACCAGGAACAATTGGTCGATGCCGTCGATGTCTTCTGCGAATCCATCGCCTTTTCCCCCGCCCAGGCTGAGCGCGTGCTGCGCCGCGCGCGCGCGCTGGGGCTGGCGATCAAGCTGCATGCCGAACAGCTCTCGCCGCTGGGCGGATCGAGCATGGCGGCATCTCTGGGCGCGCTGTCGGCCGATCACCTGGAATACATGACCGAGGAAGACGTCATCGCCATGGCGAAGTCCGGCACAGTTGCCGTCCTGCTGCCCGGCGCATTCTACCTGCTGCGCGAAACACGCCGTCCGCCCGTAGCGCTGCTTCGCAAGCACGGCGTGCCCATTGCGCTGGCCTCTGATCTGAATCCGGGGACATCGCCGACACTGTCATTGCGGCTGATGCTCAACCTGGGCTGCGTGCTGTTCGGATTGACGCCGGAAGAAGCATTGGCCGGCGTCACACACCATGCCGCGCAAGCACTGGGCATGCTGTCCACGCACGGAACGATAGAGCCCGGCAAGATCGCCGACTTCGTCGCCTGGGACATCGACCGGCCCGCCGACCTGGCGTACTGGCTGGGCGGCCACATTCCGAACCTGGTCGTGCGCAACGGGCAGTTGCGCGCGCCCATTGCCGTCAACTGCCCATGGGGAGCCGGACAATGACACACGATGGCTGGATCACGCCCGACATGAGCCGCTGGCGGGGTAGAACTGATGCCGGCGAACAGGGGGATACACGCCGCCTGTTTGATATTGTGCACCCAATGCACCCCGAGGCCGGCCTGTCCCTGCAGGCTGGCGCGAGTGTGCTGCTTGGCTTTGCCTGCGATGCGGGCGTACGTCGCAACCAGGGCCGCCCCGGCGCGCGCCAGGGCCCCGAAGCCATCCGGCGCGTGCTCGCCAATCTGCCGGCTCATGGGCTGAAACGTGTGTACGACGCGGGCGACATTGTCTGCCACGCAGACGGCCTGGAACAAGCCCAGGACACACTCGCGCAGGCGCTGCATGCCATCCTGGCAAAGCGCTGTTTTCCCGTGGTGCTTGGCGGCGGCCATGAAATCGCCTGGGGCACATGGCAAGGGCTGCGTCGGCATCTGGATGATAGCGAAGGCGGCACAGCCCGTTCCCGCGTGCTCATCCTGAATCTGGATGCGCACTTCGACCTGCGCACAAGCCGGCCGGCCAGCTCAGGAACGCCCTTCGACCAGATGGCGGCCGCCTCTCACGCCGCGGGCCTTGCATTCCATTACGCCTGCCTGGGCGTCAGTCGGCTTGGCAACACCTGCGCACTGTTTTCACGCGCCTCACAGCTGGGTGTTCAGTACATCGAGGACATCGCCATGCAGGAAAGGCATCTGCAAGCGGTGCAACATCGCGTGCAGGAACTGCTGCACGATGCGGATCACGTCTATCTTTCCATCGATCTGGACGTCTTGCCCGCCGCGGTGATGCCCGGCGTTTCAGCGCCGGCGGCCTTCGGCGTGCCGCTAAGCGTCATTGAAACCATCGTTATGCAAGTGCGGGACAGCGGCAAGCTGCGGGTGGCCGACATCGCAGAGCTGAACCCGTTGTTCGACCACGACGATCAAAGCGCCCGTGTCGCGGCCCGTCTGGCATACCGCCTGCTGACACCATGACCATGACAAACCCCGCAGAAACCTCGTTCCTTAGTCGCGCAGGCGCGTGAAGCGCGTGAGCATTTGAGGCCCAACTGATACAATCCAGAACACCGGCACAGGATGTCTGTATCAAGGCCAAAATTGAGGCTAAGCCGCCCTCCCAGGGCAGCACAAGCTGTTCAATATCAACATAATGCAGAACTGACGCACATCTCGTGTCCCGCGCCAGAATTATGGAAAGACCCAGGCTTCGGTTTGGGCCTTTTGTTTTGTGCACCGGCGTTTCGGCTAGACGATATATAGAACAACATAGGAACGAGCAATGGAAATTGCATTAACCCTGTTGGTGGCCGTCGGAGCATGGCAGATGCTGCGCGTTCGTTACCAACGTACGCATATCGCTTTGCTGGGTCGGCATCTGGCCAATTTCCAGCTTGAAAAGCACATGGAAACCCTGACGCAGGGCTACACTCGCGCCATCCACGAAGAGGATGAAACACGCCAGCGCCAGGTACTGGAAATCTTCGACCAGACCGAACGCACCGTGGCTGTACAGGCACAGTCGCTGGCCGATGCCATGCAGAAGGAAAGCGCGTACGCCGCCAGCTTGGGCACGCTCCCATTCTGCGCGCCTTATGTCGAACGTTTTCTTCCCTCGCTGACGCGGGATTTTCGCAAGCTGCTGCACATCCACGCCGCTGGCCTGCGCCATGTGGTGGACAACGAAAGCCGCTTGGATATCAAGAACCGCGCATACCAGCTTTCGGCAGAGTTGTATCTGCTCCAGCACAGCTGTCACTGGTTTTGCAAATCCCGCGCCGTGGCCGACGCGCGGCTGGTACTGCGGCACCAGGTTAGCCATCAGAAAGCACTGGACTCGGTATCGGCCGTGACCCGCTCGGCATATCTGCAATGGCTGCGGGACGCCGAGGGGCGGTAAGCCTTGCAGCTCCAAGCTTATCGCCAGTACCCCCGTCAGCGCATGGCCTCTATGTATGGGCGGCGACATCGCCCTTCTGCCCCCCCCGAACTCGAGCCACAGTATAGGCAGATAATGACATTGACCTTGAAGACATCCTAAACTCGGTCGGAATGAAGAGCCTTGCGCTCACTTAAGCCACCTCACAGGAGTTCCCCATGGCACAGCTTCAGATCAACGGCCTGGTCAAGAATATTGATATCGCCGACGACATGCCGCAAGCGAAGCTGCCCATCGAATCACCGCCCACCGTCATCGTCCTGGCCGCGGGCCGTGGCCAACGCTTTCGTCAGTCCGGCGGTGCCACGCACAAGCTCGATGCTCCCCTTCGGGGGATACCAGTACTGCAAAGGGTGCTAAGCGCCGTGACCGCATCCGGCCTGCCCTGCCATGTCGTGAGGCCGGAATATGGCGTGGCCGGGGACGCTCCCGGCATGGGCGACTCCATCGCACGCGGCGTGCGGGCCACGGCAAGTGCCTCAGGCTGGCTCATCCTGCCCGGGGATTTGCCCTTGGTCACCGCAGATAGCCTGATCCAAGTGGCGTTGGGCCTGATTTCGCATCCGGTGGTGCTGCCCGTCTGGAATGGACAACAGGGCCATCCGGTCGGGTTTGGCGCGGCGTGCTTCGCGGCGCTGACCACGCTTTGCGGCGACACGGGCGCGGCCCCCATCGTGCGGGCGCACCGGCAAGCGGGCTCGTTGCTGATACGGCATCTAAACGATCCTGGCATCGTCACGGACATCGATACATTGGACGATTTGGCGCGGGCCGAAGCACTACTGTCTTAGTCATCGCCCCGCACAACAGCCGCCGGCCAGCGCAGTCAAATTCTTTCCAGGCTGACTTGTATTACGGGTAAACCCGCAGTAAAATACTTTGCATGCAAACTAAACTGGCTTCCAATGCAACATGCGCGCCTGAACTCCCGCAGGCGCGCTCGCGATTTGGAGCCCTGCTCGGAAGCGTGTACCGGCAGTGGCGCCGTCAAGTGGATTTGAGCTTCAAAGACCTGGGGCTATCCGACGCCACGCGCATGCCCTTGTTGGTGCTGTACGTCCACGATGAGCCTTTGCGGCAAAAAGATTTGGCCGATGCGTTGTATCTGGATACCTCATCCCTGGTGCGCGTGCTGGCGCAATTGCGAAAGGCGCAGTTGGTCGATTGGTCCAGCGATCCCGCCGACCGGCGCGCCAAACGCATAGGCCTGACGCCTGCGGGACGCAAGACAGCCGCGGTGATCCTGGCCAAGAGCATGGAAATCGAGCAGGCCATTCTGGCAGACCTTGCACCGCAAGAACTGGAAGTCACGCGTCAGGCATTGGAAAAGATCTCACGGCGCTTCGACGCACTGGGTTGTTAAACAAAAAGGTCAAGGGCCGAGCTTGTCTGCATCGGCCAATCTCGCACAAAAAACAGACGGTTGAGAAATGAAATTGAAGGTTTCGCCCTTTGCCTGGGTGAGTTTTGCCATGATCGTCGGCGTGATGGGCACGGCGCTCATCAGCCCCTTGTACGCGCTCTACAAAGCATCGTGGCAGTTGCAAACCAGCGACATCTCGCTCATTTACGTGGTCTACATGGGCGGCGCGCTGTTTGGCCTGCTGTTCTTGGGGCGCTTGCCCGATCGCGTGGGTTTTCGCCCGATGATGCAGTGGGGTTTGGCGCTCGCGCTGACGGGCACATTTATCAGCATGATTGCGTGGAACATGGCGAGCCTGAATGTCGGGCGCTTTATCGTGGGCGTGGCCTCGAGCATGCTGACCACGAGCTCCACCGTAGGCATGTCGAGGCTGTCCCGCCACGGCAATATGCAGCACGTGGCCATGATGACAGGTTTTTTGATGGCCTTTGGCTTTGGCTTGGGGCCCCTGGTGGGCGGCATCATTGGCCAATGGGCTCCGGCCCCGCTGGTAAGTACCTATATTCCAACGCTATTTCTGGGCGCCTTGGGTTTGACGGCGTTATGCCGCTTGAAACTGCCGGACAACGCCAAGCCCATGGCCGGTCCAGGCTTGTATTTGCGCGACGTCCTGCCGAAGTTGACATGGCCTGAGCCCGGCACCTCCAGGGCTTTTGTACTGACCTGCTGCCTGCCCTTCCTGGCATTCGGCGTCTTCGGGCTGTACGCGTCCATGGCACCGTTATTTCTGGATAAGCTGCTGCCCTGGCATGGCCCGGTGGTCAGCGGCACAGCCATTGCACTGATCCTGTTTTCTTCGGCCGTCGTCCAAGTGATGGCCGTCCGCATGCCTACTCAGTGGTGCGGCGCAACCGGATTGATCAGCCTGGCGCTCAGCAATGCCGTGCTGATGGCGAACTTGTGGACCGGCTCGGCCGTTTTGTTCGCTTTGGGCGTGCTGCTTACCGCGCTGGGACACGGCGCCGCCATGCTCGCCGGCATGAGCATGATCAACCGTCTTGGCACATCCAGCAATCGCTCGGGGCTGCTGGCCACCTATCTGGTTATTGGCTACATCGGCAGCATGGTGCCCATGATGGGCATAGGCTGGATTGCCGACCGCTGGGGCATGGAAGTGGCTATCTGCACGTTCTGCACCGTGGTCATCGCGATGGCGGTGCCCGTTGCTGTGCTTTTCCAGCGCCACCCACTCATGCGGCCATATTCATGAAAGGAAGCCCAGGCTAGTACACCGAGATAATTTTTGAATATTGACTCTGTTTTTGTTCGACGAAGACAAATCCATAGGCCGTACAACCCCTTGCCCAACGCCATCCGACAGCTCTGCGTTCAGACGAGCGGCTCTAATCGATGAACTCTCGCGGCTCCAAGCAACTAGCTGGCATCGATACGATGGCTAACTTGCCAAAAAAATCGGTGATCAATAGGTGACCATAGCCTAAATGGCGGCTCAGGCGCTGGAGTGACGCACATTGATTGTCTGCCGTCGAAGATGCTCCTTATCCAACCCTCGTAGTTCGGCGAGACCCGTCTTCCACGGTGGCACTCCACCGAACTTTTCTTGAAGGAACTGAATCAACACTTCTACGCGAGGGCTAAGGTTCTTGCGCGCTCGATAGAGCATATAAAGCGGCTCGTCGCGCTGGTCCGCAAAGTCTTCCAATACGGGCACGAGGCGTCCACTGAACAGCTCATTGCTGATGTGAAATTCTGCAAGCCGCACAATGCCCATACCTTCAAGAGCAAGCTGAAGCAGCATGTCGCCTTGGTCTGCCCCGATTTTTCCGCGCGCCTCTCTTGCAACTTGCTCATCTCCCTGGAACTTCCATAGATTCCAAGGAGTTGCCATGGCGAAGTGCAGGCAATTGTGCTGGCGAAGATCGTCTGGGCTTTGCGGCACCCCATGCTTCTCCAGATAGGCTGGTGCGGCGCACAGGATCCATTTACTACTGGCGAGCGGCCGCGCGACCAAGGTGGAATCCGGCATCGCCCCGCTATGAATGGCTAAATCTATGCCCTGCTTGAGCATATCTATAGGCATCGCGCCGAGAACAAATTCTATCTGCAGCCCAGGGAAGCGCTCACAGAACTCGGGCATCACCTTGGCCAACTGATATTTGGCAAAAGTAAGCATGGTATTAATGCGCAAGATCCCCGAATGACTATGCCGCACACTTACGGAGGACTCAGCATTATCAAGGGTTTCAATCGCTCCCCGTCCCTGCCGATAAAGCAGCTCACCTTCTTCGGTCGGCCGGAGTTGTCGGGAGTTTCTATAGAAAAGCTGAACACCCAGCCTATTCTCAAGGCGCTGAATCAGTTTGCTCACTCCTGACGGACTCAGATTGAGCTTCTCGGCTGTTGCCGAAAAACTGCCATATTCGACAACCCGGACAAAAACCTCTATTTCTTCGATGCGGCCAGTCATTCTCGCCTCGCGTGTGATATTGCGTCATAGCAGATGTGACCTGCCTGTGGTTCTCGCCCACCTCATCCGTTCATATAATTTTTTTCAATGCAGTTAGGAAAGTGCCGCGCAGGACTGCGAATCTTATACCACATTCCCTCCACGCCTTTGAGATGAGCCTGACTTGCAGACAACGCAGAGAAGCGGTGGGACAAAACCCGCCGTCGGGGGCCAGAACGGCCCATGACGAACAACAATTCCGAACGGTAGCCGCAACATGAAATGGCGCATCACAGCATGAAAGAAATCACCGGAAACACACGTATCTTGGGCATTCTCGCCGATCCGATTCATCACGTGAAGACACCACAGCTGCTCAATCGTCTGCTCTTCGACCATCAAATCGATGGTGTCATGGTGCCCATCCACGTGCCGCCCGCACGCCTGAGCGTCGCCTTTGAGGGTCTACGCAACATGAGCAATTTGAACGGCCTTGTTATCACCGTACCTCACAAAACGGCGGTGATGGCACTGTGCGATCAAGTAACAGAGGCGGCCGCGAGCATCGGCGCCGTCAACGTCGTGCGCCGAGAGCGGGACGGCGCAATGGTCGGCGATATGCTTGACGGCGAGGGTTTTGTTGAAGGACTCCAAGCTCTGGATTACCGCTTGAAAGGGAAGCGGGTTTATCTGGCCGGTGCCGGCGGAGCGGCGAACGCGATTGCCTTCGCCCTCGCAAAAAGCGGCATTTCGCATCTGACCGTCGCGAACAGAACAAGCAGCCGGGTGGACGATTTGCTTAGCCGCCTGAAAAGGTGTTATCCCGACCTTGACACCAGGCATGGCTCAGCCGACCCCTCGGATCACGAATTGGTCATCAACGCCACCTCTCTTGGGCTGCGCGAGGCTGATGCGCTTCCTGTCGACACTACCAAACTCCATGCCGGGCAGATGGTTGCGGACATCATCATGGAGCCCGCCGAAACCGCACTGTTAAAAGCGGCACGCATACAAGGCTGCACCGCATACCCTGGAGCAGGGATGCTCGCAGGACAGGTCCGTCGCATGATGGAATTTCTCTGTGCAGGAGAGCCTTCTGTCTTGGCCAAATCGCCCACCGCGGCAACCCTATAGCAGGAATAACGTGTCGACATTGAAAACGCCTCCACCCCCGCCTGAGCACCAGTACGATTATATCGTCGTCGGCGGCGGAACTGCGGGCTGTATTCTGGCCAACCGGCTTACCGCCTCCGGTGAGTACCGGGTGCTCATGGTGGAGGCAGGAAAGACAGGCAAAGGTTTTTGGATACCTATTCCAGCCGGGTTCAGCAAGCTATTGACGAATCCTATTTTTAACTGGCGCTTCAAAACCGAGCCGGAGGAGTCAGTCAATGGGCGATCCATTGCGATTCCCCGCGGGAAAGGACTGGGCGGATCCACGCTGATCAATGGGATGATCTACGTGCGCGGCCAACCCGAAGACTATGATCGATGGGCAAGAGAAGACGGCGCTCAAGGATGGGGATACGATGAGGTTGCGCCCTACTTCCGGCGTGTCGAGCACACGGCTGTCGGCGATGAAGAACGCGGCCGGGATGGCCCGATGCGCATCACAGAAGTGCAAGAACGCTACCCGATCTCCGAGGCCTTCTTGCGTGCCGCCCAGGAAGACGGACAGCTTTTGAACGCCGACTACAACGGACGAAATCAAGAGGGCTTCGGCTATTACCAAGTCTCGCAATGGCGCGGTAGGCGCTGGAGCGTGGTTGACGGCTACCTATTGCCGGCGCGGCATCGCTCAAATTTAACGGTGATGACCGAGGCAATGGTCACCTCTCTAGACCTGGATGGACCCCGCTGCACGGGCATCACCATTAGCTTAAAGAGCGGATCCATTATCAAGGTCGGCGCCAAACGGGAGGTGGTCATGGCGGCCGGCGCCATTCAGACTCCCCAACTGCTCGAGCTGTCAGGCATCGGCCGACCGGACGTACTGGAGCAGGCGGGAATCCCAGTGGCACATGCATTGCCTGGAGTGGGCGAAAATTATATCGACCACTATGCCACCCGGATGAACTGGCGGGTAAAAGGCACCCGCACACTGAACGAAATGACACGCGGCTACCGGTTAGCGCTTTCAGTTGCCGAATACTACAGCAAGCGCACCGGCATCCTGACTTTGGGAACGGGACTGGCATTCGGCTTCGTCAAAACACGGCCTGAAATGCTCACGCCGGATGTTCAGTTCTTTTTCATGCACGCCAGCTACGCCAATGCAGCGGAGCGCAGGCTGGATAAATCACCCGGCATGACGATTGGTGTCGCGCAATTGCGCCCGAAATCCAGAGGGAGCATACACGTGCGGCACTCCGACCCGGCGCAAGCGCCTCGCATCCGCCCAAATCTGCTGGGGGACCCGGGCGACGGCCATTGCCTGGTCGAAGGAATGAAAATCGCACGCAGGATTGTTAACCAACCCGCGATGCAACAGTATGTCGATGCAGAACTCAATCCGGGACCAGGCTGCTGCAGTGACAAGCAATGGCTTGACTTTGCACGGCAAAATGGCCAGACCATTTATCACCCCATAGGCACCTGCCGCATGGGGACAGACGCGCTCGCCGTCGTCGATCCTCGTCTCAAGCTGCGAGGCCTTGAAGGCATCCGCGTGATTGATGCATCGGTCATGCCGTCCATGGTCTCCGGCAACACTCAGGCTGCGGTCATGATGATCGCGGAGAAAGGGGCAGACATGATTCTGCAGGACGCTGCGGCTTCACGCAGTACTTCAAGGGGGTTGTAGAGAATGAAAACCGTCTATATCCGCGGCGCGGGAAATACGGCATTCGGAAAGCTGGAGGGGCGCGGCGTACTGGATCTCATGATGGAGTCATCAGGCAAGGCAATCGCCGATGCCGGCATCAAGCGCGGCGAGATCGATGGGGTGCTTTGCGGTTACGCGACCACAATGCCGCATCTCATGCTGTCTTCCGTCCTGTGCGAGCGCGCCGGCATCCGGCCGAGTTACGCCCACACGATCCAGGTCGGCGGTGCTACCGGGTCCGCCATGATAATGCTGGCACGCGAACTGGTGGGCACGGGACGATGCACGAACGTTCTGGTGGTTGGAGGGGAGAACCGAATGACGGGTCAATCGCGCGACAGCTCCATCCAGACGCTTGCGCAAGTGGGCGACCCGGATTTCGAAGTGCCCAATGGCGCTTCAGTCCCCGCATACTACGCCCTGCTGGCCTCGGAGTATCTCGCCCGGACAGGCGCGACCGAGGCAGATCTGGCTGAATTGGCGGTCTTGATGCGCCAGCGCGCGGGCGAAAACCCTGACTCGCACCTCAGCACGCCACTCTCCATAGCCGATGTATTGGCTTCCAGGCCGATCGCAACCCCGCTGAAGCTGTTGGACTGCTGCCCGATCTCAGACGGCTCGGCCGCTCTTGTCGTGTCCGCCAAGCCAGGTCCAGGCCATGTACCGGCGGTATCGATCGCTGGCGCAGGCCAGGCGCATTTCCATCAGCACGTGAGCGCTTTGGAAAATTTTTCCGCAACGGGGGCGAGCGCAGCGGCGAACCAGGCATTCAAGGAAGCAGGCATGTCAGTCGCCGACATCAATTACCTTGGCATCTATGACTCTTTCACTATCACCCTTGCGATGCTTCTGGAGGAGACGGGCTTTGCGCCGCCCGGCGGCGCGTCCGAAGGCGTGCGTAACGGTCGCTTCAACCCGGAGGGCGACCTTCCGCTCAATACGCACGGAGGGCTGCTTTCCTTTGGCCATTCAGGCGTGGCCGGAGGAATGTGCCATTCGCTGGAGGCGTTCCGCCAACTGTCTGGCCAGGCAGGTGATCGGCAGATCCAAGATCGACGCGCCGCATTCGTCCATGGCGATGGCGGCGTGCTGTCTTCTCATGTCAGTCTGATTTTCAAGGCCCATAAATGAATACAAGCACATTGACGGCGGTGCATCGTCTATCTCAACCTTTCCTGGACGGCCTGGCGGAGGGCAAGCTCCGCTACCAAATCTGCAAGCATTGCAGATCCGCCCAATCACTCTCCCGGCAGGCCTGCTTGAAGTGTGGCGAAGACAAGCTGGAGTGGCTGGACGCGAGCGGAACCGGGGACGTGATTGCCGTAACCATTATTTCCCGCGCGCCATCCGATTCGTTTCGTGCCCTGGTTCCCTATGCCCTCGCGCTGGTTCGGCTGGATCAAGGCCCCCGCATCATGGGCCATATCGACAAGGAAGCACGGGTGGGCGACCGAGTGGCTTTCAGCGTCTTCCAGCACGATGGCCGGCCGCTGGCAAAGTTCCACGCATTAAATAAAAGCGAGTAATAACACGGCCGCATCGGCCGACAACACCAAAAGGAGACAATGGTGCATATCAAGACAATAATCAAATCGATGGCCGCAATCGCGGTCCTTGCATCAGCTTCGGCATTTGCGGCATACCCCGAAAAACCGGTCAAGTTAATCGTTCCCTACCCGCCGGGCGGACCCACAGACATCATCTCACGTGTGGTGGCGAATCAGCTCACAGAGCAGACCGGACAATCGTATGTCGTGGAAAACCGGCCGGGCGCAGGGGGAAACATTGGCGCTGAAGCAGCGGCCCGCGCCCCCGCCGACGGATATACCGTACTGGTATTGACCACGGCGCACGTGATTAATCCGTGGGTCATGCCCAATAACAATCTTGATCTGCTGAGAGACTTCAAACCGGTGTCTTTAATGACCACTGGCCCGTTGGTGGTCGCGGTCAACCCCTCCTTGCCCGTGCATGACATCAAGGAGCTGATTTCCTACGCAAAGAAAAATGGGGACAAATTGAATTACGGCTCATCCGGCAACGGACAATCCACCCACCTATCCGCAGAATTGTTCAAGTCGATGGCCGGTATCGAAATGACCCACATCCCTTATCAAGGAAGCGCACCGGCCATCACTGCCGCTATCGGAGGGCAGGTGCAAGTCATTTTCGATCCGATGCTGTCGGTCATGCCGTTTGTTCGCGGCGGAAAGCTCCGCGCCCTGGCCGTGACGAGTGCCGAACGCTCGCCGGCGGCGCCCGAGATTCCAACCGTAAAGGAATCCGGGCTCCCCGATTATGACACCGCCGCGTTCTTCGGCGTGGCCGTGCCGGCCGGCACGCCAGACGCAGTGGTGGAGAAGCTGAACCAGGAGATCCGAGTCGCGCTCAAGAAGCCAAACGTTCAGAAAGAACTGCAGAACTTGGGGTTCATGGCAAGCTGGAACACGCCGGCGGAATTCACCGAGTACTTGCGCAAGTCCACTGCGGCGTGGGGCAAAGCAGTGAAAGACTCCGGCGCATCGGCATCATGAACAAGCAAGACACCCTAGGAGAATGATATGAGTTCATTGTGCAAGAAGACCACCCTGGCGATTGCTGCCGTGCTGTGGGTCGCCAGCGCCATCGCGGCGCCGGCAATGGCGGCCGAAAACTATCCCTCTAAAATGATCCATGTGATCGTCCCGTACCCGCCAGGAGGGTCCACCGACTCCTTGGGCCGGCAATTGGCCGCGAGGCTGTCCGAGAAACTGGGCCAGCAGGCAATCGTGGAAAATCGATCAGGCGGCAACAACGTTATCGCCGCCAATGCAGTGCTGTCCGCAGCGCCGGACGGACATACCTTTGTGATCAATGACTTGGCGATGTTCGCGATAAATCCCCACTTATTTTCCAACCTGGGATATGAGCCGCGCAAGTTTTCCACTGTGTCACTGCCGACGAGTTTCTCATTCGTATTTCTTGTCAGCCCGCAAAATCCAGCGAATACCCTGGGAGAATTTCTGGACAACGCAAAGAGCGGGTCCAAGCTGTTGTCGTACGGATCCGCGAGCATAGGGAACCCAACCCATCTCGGCATGGAGCTTTTAAAGTCCGCCACAGGGCTTCAAATCAACCATACGCCCTACAAAGGAGGCGGGCCGGCGCTCAATGACCTCATGGGAAACCACATCGACGCCGCGCTGATGGATATCCCAGGGTCCATTCCCTACATCCAGTCGGGCAAGCTCAAGGCGCTTGCAGTAACGAGCCCGGATCGGCACCCTCGCCTCCCCGACGTGCCGACAATCGCGGAAGAAGGCTGGCCCGATGCTCAATTCACAGGCTGGAACGGAATCGCCGTTCGGAGCGACACGCCTGATGATATAAAAGATCGGCTCAATGTAATCATACGGGAGGTGGTCGCCGAGGATGCGTTCAACGAGTGGTTGCAGAACATGACCGTGACCCCCGACGGACGGCTCGGAACCGCCCAGGTTGAAGAGCGGGTGCGATTGGACGCCGAACGCCTGGGTGGATTGGTGAAAGAACTCAACCTGACAATCGACTGAGCCGTGGCTAAAGAACAGTGGTATAGCGTCAATAGCGCCAGACTGAAAGCCAAGAGGATCCTTCCCCGGGCGATCTTCGATTTCATCGACGGCGCGGCTGAAGATGAGGTCACCGCAGGGCGGAATGAAGCCGCGTTTCAAGAGCAGTTTCTTCTGCCCCGGATGCTCGCCGGCCACTCAACCCGGGATAAGCATGTAGAGCTATTTGGCGCTTCACTTTCCGCGCCCGTGCTGATAGGGCCTACTGGCTCATCCGGGCTGGCTTGGCCTCGCGGCGAAGTTGCAGCGGCAAAAGCAGCACATGCATTCGGTACGGTCTATATCGTCAGCCATGCTTCGACAGTAACACTCGAAGAAATCGCGCACCAAACCAATGGACCACTATGGTTTCAGAGCTTTCTCTTCCGCGACCGGCAGATTACCGAAAGGCTCGCTCGGCGCGCGGCGCGAGCAGGCTACCAAGCTCTGGTGCTGACCGTCGACACTCAAGTTCCAGGCCAGCGAGAACGTGATATTCGAAATCGATTCTCGGTACCATTAAGCTTGCGGCCGCGCAATTTCTGGGACTTTGGAAGCCACCCTCGCTGGTTCATCCGCATGGCTTCCGCGGGTTCGGTCAAGGCTGCGAACTATACGGACGAGGGTTTTGGAAGCCTTCTCAAAGCAGGCCAGCGCATTCCCACGCTACTCGATCCAACGGTGGGCTGGGATGATGTGAAATGGCTACGGGATCTGTGGAAAGGTCCTCTTGTGATGAAAGGAATCCTGCATCCTGAAGAGGCGGCGAAAGCGGCGGAGATCGGGATTGATGCCGTTATTGTATCGAACCATGGTGGCCGGCAGTTTGATGGCGTTGCCGCTTCCTTCGATGCACTTCCCGCCATTGTGCGCGCAATAAACCGAAGAATCCCGGTTCTGCTTGACGGCGGCATCCGGCGCGGAGCGGACGTCATCAGGGCGATGTCCAGCGGCGCCACAGCCGTCCTAATAGGGAGGCCGCATTTATGGGGGCTGGCGGTCGCGGGCGAGCCGGGAGTACTCGAGATTCTCAAGATACTCGACCGGGAATTGGACCGGGGAATGGCTTTATGCGGTATCGGGAGCCTCGAGAACCTTTCTGACGCCATGCTTTTCCATCCTTCGCCGCAGCGCTGAAGTGCATACCAACTTTTGACTTCGCAACACATAAAGCTTATGAGAACTATCGAAGAAATCATTATCTCGCCGCTATCCATTGTGATTGTGGGCGCCTCCAATAATCCAGACAAAATTGGCGGACGCCCGATCAAGTTCATGCAGCGGCACGGATATAAAGGCGTGATATACGCCGTAAACCCGTCGCGCAAGTCTGTTCAGGGAGTTCCCGCTTTTCCCAATCTGGAATCGCTCCCCGAAGCACCGGAACTCGCCTATATCGCTGTCGCGGGCGATGACGCAATTAAAGCAACCGAAACGTGCGCGCGCATTGGCGTAAAGGTCGCTCTAATAATCAGCTCGGGCTTTGGCGAGGTTGACGCAAAGGGGAAAGCCGCGCAGGACGACTTGGTACGTATGGCGCGCAGTTATGGAATGCGCATTGTCGGACCCAACTCGAACGGGCTTGCCAATTTCGGCTCCGGAGCCATCCCGAGTTTTTCCACAATGTTCGAGGAAATTCCCCCGGAAGATGGGCCGGTGGCAATCGTGAGCCAAAGCGGCGCCATGTGCCAGGTGGCGTACGGTCAGCTGCGCCAGAGAAACATCGGCGTCCGGCATGTTCATGCAATCGGCAACGAAGCGGATATCACGGTATCGGACGTGGCTTATGCCGTTGTGCAGGATCCGGACGTGAAAGTGCTGTTGCTGTACCTTGAATCCTTGAGCGATCCGGACAGACTTGCGCAAGTAGCCCTGCTCGCACGACAGCGGGGAATTCCTATCATTGCCATCAAGAGTGGCCGCAGCGAGCAGGGCCAATTGGCTGCCAGTTCTCATACCGGCGCCCTTGCAAGCGAAGATCGCGTCGTAGATGCATTTCTGGCCAAGCATGGTATTTGGCGGGCGCAGGACACCCACGAGCAACTGCGCTGCGTGGAAATGTATTTGAAAAAATGGCGACCCCGGGGGACGCGGCTGGCTATTATCAGCAACTCTGGAGCAAGCTGCGTCATTGGTGCCGATATCGCCTCCGATATCGGTCTGGAGCTGGCCCAACTCGATACCAAAACACGCACCGCACTCGCCGACCGTCTGCCGGGTTTCGCCGCGACGCAGAACCCCATCGACATTACTGCCGCGCTTTTAACGAACAGCGGACTATTTGGCAGTGTGCTTCCCGTCATCCAGCAAGACCCCGCGGTTGATCTTGTCTTCATACAGATTCCCGTGTCGGGCGCCTCTTACGATGTGGCGGCCTTCGCGAGAGATACCGCCGCCTTCATCGAAGCGTCTTCATTGCCGGTGGCAGTCTGCACTTGGCAAGAAAACGCTATAGCCGCCTTTCGGGCGCAAGGCGTGCCCACATTCAATACCGCAAAAGACGCAATGGAGGCCCTGGCCCAGCTTGCACGCCACCACTCGGTTCTGCAACGACTCAATGAGTCCGACCCGGATATAAGCCCGCAAGCAAGCAAGGGGAGTCGTCAGGCAGGCAACAGCGGCGATGTCCGATTTCTGAGTGAAGCGGACAGCCTTGGTGTTCTGTCGCGGGCCGGCATCACTGTTGTCCCACACACACTATGCGAAAGCCGCGATGAAGCGCTGAGCGCCTATTTGCGATTAGGACCGCGCGTAGCGGTCAAGGCATGCTCGCCGCAAGTGCCTCACAAATCTGAACATGGCCTGGTCGCCCTGAATGTGGCCAGTCCCGAAACGCTGGAAAGTTGCTTCGAAAGCCACCGCGCCAAGCTGGCTGAGCTTGCGGTGTCGGATCGCAGGATCATTGTTGCCGCCATGCGCAAAGGGCTGCGCGAGTTTGTCGTAGGGGCTAAGCGAGATCCGATTTTCGGACCGGTGGTCATGGCCGGAGACGGCGGTAAATATGTCGAAGTACTCAAGGACTTTCAATTGCTTTTGCCGCCTTTTGGCCGCGACGAAGTCATTGATGCGCTTGCCAGGCTGCGTATTGCGCCATTGTTCGACGGTGTGCGGGGCGAGCCCCCCATGGACATTGCAGCGCTCGCCGACATCGTCGTGAAGATCGGTGTACTGATCTCCGCCGACCCGGACATCATATCGATTGACGTCAACCCCGTCTTAGTGAGCGAGAAAGGCCTCGGGGCCATCGTCGTCGACGCGTTGATCGAAACCCGATCGGCCGACGGCCGCACAGAACACGCCCAAGAAGCCGGCATGCCGACAACCGGCGCGGCGCCGCATCATGCAGGAATGCCGGCATGCCAATAGCGCTGGAACAGCACCGAAAACAAAGAATCGCTCAGTTTGACCCGCAAGTATTTATACCAACTAAACCAGATTACGCCGACCACTCGGCGATGGAGGAGACAACATGACACTAAAGGCAATCGCATCCATAGCGCTAGCAGCCGCATTGACAGGCCCCGTTGGCGCATCCACCCCCAACCCCTTTCAGGGCGCACCAGCCCGTATCGTGGTTTCGTTTTCTCCAGGGGGAACCGCCGACATTCTTGCTCGCAATATCGCCCAGGAAATCACCGGCAAGACCGGTATCTCGGTGATTGTCGAGAACAAGCCAGGCGGCGGAGGCTCCATCGCCACTGAATATGTCGCCCGCAGCGCGCCCGATGGGCTGACGATGCTCTTGCACAGCACGGGAGCCGCAATTGCACCGCATCTGCACAAGAATGTCTCTTACGATCTTCTGAAAGACTTAACGACGGTCACGCCGGTGGCTGCAGGGCCTTTCATCCTGCTCACGTCGCCGGAAGTCCCGGCTAAGACAGTCAAGGATTTTCTCGCCTACGCCCGCCAGCATCCCGGCGAGCTGAACTTCGGTACCGGCGGCATGGGCAGTACAGCTCATCTCACCGGAGAAAAGCTGAAGCTTGATGGCGGGGTAGACATCGTCCACGTCCCCTTCAAGGGAGGCAGCCCAGCCATGGCCGCCGTAGCGGGCAACCAGGTGCAGTTCGTGTTCGAGCCCATTGCCTCATCCAGAGCCATGGTAGAAGCCAAAAGGATTATCCCGCTGGCAGTAACATCGGAGACCCGCTCCAAAATATGGCCCGAACTGCCCTCTATCGCGGAAGCAGGCGTGGATGGCTTCGATATCAGCATATGGTATTCACTGTTCCTTCCCGCTGGTACGCCCGAAAACATCAAGCAATACTGGAATGAAACCGTGCAATCCGTGCTGAATGAAAAGCGCGTCAATGATTGGTTGCTTTCCCAGGGAATGGAGCCGATGCCCATGTCTCTTGCCGACGCAAAAACCTATATGGCGACGGAATATAGAAAATGGGGCGACGTGATCGAGAAGGGAAACATTTCAGTCGAATAAAAACCACCACAGGCGGCCTCCCAACCTGAAAAAACGCAGGATCGGGGCCGGGAGGCTTGTCATCATGCCGTTGCAAGAAAGCAATGCTACACCTCAGCACGAAGTCTTTGCCATCAGATACGCCAGCGTACTGCGCAGCCGTAATGCGAATTTCCTCGGTGGAGATCCGCACGACGGTCCCATGGCGCTGGACTTCTTTGTGTGGCTCATCAAGTCGGGCGATTTTCGAATACTCGTCGATACCGGATTCAATATGCGAACCGCGGAAAAACGCGGGAGGAAACTGATGCGCTGTCCGGTGGATGCGCTGTCTTCACTAGGCGTGCAGCCAGAGACGATCAAGGACGTAGTCCTTACTCATCTACACTACGATCACGCAGGCAACCTTGACAAGCTGCCTGAGGCACGATTCCATATTCAGGATGACGAGGTTTCTTTCGCCACTGGCCGCTGCATGTGTTTCGATGCCCTGAGGCACTCTTATTCGGTGGATGACGTCGTTACCCTGGTTCGCAGCGTATACGACGACCGAGTAGTCTTCCATAGTGGCGACGAAACCATAGCGCCGGGAATTTCACTGCTGAAGATCGGAGGGCACACGAAAGGGCTGCAAGCCGTACGCGTGCATACACGACGAGGTTGGGTCGTGTTGGCATCCGATGCGTCGCACTATTACGAGAACATGGATACCGGCCGCCCTTTTCCAGTCGTGTACAACGTGGCTGACATGCTCTCGGGATACGCTCGATTGGAAGCCGCAGCGCAGACCTCGGAACACATCATTCCCGGGCATGACCCGCTGGTGCTCGAAAAATACCCGTTACTTAAGGGCGACTGCAATATTGCACTGCTTCACCTGGATCCGATATGAGAGGTCGGCGTGCTGTGCAACTGCCATCTTCCATACATGAAAGGTATACGGCTAGCCCGCCGGAAATCGACAAACTGATGTCTGCACGCGCAGCCAAGCCATTCAGAACGTAACCGCCAGATTGGCCTGCACCCCATGGTCCCGGGTCGAGCCCGAAAGCTGGCCGGCATATGAGAGTCCAAAGGTGGCGCGCGATGTCAGCTTCACATCGACGCCCGCCTCGAGCACGGCGCTGTCTTTCGCGATGGGCACGCCCGCAACGGTGAAGGCCTCGCCGGCGGAAAACCGGTGGCGCGCCGTCGGCGTAGTGTCGCCAAACGCATGCCGCCAGCCCACCGTGCCGCGCAAAGTCGCCTCGGCCGCCCCGATGCTCAGGCCGTGCTCGGCGCGCAGGCCCAACGTGGTGAAGGTGACATCCGTGTTATCGCTGCTGCCCCAGAGCGCCGCCTCGCTGCCGCTTTCACGGTAGCCATCGGTGTGAAGACGCACGTGGGCCAGGTTGGCGAAGGGCTCCAAACGGATCGCGCCCGCGTCGATGCCGTAGCCCAGCTCGCCGAAGGCTTGCAGCGTACCGGCGTGGTAGCCGGCCCGCGGGTTGCCGCTCAAGCCAGGCACGGCGACCGATCGCTTTGCGTCGATGTCATGCCAGGTGTAGGCCAGGCCCGCGCGCAGCCCGAGGGCATCCCACTGGGTCCCGCCATAAAGACCCAGGTGATAGTTATCGCTCCTGCCCGACGAGGCGCGGTCGCGCGCCTTGACGTCAGAATGGCTGTAGCCGGCCAGCACCCCGACGCGCCAGTCACCGATGGGCCTGTCCGCGCCCACCAGCAAGCCGCCGGTGTTGCGGTCCAGCGACGCGGCGTTGCCGTCGCTGTCGGTCGAGCCCCAGGCGCCGAACGCCTGCGACCAGACCACCGGGCCCTGATGGCTCGCGGACACCTGCGTCGGCACTTGGCCCGGCCCGTAGGCCTGCACCGCCGCGCTGGACGCGCCCGGCGTGGCGAACGCGGCGCGAACGCGGTCATTGGCCGCGTTGCGGATGAAACGGCTGTCCTCGATCAAGGCCGTCCTGGTCGAGGCGTGGATCTCACCGGACAACGCATCGAAGCTGGCGCGGATCAGATCGCTATCGTCGGGCAGCTGGACGATGGCATCGTAGACCGGATGCGCGGCATCCAGTCCGATGCTCTCGATGCCGTTGGCCGTGGCGATCTGGTTGCGCGTCTGCGCGGCCGAGGCAAAATCGCGGTCGTTGCGCGACAGCTCAAGCTCGACCGCTCCGGCGCCGTAGTCATACAGCAGATCGGGGGCGAGAAAGGCAAAGTCGGACGTGACCTCGTCAAAGGTGCCTGAAAGCGTTCCACCAGCCGTCAGGATGGTGTAGGTCGAACGCAGGGCGTACTCGCCGGCGGCGCCTATATGGGCCACCGAGCCGCCATTGAGCGTGGCATTGCCCGTTACCGCGACCAGATCGCTGGCACTGCCTTGCGGGTTGACCTCGACCTCGAAGCGCGAGCCCGCCTCGAAAGTCAGGTCCCCATCCACGGTCAGTGTGCCGATGGAGTTGCCCGGCGCCAGCGTGCCGCCCGAGGCGAGCGTAAGCGTCGAGCCCGCTCCCGCGCCAACCGTGCCCGAGCCGCCCAGGGTCGCGCCGGACAGCACATCGAGCGAGCCGCCCAGCACCCCGCCGCCATCGGCACCCACCAGCAGCGTACCGCCTCTGACCTCGGTGGCACCGGCAAAGCCAGAGCTATCGCCGCTCAGCAGCACCGTCCCGATCCCGTCAAGCATGAATTGCCCCATCCCCGAAATCGTCCCGCCATAAACGGCGTTGTTGCTGTCGGTGAACGTCAGGGCGCTTGCCGCGCTGTCAAGATGCGCGTCACCTTCAAATCGGGACGCTTCGGTAATGACCGTCCCGGAGGCAATGGTCCAGTCAAGCACAGACCGCCCCGCAAGGGTCAGATCCCCTGCGCCGTCCTTGATCATCGTGCCGTTCACGCCGCCCAGGCCGCCTATGTCGCCGGCAAAGCGGGCGTCGTTGTCTTGAACAAAGGCGACAATACCTGCATTGGCGATATTGCCCGAGATAGAGTTCGCATTGCCCAGCAGCCACCCACCCTCGACCAGCGTGTTGCCATAGGCATTGCTGCCCGAGAGCGTCAATGCGCCATCGCCGCGTTTGACAAGGTCGCCTGGGCCGACAATGTTCTGGCCAAGGTGGAAGTTGTTGGCTTCATGGGTAATATCGAAGCCACCGCCGCGGGTGCCCCAGATGATTTCGCGCGCTGTGCCGTTAAAACCGGTGCCCGTGACCTGAAGAATACCGCCGTCAAAAGTCAGCATCCCCTGCCCATGGCCCAAATTGGCATTGTTCGAAACCGACAGCACCCCGCCGCTGATTGCGGTTCCGCCCGCATAGGTATTGGCGCCTGACAGAATCAATGTTCCCGTCTCGGTTTTAGCAAGGCCACCCGCGCCGGCAATGGTGGCAGCAATCTCGGCGCTGCCGGCCAACACACGGATCTCCGAACCGATTGCAGCCGTTTCGAGCGAACCTGCTCCCTGCAGCCGATAGTCTTCGTCAACGAATTGCAGTCCGGCAAAACGCTGCACGCCCGCCACGTCAATCGTCCCGCCAGTAAAACTGCCAGGTTCGTGCTTGAAGGCGGCGTGGTTGCCGGCCCAGGCAACGGTCAGATCGCCATTCTGATTGAGCCATTGCGTGTTCGTGGCACTCCAGGTTCCATCGCCCCCCTGCCAATGCTGGAGCATGTCATCGCCAGTCGCGCCAATGAAAAGGTCAACGCGATTCTGGCCTGCCTGGATGTCGTAGCCAGCGGCCAGGCTGGGCGTGTCGCCCACGGCCAATCCATTGTCATGCAGATCTCCGCCATAGGTCATCAAGCGGTAGTAACCCAGCCCGGCCGCAGCGTCGCCCGCTCCGCCGCTTTGCGCCAAGTTCAGCGTGCCGTCCAGCGTAAGATCGCCCAGGACGTCGATACGGTCGCTCGCGCCTGGCGTAGTCTCGGACCCACCCGGCGCCCCAAGCTCATAGTTCAGCAGCGAACCGGACGAAAGTGCCAAATCCCCCGCTACGACAAGGGTTCCGATCGAGTTGCCCGGCGCCAAGCTGCCGCCATCCGCGACCATCGTGCTTCCAACGCGCCCCGTCCCGCCCAGGGTCCCTCCCGCCTCGACGGCAACGGTTCCACCCAAGCGCCCATCCACGGAGAGTGTGCCGCCCGAGACGGTTGTCAGACCGTCGAACGTCGAGGCATTGCCCTGATACACCGTATGTCCTGCAAGATGTTCGATTGAATGGTCGCCACCCGGATCGGGGCTGAAGCCATCTTTTCGCAGGTCGAGATCAAAAGCATAGTCCTCGCCGGTATGGTTAAAGACCAGCTTGCCGGCCCCCGCGCTGAACCCGATGGACCGCGCGTTGATTGTTCCTGCTCCGTCCGGCGCGGCGCCTGCCTCGGCACCAATCACAAACGTCCCCGAAGCGTCTTCATATCTGCCCAGCGTTACATGGCTGAAGGCCGAATCGCCCAGATCGATGTGTCCGCCGCCGCCCAGCACGACGGTGCCCCGCCCATACTCGCCGACATAGAGATTGCCATCTACGATCCATGATGACCCTTCGCCCTTCACGAGCGCGAAGCCTTGGCCGTCAAGATTCCTGCCCACGGAGGCGAAATAGGCCGTGTCGACTTGCCCGCCATCGAGAATATCGAGTCTGCCGCGACCGGAATTGCCCACGTATGTGGGCGCGTTGCCATAGGTCATTAATGCCGACCCTTGACCGGAAACCGTGACAAGGCCATCGCCGTTTTCATAGTCACCGATGATGACTTGGTATCCGCTCTCGAGGCGGCCCCCTGCCGCGATCGTGAGGCTGCCGGCCGCATCCCGTCCGATCCGGCTGGGCCCGCCATTGATACGTAGACGTGAATCCGTACCCGAGATCAACGCCTGGCCATCCGCATTGCCTGCGTGGCCAATGACAAGCGCGCTGATGGTATGTGACGGGTCTGGCATGTTTATTTGCGCACCGTCCGTGAGCTCAAACAGCCCGGTGCCGCTTTGGCCTATGGTCAGTGCAAGCGCTTGGACGGATGTATTCTGGCCGTCCACTACCAGCTTGGCCTGCTCTCCCGCAACTGCATCCACCCGCATAGTACCGCTCAAAATATTCGTTCCACCGGCCACCCGCGCCGTGCCATTCTGAACCCACATGGCTTCGATGTTCATCCCGCCGTTCGCAATGAGCGTGCCGGCGCTTTCCTTGTACAGCTCGGCGGCGCCGGCGATGGGTCCATTCAATTGCAGCGTCGTATTATTGGCCACATCAAAGCGGCCATGACCATTGAGCGTCACAACCCGGCCACTGCTCAGGCTAGCCGTAGTTGCCAACGTGCCACCATTGAAGGTCAGGCCGCCATCGGCCTGCCCCAGATTGGCATCAGAAGAAATGGAAAGCGTGCCGGCGTTCAGCAAGGTGTCGCCGGTATAGGTATTGGCGCCCGAAAGCACCAGCGTTCCCGCTTGCGTCTTCATGATGCCGCCCGCGCCGGTAATCTCGGTTGCGATCTCGGCGCTATCCGCCAAGACGCGGATCTCCGAGCCGCCAGCAACGGTTTCAAGCGAACCATTTCCTTGCAGGCGGTAGCCTTCATCGACGAACTGCAAACCCTCGAAGCTTTGATTTCCCTCAACCGCGACCGCGCCGCCATCAAAGCCGCCCGGCTGGCTCTGGAAGATGGCATGGTTGCCCGCCCAGGCCGCTGGAATATCGCCGTCGGGTGCGCCATCGCCAGCATTGAGCCATGTCGCGTCGCTGGCGTTCCAGATGCCATCGCCCCCCTGCCAATGCTGCAAGGTGTCATCGCCCGGCGTACCCGCCGCCGGTACGAACAGATCGACATTGCCACCGCCAGCCTGGATCGCATAGAGACCGGCACTGGGATGCGGCGTGCCGCCGACCTCCAGCTCATTGTCAGTGAGCTCACCCTCATAAGTCAGGAGGCGGTAATAGCCCAGGGCTGCCGTGCCGTCGCTTAGTTCGGCGCTTTGCGCGAGATTCAGGGTGCCATCCAATACAAGGTCGCCTGTCACGACCACAAGGTCGCTGATCCCCGAGGCTGGATGACTCGACGTGCCCGGCGCGCCAAGCTGGTAGTCGAGAATGGCGTCCGCTGAGAGCCACAGATCGCCCTGTACCGTAAGCGTGCCGACGGCGCCGCCGCCTGGCGCCAGAATGCCGCCATCTTCGACCGCGGTGTGGCCCACTGCGCCTGAACCACCCAGCGTGGCTCCGTTTTCGACGGTCATCGCACTGGCAATAGCGGCGCCCGGATGGCTGGCATCGCCAACGATTAATGCGCCCTGCGCAACGGTGGTTACGCCCGTATAAGTGTTGACGCCGTTCAAGGTAAACGTACCGCCGCCGACCTTGGTCAACCCCAGGGTACCGCCTCCATCCTCTATGACACCTGAAAAGATAGTCGAACTGTCATCGGCACCTGTGGTCAAGGTGACATCTCGTTCCAGATCGACACGAACGTTTCCGCCTGTCCCGTTCAGGTCTGAAAGAGAACCTATGGCTTGGTCTTGGTGCTGAAGGGCCAGGGCAGCGCCTGATTCGACACTATAAGCCGACGAAGAGGAGAAAGCCCTCGAAGTCACGGCCGTGAGAGTACTGCCTGAGGAAAGATTTGTTCGGCCAATGAATGCAGAATTGCTCCCGAAAAGCCGTAATTCCGGGCCGGAAAATGTCAGCGCCCCCGAGCCGGTAATATTGCCCGTAAGATAGGGGGCGCCACCGGAGTTCGCGATGGTCCCGCCTGAACCCTGCACGACGATAGCATTGTCAAGCATGGCGCCAATTTCCTTGAGGTCCAGTGTCCCGCCGTCGAGCGTGATAGGCCCGCTTCCGGCGCCGTCATAATACGAAGTCGCATCGCCAAGACTCAACGCCAACGTACCGCCGGAAATCACCGTACCGCCGCTATAGGTGTTGGTGTTCGAGAGCGTCAACGTGCCATCCCCCACCTTGGTCAGCCCGCCGACGCCTGAGAGCTCCGCGCCAATGCCGATGTCATGCCCGTTGCTGTCGATGAAAGCCCCACCCGCAGCCAAGGTCACATCCCCCGCGTTGAAATTGCGCAGAAAATCCGCTTGATCGCCGGTTGCGCGCAGGATGCCGCCATCGAAGTTGATACTGCCACTCCCTAGGCCCACCTCTAGAAAGCCCGTGGCAAGCACGCCACGCCGGCTATCGGTGCCGGCAAGCGTCAAGCTGCCGGTTCCTGCATAGCCCGTGCCGGGAGCCCCTCCCATATAAACGTCGGATACGGCAACCAGACCGCCATCGTCCACACTCAACGTCCCCGTCCCTTGATGGCCCAGACCCAGGTGGCCGGCCGATGCCAGGCTCGATCCGTCTCCGGATACCTGAACTACACCCGATGCGCCACTGACATTCATGCCGATACCAATGTAACTGCTGGCCGTTACCAATGCCCCGTCCAAAACCGAAAGCGTTCCTCCCCCCTCTCCCGAGCTGTCCCCAATATGCAAGTACACGGTGCTGCTCCAGCTGGAACCTTCTCCAGCCACCTCCACCTTGCCGACGGAATCAGGACCCAACCCCACATATCCGGCCAAACTCGTTACCTGCCCGCCATTCCTGACAATCAGTTCGCCAGCACCTCCCTGCGCGCCAACAAAAAGGCTCCCATTGGTATCCCAGGGGCTCGCTTGGGTGCCGCCATTGCCGCCTGATGGGTCCAGACCATCAACGACCTCGCGCTGTCCGTCCTTGATAATTACCTGAGCTTGAGCGGGTACCCCCCATACGCTCAAAGCCAAAGCACACGCGCCGGCACACACAGTTGCCTTGCGCTTGCCACGCCCTTTGGCGTGTTCCGAAACCACTTGAAACACACCCAGCGCGTGGTTGAAAATGATGCGGTGAATCCGGTTCATGAGCGTTTCCAGTGGCGTTGTCTTTGTTCATCCGCGGGCCGGTGCAGGAACTTCTTCATTGGGGCTGGACTGCCCATGCCATTCGTAGCGGCGCAGCGGAAGAATCGTTGGACTTGCCACTATAAATTCAGACGGACGCGCAAAGTCATCACGCTGTCTCGCGGATATCGTCTTTGCGTCTCAAAGTGTTGAATTGGGGGAGTGCGGGCGTCAGCCGCATGCTTGGCAACGCCGGCCGCAGCGCAAGACTTGTTGTTGACAGGCCAAATCAAACGCAAGAGGCATACACCGCCTGACCTCGAGCGCAGCGCTGCATGATCAGATCGATGACGCCCTCGCCTCGCTGGGGCTCATGCCAAAACGTTTGCGAAACATCCGCCCGACATTGGACCAATCGTAAAAACCGCAGCGCAGGGCCAGGATCTGAATCGGCAGCGTGCCATTTTCTTTCTGCAGAAGCCGCATGAACTGCTGAAGGCGCAGTTCACGGATATAGCCTTGTACCGTCAATTGTTTATCGCCAAATAGCCGATAAAGGGTGGAACGCGAACAAGCTATCGCCGCGGCCACCGCGGCAGGCGTAAGATCCGGGCTGGCCAGATGACGCTTTATATAGCGTTGGGCGGCGGCAAACAACCCCTCGGCCGACCACTCCGTCATTCCGGCGGCTGTCGCGCACGCCCCGGAGATCGTGGCGAGCGCAAAGGACTCGGACGCATCCAGCAGAGCCAGTTGCTCGAAGGGCTCCAAGCCGGCCGCAACCCTGGGAAACTGTTGCAAATGGTCGCGCAACAGCCCGGCCAGGCCGGACTTGGCCAGTGCCGCGTTGATCAGCGCAGGGGCCGGCATTGCGCCGGGAAACACGGATTCGAGCAAGGCCCGGGAAAGATCGAGCTGGACGAAGGTTTGCCGGGAAAAGTGCAGCGATGTCGGCCGCAAGCCATCGAGCAGGAAAAACCCGCCCTTGCCTACTGTCGTCGCCTCGCCGCCCTCGTACGCGCATTGCGCCTGTCCGTCGAGCACAAGAATCAGGGCCAGTTCGTCGAACTGCAGGTTTCGGATGGTGTGCTTTGTAATATGCGCGCTGAAACCGTCCGATTCAGCGTAGTGCATTTCACCCGTCGCCGTGGCCAGCGAAGTGATATCCGCCCGGAAGTCCTTGCGCTGCCGAGCATTGGGCGGATCGACCTCAAGGCTGCGAACGACGTCGGTAACCCAGAAATCGTACCGCGCGGCGGGCGCTATGTCTTCGGTCGAGATTATTTGGAACTGGTGCCCCTGGGGTCGCCCTTGCGAGAAGGAATGATGCTCCATTAGGTCTCCCGGATTTATCGTGCTCAGTGATGGATCAATGCAGCATAATTCCTCTTTTTGTCGCTGTACTTTAACATTCTTGGTTACCAGGCGAAACCACCTGTAGTCACGGCACCGACCGGGCGTCAATCCTGGAAAACGCTTGCGCTTACGCCCGATGCGCGACTCGGCGTACAATACGCGCTGATTTTTCATCCATGGGTTCCCTAACCCCATCCATCAAAAAGGCTCATCATGACATCCGCATCCGTCCCGCAATCGCGGGTATCGTTCTATCTTGGCCTGCTGGTCGCATTCCACATCCTCATCATTATCTCCAGCAACTATCTGGTGCAGTTGCCCATCGACCTGTTCGGCTTCCACAGTACCTGGGGCGCCTTCAGCTTCCCCTTTATTTTCCTGGCCACCGACCTGACTGTGCGCCTGATCGGCAAGACCGAGGCGCGCAGTGTGATAGCGCGAGCCATGATACCGGCGCTGATCGCCTCCTACATCGTGTCGGTGCTGTTCCATGAAGGGCGCTTCAACGGCGTCGGCGCACTGGGCGAATTCAACAGCTTCGTATTCCGCATCGCCTTCGCCAGCTTCGCCGCCTATGTCCTGGGCCAATTGCTGGACGTGCAAGTGTTCGACCGCATGCGCCGAGGCTATATACAGTGGTGGGTGGCGCCCGCGGCGTCTTCCGTCTTCGGACAGGCGCTGGACACGGCCGCCTTCTTCAGCATCGCCTTCTGGCGCAGCAGCAACCCCTTCATGGCCGCGCATTGGGGGGAAATCGCCGTCGTCGACTACGTCATCAAACTGGCCGTCAGCCTTCTGCTGTTCGTGCCGATGTACGGTATTGCCCTGAATGCCATCGTCCGCATCATGAAGCGGCGCGACACCCTGCTGGCCAAAGCATGATCACGTCCGGGCAATCCGGCCGCCGCGCCCTCGTCCTGTTCTCCGGCGGCCAGGATTCGGCCACTTGCCTGGCCTGGGCGCTGGCGCATTACGGCCATGTCGAGACCATGGGTTTCGACTACGGCCAGCGCCACCGTGTGGAGCTGGATTGCCGCGCCGCCCTGCGCCGCGGCATGATTGCGCAGCAACCCGACTGGGCGCCGCGCCTGGGCGACGACCACGTGCTGAATGTGGATGTGCTGGGACAGCTGGGTACTTCGGCGATGACGGACGACATGGCCATTGCCATGCAGGCCGACGGCCTGCCCAACACCTTCGTGCCGGGCCGCAACCTGCTGTTCTTCACCCTGGCCGCCGCGCTGGCATATCGGCGCGGGCTGGATGTGCTGGTGGGCGGCATGTCGCAGACCGACTACTCAGGTTATCCGGACTGCCGCGACAACACGCTGAAGGCCCTGCAGGTGGCGCTCAGCCTGGGCGTGGACCGCCCTTTGGTGCTGGAAACCCCATTGATGTGGCTGGACAAGGCCGACACCTGGGAGCTGGCACAGCAATTGGGCGGTGCGGGACTTGTGGAACTGCTGCGCACCGAAACCCATACCTGCTACCTGAACCGCCGTGATGCCTTGCTCGCCTGGGGCTATGGCTGCGGCGAATGCCCCGCCTGCACGCTGCGCGCGCAGGGCTACCGGCAATGGATGGCGCGCAGCATGCATGGGAATAGGTAAGAAGCGCCGCTGTCGGCCATGAACTAGTGCAACGCCCGCAGCCAACCGCAAAGACCGCCCTCAAGCGCTGCTGCCGCGAATCACCAGCGCATTGGGCAGCAATACGCGTTGCGGAGCCAGCGTACCGCTGGCCAGGCGCTCGCAGAGTCTGTCCACGGCGGCTTCCACCATCCTGCCGAGAGGCTGGGACACGGTGGTCAGATCAATCGACTGCCAGGCGCACATGGGAATGTCGTCGTAGCCCACCACCCACACCTCATCCGGCACTTTGCAACCGCGCGCCCGCACACCATCCAGCGCGCCGATTGCAACGATATCATTGGCACAGAAAATCGCATCCAGGTCGCACCGCGCCAGCAATTCCTGGGCGGCGTCGAAGCCAGTCTGATACGCGAAATACGGCACACGGGCGATGACATCTTCGTCCATCCGTATGCCGCGGCGATGCAGTTCCGCCAGGAAAGCGGCCTCTCGATCGCGAATGGGACTGGGATGGGCGCGCCCCGATGCGCCAGTCACCAGGCCGATGCGGTGTCGGCCGTGTTCGTCGAAATACTTGGCCACCTGGGCCGCTCCCGCCATGTTGTCGCTGGAAATCTGATCGAAGGCATTCGACGACACGGTGCGGTTGACCAGCACCACGGGGCGTGTCTCGGCGATGCGCGCCAGGAAAGGCAAGGCGGCGTCCATGGCCGTGGCCACGATGACGCCATCGACCGAGGTCGCCGCCAGTGCGCGCATCGTGTCCTCGTTGAACTCCTCGGCTTCCCAGACCGAGGCATACAGCCCCTTGCGGCGCAGCGCAGTGGACATCAGTTGCAGCAGCGCGGGATACAGCGGATTGATCGACAGGCTTGCAACCACCAGCGCAACCGTATTGGTACGCCGCGTGCGCATGGAGCGGGCGGCCGGGCTGGGCTGGTAGCCAAGCTGATCGATGACCTCCAGCACCGCCTTGCGCGTTTCCGGCTGCACAAGGGGGGAGCCCTGCAGCACGCGTGATACCGTGGTCTGGGACACCCCCGCCACTTTGGCGATATCTCGGCTAGTCAGGTTCTTTTTTGTCGATCTCACGATAGTGGATGGAAGCGGAATGAGTCAAAACGGCAGTAAGGCGCGCTTGCGATCGAGGCATGGCGCGGCTGCGAGCGACACGCTGATTGGGTTGCAGCGTCCTGGATGGGCAATCTTACCATTGGCTACTATTGCAATCCGTCATGACTCAGCCCCAGGCAGGGTGATGCCGGGGAAGATCTTGATGACCGCACTATCGTCCTCGTGGGCATGGCCGCTCGCCGCTGCTTGCATGAACATTTGGTGCGCTGTAGAGGACAGCGGCAATGGAAACTTGCTGGTTCGCGCCATGTCGAGCACCAACCCAAGATCCTTGACGAAGATGTCGACCGCGGACAGCGGCGTATAGTCGGCGGCCAACACATGGGCCATGCGGTTTTCGAACATCCAGCTGTTGCCCGCGCTATGCGTGATCACCTCGTACAAGGCTTGGGCATCCACGCCTTCCCGCAAGCCCAGCGCCATGGCTTCGGCGGCGGCGGCAATATGCACGCCAGCCAATAGCTGGTGGATGACCTTGACCTTGCTGCCCGCGCCGGCGCGATCACCCAGCCTGTACACGCGCTGGGCCATTGCGTCGAACAGCGCCTCGCATTTCGCATATGCCGCAGGCTGCCCAGCGGTCATCATGGTGATTTCACCACTGGCCGCCTTCGCCGCACCGCCGGAAATGGGCGCATCGATATACAGCAGCCCCCTATTGTTCAGGCGGGCCTCCAGCCCGGCCGACCATGCGGGGTCGACCGTAGAGCACATGACAAACACCGCTTCTGGCGGCATTGCGGCAACGCATCCATGCTCGCCGAACAGTATCGATTCGGTCTGGGCCGCATTCACCACGACGGAAATAACGACCTCGCAATGGCGTGCCAGCTCCGCGGCGGTTTCGTGGGCCCGGCCGCCTTCCCGGGCGAACGCCGCGGCGGTTTCCATGCGAACGTCGCAGGCGTGCACCTCATGCCCCGCCCGAAGCAGTGAGCGCGCCATGCCGCCTCCCATGGCACCCAGACCGATCACTCCCACTGACTGCTTGCCCATAGCCTGCTCCTTGTTCTGTCGCCGTTTATATTCAAACGTAGCAAGGGCCTTCGATCAAAGGATGGGCCTTCAGGAAGGATTCGTCCACCTCCAGGCCGATGCTCGTGTCATCATAAGGATGCACGCAGCCATCCGCATCCAGCTCGTACGGCTTGCGGCCTCCCAATTCATCGCGGAAGGGATTCAGCTCCGTCACATCAGCCTCGAAATATCCCGGATTTTCCACCGCGCACAACACATGGATGGTAAGGGCCATATTGGGCGCAGTGGTCGAAGTGTGGGGATTGAAGGAAAGCTTTCGCGCCGAGCCCAGCGCCGCGATGCGCAGGCCTTCGGTGATGCCGCCCGTCTTCGACATATCGGGCTGCAGGAAGCGGACGTTGCCATCATCGATCAGGCTGTTGAAATCGAAGCGGGTAAAGTGGTTTTCGCCGGCGGCGAATGGCACCCGGCCCAGCTTTGCGCCCTGCGCATAAGAATGCCGGTCGTGCGGCGGGAAAGGCTCCTCAAGCCAGCCCGCCTGGATTTCCTCGAAGGCGGGCATGACCTTGCGCAACTGCTCGACGGTGTAGCCAGTATTGGCATCGAGCAAGATATCGATGTCATCCCCCACGGCTTCGCGCACGGCCCGCACTCGCGCGATGTCGTTCGCGGGCACGTCGCCCATGCGCAGCTTCATGGCGCGATAGCCCTGCGCCACCAGGCTCTGGGCCTCTTCGGCCAGGGACTCGGGCGCCTGCCATCCCAGCGAGATGCCGCCGGCATACGCTTTGATGGGTTTGCTGGCGCCCCCCAGCAGACGATACAGCGGCCATCCGGCCGCCTTCGCCCGGATGTCCCACAGAGCGCAGTCCAGGCCGCTGAGCGCCATTGCGGCGGCGGCGCCCACGCCATGGCTGGCCAGTTGCTTTTGATAGACGTATTCCCACAGGCCGACCACATCCATGGCATCCCGGCCCAGGGCCAGTTCGCGCAGCGTGGTGTCGACCACGCGGCTGACCGCGCCGGGGCAGCGCCCATGATGGGCCTCGCCCCAGCCGACCATGCCGTCGTCGGTTTCGACGCGCACGATGACCGCGTCGCGCTTGACGGTGCGGCCTATGCTCAGCGTGACCGACTTGTCCGCCGGGACGGGAAACGATATAGGGTAGGAACGAATATCAACAATGCGCATGACGTAAGCCTTATTTGTCGGAAGAGAAGATCTGGGTGCCCATCTTGTCGAAGGAAGCCTGCATGTCGGCGATTTGCTTTTGCAAAGCCGTGCCGGTGGAGTCTTCGATAAAGAAGCCGTTTTGCAGGGCGAAGCTCTTGTACTCGTCGCTCTGGATGACTTTGCGGAACTGTGCGACCAGCTTTTCCCGTACGGGCTCAGGTATGCCGGCGGGCGCTACCACATAGCTGGCCTGCGTGACCTGCCCATAGGGAAAAACGTCATAGCCTTTTTCCTTGAAAGTCGGCACGTCCGGCATGAAAGACAGCCGCTCCTGCGCGAACACCGCCAGCGGCTTGATAACGCCCGCGTCCATCTGCCCCTTGCTTTCCGACGGCTTGAGCACACCCGCGCTGATCTGGCCTCCGCCCAGATCGGTGACGACCCGCGAGCCGCCGGTGTAGGGCACATGAATGAAAGGCACCTGGGCGGCCTGGGCCGCCATGATGGCGAACAGGTGGCTGATGTTGTTCGAACCCGAAGAGCCGATCGATACCTTGCCCGGGTTGTCCTTCATATTGTCCAGGAAGGCTTCAATGGTGTCCGGTCCGTCCTTGGGCACGAGCAGCAGCATGGGGTCGACGGACGCCGAGGCTATCGTGGTGAATTGCTCGGGGCTCAGGTCGGTGATGCCCTGCGTATGCAGCACCAGCGTCGATGTCGTGCCCAGGCCCAGCGTATAACCGTCCGGGTTCGCCCGGGCAACCCTGGTCAGGCCTATGGATCCGCTGGCGCCCGCCAGGTTTTCCACGATCAGCCTGTAGCCGTCTTTGGCGGCCAACTGTTGCAGGACACGGCCGAGAATGTCGGTGGAGCCGCCCGGCGCCCACGGCACAATGAGGCGAATTTCACGGCTGGGGTAGTCGGCATCGGCCGCGGCGGCGGGAACCGACAGCAGGCCGCACAGGGCGACTGCACCCAGGCATGAGGCTAGCTTGCGTAACGGTGATCTCATTTTCTCTCTCCAAGGTGATCGCGTGCGACGCTTAACGGCTCTTCCCGAGACCGGAAACTGCCGTGGCGACGCCTTTATGGGGTATGGCCGCACATTGATGAATACGTAACCATTTAACTTTTAAAAAAACAGCTGCTTTAGCTGTTGTGTGGAAAATAATAAATGGTTTCGTAGTCATTGTAAAGTCCGGCATGTTTAAATATGGTCCGGAAGCGTTTACTGGGTCCAGGGGTTGCGGCAGGTGCCGGCGTTGACTATTTGAACCAAGCAAACAACACGCTAACGCCTTCACCCGCCCAGATAAGCGGCCTTCACCTGCGGGTCGTCCATCAGCTCGGCCGCCGGCCCCTGCCGGACCATTTCACCACGCTGCAATACGTAGGCGTAATCGACCGACTTCAGGCTGAGCTGGATATTCTGTTCGACCAGCAGCAGGCTCAGGCCGGTTTGCGTGAGCCTGCCCAGCACTGAAAAGATCTCGGCCACCACCCTGGGCGCCAAGCCGATCGAGGGTTCATCAAGAATCAGCAGGCGCGGGCATGTCATGAGCGCCCTCCCGATGGTGACCATCTGCTGCTCGCCCCCCGACAGCGTTCCCGCGCGCTGGCCCGCGCGCTCGCGCAGTTTCGGGAACAGTTCGAACACGTGTTCTAGCGTCTGTTCCCTGCGCGCCTTGGCCTGCCCGAAGGTCGAGGCCGCAATCAGGTTTTCGGCCACCGTGCATTCGGGGAACAACAAACGCCCCTCGGGCACCGTGGCAATGCCCGACCGGGTTCGCTCCGAGGCCCTGTGCCGGCTGATTTCGCGCCCGTCCCACGAAATCGCGCCGCGCCGCAAAGGAATCAAGCCGTTGATGGTTCTGACGATGGTACTTTTCCCCGCGCCGTTGGAACCCACCAGGGCAACACGCCCCCCCGACGGAATATCGATGGCGATGTCGCGGATGATGTCGGCCTTGCCGTATCCGGCCGTGACTCCCGTCAAGCTCAGCGCAGTCATTGACCCGTGCTCCCAAGATAGGCTTCCTGTACGCGCGGATCGCGGATCACGTCCGAGGTTCGACCAGCGGTCAGCATTTCACCAAAGTTCAAGACAATGGCGTTCTCGCACAGGCTCAGCACCACCGGCACCGAGTGCTCGACAACGATCACCGCAATACCGCGCACGGACAGCGTTCTGATTTGGTCGCACATGGCCCGGCTCTCGGGACCTGTCAAGCCCGCCAACATCTCGTCCAGCAGCAACAGCCGTGGCTCGGTTGCCAGGGCACGCGCAATTTCAAGCCGGCGCAAGTCGGCCACATTGAGTGTATCGGCATCGACATCAGCCAAATCATCCATGCCCACATCCCGCAGCACCGCCAGCGCGGCCTGTTCCGCATCTTTTGCCGAGGCATGGCGTGAAAACGCCGCCACCTTCACGTTTTCGGCAACCGTCATGCCGCGGAACGGCTTGACGATCTGAAAGGTTCGGACCAGGCCATGCCCGCAAATGTCATGGGGCTCGGCGCCATTGATGCGCTGCCCGTTGAAGTGGATATCGCCCGCATCGCTGCGCAGGGCCCCGGACAGGCAATTGAACAGCGTGGTCTTGCCCGCGCCGTTGGGGCCTATGACCGCGAACACCTCGGCGGGCTGTACGGCAAAGCTTACGTCCTTGAGCGCCTGCAAGCCTCCAAACGATTTGCTGAGCCCTGCGACTTCCAGTATGGCGCTCATGGCGCAACCTCCGCCCGGCGTCCTTTGCGTCGGCGCCATTTTTCCACCAGCCAGCCCGAAATTCCCTGCGGCAGCACCAACGCCAATACCATCAGCAGAACAGCATAAAAGATCACATTGCTGCCCTGGATGGCGGTCAGGCTGCGCAGAAAATCGCTGACCGGCACCAGTATGCCCGCTCCCAGCAAGGGCCCCCACAATTGCCCCATGCCGCCAATGATGGAGAACACCAGCAACTGTATGGACAGATCGATGCTCAGGACAGAGCGCGGATCCACGAACGCAACGTAGTTCGCATAAAACGCGCCGCAAAGCCCCGATATGCCCGCGCTGATCAGGAAGGCGCGCATCTTCATGCGCCGGGCATTAACGCCCAGTGCCTGCGCCGCTTCCTCGTTATCGCGCAAGGCGCGCCAGTAGTAGCCGGTGCGGGAGTTGAGCAGCACACGGCTCAATAGCATGGTGGCGATGAGAATGCCGCCGATGATCAGGCCATAAGGCCATTTTTCCATGAACTGCAGTTGGGCAAGACCATGATCGGCCAGCGGCAGAATGATGCCGTCGGAACGGCCCAGATGCTCTGTTGCCGACACCACGAAAAAAGCCACTTCGCTGAAGGCCAGCGTGGCAATGGCGAAGAAGTATCCGCGCAAGCCATAGCGGAAACACAAGCCTCCGATGACATAGGCGGCCATCATCGACAGCACCACCCCCATGGGCCACGTGATCAACGGCGGCCAGCCGTGCGTGCTGTAGCCCCAGGCCACACTGTAGGCGCCAATGCCTACGAACAATGCATGGCCCAGCGACATCAGCCCCGTCATGCCGGCCATCAGATTCCACGCCACGGCCAGCGCGCCATAGAAGCAGGTCAGTATGAAGATATCCATCAGATAACGGTCGCTCAAGGCGTATAGAAACGCCAGGGTCACCACCAGGCAGACCACCATCCATGCGGTATATTGCTTGATCAACGCGCTCCCCTCCGGGTCAACAGGCCCTCGGGCCGCAAAAGCAGAATGACGATCAGCAGCGCGAACGGCACGGCCGCGGCAATCGAGGCAGAGAACCATGCCACGGCGATGCTTTCGGCCACCCCGACGATCAGGCCGCCCAGCAAGGCGCCGCCGAAGCTGCCCAAGCCACCCACGATCACAATCACAAAAGCCTTGAGGGTGAACAGCGCACCGACATGGGGATTCACATACAGGACGGACACCAGCAAAGGACCCGCCACGCCCAGCGTGCCTATGCCCACGGCCATGGCCCATCGATACACGCGCCCGATGTCTATGCCCGATAGCGAGGCGCCTTCATGCGATTGCGACACGGCACGCATCATGAGCCCGAAGTCGGTTCGGCGCAGCAAAAAATACAGGATGCCCAGCAGTAGGAGAGAAGCCACGCCCGCTATCATTTGCGGCATCTGCAGCATCACCGGCCCCAGTCCGATGCCCTCGGCCGAGCGCGGCAGCACGACCAGCCGGTTGTCTCCGGTGAACAGCAACAGCGCCAGGTGCTGCATCAGCAGCGACAAGCCCAGCGTGACCGCCATCTGGTTGATCTCGGGCACGCGCAGCGCGAAGCGCAGCACACCGCCGTACAGCAACATGCCGCAGACCATGAGCAATGGCGCCACGATCAGCACCGCCAGGACGGGATCCACGCCGCCCAGCGCCCAGGCGAAGTATGCCGCGTACATGGCAACCATCAGGAATTCGCCATGGGCGAAATTGATGATCCGCATTACGCCGAACACCAGGGTCAGGCCGACGGCGATCAAGCCGTACATTGCGCCGTTGGCCAGCCCCCCGATGAGCGCCTGGAGAAGTATTCCGACTGTCATGGGCTTGTTCCCGGCCTATTTTGGAATCACCACTTGCTTGCTGGCCACAGCCTCGGGCCAGACGGTGACGAACTTGTTGTCGATGACCTGCGCAATCACGTACCTGACGTGGTTCTGGCCATGCTCGTCGAATGCCAGCGCGTCTTCAGGCAGCAGAGAGGCCGGCCCGTCGGGCAGGTTCAGCGCGCTGAGCGCATCGCGAACCTTGACCGTGTCGGTCGAACCCGCGTTGTCGATGGCAATTGCCGCCGCCCACGTCGACGCGTAGGCCTGCGCGGAGTGGCTCAGCGGGATGTCGCCGTACTCGGCCTGGTACGCCTTCACGAATTCCTCGGCGGCGGGCTTCTTGACGTCCTGCATCCATTCGACAATGCCAAAGGTGTTTTCCACCAGACCGCCCAGTTGCAGCAGGGTCGGATGCACGTGGCCGCCAAAGCCCAGGATCAATGGACGATACTGCTGGGCGGCCAGGGCGCGCAGCAATACGGTCTCGTCATCCACATAGCACACAACCAGGACGATATCCGCGCCGCTGGCCTTGAGCTTTGCCGCCTGCGTGCTCAGATCGGCCGAACCCGTGCGGAAACTTTCTTCGGCGACCACGTCGATGCCGCGATCCGCCAGCCTGGTCTTGTAGCCCTTCGCCACGCCCTGCCCGAATGGGCCGTCCTCGAACGCGATGGCGACTTTCTTGATGGAAACGCCGCGGCCATCGAGGTATGTCATGAAATCCATGACGTTATCGGCGGCCCAGCTGCCCTTGGGCGACACACGGAAAACAAACTTCAGGTTTTTCTCGGTAATGTTATCGGTAACCGCGCTGGTCACGATGAAAGGCGTGCGGTAGCGCTCGGCAACCTGCAGCGCCGGAATCGTGACCGCCGATGACCACGCACCCAGCAGTGCGCTGACCTTGCTGCGCGAAATCAGGCGTTCCGCCTCGCTGCGCGAGACCTCCGGCTTGGACTGCGTATCGGCCACCACCAGTTCCACCTTGGCCCCGTTGAGCGATTTGATGCCTCCCTGTTCGTTGATCTGCTTGGCGGCCAGCTTGTGCGCGCGCAACAACCTATCGCCGTCGGCGGCGGTTGCCCCTGTCATGGGCACGAGCACTCCGATCTTCACGGTGTCTGCGGCGGATGCCGACCATGAGAGCCCCATGGCAAACAAAGCGCATGCGCCCATTGACAGCATTTTCTTTGCTTTTGTCATCTGCATTGTCTCCTCCTTGCGGCGAATCCATCGCCTGAGTACTGAGTAGTAATACGCGGCCATCCGGCCTTCGGTGAATAATGCCGGCTTGCCTATCGGCAGGTGTAGCCGCCATCGACAGGTAATGCCACGCCCGTGACGAACGACGCATCATCCGATGCGAGCCACAACACGGCGTGCGCGACTTCTTCGGGACGCGCCAACCTGCCCATGGGTACGCTGGTCAGCAAGCGTTTCTCATTGGCCTCGGCCTGGGCGGCATCGCCGCCGCGGTTGGTGAATCCAGTTTTCATGGGGGTGTCGGCCAAACCGGGACACACCACATTGACCCGCACGCCATCCGGCGCAAAGCTTTGCGCCAGCGATTTTCCCAGGCCGACAATGCCGAATTTGGCGGTCGAGTAGATCGGGCTGAACATGGAACCCACCAGCCCCGAAATGGAGGACGTGAAAATAATCGAACCGCCCTGGCGCTTGCGCATGTAGCCCACGACCTCGCCTGCTCCCAGAATGGCGGACGTCACATTCAAGGAGATGGCCTTGTGATAATGCGCCATATCAAGGTTCTCGACCGGCCCCGGGCCGGGGATGCCGGCATGCGCCCACAGGATATCGATACCGCCCAGCTTGCCGGCGGCTTCGTGTATGCTGCCCTTAGCGCCTTCCTCGGTGGAAAGATCGGCGACGACCGTCTCGAGCTTGCCACCCCGGGCCTGCACGGCATCCGCCAGCTCTTTCAGCGCCTCTTCGTCAACATCCACGGCCGCGACGCGCGCGCCTTCGCGCAGGAATAACTCCACCCCAGCCCGCCCCATGCCCGAGGCGGCGGCGGTAATGACTGCAAGTTTATTTTGCAAACGCATTGTTGTCTCCGTGTGATTTATTGAGCGTAGGCATCGGGAAAGCGGCCCGTCGTGCTGACGATGGTGGTGCGCGTATCCAGAAAGCTGTCGAGTGCTTCGATACCGTTTTCCCGGCCCCAGCCGCTGGCTTTCATGCCGCCATAAGGCGTCGTCCAGCGGATGTAGCGATAGGTATTGACCCACACCATCCCCGCATTGATGCGCGAGGACACGCGATGGCTGCGGCCCACGTCGCTCGTCCAAAGGCCAGCGGTCAGGCCATACGGGGTATCGTTGGCAATCGCAATGGCCTCTTCTTCATCCTCGAATGGAATCAAGGCGGCCACCGGCCCAAAAATTTCTTCCCGCGCGATGCGCATGCTGTTGTCCACGCCGGCAAAAACCGTAGGCGCCACAAAATAGCCATCGGCCAGTGCCGGGTCGTCCAGACGCTTGCCGCCCGTGATCAGTTGCGCGCCTTCCTTGACGCCGATATCAATATAGGAAAGTGTCTTGTCAAGCTGGCTTTGATGCGCTTGCGGGCCCATGTGCGTGGCCTCGTCCAGTGGCATGCCCACACGCACCCTGCCCGCCCGCTGGGCGAAGGCCTCGGCCACCTGGTCGTATACGGTACGCTGCACCAGAACACGCGACCCCAGCGCGCAGCTCTGCCCGCACAGAGTCCAGGCGGACCCCGTGGCCGCATTCAAGGCTTGCTCGATATCCGCATCGGCAAAAATAATGTGCGGCGCCTTGCCGCCGAGTTCGAAGGAAAAACGCTTGAGGTTGTCGGCGCCGGCCCGCAGGATATCTTTGGCGGTTTTGCCTTCACCGGTAAACGCGATCTTGTCGACGCCATCATGGGCAACCAGCGCGGCGCCGGCATCGTGGCCGTATCCCGGCACAACATTGACGACGCCCGGCGGAAAACCCGCCTCTTCAAAAAGTTTTGCGAGTTCCAGCGCCGTGACAGGCGTCTGTTCGGCAGGCTTCAGAACGACGGTGCATCCGGCCGCCAGGGCGGGGGCAAGCTTCCAGGTCGCCGCCATGAGCGGCACGTTCCATGGCACTATCGCGCCCACGACTCCCACGGGCACGCGTGTGGTGTACACATGCACGGAATCATCCATTGGAATGGTGCGGCCCGAGAGCTTGTCGGCCAGCGAGGCATACCACCGATACCACTGATGATGGCCGCCCACATCCACCCGGGCGTCGCGCAAGGCACGGCCAGAATCCCGCGACTCGAGAACCGCAAGTTCCGGCGCGCGCTTTTGATACAAGTCGGCCAGACGCAGCAGCAGCGCTGCGCGCTCCCAGCCGGGCATACGTCCCCAGGGACCATCGAAAGCGGCGCGCGCCGCTTTCACCGCCCGATCGATATCGCGCGGGCTGCCGCTGGCCACCACCGCCCAAACCTTGCCTGTTGCCGGATCAATGCTTTCTATGGAACCGCCATCCAGCGGCGCCACCCATTCACCACCGATGAAGAGTTTTTCATAACGCTGCACTTTCCCTGCGTGACGGTGAGGGCTGGTCGTTGAAATTTCTTCTTGCTGCATCGTGGCCTCCTGATTAATCTTGATTCTGAATCATTTGTTCATATTATTGAATCAGAGAGGCACAATCAAAATAAGTAGAATCCCTTACAAGCTCACTTTTTCCTCTTTCAGATTATCGCGCAATCAAATATAGTTCATTGATTAATTGGATTTAATTAAAAAACCAGAGCCCTCATCATGATTTCAGATGTTTTACACAGAATTAAATTCAGGATATATAATTCATACATGTGAATATTTAATTCCTGAACAAGAATAGATTATTGATACTCACACCGAAATTCACGCCTGTGCATACTTGTAGAATGAGCGTTGCGCACGCCATCCAACCCATAAGGTAGACAGCATCCATGCAGGTCAAACAAGCCGCCAACGTATTGACGATTCTTGAATTTTTTGCTGAACGGAAACGTCCTGCCACGCTGTCTGAAATTGCCGACGAGCTCGGCTGGCCCAGATCCAGCACCTTCAACATTGTGGGTACGCTTGCCGACAAAGGTTATTTGTATGAACCGCGTGCGCGTGGCGGCTTTTATCCAAGCCCGCAATGGGCGGCCGTCATTGCCCCCATTGCCGAAGCAGACCCATTGCCCGACGCCCTGCTTCAGCTTGCCAAAGAGGTTGCCCAGGAAACCGGCGAAACCACAGCCATCGGCGCCTTCGCCAGTACGCACGTCATATTTGTGCACGTGGCTGAATCAAGCCAGCCCGTACGCTACTTTGCCCAGATTGGCAGTCAGGTTCCCATCCAGGCCAGCTCCGCAGGCCGCGCCATCCTGGCTCAATACAGCGCTCAGGAACGCCAGTCGATATACCGCAAGATCAAATTCGAACGTTTCACCGACACGTCGCCGACCAGCATCGACGAGGTCGAAGCCGAAATCCGGCACTCTATCGAACGCGGTTATTTTCAAAGCCAGTCGGAATACCTGCCCGACCTGGTCGGCGTATCGCTTTCTGTGCCGGTACAGGCCCGCCGGCTATCCGTCGTCGTGGCGGGGCCGGTCTCGCGCTGTTACGACCGCCGCCCGCAAATCGCGGAAATCCTGCAACGCGCTTTGCGCCGCTTTGCTCCCGATCTATGACGCGCGCATAGTCGGCCAGTGCTTGGGCGGCCCGCAAAACGCTGTCTGAAGATGCGCTTGCGCAGCACCGCTGCGCAAGCGCCGGATACATGCTCAGCCGTACATCATCTGCGGTAGCCGCAGCACTATTTCAGGAAATAGCACCACCAAGAATACGGCCAGCACCAACATCAGGAAGAACGGCAGCGAGGCCTTGGAGATATAAAGAATGTCTCGCCCTGTCATACCCTGCAGAACAAATAGATTCAGTCCCACGGGAGGTGTAAGCTGCCCCATCTCCACGACAAGAACCAGATAAACGCCGAACCAGATGGCATCAATACCGGCCGCCTGGACGGCGGGCAGCAGCACGGCCGTGGTAAGCACAACGATCGAAATACCGTCCAGAAAGCATCCCAGAATAATAAAGAATACTGTCAGCGCCGCCAGCAGGGCAAAATTGCTCAGGCCCAGTTCGCCTATCCAGCGTGCCAGATTTGCCGGCAGGTTCGAATAACCCATGGCAATGGTAAGAAAGGCGGACCCAGCCAGAATCAAGGCAATCATGGACGAAGACAGCGTCGCCGCCACCAAGCCTTCTTTGAAAGTTCTCCAATTCAAATCCCCGAACAACCAGCTCAGCAGCAATGCGATGGCCACGCCTACGGCGGCGGAGTCCGTCGGGCTGGCCAAGCCCAGGTAGATGGAGCCGACGACGCCGATGATCAGCAGCGTAACCGGCAGCAGTGTGCGCGTCGCCTTGAGCTTCTGCGAAAAACTCATGGGCGGGTCTTTGGGAGGGACTTTGTCGCGGTTCCTGGCCGACCAGATCGCGACATAGGCCATGAACAGGCCGATGACCATCAGGCCCGGTATGACACCCGCGATGAATAGGCGCGCAATCGACAGCTCGGCCGCAACGCCGTATACGATCAGGATGATCGAAGGCGGAATCAGCAAGCCCAGTGTGCCCGAGCCCGCAATGGTGCCCAGAATCAGCTTCTCGTCATAGCCTCGCGCCTTGAGCTCGGGCACCGCAACCTTGGCAACGGTGGCGCAGGTGGCGGCCGACGAGCCGCTAACCGCCGCAAAAATTCCCGAGGCAAGAATACCTACATGACCAAGGCCGCCCGGCAGCGACCGCATCCAGGGTGCCAACCCGGTGAACAGATCTTTCGACATGCGTGAACGGAAAAGAATCTCGCCCATCCAGATGAACAGCGGCAGAGCCGCCAATGACCATTCGGCCGAGGAGCTCCACATATTGGTGGCGATGACACTGGTGAGTGGCGCATTGGAAAACAACAACACCCCAATCATGCCAGTAACAAACAGGGCAATCGAAACCCATAGACCCAGAGCCAGGGTGCAGATCAGCACCACAACCATAACCACAGACATAGTGACATCTGACATTACAGCGACTCCTCGGCAGGCGAATCAGGCCGCAATGCATCGCTATGTCCTTGACGCAGCACCTCGATCAGTGTGTCGATAGCGGCAACAAGAAAGACCGCAGCTCCAAGGCACAAGACACTTTGTGGTATCCACAGAGGCACCCTGAGCAAACCGGATGCACGATCGCCCCACATCAAAGACTGATACGCAAGCTCACCCAGGCTGTATGTAAAAAGCGCGGCCATGAGAACGCCAGTGAGCGCAACCAAGGTGAGCGTAAAGCGTTGAGCCGGCTGGGGCAGCCTGGTTTCGACCAGCGTGACGCGGATATGCGCCGCCTTGCGCATACCCAAGCCAAGCGACATGAACGTGGCAAAGCCCAACGCATACCCAGAAAGCAGCGCATAGGATGGAATCAGAAGTCCAAAGCTGGTGTTAAAGAAAGTCAGTGCCAGGTAGTCGATGATATTGAATACCACCTGCCCGAATACAATGACCGCTATGCCGGCAAGCGATAAAGCGGCGAAACCGCCGCTTACCCTGTATAGGCCGTCTAGAACGTTACGCATGATCATGCCCGTCTGGTAAAAAAAAACGGCGCGTCAGTACGCGCCGGCATGCGGGCTATTGGGCCCGGTAGGCCTCGAGAATGGCTTCGCCTTTGGCGCCCGCCTCTTTGCCCCATTCGGCCGCCATCTGCTCGCCAATTTTGTGCAAGGCCGCATTGAGCGCTTCCGAACCCTCGCCCACCGTGATGCCGTTCTGCTCCAGCACCTTGCGTTGAGCGGTATGGTCCTCTTCGGACATGGCCCAGCCCCGGGCTTCCGCCTTGGCGGCCGCGTCAAGCACCGCCTGCCGAGTGTCGGCGTCGAGAGCCTCGAAGACCCGCTTATTCACAACCACGACGTTCTTGGGCAGGAAGGCGGCGACATCATAAAAATGGGTCAGGTAATCCCAGGCCGTTGTGTTCACGCCGGTGGACGTGGAGGTGATCATGGCATTGACTCGGCCCGTGGTGAAAGCCTGGGCCAGATCAGGCACCTCGACCTGTGTGGGAACGGCGCCGGCCAGCTGGGCCAGGCGCTCGGTTTGCGGGCTGTAGGCGCGCATTTTTACGCCCTTGAGGTCCTCGATCTTCTCGATCGCGCGATCGGTATACAGACCTTGCGGCGGCCATGCCACCGAGAAAAGCACCTGCACATTCTGACGACCCAGCAGCTCTTCGAGTTCGCCCTTCGAGGCTTTGTACATCTTCTTGGAGTCGTCGAACGATACGGCCACGAACGGCACCGAATCCAATGCAAATATGGGGTTTTCGTTGGCAAGATTGGAAATGATGAACTCGCCGATCTCGATTTGCTGCGAGCGCACGGCGTTCTTGATTTCCTGATGCTTGATCAGGGAACCCGCCGCATGAACGTTGATTTTCAACTTGCCATCGGTGGCCGCATCCACATCTTTGGCAAACTGCAGAATATTCTGTGTATGGAAGTTCGATTCCGGGTATGGGGTGGCCATTTGCCAAGTTGCGGCCTGCGCGGCCACGGCCGAGAATGCGAACGCCACGCCAGCAGCGATAGTTTTGTAAAAATTCATTTCCCCTCCGATTACTCAATCTGGGCACGCCCAAATATTATTAATAATATTAACGATAAATTCCAAACGTGAGTTTAAAATTGTTTTTACCGTATGTCCATATACAGGTTTACCCTAGAAAACAAGGGGATTTACACGGCAGGAGATGTTAAATCCATAGGTCTATTATATTATTGATAACTCTATTGATAATAGAAATTAAGGGTGGGATTGATCATGACCATACACTACGATGTTCTCGTCGAGGGCAATAGCCTGAGCTTCAGAGGCGGTTTCTTTGGCTTTTCGGCAATCGTGCTCGTGCGCGCAGCTGGCCACGATCCCATCCTCTTCGATACCGGACACCATTCCACTCGCTCCTTGCTGCTCGAAGCACTCTCCCAGCGTGGCCTGACGCCTGCCGACATCAAGACAGTATTCCTGTCCCATTTGCACTTCGATCACGTCAATAACATCGATCTTTTTCCTGGCGCGGCCTTCTATGTCAGTGCAGTGGAATGGGATTACGCCCATGCCCCCTCGGAGGGCGATGTATTCTGTAGCGTCGGCATGAACGATTATCTGGAACGGCAGGATCTGCGCCTGCTCCACGAAACCGAAGGTGAACTGTTGCCCGGGCTGCATTACCGGTGGGCGCCGGGACATACGCCAGGCGGCTATTTACTGCACTTCTTAAGCGATGCAAAGAAAAGAGTGGTGCTTGCGGGGGATGCATGCAAAACCTATCGTGAAATGGCCACATTGACGGTAGCCAATGAATTTGACCCTGAACGCCGCTCTTCACAAACCCTTCGATGGATATCCGAGAACGCCGATATTGTCGTGCCTGGCCATTTCCCCGAACTGCATCGCAGCCCCGGAGGCTGGATATGGGATAAACCCTCCACGTTGGAGCTGATCATCCGATGAACAACGAAAGCGCCGTGGTGTCTCCTGCCAGCACCATCATTCAAGAGCTGGAGGCAGATATTATTTTCGGCCGACTGCGCCCTCACCAGGAATTGGTCGAAGATGCGCTCATGTCGCGTTTCAACGCCAAGCGTCATGTCGTGCGCGCAGCCATCCAGGAACTGGTGGCGCGCAGTATTGTCGTCAAGCCGCGTTCACGGTCCGCCCGGGTCAAGGACTTTACATCCCAGGAAGTCGAAGAGCTGTACCATATGCGCGCACTGCTTCAACGTGAAGCCGTAAGCATCATGCCGCTGCCCGCATCCACCAAGGCCCTCAATGCACTGAAGGAGGTGCACGTCAAGTATGCCGCCGCGGCATCGGTTGGCGCAGACCAAAGCCTCATTCATCAATTCAACGACGAATTCCATCGCCAGCTGTTTTCCCTGTGCGGCAACGCCACGCTTTGCAAAGCCATCGAGTTCTATACAGAAGCTTCGAACCCGATCCGCTCGTATGGCATTACAGACAGAAAATGGCTGGAACAGGCCATCGCCGAGCACGCAGCCATGATCGCCGCCATCGAACACCAGGACCGTGATGTCCTGGCCCGGTTGGTGGTAGACCATATGCAACCCACGCGCCGGCGCTGGGAAGCCATGCGCGCAGGCTCATAGCCCCGAAAAATCAACCAACTCCATTTGTATCCATGACCTACGACTATCTCGTCATCGGAGCAGGCATTATTGGCGCCGCATTGGCAGCCGAAATCATCAAACGCCAACCTGGGGCGCGCATACTCGTCGCCGACAAAGAGGCGCGCGAGGCCTTCCATCAAACTGGCCGCAATAGTGGCGTCGTCCACTCTGGCGTTTACTACACTCCAGGCAGCCTCAAGGCGCGCTTTTGTCGCCTGGGCCTGGAACAGACCAAAGCATTCTGCGCCGCGCACAATATCGCTTATCAAGAGCGCGGCAAACTGCTAGTTGCCACAAATGACCGTGAAGAAGCGAATCTGGCAGCACTCGAGAATCGCGCTGCTGAAAATGATGTGCGCGTCGATCGGTTGGGCCAGGCTGAACTACGCCGGCTTGAACCCGCCATTACCGGTCAGGCGGCATTGCGCATTCCGGCCACAGCCATCACCGATTACGCGGGCATAACGCGGGCTCTGCTGGGAAGCGTGGAAAATGCCGGCGGCACAGTGCTGCTGAATGCGCCGGTCACAGCAGTTCGGCAGCAAGGCGATGCCTACGGCATCGTGGTCGGCGGGCGCACGGTGTCAGCCGGGCGTGTCATTGCCTGCACCGGCCTGGCATCCGATAGAGTCGCCGCAATGCTGGGTATTGACCCTGGCGTGCGCATTCTGCCATTTCGAGGCGAATACTTTGTGCTGCCGGAGCAACTCAGCACGGTTGTTCAGCATCTGATCTACCCAGTGCCCGACCCCGCCCTTCCCTTTTTGGGTGTGCATTTGACGCCTATGATAGACGGCACCATTACCGTCGGACCAAACGCCGTGCTGGCGCTGGCTCGAGAGAAATACACCCATTTTGCCGTGGACCTGCGTGATGCCCTGTCCGCGCTGTCCTACCCAGGCCTCTGGAAAATGCTGGCCAAGCATCCCGGCGCAACCTGGAACGAGCTGAAGGGATCGGTATTCAAACGCATCTATCTACAGGCCGTGCGCAAATATTGCCCTTCCATCAATCTGCAGGATCTCGGCACTTACCGAAGCGCCAACCGCGCGCAGGCTGTGCGGCCAGACGGCACACTGGTCGACGACTTCCTGATCAAAACCATGGGCGGCATCACCGCGATCCTCAATGCACCGTCTCCGGCAGCCACCGGAGCGATGCCGATTGCGGCAAAGATCGCCGACGATATTCTGTAGCGGCGAGCCATGATGCGCCCGGTGGCCGGCCCCCAAAAACCCTGCTCTTCAAACACCGATATCTTCGTTCCAGAGCTCAGGTTTGGCGTCGATGAAATCACGCATCAGCGCGATGCAGGTTTCGTCCTGCAATACCTGCAGTTCAACGCCCTGGGCGAGCAGCAGCGCCTCGCCGCCCAAGAAGGTCTGGTTCTCGCCGATGACAACCTTGGGAATTCCATAAAGCAGGATGGCGCCCGTGCACATGGGACAAGGCGATAGCGTCGTGTACAGGACCGATGTCCGATACACGCTGGCGGGCTGCCGGCCCGCGTTTTCCAGCGCATCCATTTCGCCATGGAGAATGGTGCTGCCGCGCTGCACGCGCTGGTTGTGCCCGCGCCCAATGATGCGCCCCTGATGCACCAGCACCGAACCGATGGGGATGCCGCCCTGCCGCAACCCCAGGCGCGCTTCTTCGATTGCCGCCAGCATGAATTCATCCATATTGCCTCCTGTATTTGAAATGGTTGTAAGCCGCGTTTGCTACCTATCGCGGTTTAAGCGATAAGATTGAGGCTTGAATGCTTACACATTGTAAATTCTGGATGACATCAAGCACACACCGGCGCCTTATACGTATACGGCTGCGCACGTTCACCATAGCGGCCGCGCTGCTCCTGGTTGCGGGCTGCGCAACCGTGCCGCCCAACAACCCCGAGAACATCTGCGAAATTTTCCGCGAGAAATCCGGCTGGCACAAGGCCGCCGTACGAACGCAGAACAAATGGGGAGTGCCGCCGCAGGTGGCGCTGGCCGTTGTCTATCAGGAGTCAAGCTTCCGGCACGATGCCCAACCGCCGCGCCGCTATCTCTTGGGATTCATTCCATGGGGCCGAGTGAGTTCGGCCTATGGTTATGCCCAGGCCAAGGACGAGACCTGGGCTGACTATAAGCGCGAAGCGGGCGGCTGGCTCGCCAGCCGCGACAACTTCAGCGATGCGCTGGATTTCATGGGCTGGTACATGGACAAGGCCCAGCGCCTGAACGGCACCTCCAAGTGGGATGCCTACGGACAATACCTGAACTATCACGAAGGCTGGACGGGCTACCGTCATCGCAGCTATGACCGCAAGCCCTGGCTGAAACGTGTTGCCGCCAAGGTGCAGGAACGAGCGGAACGCTTCGGCGCCCAGTACCGAAGCTGCCAGGGCCGTCTGTAGCCGCCCGCCTTGCCATGCGGACACCCCGTAATGGAAGCAGTCAATAGCGCGGGCGTCAGGGAACCGGTTCGGCAGCCCGGCGCCCAGGATACTCAATTTGCATGGCAACGAAATCAGCGGTGCCGTCGCCATAGCGGCTTGCTATTCGCGCAAGCGTCTGGTCAAGCGCCTCGGCGGGCTTCATGCGCCCTATTTCGGAAATACGCCGCTGGGCGGGCCAGTCGGCCGCGATCCGATCGGGAATCAGGCGCATGCCATGACGCGACTCGAGCGGGCCGGCGGCGCTCGCATAGGTCAATGCGCTGGACAAATAGGTACGCGACCACGCATCGGCGGCCAGCGCCAGGGACACTTCGTCGATTCCCGGGCTCAACGGTATTCCCAGCTCTTCTCTATTCCAGAACGCAAGCCGGTTGCGTATGGCCGTCAAGGCGAAAGACCGATTGAAGGTGAAGGCATTGCTGTCGTGGCGGGCGTCCCAATGGCCGACGCCCAGGTCCCGCGCGACGGCAACCGCCTTGTCCCTGCCCGCAATGGCCTCGATGAGCGTCAGCATCATCGGCATGGATGCCGTGACTCCCGTGGTGCTTGCAACGCCCTGGTCAACCACCATCCGCCGGTTCCTGACATAGTGAATGCCGGGATGCTCATCAAGCAAGTCATCAATAAAATACCAATGCGTCGTGGCCGATTTGCCGTCGAGCAGGCCCGCAGCCGCCGCCACCTTGGCGCCCACGCAAACACTGACGATCACGGCCCCCTTGGCCGCCTGCGCCCTTATCCATTGCAAGGCTTGCGGATCATCGTCGCGGCTCATCGCAGGCACGATTACGTAATCAGCGCCTTCGGGATGGCGGACATCAAATTGCGCGGTGGTGGCCTCGGCTTCGACCTTGAGCGCCGGATACAGTGCGACCGGCCCCGGGCCGGTCGCCAGGGCAAGGACATCGGCCACATCGGCGCGCTTCAATATGCCATAGGGCATAAGATAATCGGTTGTTTCGGTAGCCTCGTTGATCGCGATGATGGCGATCAAGGGGCGCTTGCGCTTGGGCGGCTGCAGCGCGGCGAGCATCGATTCCGCCTCGATCGCCGGTATCGGCGCCAGCGCAACGGCCACGGGCGGCGCAGGCAAGAAAAAAAGCCAGGCGGCGCCTATCGCCAGAAACACTGCCGCAGCCCCCAGGCCGCCCCATACCGCAAGCCGCACATTCATGGTTTCCTGACTCCACGACCGCTATCGAAAGTCCTTGACGTATAGCCTACTCATATTCAGATTTGGATGTCCACCTCCGCGCTTGCGGCCTGAAACGGGCGGGCTGACCATCACAGACATTAAATCGCCCGAATGCAATTTTCGCTGCCAGTTTAAGGTAAGAAAATATACTTTTTTGTGATAAAAAGCCGTGTTGCATATGGCCCTGATGTTCTGGCGGGTGGAGCGCGGCGCTTTCCAGCGCCTGGTTCCGGGTGGGCGCGCACAGGGCAATATCATGCCGGTACGGCAAGCGCCTGCCTCCCTGGAATGGAGGCAATCAGGCTGCGCGTGTAGGCATGCTGCGGGTCATCCCATATCTGACGATTGCGCCCGGACTCGACGATCTTTCCGTGGTTCATCACCAGCACATCGTCGGCGATGTAGCGCACGACGGCCAGATCGTGGGAAATGAAGAAATAGGACAGATTGAAATCTTCCTTGAGCTCCACCAGCAGGTTCAGTATCTGCGCCTGCACAGACACGTCCAGCGCCGAGACCGGCTCATCACAAATGACCAACGATGGCTTCAGGATAAGAGCCCGGGCAATGCCGATGCGCTGGCGCTGCCCGCCCGAGAACTCATTGGGATAGCGCCTGGCGGCATTGGCAGGCAGGCCGACCCTGTCGAGCATGGCGGCAATGCGGCGGCTGCGCTCGGCGGCCGGGCCCACTTCGTGCACCCGCAGAACCGTATCCAGGATATCGAATACCGTGCGCCGCGGGTTCAGCGAAGCGTAGGGGTCCTGAAACACCATTTGCACCCGCCTGCGCCAGGCTTTGAGCTTGCTCTCTTTCAGGGGCGCGACATCGACACCATCGAACACTATGCTGCCCGACGCGGCGGGAATCAGACGCAGCAGGGTTTTGCACAGCGTCGATTTCCCGCTGCCTGATTCACCGACGAGGCCAACGATCTGCCCGGCGCCAATATCAAAAGACACGTCATCCACTGCATGGACCACGCCCTGGCGCGTTTGATAGTCGGTTCTCAAGTTCCGTACGGACAGCAGCGCCCGGGACTGGGGACGCGCAAGCCGCCCAGGCAAATCCGGCGTATGCAGGGTAAATCTATTGCCGCCTGTCTCGCTGTCCCGCTCGGTACGGATTTCCGGCAGGCGCGCTTCGCTATAGTGCAATGCCTTGCCCGCGTGCAGCGAAGCGCCCAGCAAGCCCTGCGTATAAGGGTGGGCGGGCGCCAGGAACAGGCTTTGGGTTGCGCCCTCTTCGACTTGCTCCCCTCCGTACATGACCACGACACGGTCCGCCCATTCAGCCACCACACCCAGGTCATGGGTGATCAGCAGCACCCCCATGGACAAGTCGCGGCGCAGTCCATCCAGCAATGACAGCACTTGCGCCTGTATGGTCACGTCCAGCGCCGTGGTCGGCTCGTCGGCAATCAACAAGGCCGGCCTGCATGCGACGGCCATGGCGATCATCACGCGCTGGCGCTGCCCGCCCGACAGCTGATGAGGATAATCGTCGATGCGCCGCTGGGGCTCGGGAATGCGCACGAGATCCAGCAGCTCGATGGCTCGCTGGCGCGCCGCCTTGGCCGATAGATGTTCATGCTGGCGCAGGGTTTCGACAATCTGCCACCCAATGGTGTACACCGGGTTGAGCGAGGTCATGGGCTCCTGAAAAATCATGGAGATTTCGCTTCCTCGCAGCCTGCGCATCTCGCGCGGCGACAGCGCCAATAGATTGGCGCCCCCAAAGGCAATGCGCCCGCTCAGGCTCGCACCTGGCGCCAGCAGCCGCATGATGGCCAGCGCCGTGGTCGATTTCCCACAGCCGGACTCGCCCACCAGAGCCAGGGTTTCCTCGGGTGCTATCGCGAAGTTCAGGTCTTTCACGGCATGGAGCAAGCCCTGCGTGCCACGGAAATGGACGTTCAGCCCTTCGACCTGCAGCAATGGCCGCGCCGCGGTCATGACATCCCCCGCAGACGCGGATTCAGCGCATCGTTCAGGCCGTCGCCAACCAGATTCAATGCCATCACCGTCAGGACAATGAATACGCCCGGCAGAGCGGTCAGGAACCACGCGGTGCGCAGCTGCTCGCGGCCCTCGCCTATCATGCTGCCCCAGGACACCACATTCGGGTCGCCCATACCCAGGAAAGACAGGCCCGATTCGATCAGGATCGCGCTGGCGACAATGACGGAAGTCGTCACTATCACCGGCGGCAAGGCGTTGGGCAGCATCTCTTGAAGAATAATGCGCAGGTTGCTGAAACCCTGGCTGCGCGCCGCGATGACGAATTCCGCCTCGCGCAGGCTGCGGAACTCGGCCCGAACCAGCCTGGCGATGACCGGCCACGAGGCCAGGCCGATGGCCAGCACGATGACGGGCACAGAGGGCTGCCCGATGACCACCAGCACGATCACCAGCAAAAAAGACGGAATGGTCTGGAAGACCTCGGTGACCCGGACCAGCACGTCATCGATCCAGCCGCCGAAGTATCCGGCGATGCTGCCGATCAGCACACCGATGAATAGACTGATGGCCGCCGCCACCGCCCCCACCAGCAAGGTAACCCGGGCGCCATGGGCGATGCCGGCAGCCACATCGCGGCCCAGCGAGTCGCTGCCCAGCAGGAAAGCGGAATCATCGCCAGGCCACAGCAAAGGCATCGCCACCATGCCCAGCGGATCGCCCGGAAACAGCACACCGGCGGACAAGGCAAGGACAAGCATCGCCAACAGAATCAGCAGCCCGGCCATGGCGGACGGATTGCGCATGAATGCATGAAAAGAATGTGGCATAAGCGTTGTCAGCGGACCTGTATGCGGGGATCCAGCCAGGCATGCAGCACATCGACCAGCATGTTGACGACAACCACCAGCAAAGAAGAAAAGAACAATATTCCCATCAGCACGGAATAATCGCGCGACAGCACCGACTCGAGGGCCAGCCGGCCCAGCCCGGGCCAGCTGAATACGACTTCGATCACCACGGCGCCACCCAGCAGCGTGCCAAAATGCAGACCCGCCACGGTGGTGACCGGGATAAGCGCGTTGCGCAGGATGTGGCGCAAATTGACGGCCACCGGCCCCACGCCTTTGGCCCATGCCGTGCGCACGTAGTCCTGCCGGCTGACCTCCAGCATGGCCGAGCGCGTCAGGCGCGAAAAAATGGCCACATAGAAACCCGCCATCGCCAGGGCGGGCAGTGTCAGGTGCCGGACAACATCAAGAAAATACGCCCAGCCCGTCAACCCGGCCCCTATCGTGATATTGCCCCCCGTGGGAAACCAGCCCAGCTTGACGGCAAACAGCACAATAGCCATCAGGCCCAGCCAGAAACTGGGTGTGGAATACAGCAACAGCGCCAGCACCGACAGGATGCGATCGGGCCACTTGCCCACCTTGACGGCCATGATCATGCCCAAAAGCGCGCCCAGCACAAAGGCCAGCCCCAGTGCCGTGACCATCAATAGCAGGGTGTTGCCGATACGCATGCCGATCAGGGTAGTGACCGGCATATTGTGGCGCGGCGAATTGCCCAGATCGAAATGAAGCAGATTGCCCAAGTAGTTCCACAACTGCTGAAGCACGGACACATCGAGTCCGAAATGGGCACGCAACTGCGCCATGGTTTCCTGCGTCGCGGCGCCCGACTCCGCGGCGATCACGTCGACGGCATCGCCCGGCAGCAACTGCAGCAGCAAAAAATTAAGAATGACAATGCCGACCACGGTCGGCACGGCTTGCCACAGGGTTTTGCGCAAGGCGCCGCCCAGGCGAAAAGAAATACTGCTCATTGGCGTTTTACCAAATCGGGGAATTGTCCATGCCTTCATATTACGACATGGACGGTTCCCCGGGCTTTCCTACTCTGCTATGTATAGATCGGCGAAGCTGCCGCGCAGGCCCTCACCCGTAGGGGCGTAGTCTTTCACCTTTTTGGCCACGACCGTGATCTGCGGGTTCGCGCCGAATTCGATGGAAGGAATGTCCTCGTGAACAATCTTCTGGAAATCAAGAAACTGCTGGCGGCGCTTGTTTTCGTCGACCTCGATGGCGGCCGCTTCAAGCAGGCGGTCGACTTCGGGGTTGGAATAATGCGCCGCGTTCGAGAACGGCAGGCCAACCTGGAAGTTCTTGGACCAGAACACGCGCTGCACACCCACGGTGGGATCGAAGATATTGGCCAGCGCTTCCAGCGTAATATCGAAGGCGCGGTCGGTGTATGCCTTGTTCACGTAGGTGGCAAAGTCGTAGTTCTCGATCACGGCGTCGATGCCGACACGGCTCAGCGACTGGCGCACGAAGTCGGCGGCGCGGCGTTCCTGGAAGGGGTTGTACAGCAAACGCAGCTTCAGACGGATGCCGTCGGCGCCCGGTTTCAGGCCAGCCTCGTCCAGCAGTTGCTGCGCCTTCTTCACGTCGGTTTCAAAAAACGGGATATCCGCGTTGTGATACTTGGTGCTGGCCTTGCCTATGGCCGCCGCCGATGGCGTGCCATAGCCGTACCACACGATCTTGTTCAGCGCCTGGACGTCGATGGCGTGCGCAATGGCCTGGCGCACTTTCTTGTCCTGCAGCGCGGGGGTGTCGAGGTTGAAGAATAACTGCTGGTGCACGCTGATATAGGGCCAGTTGATCGTATCGACGCGCAAATGGGGAAGTTCGCTGAAACGCTTTACATCCGACAGCGGAATGGCCTGGCCGGCAAGATCGGCACTGCCCGACTCCAGCGCCGCCGCGCGGGCAACGGCGTCAGGAATAAAACGCACAATGATTTTATCCAGGTAGGGCCTGGGCTGATTCCAATAATTGGAGTTGCGCTCCAGCACAATGTGGCTGCCCTTGACCCACTCCTTGAAGACAAAGGGGCCGGTACCCACGGGCGCGCTGTTGTGCGGATTGGCGACAATATCGGTGCCCTCGTACAGATGCTTGGGCACGATGGGCGATTCGGCACCCGCCAGGGCGGTCAGAAGGTGAGGCGCGGGCTTGCTCAACACCACGATGGCCGTATGCGCATCGGGTGTCTGCACCTCGGACACATTGGAAAAAATGGCGCGGCCGCGCGGGTGTACTTGCTTGAGCGTGAGTATGGAGAAGGCCACGTCTTCGGAAGTGAAGTCCTTGCCGTCATGCCACTTGACCCCTTTGCGCAGGGTAAACGTATAGCTCAGGCCATCGTCGCTGATCTTCCACTCGGTTGCCAGCAAGGGCAAGGGGTTGAGATCGTTATCGTAGGTCAGCAGCCCTTCGACGACTTTGGGCCCAAGCTCGGCATTGGTGCCCGCGGTGGTTGTCAGCGGTATGAACGATGCGGGTTCGGGGGTAACGATCCAGTTCAGCGTTCCGCCTTGCGCGGGCTGGGCCGCAGCAGCCGATGGCGCCGCCGCCGAGGCCTGGACAGTGCCCGCCATCAACAAACTCGACAGACCCAGGCCTGCTGCCATCAAGGCCAGCCCGAACTTGCGGCGGCTGGGCTGGCCGCCATGAATGCGTTGCATACGGTTACTCCGAAAAGATATATAGAACGATCATGTTAGTCATCATGAGATATAAGAGTCAAAGCATAAAAATGCATAAGTTAAGATGTATTCTGATCTGATCAAGCGCACGCCGCGTTGAAACACCTACCCGTTTCTGCTAACTTGCGCAGGGTCGAAAATTTGATAGGTGTAAAGATATGGCGACGGAATCCGAGATATTGGCCGGCAACCCAGACAAGCAGGGCCAGACCGGTTCCCCAGCCGACCGATGGCTGCTGGATGATTTCCAGGCGGGAGATTTTTTCTTTGCCTCGCCCACAGGCCAGCACAGGGGCTGGCACAAGGATGGCGTATTGTCCGCTTACCAGCCCGTGGACAATAGCGTCGTCGAGGCGTTGTTCCAGCAAGCGGCTCAGCGCGGCATCGACAACCCGCTGATGTTCGGCCTGGTGCCGTTCGATGCGTCCGGCGATGCCAGCATGGCGATCCCCCTTCAATGGGAAGAAGCGGGCATCCCGACTGTTGCGGCGGCCGCCACGCAAGACGATGGCGCTCGACCCAAAGTCATCAGACGCGAACCGGTACCGGCGCCGGAACAATATGGCGACATGGTGCGCGCGGCGCTAAGCCTGTTTGCGCAGGGCGATCTGAAGAAGGTCGTCCTGTCCCGCGCCATGGATGTCCTGCTCGATCGGCCGCTGGACTACACACGGTTAATGCCCGACCTGCTTGCGCGGAACGCGCGCGGCTACACCTTTGCCGTACCCATCTGGGGCAAAGGCCCAAACACCGGCCCCACCGGCGTCATGGTGGGCGCCAGCCCGGAACTGCTGGTGCGCCGCATCGGCGACCGCATATACGTCAACCCCCTGGCGGGCTCCATCGGCCGGACCCGTGATCCGGAAAAAGACCAGGCGCTCAAAGAAGGCCTGGCACGCTCGGAAAAGGACTTGCGCGAACATGGTTATGTCGTTGCCGATATCGAACGCATCTTGCGCGACTATTGCGACGAACTGGACATGCCAGACGGCCCGTCGGTGATCGGCACCGACACCCTATGGCATCTGTCCACCTATATCACGGGCCGCCTGCGCAACCCCACCGTGACCGCGCTGGAGCTGTCGTGCGCCCTGCACCCCACGCCCGCCATCTGCGGCCACCCCACCGCCGCGGCATTTGGCCATATCCGCAAGCTGGAACCATTTGAACGCGGCTACTTTGCCGGCCTAGTGGGTTGGCAGCGCGCCAACGGAGACGGGGAATGGGCGCTGGCCCTGCGCTGCGCGCTGCACACAGGCAGCAGCCAATTGCGCCTTTATGCGGGAGCGGGAACGGTGGCCGGTTCGGACCCCGACAGCGAAATCAGGGAAACGGCCACCAAAATGGAAACCTTCATGCGAGCCATCAGCTGATTCCCGCAAGAGCGCCGTTGCAGGCCGAGCCCGGCCCGCAACGGCGCCCCGCCCATCAATTCACGCTAAGATTCAGGCGCTTGATCAGCGGCGCCCAGCGTTGCAGTTCTTCATCCATATACTTGCCGAATTCTTCGGGCTGATTGCCCACCGGTTCCATGAACTGGCTGCGCAGGCGCGCCTGCACATCGGGATGGTGAATGGCCTGTATCAGTGCATCGGCCAGTTCACGCTTGATATCAGCGGGCACACCGGATGGCGCCACGAAACCTATCCAGCCCGATCCTTCGATGCCTTCCATGCCCAGCTCGGCCACAGTAGGCGTATCGGGCAGGAAACTGACCCGTTCGCTTGAGACAACCGCCAGGGCGCGCAGCCTGCCATCCTTGATGAGCGGCATGACGGCAATGGGCGGGAGCGCCGCAAAGTGGGTATCGCCCGCCACGAGCGACGTGACGGCAGCCGGGGACGAAGGATAAGGCACGTGGACAGCCTGCCCTCCGGCACGCTCGAGCAGCAGCTCGACCGACAGATGCGACACCGTGCCCGCGCCGGTGGACGGGAAATTGTAAGGCGTCGCCGGATCGCGCATTGCCTTGAGCAGATCGTCCAGCGACTGGATGGGCGACGAAGCGGGAACGACCAGAATATTGGGCTGGTGTACCCCCAGGGTCAAGGGAGAAATGTCTTGCTTGGGATCGTAGGGCAAATCGTTGTACAGCACGGTATTGTTGACCATAGGGCCCGTGATCGACACGCCAAAGGTATAGCCATCGGGCGCGGCCTTGGCAATCACGGATGTGCCCAGATTCCCGCTTGCGCCGGGCCGGTTCTGCACCACAATGGGCTGGCCCAGCGTCTGGCTGGCCTGATCCGCGATGACCCGGGACATCATGTCGGGACTGGAGCCGGGCCCGAAAGGCACGACCAGCGTGAGCGGCTTGGCTGGCCATTTATCAGCGGCAGCGGCGGGCATCGAAATACCCAGTGCCAAAGCGGCCGCCAAGCCGGCCTGTATCAATCTACGCATGATAGGGTGACTCCTGTGATTTTGATTCCAGAGTTTACCGCAGGCAAGCGGGCGGCTCATGACCGATTGCGCCTGGCTGGACCAGGCTTGAAAACAGGTGCTTTACGAATTGATATATTAGTGTTTTAATTTATTATCATCCCAACCCCAGCCATAGCTTCGGAGCAAAACGTGTCCCTGAATCCCGATACCCGCCAAAAACTCGCCACCGTCAGCACGGCGACCCTGTGCACCGCACTTTTCAAGCGCGGCCTGCGCAACCAGTTCATTCAGGACGTGCGCCCCTTGAACCCCGATCTGCCCAATATGGTGGGCACTGCCTATACCCTGCGCTACATACCCGCCCGCGAAGACCTGAACCCCATCACCGTCTTCCAGGATCGCAATCATCCGCAGCGTGTCGCCGTGGATCAATGCCCCGAAGGCGCCGTGCTCATGATAGACAGCCGGAAAGACGCGCGCGCCGCTTCAGCCGGGTCCATATTGATATCGCGACTGATGAAACGCGGTGCTGCCGGCGTAGTCTCCGACGGCGGCTTTCGCGACTCGCCGGAAATTGCCCGCCTGCCCATCCCCGTTTATCACAACCGCCCATCGGCCCCAACCAACCTGACGCTGCATCAGGCCCTGGACATCAACGTTCCCATAGGCTGCGGCGACGTGGCTGTCTTTCCGGGAGATGTCATTGTGGGCGACGCCGAAGGGGTCGTGGTCATACCGGCCGATCTGGCCGACGAGATCGCCACGGAAGCCGTCGAGATGACCGCCTTCGAAGATTTCGTAACGGAGGAAGTGCTCAAGGGCCGCTCCATTATTGGCCTGTATCCTGCAACCGACGAGCAAACACGCAGCGATTTTGCCGCCTGGAGGCAAAGCAAAGGCCGATAGCAAGACGGGAACCCGGACGCGCAGGTTTGCTTAAAGTTAATGACCCTGCGCCCCGACTCCATTATTATGCAGGCCACCTCTTGTATTTACACAACAAGCACTCTGTTCACCAGCATGACAATAAAAACAGCTCTTGATCGTGGTCGCCAGGCTGCCCCACAGCTCTACGAACTGCTTCGGCAGAAAATCATCTCTCTTGAGCTGGCTCCTGGGACGCTGGTATCCCGCGCCGAACTCGCCGTCCAGTTCGAGGTCAGCCAGACGCCGGTGCGCGAGGCACTGCTGAAACTGGCCGAAGAGAAATTGGTGGATGTCTTTCCGCAGGCATCCACGCGGGTCAGCCTGATCGACGTCGCTTTTGCGCGCGAAACCCATTTCCTGCGCCGCTCCCTGGAGCTGGAGCTTGTTCGCGAGCTGGCCATATCGCATGAGCCGGAGTTGATCGAAGAACTGCGGGCATTGCTGCGCAAGCAGGAAACCCTGCGCGACGCCAAGAACCTTGCCGGGTTTACCGAGGCCGACCTGGCGTTTCACCGGGCCTTGTACCTGGCCGCCGGCAAAGAACCCCTATGGTATCTGGTGCGCAGCCGCAGCGGCCACCATGACCGTCTGCGCCAACTGCACTTGCCTGTGGTGGGCAAGCTGGATCGCATCATCAACGACCATGGCCGCATTATCGACGCCATTGACCGACACGATCCAGAGGGAGCCCAGCAGGCGCTCAGGGAACATCTGTCGGGCACGCTGGAATACGTGGCCCAGATCCAGGCCGACTACCCGCAGTTGTTCAAGGCCGTCTAGCAGACGGCCCGGTGCAGATGCCTCGCCGCAAGGCTTCATGGCTGATATGGATGCAAGCACGTATCGCCGCGGCTATTTTCCCCGCATCAGGTCAATCAGCCGCCGATCGCGTTTTGTCGGGCGGCCCGCCGCGATGTCATGCGCGGGCTCGGGGGCAAGCCGCCTGACTTCGGCCGCCCTTTCACGCGCCGCGATGCTTTCAGGGGTTTCGTCATAAAGCAGACGCGCCGCCGGGGCCGGACCGCGCACATTGCTCACGGCAAGCACACGAACATGAATGGGGGGATCTTCCTTGCGCACACTGACGAGATCGTCCGCCGCGACTTCGCGCGCGGGCTTGGCGGGCTGGCCATTCACCATCACCCGCCCCTTGCCTATTTCCTGCGCGGCCAGGCTTCGGGTTTTATAAAATCGCGCCGCCCACAGCCATTTATCGAGCCGTATCTTGTCAGCCATCGTTTAACCTGCATTGGCTCAATACTGGTAGGTGTACGTCAGTTGCAAAACGTTCAGCCCACGATTCGGTTTCTTGATGCCCGCATTGGAAAAATGCGAGAGCCGCAAGCCAAGACGGCTGGAATCGGAAAGATGGGCACCGATGCCGATATGATCGCCGAACTGGAATGCCGAACCAAGATTCCTGTCGGCAAAATTGGTGTGCGAAAAAACGGTGGCCCCGACACCCGCTTCCAGGTAATACCGTTCGTTCCACGTCCACCTTAAGAAGGGAATGGCGCTAAGCTGCCAGACGCTCGAGCGCCAGCGCGAACCGCTGGCCTTCCAGTAGGCCGCCCCCAGTTCTGCCACCAGGTCCAGACGCCCTTTTCCGCCTGAAAACTCATAAGCCCACAAAGAAGGAGATTCCCAGGCGAGCTCTACCCGGGAGTAATGATCGCCATAACCCGCCCTGATGCCAACACCGGCCTGCGCGGGCTCGGCGGCACAGACCTGAGCCGAAAGCAGCATTGCAGCCGTTCCTGCCATTAACATACCAACGCTTCGACTCATTCGATGCACCTCATATTTAGTTACGCCTTGGGCCTGCAGAATCATAATATAAATCTTTCCCTTTAATCCGGCCGGCAGACCAATATCCGACTGAGATATGATTCAGGCTACTGTTTTATCCCATCATGACACCAGTCGCCCATGAAATGAAAGCGTTTTATAAAACCTCCGGCGCCCTGGTCGCCAGCCTGATCCTTTGCCTGGGCGTCTTGCTTGCCGGGTGTTCGTACAGGACACCTCAGCACCAGACGGCGACCACCGCGCTTGCCCCCGACGAGGCCCGGAGCACCCGGCTTGGCAAGGCCATCGCTCCGCTGGTCGAGGCGCACAAGGACGATAGCGGCATTCATTTGCTGGGCGATGCGCACGACGCCTTTGCCACGCGCATGCTGCTGGCCCGGGCCGCCGAGCGCAGCCTGGATATTCAATACTATATCTGGCGCAACGACACGACAGGCACCCTGCTGCTGGAGGCCCTGCATCACGCCGCCGACCGAGGCGTACGCGTGCGCCTGCTGATCGACGACAATGGCAACGCCGGCCTGGATACACAACTGGCCGCCCTGGATACCCACCCCAACATCGAAGTGCGCCTGTTCAACCCGTTTTACCTGCGCAAACTGAAACTCCTGGGTTTCCTGACGGACTTCAAGCGCGCCAACCGGCGCATGCACAATAAATCGTTCACGGCCGACAACCAGGCGACCATCATCGGCGGGCGCAATATCGGCGACGAATACTTCGGCGCCACCGAAGATGTACTGTTTTCCGATCTGGACGTACTTGCCGTCGGGCCCGTCGTAGACGAAATATCCAGGGATTTCGACCTTTACTGGGCCAGTCAATCGTCATTTCCGGCTGCGCAGGTATTGCCCGCGGCCAAGCCCGCGGACCTTGACGCGCTGTCATTGATGGCGAGCACCACCGAAAGCTCAACCGCCGCCGCCTCGTACGTGAAAGTACTGGGGTCGCTCCCCATCGTCGAGCAACTGATCAAGGGCGAACTGGAACTGGAATGGGCTCCGGCGCGCATGGTCAGCGACGACCCCGCCAAAGGCCAGGGCGACGTGCCTGCCCAGGACCTGCTGATTCATCAGCTCAAGGACATCGTCGGCGAACCGGCCCGCAGCCTGAACCTGGTCTCGTCCTATTTCGTCCCCACGAAAACCGGCACCGAGGCCTTCGTCGCCATGGCCAGCAAGGGGGTGGACGTCCGGATATTCACCAACTCACTGGCCGCCACCGACGTGGCCGCCGTCCATGCGGGTTACGCCAAGTGGCGCAAAGATCTGCTCGATGCCGGAATCAAACTGTACGAGATGCAGCGTACCGAATCCGGGACCCCCAGGCCCCAGTCCCGGCCGGGTCGCTTTGGCAGCTCGGGCTCCAGCCTGCACGCCAAGACCTTTTCGGTGGATAGCACGCATTTCTTTGTGGGCTCGTTCAATTTCGACCCGCGCTCGGCGGAGCTGAACACTGAACTGGGCTTCATCATCGACAGCCCCACTCTGGCCCGAAAGATCGACGCGGCCTTCAATGCCGATATTCCCGAGCGTTCCTACGAGGTGCGCCTGTCGGAGGATGGCAACCTGTACTGGCTGGAGCGCCACGAGGGCAAGCTGCTGCGCCACAATACCGAGCCGGAAACCACTTTCTGGCAACGGGCCAGCGTATGGTTTGCATCGCACCTGCCCATAGACTGGCTGCTATAGCCCCGAAGAAATGCTATACTCTTTTGCTTTATATATTCTTTGGCTAGGTCAGCAAGCCAGGAATTCTCGGCGCAATGGCAGAGTGGTTATGCAGCGGATTGCAAATCCGTGTACCCCGGTTCGATTCCGAGTTGCGCCTCCAGAATTTATGCGGGTTTTCAGCGTTTCTACAATTTTTGCCGCTGCGCAAAATACAGCTTGCTGCGCAAAATCCAAAATCAGCCCGCCATCGTGCGGGTTTTTTTGCGCTATAAATACTGTTCATAAATACAGCATTTGCTATGCTGCTTTACCCCGCTACAACGCCCTTGCCTTGGACTAACTCTTCCCCTTGTCGGGCGAGTAACCATGAAGAACGTTATGACTATTGGCGGCCAGCCGGCCGTCATCACCTACGACCCGGACATCGAAATGTTCCGGGGCGAGTTCGTCGGCCTGAACGGCGGAGCAGACTTCTACGCCACCGATGTAGCCGGGCTGCATCATGAAGGCGAGCTTTCGCTTAGCGCCGTCATGGATGAGTGTGCAAAGCGCGGCATAGAGCCTCGCAAGAACTTTTCAGGAAAGTTTGTCCTGCGGGTCGCCCCAGAAGTCCATGAGGCCGCCGCCATCGCTGCAGCAGCTAGCGGAGAAAGCCTGAATCAGTGGGTGGCCGAAGCCATCAAAGAAGCGGCGTACGCATAAAGAAGATCAACCCCACACGTTTTTCTCAGTCCGTAAAGAAAGCGACAGCCCAATGACAACTATCAAGACAGCAAGGGCAACAGAGGTTGATCAGGCAGTGCACTTGCACTAGTTCAATTGGTCCTGGCGTCTCTGGTTCGCCACGGCCAGCGTCATTACATTAAAAAAACAGCCCAAGCCCGTATGGGCATGCCGGGGCTGCAATACGAAACTGTGTTCTTAGGAGTTCATATGAATAAAACCAAGAAAGCTGTTTGCATTTGTTCAATTGCCTTGGCTGGCGCGATATCGTTTCCCGTCGCGGCGCAGACCAATGCCGGCGTCATGACGCCCGATGAAATCAGCGCGCGCCATGATGCCGATATGAAGCGCTGCGACGCGCTCAAGGGAAATGACCGCGATGTTTGCAAGAAGGAGGCCGATGCTAAGCGCGATTCTGCAAAGGCGGACTCCAAGGCGGGCAAAGAAACCGCCGAGGCCCGCCAGGAAGCCGCGGGAGATAAGCGCGACGCCAACTACGATGTCGCCAAAGAGAAGTGCGATGCCCTCTCGGGCGATGCAAAAGACCAATGCATTGCAAGCGCAAAAACCAAGTACAACAAGTAGCACCTGTCCAACTCGATTTATCAACTGAATCTGAAGGAACCATCATGCAAGACAATCAAACACCCCAAAACCAACCCGGCCAGCAGCCCAATACGCCCGCGCAACAGCCGGGCCGCGACAAGCAGAATCTGCCCGACACGAACCAACCCGTGCAGCCGGGCACGGATCGAAATTCCGACCCTGGCCGGGACGGCCAGCCATCCCGGCCGCAAGACCCTTCCAGGCAGAAATAAACAAGATAAGTTGATGTAGAAATAAAAGGCTCCGGCCGAATCGCGAGACTCGGCCGGGGCCGACGCGATACTTCAGCAAGACTGGGACGCGGCCCTCCTTTGAAATGCGCTGTTTTGTCACCTCTGCCGGCCTTGGACACCGAGTAATATTGTGGTCTAAGGGCAGACGCAGCTTTCAAGGAGCCGGACATGAGAACAAACATAGAAGACGTCGCGCAATTCATGCGGAAAGAATCGCTGGTGTTGGTTACCGCTGAATCGTGCACCGCGGGACTGATTGCCGCCACCCTGGCCGATACAGAAGGGGCGGGCCAGCTGCTTGACTGCGCCTTTGTTGTCTATTCATCCGAAGCCAAGCAGCGATGCCTGGCGGTCAGGCCACAGACTATTGAGCGTTTCAACTTGACCAGCGAGGAAGTGGCACGCGAAATGGCGCTTGGCGCGCTGGGCCATAGCCGCGCAAACATCGCCATCGCCAATACAGGCGTAACGGACGACACAGATAAGGACATTCCGGCAGGCACGCAATGCTTTGCGTGGGCTTTCACCGGCGCATCAAACACGCAAATCAGCCTGTTCAGCGAAACGCGCCGCTTTGAGGGCCAGCGAAACCATATCCGCAAGGCGAGCGCCTACTATGCACTCGGGCGTATTTCCCATTACGCCAAAAAAGCTGGCATCGGGGAATAAGGTTTTCTTCGGCATTCCGGCAGTTGCCGCTTATCACTTTCAGCTATTAGCCCCTTCCAAAACAATCGTTCCGTTCGACAGCGCCGGCCCCTACAATTTCCGGGTCCCATCCAGGAATCAGGCCATGCCGTCGACCACGATCGACCTGTTCATCACCTCGTTTGGCGAAACGCTGCTCATGACGGGCGTTTCCGGCCTGCTGGGGTCGCTGCTGGGCGGCTTGCTGGGCTTGTTCCTGCACCTGGCTCGTCGCGGCGTCGTTTCCGCACCCACGACGTCCCGCGTCATTGGCGTGGCCGTGCAAGGACTGAAATCGACGCCGTCCATCATCGTACTGGCGGCATCCATTCCCCTGACCCACTTCATTCTGGGCAGTGCCACGGGCCTGGGCGCCACCCTCGTCCCACTGACCCTTATCGGCACAGCTGTTGTGGCGCGCCATGTCGAAGCCGCCATGAACGAAGTCGACCGCCATGTCGTCGAAGCCGCGCAGACCATGGGCGCTTCGCACTGGCAGATCATCAGCAGGGTACTTGTGCCGGAGGCCTCGGCGGGCATCGTCGCCGGAATAGGCATCACCCTGGCAAGCCTGGTCGGTTATTCGGCCCTGGCCGGCGCCATAGGCGGCGGGGGGCTGGGGGATCTGGGCATCCGTTACGGCTATGCAAACTTCCTGCCCGAGGTCATGCTCGCCTCGGTGCTGATGCTGGTCGTACTGGCGGAAAGCTTCCATGTGCTGGGCAATGTGCTGGCCCAACGCTTGAACCAGCGTTAGACTGTTGCGAACGGCCAAAAGGCGGCGCCGTGCGTCACAAGCACGGCGCCGCTTGGCCCCGAACGGAACAATAGCCACAGCATGGATGACAATGTAATCGCCGCCATGGCGCGGTGGCCGGACGTACCCGATGTCTACGGCTGGCTTTCTTTGACGGAGCGCGGAGAATGGCGCCTGCACCCGCAGGGGGACGCCCTTCTTCCCGAGCACTGCGCCGAGGGGTCGTACAGCCCGGGCGAAGCCATTACCAGCCCCGCCATCCTGCAGTTCATCAACCGCAATTACGCCGCGGACGACGCCGGCCGGTGGTATTTCCAGAACGGGCCGCAAAGGGTGTACGTGCGCCTGGACGCCGCTCCCCATATTCTGCACACCGTGAGCGATCAGGGCGGCGACGTCTTGCGCAGCCATACCGGGCAGGATGTCGCCGGTATCCATGCCTGGTGGCTGGACGACGGCGGCAAGCTATATGCGCAAGCCGATCTCGGCCCGGCCCTGGTGGCCGGCCGGGACCTGGCGGTTCTGCTGGCCCGCTTGCGTCTGGCGGATGGCGTCCCTCTGCTGCAAGCGCTGGAGCATGGCCCCGCGGACGGGCAAATGATCCGCCTGGAAGGCCACGGCAAGGCAGCGGCACTGCACTTTTGCGCGGCGGCCGACATTGCGGGCGTTTTGGGTTTTGTGCGCTGCCCCGCATTGAGTAGAATCACGCCATGACCTCGCACGCCCCCCCTTTTTACTTTCCCGCTCCGCGCACCCAGAAGTTTTGCAGCCAGTGCGGCACCAAAATCACGCAGCGCATTCCGCCCGACGACAACCGCACGCGCGATGTCTGCGAGCATTGCGGGGCGGTGCACTACCAGAACCCGCGCAATGTCGTGGGCGTGCTGCCCGTGCGTGACGACCGCATCCTGCTGTGCAGGCGCGCCATCGAGCCGCGCTACAACAAGTGGACCCTGCCGGCCGGGTTCATGGAACTGGGGGAAACCACCGCCCAGGGCGCGATGCGCGAAACACAGGAAGAAGCCGGCGCGCAAATAGAACTGGGGCCGCTGTACACGGTGATCGATGTGCCGCATGCCGAGCAGGTCCACTTTTTCTATCTGGCCCAAGTCCTGAGCGAAGAATTGTATCCGGGCCCCGAAAGCCTCGAGGCCGCATTCTTTGACATAAACGACATCCCCTGGGCCGAGCTGTCGTTCCGGACCGTGGTCACCACGCTCGAGCACTACCTTGCCGACCGCAAGACCGGCGTATTCCCCATGCATCATTACGATATTCCGGTTCCCTACCCCAAGCATTAGGTTATTTCCATGGCAAGCCTGATCTGGCTGGATGACTGCGCGCCGTTTCCCGATCCCGAAGCCGCCCTGCCCGAAGGTTTGCTGGCCGCCGGCGCCGACCTGACAGTCGCGCGCCTGACCCAGGCCTATCAACGCGGTATTTTCCCCTGGTTCAACGATGGCGACCCCATCCTGTGGTGGAGCCCCGACCCTCGCATGGTGCTGGCCTGCGCCGATTTCAGGGAATCGCGCTCGCTGTCCAAAACCTTGCGCCGGATCGCCCGCGATGAAGGCGGCGGGTCGGCCAAGGTTCGCGTCAGCACCAACCTGGATTTCGCCGCGGTCATCCGCGCCTGCGCCCAACCTCGCCGCACGCAGCATGCAACGTGGATTTCACCCGCCGTCCAGACCGCCTACCTGGCCTGGCACCGCGCCGGCGCGGCCCACAGCATCGAAACCTGGATAGACGGCGAATTGGCCGGCGGTTTGTACGGCGTATGCCTGGGACGGTTTTTCTTTGGCGAATCCATGTTCAGCCGCGTCACGGACACCAGCAAGATAGCGACCGCCTATCTGGTCCGCTTTCTCCGCAAGCGCGGCATTGCGCATATAGACTGCCAGCAGCAGACCGGACACCTGGCCAGCCTGGGCGCGCTGCCCATGAGCCGCAAGCAGTTTCTTGACTTGTTGAACCAGGCGCTGCAATATCCCGCGCCCGAGTGGGGCCGGGGCGAAATATGGCAATCGGGCGAGCTTGCGCCAATTGAGCCGATCACGCCATAATGGTTGGTGTACCGCGCTATTGGACGCTTGCATGAGCCACTTGTCTGAACCGGGTTTTAAAACGCTGCAGTTTTATTCCACGGCCGTCTACCCTTGCAGCTACCTGCCTGAACTGAACGCGCGATCGCAGGTAGCGGCGCCAACGCACCTGATCAACGCCGACACCTATTCCCAACTGGTTGAGCAAGGGTTCCGGCGCAGCGGGCTGTTTACCTATCGCCCCCATTGCGACAGATGCCAGGCGTGCCTGCCCATACGCATAGACGTCAACCGTTTTCAGCCCAGCCGCACACAGCGCAAGACATGGAGCCGCCACAGCGGGCTCATCACCCGCGAGACGCCCCTGCACTGGAGCAACGAACACTTCGAGCTGTATCAGCGCTACCAGTTGGGCCGGCACCCCGGCGCGGGCATGGACGAAGACAGCCGCAGCCAATACACGCAGTTCTTGCTTACCAGCCGCGTCAATTCAAGAATCGTGGAATTCCGCCTGCCATCGGGACTGCTCCAGATGGTGTCCATCATCGATGTGCTGGATACCGGATTTTCCTCGGTCTATACCTTTTTCGACCCGGATGCCGCAGGCAGCCTGGGCACCTACGGCGTACTGTGGCAACTGGGCCAATGCCGCCAGCTGGGAATGCCCTGGCTGTATCTGGGCTACTGGATCAAGGAAAGCCGTAAAATGGCCTATAAATCGCAGTATCGGCCCTTTCAAATCCTCCGGCACGGCACCTGGGCCGAGCCCGCCATGGCCTGAACCACTCCACGCATGTCATTTTTATTCAATACCTACTCCCTTGCCCGACCGGCGCTTTTTTCCCTGGATGCCGAAACCGCGCACGACATCACATTGCGGTCACTGCAAAAAGCCTATGACTGCAGCCTGACGCGAGGGCTGATGGCCTCGCAACCCGAGCACCCCACATCCCTGATGGGGCTGGCACTGCGCAATCCCGTCGGGCTGGCGGCAGGCCTGGACAAGAACGGGGCCCATATCGACGCGCTGGGCAATCTGGGATTCGGATTTGTCGAAGTGGGCACGGTGACACCGCTGGCGCAGCCGGGCAACCCCAAGCCGCGCATGTTCCGCCTGCCGCGCGCCCAGGCATTGATCAACCGCCTGGGCTTCAACAATCAAGGCCTTGACGCCTTCATCGCCAATGTTCAGAAAAGCCAGTGGCGCAGCCAGGGCGGGATTCTTGGCTTGAACATCGGCAAGAATGCCGCCACCCCCATCGAACGGGCCGTCGACGACTACCTGCTGGGACTTGAAGGCGTCTATGCCCATGCCGACTACATCACCGTCAATATCTCATCGCCCAATACGCAAAACCTGCGCACACTGCAAGGCCAGGATGAACTGACGCAACTGCTGCAACCGCTGCAGGAAAAACGCAAGGCGCTGGCGGACCGCCATGGCCGGCACGTGCCCATGGTGGTCAAGATCGCGCCCGATCTCAGCACGGAACAGGTCGATGTCATCGCGGAACTGCTGCCCCGCCACGAGGTCGACGGCGTGATCGCCACCAATACCACCCTGTCGCGCGACGCGGTCCAGGGCCTGCCTCATGGCCAAGAGCCGGGCGGCCTGTCGGGTCCGCCGGTGCACGCGCTGTCATTGCGGGTCATTGCCCGCCTGCGCCAGCAATTGGGAGCGGGCTATCCCATCATCGGGGTGGGTGGCATCCTGTCGGGCCGGCAGGCACAGGAAAAGATCACTGCGGGAGCAAACGCCGTCCAGCTGTACACGGGGCTTATCTATCGCGGCCCCGCGCTGATAGGTGAATGCGTGCGGGCGCTCAAGTAGGCGCATTTATTTTCAACCACAAAGTATTGAATTGCGATACTTCAAGGTATTTCATGACCGACCGCGCCGACTCACTTTTCGTCAACTCCCTGGCCAAGGGCCTGCGCCTGCTGGAATGCTTTTCGGACCATGCCACGCCGCTCAGCCTGAATGAATTGGTGGCAGCTAGCGCCATGGACCGGAGTGCGGTGCAGCGCATGGCCTACACGCTGGTGGCCCTAGGCTACCTGGAACGCGGCATCAACGGCAAGGGCTACGTACTCGGCAAGAAGATCCTGGAGCGGACCTTCGATTACCTGCGCAGCGTGCCCCTGCTGGAACGGGCTACGCCCCTGATCGTCGACCTGCAGCGCGAATCGGGCGAACGGGTCGAATTGAGCTTATTCGACGATCTCACCATTATCTTCGCGATTCGGCGGCAGACCAAACGCCAGACCTACACTACCGCCCTGATCGGACGCCGGCTCGCCACGGCGCATACGGCCAGCGGCCGCGCCGTGATGTCGCATCTGGACGACGGCGAAGTGGACAACATTCTGGCCCGCAGCGCGTCGAAGGCACTGACCAGCAAGACTATTACCGAGCCCGGCCGCATCCGTGATCTGGTTGCCCAGGCCCGGCAAGACGGCTTTTCCCTGGCCTCCGAGGAAAGCATGCTGGGCGAGCTGACCCTTGCCAGCGCCATCCTGGACCACGGAGGCAGGCCGATCGCGGCCATCGACATCTCGGGCTCACTGGCGGAGTGGACGCCCGAGGAGTTCACCCAGCGGTTTGCTCCGCTGCTCATGGTGGCCACGCGTGCGCTTAGCGGGAAGCCGGGCCTGCGGTAAGACTGTCCTGCACCAGTTGCGTGCGCTGGCGCAGGGACAGGCTCAGGATGCGGCGATCGCCACCCACCCAGAAGCTGGTGGCGCGGAGCGAGCGCCAATAAGCCGACTGCTCGCCCAGTTGCGCGGCCGTGGTGCCCATCAGCGCCGCCGAGATGTCGACCCCGTTGCGAGCGGCGGCGGCCGCGATCTTCGACAAGGCGGCGCGCACTTCCGGATGATCGACAGCACCGCCGTGGCCCATGGCTTGGGCCAAGTCGAACGGGCCCGGAACGATAGCCGACAGCCCAGGCACTGCGGCAATCTCGTCGATGTTGGCCACGCCCTCGCTGTCCTCAACGATGACCCATACAAGAGTCTGCTCGTTGGACCAGCGTGCGAAGCTTTCCCAGTCCTGAGCAAGATGCCAGTTGGCCCGGGTGCTGGGGCAGCTACCGCGCCGCCCGCCGCCATCGCCGATCCGGTACTTGGCCGCCGCGACAATCGCTTCGGCCTGTGCCCCGGTGTTAACGTTGGGCGCCACGATGCCCATGGCGCCGGCATCGAGCATGCGCAGGATATGATGCGGCGTGTGGTCCGGCAAGCGCACCAGCGGGGTGATGTCGCCAGCATCGGCGGCGCGCAGCATCTCGATCGTTTTGTCGAAGCCGCCGCTGCCGTGCTCGCAGTCGATGACAATAAAGTCCAGCCCGGCAGCGGCGGCCATTTCGACCACCTCCGCGCTGCCGGTCTGCACCACCAGGCCCAGCGGGGTTTCGCCGGCAGCGCGCTTGCGCAGGATGTGGTTGATGCGCTGTTTCATGGGATTGCCTCCGGGTTTGATGCCTATTGCTGAATGCCGAGCTTCTTGATGAGAGGCGCCCATTGCTGGCTGTCGCGCACGATGGTCCGGTCAAGATCGGCCGGTGTGCCCTTCAGCACATCCAGTGATTGGGCGGCAAGTTTTTCCTTCATCTCGGCCGAGTCCAATATCTCGTTGATGTCGCGGTTGAGCTGCTCGATGATGGCCGCCGGCGTGCCACGCCGTACGACGATGGAGTACCAGCCGGGCACCTCGATGTCGTAGCCCAGTTCACGGAAGGTGGGCACATCCGGGAAGGCAGCCAGTCGGCGTTCACCGGTAACGGCCAGGGCCCGCAGCTTGCCAGCCTTGATCAGGCCGGCAACTCCGCTAGGCACGGTGGTGAGCATCTGCACGTCGCCGGCAACCACGCTGGTGGTGGCGGCCGCGCCGCTGTAGGGTACATGGTAGAGCTTCACTCCGGCCTTTTCGCCGATCAGCTCGCTGGCCAGGTGGGTCGAGTTGCCCACGCCGTAGGAGGCGAAGTTGATGCTGTCCGGCTGCGCCCGTGCCGCGGCCAGCAGGCCGGCGAGGTCCTTGTACGGGCCGTCCGCAGCGGTGACCGTCATGAACGGCGTGTTGGCGATGGTGGCCACGCCGGCGAAGTCGCGCGAGGGCTGGTACTTGATGGCGCGGTACATCAGCGGCGTCCACGACAGGTTGGACACGCCGGAGAAGAGCAGAGTGGCACCATCGGCCGGTTGTCCCAGTACGTAGCTGGCGGCCACCGCGCCGTTGGCCCCGGCACGGTTCTCGACCACCACGGGCTGGCCGATGCGCTGTGCCAGCAGGTCGGCCAGCGAGCGCGCCAGCACGTCGTTGCCGGTGCCGGCAGCTTGTGGCACCACAAGGTGCAGCGGCTTGTTCGGTAAGGTCTGCGCGCCGGCGGCGAGCGCCGCCAGGCAGAGCGCGGCAGTGCAAACAATCTTCGGTAGAGAGGTGTTCATGGCGGGTGCCTTTCGGTTGTGGTGGTTCGGAAAATGGATCAAAGCATGCGTAGCGCTGCGTTCCACACGCGCTGGCAATAAATCAGGCTGGTCGGCCGGTCAAACTGCTTGGCAGTGCGTTCGCACACTTCGGCGGAAGGGAAGCTGAGCTTTGCGCCGCCGGCCATGGCGCGGATCTGGATCTGGCAGGCGCGCTCCATGAAATAAATATTCACGAAGGCCTCCGGCAGGGTGCGGCCGGTTGCCAGCAGGCCGTGGTTGCGCAGGATCATGGCCTTGTGGCTCCCCAGGTTGGCAACCAGGTCGGCGCGTTCTTCCAGGTCGAGCGCAATGCCCTGATAGCCATGGTAGCCAAGGCGGCCATAGAAACGCAGCGCATGTTGGCTGATGGGCAGCAGGCCCTGCTCCTGGCAGGCCACCGCGATGCCGTCTGCCGTATGGGTATGCACCACGCAGGCCACATCATGGCGCGCCATGTGCACGGCGGAATGGATGGTGAAACCGGCCGCGTTGACGCGATTCTGCTCGTCGTCGCCTGGGTCCACCGGCCGGCCCTCGGTGTCGATCTTCACCAGATCCTGAGGCCGCATCTCGTTGAACAGCACGCCGTAGCGGTTGATCAGGAAATGCGCATCCGGCCCGGGTACCCTTGCACTGATGTGCGTGTCGATGATGTCGGTCATGCGGAAATGCGCAATCAGGCGGTATAGGTTTGCCAGATCCTGCCGCACTTCAGCTTCGGTCTGCCGCGCTGGTACGGGCGTTGCCGGGATATCAGTGCTTTCTAGAGGGATGTCGACGGGGTCCATGGGGATCGCTTGTAGAGAGTTTTTTTTGAAAGCTTGTTCAGTAGCCGCGGGAGAGGTCCACGATGTTTCGAAGCGGTTGGCCCGTCTGCAGGCGGGTGATGTTCTGGGCGATCTGGCGAACGATGGTGGCCGGCATGGCCATGGTCGCCATATGGGGCGTCACGATCACACCGGGCATGTTCCACAACAGGCTGTCGACCGGTAGCGGCTCGTGCGCGAAAACGTCCAGTACAGCGCCACGCAGCTGGCCACTGGCCAGCGCCTGGGCCAGGTCTTCCACCACCAAGTGGCCGCCCCGGCCGCAGTTGACCAGCGCCGCGCCGCGCGGCAAGGCCTCGAAGGTTGCGCGTCCCAGGATGCCGCGGGTGGCGTCGGTCAACGGCAGCAGGCAGACCAGCACGTCGCTTTGCGCCAGGAAGCTGCCCAGGCCCGCGCTGCCGGCATGGGTGGTAACCCCGTCCAGCATGTGTTGACTGCGCGACCAGCCATGCACCTGGTAACCCTGGGCCGCGATGGCGCCGGCCACTTTTCTGCCGAGCTCGCCCAGCCCCATGACGCCAACCCGGCACTCGGCGGCGCGCTTGAGCACCGGCCTCTTCCACACATGTTCGCGCTGCTGTGCCAGCGCTAGGTCAAGTCCGCGGTGGAACAGCAGCACCGACCACAATACGTACTCGGCCATGCCTTGCGCCAGATCCGGATCGATCACGCGGCACACCTGAAGACCACGCACGTCCTGCTGTGCGACCATGCTGTCGACGCCCGCAGCGATGCTATGCACCAACCGTAGCCGGGGCATGCGCGCATAGATGCCGGGTGGGGCGTTCCACCCGACCGCCACCTCGGCATCAAGGCAGCGCGGGTCGGGCCAGACAGATACTTCGACTTCCGGCAGTTCGGCCTTCAGCAGGGGGCGGAAGTGGGCCAGGTTGGCGGTGTGGCTGACCAGTGCGATGTGCATCATGCCATCTCCGCCGCGGCCTGCAGCCCGCGCTTGTCTGGAATGGCCGCGAAGCTGGGAATGCGACCGGCCCACGGTGCTGCGCGTTCGAGTTGAGCGGAGAGTTCCAGCACCCTGTCTTCCTGGCCAAACCTGCCGATGAGCTGAACGGCGACAGGTACGCCTTCTGCCGTCCATGACAGCGGCAGGCTGGCGGCAGGCTGGCCCGATGCGTTGATGACTGCCAGGAAGGTCGCGTATTGTGCGACGCGGGCGCGGAAATCCCAGAAGCCGCAGGCGTTCAGGGAAAGATAGCCCAGCGGCGCGGGCAATTGCGTTAGCGTGGGTGTCAGGATCAGGTCGTAATTGGCCATGGCGGTGGCGAAGGCACGGCCAATGGCGTGGAAACGCTGGATGGCGTCGACGTACTGGCCGGCACCCAGAGTCTTGCCTATGGCGTAGCCGTCGAGCAGGACAGGCTCCAGGTCATCGTCGGTCGGGGCGCGTCCGGCGACTTTCAGGCGGGCGTCCACCGCCAGCGTGATGTTGGTGGCAAGCACGGTGCCGTGGGCACGCACAAAACCGTCGTAGTCGATGTCGGGCAGTCGCGCATCGGCAACTTCATGGCCGAGGTCGCGGATCAGGCTGGCGGCCTTTTCGACGGCAGCCAGGCATTCGGGTGCGATGGCGATACCGTTCCAAGCCTCGTGCAAGACGCCGACGCGCAGCTTGCCGGACGATTTTTCGCGCACCGCATCGAGAAAGGAACGCGGCTGGGGTGGCGAGGCGTACGGTGCGCCGGGTTCGTATCCGCTGATGGCGTCCATGGCGGCGGCGCTGTCGCGCACGGTGACGCTGAGCACGCCGTCGGACGCCATGCCGCCCCAGCCT